>NZ_JABULX010000053.1 GCF_013328345.1 Marinifaba aquimaris
GTTCAATGACAGATGGTTATGACTGCTATCAAAATGCACTGGCTGAGAGAGTAAACGGTATTCTTAAAAACGAATACTTGTTAATGAAACCAAATAACCTAAATGAGGCAAGGGAAATGGTAAAACAATCAGTCGATTTATATAATCAACAAAGGCCACATTCGGCCTTAAAATACAAAACGCCCGATGAAATTCATCAGGCGTTTTAATCAAAAAAGTGTCAACCCATAGTAGGATGGGTCATGGTTAATCACTGCAGCTCGGTAGTCTTATCAAGTAAATGGTCAGTGTTATGGCAATTAAAGCAAGTAGAGCCACCAAATAAACGTTTGATTGCACAAAATAGATTGAAACCCCAATACTCCCCCAGATAAAGGCAATCGCTCGACATTTTATAGCCGGCTTTAAACCTCTTCCCTTCTCATAATTGACCAGTGTTTCACCAAAATATTTGTTGGTTCTAAGCCAATGCAAATACTTATCTGAGGATCGAGAAAAACAATATGAAGCTAATAGAACAAAGACAAAGCTGGGCATAAGAGGCAAAATGGCCCCGATAATAGCAAGACCGACACAAAACCAGCCTAAGATCAGAAAAGTAACCTTTCGAGCATGTTGCACTGACTTCATCGCATCTCCGTGTCCAAATTGTATATGGGCTTTACTAGAATAATTCTATTTCTCCAACCTCAATATCTGAGCTAGGTTTATCATCAAAAATATCAGCCGCGTTAACTATGGTATTTTTACCACGTGATTTGGCTTCTTTTACCGCCTGTATACTTCGCTCATAGAGCTCACTGGCTAACATGCCTGAAATAGTCATCGAATAACCAATACTGACTTGGATCGTAGCAATTCGAGGAAAATGGGTTTTTGCCACTTTTTCCTTAAATCGCTCTAATACATCCTTCACGCCCTCATGGCTGATATGTCTTATTAATATAGCAAAGGTATTACCGCTGTATCGACACAACATGTCGCTATCTCTGAAAGTAATCTCTAGTAGCCTAGCCACCTTCATTAGCACTTCATCACCGATAGTATGGCTGAACCTTTCATTAATTAAGGTAAAATCATCTATATCTATCATTGCAATACAGTCAGCACTATTGAAAGCTGAACGTCTCTCAAGGGCGTGGCTACGTTTAAAAGCGGCTACTGACATATCGGCAATATCAACAGAATTACCATTTACCGCTTCTGTTAGGATGTTGGGGTTATACAAATCAGTGAGAGCATCTTTTTGAAAGTAATGAAGCATTTCAAGTTGGTTTTGCCAAACCACACAAAGTGTTTTCACAAATTGGATCAGTTGCGGCTTAAACATCTCATGAGTCTCATCGATAATGAGTAAAAAGCTGCAATGTTCATTGACTAAAACGATGAAGTATTTGTGATCATCCTCTTCAAAATAGTTTGGGTGAAGACATTTAGCAGATCCCAATTCCTCAACCAGTCGCAGCTCTTTTTCAGTCGGTATCTGAAGCTCATTGGCATAAACCAATTCAAGCGCATTCACACCTCTTAAATGAAAATTGTAATACATGCGATATGCCGTATCAGACAATGTATCTTTAAGAAAATCGATGGCGAGAGTATCCAATCGACCGATTGCATTTTGACAAGTTAAGGTATCGAATATTAAGTGGAGTTGTTGCCAGTTCATTAATACAACGAATACCTGAATGAAATTAATCTATTATTCTTAGCGATAAACTCTGCCTTTAGCAAGAAACTTATCGCTTATTTGTTCTGTTTGATTATTTATACAACCATTAAGTTACAAATGTAATAACATTTTGGTTTTTAAGCACTTTTTACTATTAGTCGAGTAAACAGTTTGCATAAAAACTCGTAGTTGCAGGCCAATCAGAAAAGACCCCCAAAACTCCAACTTTTTGAGCTAATACATCAAGTAAAGTGTAAGTATCGCCATTTGTATTAATGGCACTGCTAATCGATTGATAATACCAACCTCCACCATTTGATAAATCACCCGAGCGTTCTAAAGTCCAAGTAATAATTTTAAGTCCAGCTTGTTTAGCCAAAAGTGCATAGTCTGAAGGAATGATGCGATTGTTGCTATCGAGTGTAACCAATGCCCACATAGGCGGTGCGATAATGGACAAGCCATCAGCTTTCATTTTTTCAAAATCAGTCAACTTGACAATAAATGTCTCTGATTCCACTCTATCATCAAGATAAACGACTTGTTTTCTAAATCTAGGATGATGCTCAATCCAATATAAAACATTTTGATAATTAAAAGACTGTAGCCAAACACGACTCGGTTCGATACCCATTTGCACATATTCATCAATCAACTGCGATGCGTACCTTTGTTGGGTAAAGTCACCTTGATACGGCATTTCTACAAAAGTAGATTTTAATTCAGGCGTAAAACCCAATTGATATTTATCAATAATTTCAATCGACTCTTTGTGGCTTAAAGGTGTGCCACAAGCTGAGTAACTATTGCTGTCTTCAGCTAAATACGTTTGTGCGGTTTGTGCTTTAGTATCAACTTTATCTTGTCTTGCACATAAGGTTTTAAATTCAGCCAAAGTTATATCCGATGTACAGCACATTGCTCTAGCAGGAGAGTTATCGTTTGCAGGCATAAAATCTTGTTGGCATTTCTTCGCTAAGTTAGGTCTTAACAAGATATCAGTAGTGCGATGTAAATCGCATTGCGAATGCCGACAAACAAGCTGTTTATCTTTAGTAAAGGTTACATCGCATTCGATAATGCCAGCTGCCGATTTTACTGCGGCTAAATAGGACTCTTTACTGTGTTCAGGAAAATAAAGCGGCGCGCCTCGGTGGCCAATAGAAAATGGATTCGCCTTTAACTTATTATCTTTACAGGCCAAAAGCGTTTTTTTTAGCTCATCATTTTTTACCGATTCTATCAAAGCAATTGGCCTATCTTTTGGCTCAAAATGGGTAGCCGCACCAACCGATATTGAATGAATCAGCAGAAGTGATAATACAGTTCTGTAAAAACCTTTGTAGCGACAGGCACTCAGTTTAAATAGGCGGTTAGATTGCATCTTTTGTACTCGTTATAACTAATTTGCTTAAAACTTAACGTGCGAAGGTTTAGTCAAGATGACAAACACAGTAAATTCCAGAGACAGAATTTGCGATTTGCGATAATAAAAAAAGCTTTAATCAGGTATAATGCCAAGCGATCTGACCTGAATTTTATAAATAGTGAGTTATCCCGAATATGATGCCTGTAGCAAAAGACATCTTTTCTTATGAAAAATACCAGCACAGGGTAACGGAGCCTGCGCCATTCCTACCTATGTCAAGAAAAGAGATGGATCAACTTGGCTGGGATAGCTGTGACATCATCATCGTTTCTGGTGATGCCTATGTCGATCACCCAAGCTTTGGTATGGCTGTGATCGGGCGAACACTCGAAGCCCAAGGCTTTAGAGTCGGAATCATAGCTCAGCCCGATTGGAATAATCCAGATACGTTTAAAGCGCTTGGCCGCCCTAACCTCTACTTTGGGGTGACTGCCGGCAACATGGATTCCATGATCAACCGCTACACGGCTGATAGAAAAATTCGTCATGATGATGCATACACACCCAACAATGAAGGTGGAAAACGTCCAGACCGCGCAACATTAATCTACACACAAAAATGTAAGCAAGCCTACAAAGACATCCCCGTTGTCATCGGTGGTATTGAAGCTAGCTTAAGACGCATCGCCCATTATGATTACTGGTCTGATAAGGTTCGCCGTTCAATTTTACCTGATTCAAAAGCAGATATTCTCATCTTCGGTAATGCTGAACGCGCATTACTTGAAGTCACACATCGCATTGCTAATGGTGAACCGCTATCAGAAATAAAAGACGTACGCGGTACTGCGGTCATGCTAAAAGAGGCCTTGCCTGGTTGGAGCGGGGTTGACTCAAGTACGTTAGATAAGCCTGGTAAAATTGATGCCATTCCCAACCCTTATATGACAGAGGAACCACCGTGCGGCTCTGAAGGTGATGTTGAGGAAAAGGTTGAACAAGCAAAACCTATTGTTGTACAACTAGACAACCCGGCTAACGTTAAAATTAGCCAAGCTAAAAAAAAGAAAAAACCATGGGAAGAGGTCTACGTCAATTTGCCGCCTTATGACAAGGTCAGAGCGGATAAAGTCCTATACGCGCATACCTCTCGAATTTTACATCAAGAAACAAACCCAGGTTGTGCCCGCGCACTCATGCAGCGCCACGATGCACGCTATGTCTGGATTAACCCACCTGCTATTCCACTAGAAACAGGTGAAATGGATGGTATTTTCGATCTTTATTACGCACGTGTTCCTCACCCTAAATACGGCAAGGCGAAAATACCAGCCTACGACATGATAAAAACGTCAATTAATATCATGCGTGGTTGTTTCGGTGGTTGTACTTTCTGTTCAATAACCGAACACGAAGGGCGTATTATTCAAAGCCGAAGCGAAGAGTCTATCATCAATGAAATTGAAGATATTAAAGAGAAAGTCCCAGGTTTTACTGGCGTTATTTCAGATTTAGGTGGCCCGACGGCCAATATGTACAAGTTAAAATGTAAAAGCCCTAAAGCAGAAGCAACATGTCGTCGATTGTCATGTGTATGGCCTGACATATGCGGCCACATGGACACTGATCATACCCCAACCATAGATTTATATCGTCGTGCTCGCGATGTTAAAGGCATCAAAAAGATCTTAATTGCTTCTGGTGTACGCTATGACATTGCTGTGGAAGACCCTCGCTATGTCAAAGAGCTTGCCAAGCACCATGTTGGCGGTTACTTGAAAATTGCCCCAGAGCACACAGAAGAAGGCCCACTCAACAAAATGATGAAACCTGGGATGGGTACCTATTACAAGTTCAAAGAACTGTTTGATAAGTATTCGAAAGAAGCCGGCAAAGAGCAGTATTTAATTCCTTATTTCATCAGCTCTCACCCGGGTACGACGCCTGAAGATATGGTGAACTTAGCACTTTGGCTGAAGAAAAACCGCTTTAAGCTCGATCAAGTTCAAAACTTCTATCCAAGTCCGATGGCAACGGCAACAACTATGTATCACACCGAGCATAACCCGTTGTCTAAAATTAGCTACAAATCGGATAATATCTCAATTGCTAAAGGGGATCGCGCTCGTCGTTTACAACGCGCTTTACTCAGATACCACGCACCAGAGAACTTTGAATTAATTCGCGAAGGTCTCAAATCGATGGGGCTAAGCCGACTCATTGGCCGTGGCCCTAACCACCTTGTGCCTCCACCATCAAGAGATGAGCTAAAACAAAAAGCTAAACCCGCTCGAAAAGGTGAGCGTGCTGCCACTAAGCACACTCAAGCTCAATATAAAGACGACCCGCGCAGAAAGCCAAAGCGCAAAGATGTCAGTGGCACAAACAAGCCCAATAGCAGCAAGAGCAATAAATTTAATAAAAACTCGAGTAAACCAAGTAAAGGTAAAAGTGGCAATGCACCACAAAACTCGAGTAGAAAACCCGTTAACAAGAGAAAATCGAGTAAATAATGCCAATACGCCTAGATAAATTTATTTGTGAAAATACTGAACTCACCCGTAAGCAAGCGAAAGTACGATTACACAGAGGAGAAGTTACGGTCGATGGCGAAGTCGTTAAAAATTCGGCTTTAAAGATTGCTGAAACAGCGGATGTTTGCATTGATGGAGAAAGTATTTCTCTAATCGGTGCTCGTTATATCATGCTTTATAAACCTGCTGAATTTATTTGCTCAAATATAGATGAAGTCTATCCTAGTGTATTGAATATTCTGATAGATGATGGTGTGAGTAAAATCGACAAATTACACACTGCAGGCAGACTGGATGCTGATACCACAGGTTTAGTATTGATCACTGATGATGGTCAATGGTCACACAACATCACATCGCCTAATAAAGATTGTCAAAAACGTTATCGAGTTGAAACAGAAAAAGTGATCACTGATTCAATGATTGAACAACTCGAACAAGGCGTGCAATTACATAACGAAGATGGTTTAACTAAACCTGCAACAGTTGAAAAAATTGATGACTATGAGCTTTTATTAACTATCAGTGAGGGTAAATACCATCAAGTTAAACGCATGCTTGCAGCAGTAGGTAATCGAGTAGAAAGCTTACACCGAGAACAAATAGGACAAGTTGAGTTAGACCAAGACCTTGAAATAGGTGAATGGCGTTACTTAACTGACGATGAGATAGCTTGCTTCAAATAAATTCTGACATTCTGCTATGACAATGACACAAGAAATGGAACCGACATCGAGTACTATCTTCACTGAAGATGAATTAAATGCCCATCAAGCCTTTCGACATGCATTTCCTTTTTTCCGAAATAATGCCGAGTTGACGTATTTAGATAATGCCGCAACAACGCAAAAACCACAGGGAATGATTGATGCCATTGCCGATTATTACGCTAACTACAATGCCAATGTTCACCGTGCATCTCATCAAGTTGCTGATAAAAGTACACGTGCTTATGAAAAAGCACGAGAAGATGTACGCCATTTTATCAATGCACCTTCAAGCAAAGAAATCATTTGGACAAAAGGTACAACTGAAAGCATCAACTTAGTTGCTCAATCCCTCGCCTTCTCTCGTTATTTCAGACAAGGTGATGAAATTTTAGTCAGTGCATTAGAGCACCATGCTAATTTTGTTTCTTGGCAACAGTTATGTAAAAAACTGAAATTAAAATTGGTCATCGCACCCGTTAATGCCCAAGGCATTGACCTAAATGCTTGTTTAGCACTTATCAACAACAAAACTAAACTGGTTGCCATTAGCCACGTATCTAACGTGCTTGGCAGCATTCAGCCAATCAATGCGATTATCAATAAAGCGCGGTTACACAAAGCATTAACACTGGTAGATGGTGCACAAGCTATTGCTCATTTACCAGTTGATGTGCAAAAGCTCGACTGTGATTTTTATGCTTTCTCTGCCCATAAAGTCTATGGCCCGACAGGTTTAGGTGTGCTTTATGGAAAAAGTGAAATTTTAAATGCGTTAACGCCATACCAATATGGCGGCGAAATGGTGTCAAACGTCTCAACAGATGATGCCTGTTTCTCTGAGTTACCGCATAAGTTTGAAGCAGGAACGCCAAACATTGCAGATGTCATTGGTTTAGGGGCAACGCTTAACTTTATTCAAGCGCAGGATAAAACAGCCTTAGCACTATATGAGAAAAAACTCTATTTAGCGCTTTATCAAGGCTTAGCGTCTATCCCAGGTGTGAAGTTACAAGGCAGTGAAAAAGGCACCAGTGCTATTTCTTTTACCGTTTGTGATTGGCATGTACAAGATATTGCTGAACTACTCAGCCAAATGGGGTTTGCAGTCAGAGTCGGTACCCATTGTGCACAGCCGCTCATGCAGGTATTAGATACAGAAAAAGGGACAATTCGAGTCTCATTATGCGCTTATAACACCTACGCTGAAATTCAAGCTTTGATCAATGCCTTACAATCGTTAGAAGATTTTGTTTAATGAATAGCCAATACCACGATATCATCAACACCTTCGAGCAATTCGCCAGTTGGGAAGACAGATACCGCTTTTTGATGAAAGCGGGTAAAAACTTAGCGGACTTCCCAGACAAATATCGAACTGAGCAGAACTTAGTACAAGGGTGTGAAAGCCAAGTTTGGCTGCACATTGAGATCAGTAATGACGAGCTAAAGTGCTTTGCCGACGCCGATGCAAGAATAGTTAAAGGTCTGCTTTTCATTCTTCTCACGCCATTAAATGGTCTTAATGCTAAGCAAATAGCCACTTTCGATCTCAATGGTTATTTTGAACAACTCGCGTTAATAAAACACTTAAGCCCCTCACGTGGGAACGGCTTATTGTCGATTGCCAATACGATACAGCAAACAGCACATAAGCTAAGTGAATAAACCCTTGCTTTAGCCATAGTCAATTAGACGACATATCGCTACAATACCGCCCATAAAAAACTAAAGTACAACAAAAAGACGGAAACGAAATCCATGCGTACCAGTCAGTATTTATTATCGACCTTAAAAGAAACGCCAGCTGATGCAGAAGTCATCAGCCATCAATTAATGCTAAGAGCGGGTATGATCCGTAAATTAGCGTCAGGTTTATACACTTATCTACCAAGTGGTTTGAAAGTACTGCGCAAAGTCGAACGCATTGTGCGCGAAGAAATGGAAAAAGCAGGTGCGATTGAAGTTTTAATGCCCGTTGTTCAACCTGCCGATTTATGGGAAGAGTCAGGCCGTTGGGAACAATTTGGCCCGGAATTACTACGCATTAAAGATAGACACGACCGTCCATTTGCACTTGGTCCAACACATGAAGAAGTCATCACTGAGCTGGTTCGCAAAGAAGTAAATAGCTACAAGCAGCTGCCGCTTAATCTTTTCCAAATTCAAACTAAATTCCGTGACGAAGTTAGACCGCGTTTTGGTGTAATGCGCGCGCGTGAGTTCACGATGAAAGACGCTTACTCTTTCCATTTAGACCAAGCTTGTTTAGAAAAAACATATCAAGCTATGTATCAGGCCTACTGCAATATCTTTGACCGTTTAGGTTTAGAGTACCGTGCAGTATTAGCCGATACGGGTTCAATTGGTGGTAGCTTATCTCATGAGTTCCATGTACTTGCTGAATCAGGTGAAGATGCAATCGTCTTTAGTTCGGGTAGTGATTATGCCGCTAATATCGAAAAAGCAGAATGCCACGCGCCAGCAGGTGAGCGCCCTACTCCAACTGCAGCGTTAACCGAAGTAGCGACACCAGATGCACACAGTATCGAAGAAGTTGCGACTTTATTAAAAGTTGATGCAAAGCAAACCGTTAAGACATTACTTGTAAAAGGCGCAAATGCTGAAGGCGAAGCACAAGGTGTTGTAGCACTTGTACTACGTGGCGATCACGAATTAAACGAAGTAAAAGTTGAAAAGCTCAGTAATGTATATGCACCAGTGACATTTGCCAGTGAAGAAGAAATCAAATCAGCGGCAAACTGCAGTGCAGGTAGCATAGGTCCAATTGGCTTATCAATCGACGTTGTGGTTGATCACAGCGCAGCTCATCTTGCTGATTTTGTATGTGGTGCGAACAAAGACGGCTTCCACTACACAGGTGCAAACTGGCAACGCGATCATGAAAACTTCACTACCGCTGACTTGCGTAACATTGTTGAAGGTGATGCAAGCCCATGTGGTAATGGCGTTGTTTCAATTAAGCGCGGTATCGAAGTAGGCCATATCTTCCAGTTAGGTACTAAATACTCTGAAGCAATGAAAGCAGGCGTGTTAACTGAATCAGGTAAACACGAGAGCATGACTATGGGCTGTTATGGTATTGGTGTGTCTCGAATTGTGGCGGCTGCAATTGAGCAAAACAATGATAAATATGGTATTAAATGGACAGACAGTTTAGCACCATACACTGTTGCTATTGTTCCTATGAATATGCACAAATCTCACCGTATCCCAGAGGTTGCACAAAAGCTTTACGATGACCTTAAAGCCGCTGGTGTTGAAGTGTTATTTGACGATCGTAAAGAGCGTCCAGGTGTAATGTTTGCTGATATGGAGCTACTTGGTGTACCTCACTCAATTGTAATTGGTGAGCGCAACTTAGATGAAGGTTTAGTTGAATACAAATGCCGCCGTGGTGGTGATAAAGTGCAGCTAAAAATCGAAGATGCAGCACAGTATGTTATCGATCAATTAGACATCAAATAACGGCTTTCGCTATATTTAAAAAAGCAGCGTCTTCACGCTGCTTTTTTTTATGCCGTTAAACTCTTTAATTCTCCATACTGATAAATAAATGCACCGTCTCGACCATTGGATTTAGTATAGTAAAGCGCATTGTCTGCATACTTAATAGCCCCTTGCCAGTAACGCTTTAAATCATTAGTAACGGTCAAATAAACTTGGATACTTTTCTAGGCACTTTTACTTAGTTTTATCTCATATTCTGCTGGTGAGATATT
>NZ_JABULX010000054.1 GCF_013328345.1 Marinifaba aquimaris
GCCTTTTCGCCCTCACTTTTTCTACCCATACACATGCAAACGAGCTCGATGATGCCTTAGCAGGGATTGTGGATGAGGAACTGTATGAATGTTTGCTCTCTGAAATAAACAGCCATGATGTGAGCGATACTTCTGAGCTTGATAGCATTCATTGTCCATTCTGGCATAAAATCGAAGATTTAACTGGGTTAGAGGCATTGACTAATATTAGGGACTTATCTTTTCATTATCATAATCTTGATACTGAGAAACTAGCCCCTCTATCTCAGCTGACTAATTTGCAAACTTTAGCCATTAACCAAAGCGTATCGACAGATTTAGATAGCTTACTCGATAAAATTAAAAACTTGCCTAATTTGCATGAATTACGTTTGCTCGAGACACCTTTCTATGACTATCGAGCACTGAAAACTTTAAATGGGGTAAGCTTTGCTATAGAAGATAGATGCACTCACAACATTTATTACAGTGCTAATAGTTATGATGAATTACCAGAGGCTTGTACAATCGATCCAAGTATTGATAGTGACAAGGATGGCTTTTCAGATAAAGACGAGCTAATAGCGCAAACCAACAAGTCAGACGATAATAGCTTTCCTACTTTAATTAACTTTGACTTATTTGAGAACTACAACTTAAAATCGTGTCTAGATAAATTTAACTTAGTATATACCACTGAATTAAATAATTTTTATTGTGATGATGATATTGCCAGTATCAAAGGTTTAGAACAATTAACTAGCCTAAAGTATTTAAGAATACAACCAGAACAAGATCTTAATTTTACACCACTTACCTCTCTCACAAATTTAGAAGAATTATCACTAAGCAACGGTAGACTAGAAAACTTAGATAACCTAGTTAACAGCCTATTAGGGCTTAGTAATTTGGCAGAAATACGCTTGGGTACTAACCCAATTTCAGATTACTCTCCTCTAACTCAGCTTGATAATTCGATAGTTTTGTATATTAACCATATCTGTAACCAATTATCGAATGACTTAACAATAGCGGATTTACCTTTAGCCTGTACTATTGATCCGCAACTTGATTCAGATGCGGATTCAGTTACTGATAAAAAAGAATTAAGCCTAGGAACAGATCGTTTTGATCCAGCAGATACCCCAATCTACATTAAAGACATCCCACTGCAAGATTCCGCACTGAGTCAATGCTATCAGCTTAAAGAAGCGCGCTATGAGTTTGCTCTAGAAATCGAGAGATTAAACTGTGAAACGGGTGATTTCAATCAATTAGATATTAATGAGTTATTAGTTTTTAAAAATTTAGAATATTTACAAGCAGAAAGCCTAGAGTTAATAAACATATCATCACTATCCGCTCTCAATAACCTGATTAGCGTAAATATTTCAGACACTAACTTGCAAGATTTAACGGCACTCGTCAATGCACTGCAGAACATGACACAGTTGCAAGTTTTGTCGCTAAAAAACAATACAACCTCTACCTTCTCACCTTTGAGTTTATTAAACCAAACTGTTCGACTTTATATTTATGATAAGTGTTATCGACCTACAGGTTATGGGAGTGTGGCGTATGAGGATTTACCACTTGCTTGTACATTGGATCCAAGTTTAGATTCCGATGATGATGGGATAAGTGATAAAGATGAGTTAATAAGTGGTACAGATCGCAACAATGATAAAAGTAAGCCAACGGAGCTTAGCGAACTAATAATACCAGATGCCGACTTAAGAGCTTGCATTGAAGAGGAAATCAGCTCCGAGTGGCATCTGTATGTAGAAGAAATAACAACCCTTAGTTGCACTAGTCATGATGGTTATGAAATTACAAACCTATCAGGCTTATCTCAGTTAATTAACTTAACATATCTAAAAGTACAACAGACGGGAATAAATGACTACAGTGAAATAGCAAACCTAACTAAACTTACCTCGATAAATCTGTCTTATAGTGATATTGATGATTACCAAGCCTTATCTGGTTTACTCTCCTCACTATCGCTATTAGATACCATTACTCTATCAGGAAATTTAACAGAAGATTTCTCACCCCTAACCCAATTAAGCGGTAATACAAAAATATACATAAACGACATGCGTTGTGTCACTGCTGGTGACTATGGAAGTTACTCAGGTAGAATTCAAAGCTTGCCTTTAGCCTGCGTTATCAATCCAAACCAGGACAGTGATAACGATGGGTATAGCGATAAAGATGAACTAATCGCCCATACCGACCCCAACTCAAATTTAAGCCAACCCATTAAAATTAGTGATATTCAGTTTGTTGATAACGCTTTGCAAGAGTGTGTTGATAACCAAGCAAAAAGAAAGTACTACTCTTATCTAGCTGGCAGAAATAACTTAATTTTTGCGACGGAAATTGACAACTTGAATTGCTCTAACAGCTCGGGTGAGATAAAGAATTTAACAGGACTTGAGCACTTTAAACAATTAAAAGAGCTCTCTTTATCGGGTGAAAAAGTAGAGGATATTAGCGCAATAGAGGGGTTACCTTTATTGGAAGGTATCCGTTTAAACAGCAATGAGATAACAGACTACACTCAACTCTTACCTGTCCTATCAAGCTTACCAAATCTTAAAAAACTGGATTTAAAAAACAACCCTGCAGATGACTATACGGATTTTGCATCGTTAAACCCAGAGCTCTATATACAAATTTCAAGCCCTTGCACCCAAAACTTCAAAAATGAAGGTGCCTATGAAGGGATGCTTAAAAACTTACCTCAACCCTGCACAATTGAGTTAAATCAAGATGAAGATAATGATGGAGTAACCGATAGAGACGAAATCCGTTTAGGTTTTGATCCAACGGATGCATCGAGCACGCCATCAAAAATAATTGATATTGTTATTAATGACGCTGTTTTAAAAGAGTGCATTGATAATATGCAAACTTACTACTCTTGGACGTATGTTGCTGAATTTACCGCGCTCGCATGTTTTAGAGATGACTTAGTATCCTTAAAGGGAATTAGTCAATTTTACAATTTACTTGACCTCTTTATAGAAGACACCAAATTAATTACCGACTATTCTGAGCTAGCTGATTTAAAAGCGCTAGAGCGATTAAAGCTCAAAAGAATGGGCATCATCGACTTAGATAGTATAGTTAATGATTACTTGACTCAGCTTCCTAATTTATTCTTTTTGAATGTACGTAATAATCCAATTGCTGATTACCGCTCGTTGGCTCAGCTCAACCTTCAGCAACTGATGGTAGAGGACCGCTGTAGTAATAACGTTTGGTTTGATGGTATTTACGACGACATTCCAACTGCCTGTATTACAGATCCAGCTTTAGATTCTGATAATGATGGTATAAGTGATAAAGAAGAAATAATTGCTGATACCGACCCTAATGACAAAAATAGCCGTCCAACACTATTTAGTGATATCACTTTTGCTGATAACGGAATTAAAAAATGTCTTGATAATAGTGGTTTAGATTATCTTTACACCGAAGAAATTAAACAGCTAAATTGTTCATATGTTGAGCTAACTGAATTAACCGATTTAAACAAACTAACGAATCTAAACAAACTGTCATTATACTGGGATTCAGCCGATAAAATTTACGATTTTGCCCCAGTATTAACATTACCTAATCTTAATGAAATTAACTTATCTAAAAACCGTTGTTTACAAGGAAGCATTTTTGATGGTTCACCAGCTGAACTTCCGTTAGCTTGCACAATAGATATCAATCAAGATACAGATAAAGATGGCATCACTGATAAAGAAGAATTAATTGCGGGTACACTGGTCAACGATCCAACCAGTAAACCAGCTCTTATTGAAGATACAATATTTGTCGATAGTGAGCTTAAACAATGTATTTTAAATAATGGTCATAAATTCTTAGAGGAAGTGAAACAGCTAGATTGCTCATACGACGATGTTATTGAGCTAACCGATATGAATCTACTCATAAATCTCAGCAAGCTGTTATTGGGCTGGGATACCGCCGATCAAATTTATGATTTTGCACCTTTATTAACATTACCCACACTTAATGAAATTTCCGTAAGTAGAAACCGCTGCTTACAAGACAATAATTTTAGTGGTTCGCCTGCTGGGCTTCCGTTAGCTTGCACAATCGATATAAATAAAGATACAGACAAAGATGGCGTAACCGATAAAGAAGAGTTAATTTCAGGTACAGACCCACAAGATCCAAATGATAAAAAGTTACCCATTTCCCAGCTAGGACTTGCAAATACCGAGTTAGCAGAGTGTTTAGCTGAACATCAAGCCGTTACAAAGGAGCAATTTATTGATGAAGTAACGGAACTAAACTGTTTTGGTAAAATAGCTACACTAGATGGGATTGAGCTGTTTACTAATATCAAAAAGCTATCAGTTAGCTCATACCAGCTAAAAGATATTGATGCACTCGCTTCTCTTACCCAATTAGAAGAGCTCAGCCTACATGGTAAATATTATAATGGCGTAAATATCATTGAGGATATTTCAGCGCTTTCATCGTTGACCAATCTAAGGTTACTACATTTAAACTCTAATAAAGTCAGTGACTTTTCACCTTTAAGTCAATTAACCCAATTAACAGACTTAAAAATTTTGAGTAACCAGCTTATTGACTTAAGCTCGATTGAGGGCTCTACAGGTCTTCACAAACTTGCGTTAATAACGAGTAATTTAAATGATATTCGTGCAATTTCAACGCTAGGGAGTTTATATTATTTAACGATTCACTCAAATTCGCTTGTTGATTTTGACCCACTTTCTAGTTCTAGCCTAACTGGGTTGAAATATCTTTATTTAGAAGCCAACCAATTTACTGACCTTAACGAATTAATTCCATTAACCGGGTTAATCCGTCTAGGGGTAACATCAACTAAGTTAACAGACATCAGACCGGTCGCACAATTAGCTCAGGAGGTAGATTACAGCTTAACAGCAATAAATGCGGAGTGTTTACGCGGTGGTTATTTTTCCCTCGATAAACATTCTTCAACACCTAATGAGTTACCAGACCACTGTCTAATCGATCCTGTTCTAGATAGCGATAAAGATTCTTTCTCTGATGCATTGGAAATAACCTTAGGCACAAGTGAGCATGATAAAAATGAAACTCCAACACCTATTTCAAGTTTAAGCTTTGCCGATGTAAATTTAGATACATGTGTTAAATCTCATTCTTATAAGTATTCAGAGCAAGTACTTGAACTAAATTGCGATAGCAGAGGTATCACAGATCTAACAGGATTATCACAGCTTAACAACTTGGCAGTTCTTAAGTTAGCTAACAACGGTATTACTGATATATCAGAGATTCAAGATTTACCACTTACTGAACTTGAGGTAGCGAATAACCCTATCAGTGATTACTCAGTTTTAAGCAATCACACTCTTGAGAAGTTCTACGCAACAAACTACACCGAAGATGATTATTTAAATTATTTCAAACAATCAGAAGATAAAGATTTTATAGGCTTTAACTACCCTGCAACACTTAATAGCCAAGCAGTTAAAGATGATTTAAAGGGAATTGCACGTTGGTACTTAACTTTTAGCGATATAACGCCATCACAAATTATTCCATTAATCAGCGAAATACCATTCGCTAGTGCACCAGAGCAAGATCGATGGAGCTATGCCCAAGTCACTTATTCTGATATGACAAGTGCAACTAAAGCGGACTTCGAGAGCATTGAGTATATTCATCTAAAGCACATTGTAACTAATGATTATAAGTTTACTGAAAATGCTACTGAACTTTATGTAACAGTTAGCTCTGAGCAAGAATTGAAATTATCAAAACTCGTTGAGAGTACACAGCGCGCTAACTTTAATAAAGTGAATATTTGGTTCACAAAGCCACATGAGACCTTTGATTTTTCTGACTTACTGACAATTACATATGAGCAATACATCGAAATTCATACTGATGGTATGGAAGTTGGCTGTATTGGCAAAGAGGGTTATCAAGGTCTAATCAGTGAAATGCCTGCAGAGTGTTTTGAACAGGTTTCTGATACTCAGACAAATACTGAAACTCAGACAAACACTGATACTCAGACCAATACTGAAACTCAGACCAATACTGAAACTCAGACAAACACTGAAACTCAGACAAACACTGAAACTCAGACAAACACTGATACTCAGACAAATACTGAAACTCAGACGAGTACTGAAACGGAGACTGAAGTGGTAACACCACCTGCGCCAAGACCAAGGCCGTTACCTCCTATATTTGGTCCATTACCGCCAGCTACCGACCCGGAAACAGAAACAGC
>NZ_JABULX010000055.1 GCF_013328345.1 Marinifaba aquimaris
GTTCAATGACAGATGGTTATGACTGCTATCAAAATGCACTGGCTGAGAGAGTAAACGGTATTCTTAAAAACGAATACTTGTTAATGAAACCAAATAACCTAAATGAGGCAAGGGAAATGGTAAAACAATCAGTCGATTTATATAATCAACAAAGGCCACATTCGGCCTTAAAATACAAAACGCCCGATGAAATTCATCAGGCGTTTTAATCAAAAAAGTGTCAACCCATACTAGGATGGGTCATTATTTTTTGCATTGAGCTGATATTCAAGCAGCTTGGCTTCTTTCATAAAAGCGTACATTGCCTCGATAGCTGAGTGGACTACGCCGCGCCAACCTGAGCGCCACATTTGACGAAACACCATAGACTTAAAGAAAATTAAAGGGAAAACCAAAGCCAATTTAACGACCGAGGCCTTTTTACCGCGTTCAAACTTTTCAAGCGCCCCGAGCGACGAGTACTTGTTTTGTTTTAACATCAGTTGCTCAACACTGTGATAGCCGTAATGAATGATATTGCCTTTAATACGCTGTACTGTGCCTTCTACTTTGACATTTTCATGGACGTGTTTGTCTAGTGGAAAGCTGATCTTGTCTTTGTTGTACACTCTAACAATAGAGCGTTTATGTGATTTGGGATGCATTTGCGCACCCATAAAAATATCTTCAAAATTGACTCGAATTGCATCAACTTGTTGGGCTTCGACGGTCTCGACAATTTCAGCAAGTACATCTGCTGGTACTACTTCATCGCCATCTAAATTAAAACACCATTGGTTTTTACATTGCTGAAGAGCAAAGTCTTTTTGCTTAGCAAATCCCAACCAGTCTTGGTGAATAACTTTAGCACCCAGTGCCTTGGCTGCTTCTACCGTGCCATCTGTTGAGCCTGAATCGACAACGACGATCTCATCAAGCGATTGTACACTTTTAATAACGTCTTCTATTTTTGCGATTTCGTTTTGCGTGATAATAAAGACACTTATTGGGTATTTCGTCATATTGAAGCTGATCTTTTCATCTAGTCTTAGACGTAATGTTAGCACGTCCGTATGAGAGGATTAGTGGTATTTAGCGGCCGAAATAAGCACCACTTCGACCTTATCAAGTGTAATTTAAACTTTTAATTTGATATTGGGCATTGTCGCCAATGCTGCTAATGCTTGTTCTGCTTTGATTTGAAATACACTTTCTTTACTGAGCTGAGCGGGGAGTTTAGCTGTATCGACCAGTTGCTCTGCACTTTTATTGATAAATGCTTGGTTACTGACTGAGAAGGTTTTACCTAAAATTTTTGTCACCGTTCTGCCTAATTGCTTCGCCGTTTTATGAGCATGCCAGTCTAGTAAACTGGATGACGGAGTAGGGCGAAACGCGAGATCAAGCTCCATCGATTCACTCCAATCAAACCACTTGCTTCTGTGTTTAGCTAATATAGGTTCCATAGCTATCCAAGGCGTTCTTAACGTATCAGCTAAAATAGCGCCGTGCATGGCCTCTGTTAGCAATACTTCTGATGCTTGAATCTCTCGTAGGATGGATTCGACATCATCACGAGGGTCGATAAAGTGAATACCTGCTTGTTGGCACGTTTGCTGCCAATTACCTCTGACGATACTTTTAAAGTGAGGCATAAAACTCACTTTGTGCTTTTTTTCTTGCTTAGGCAGGTTGAGGTAATGCGTTAAAATAGCGGCATCAGTGATTGCTAGTTTTGCATCTATCCCCAGTGCTTTTGCCGTTCTTGGCCCTCTTACAAAACAAAAATCCCAGCTGCCATCTTTGACATTGGGCACTTGCGTGTAGCCACCATATCCAGACCCAACGACTATTTTTTTTGCCGAATCTGGGTATTTATCCCAAATGATAGAGCCGATCCCTAAAAATAACTCTTCTGCATTATCATCAAAATAGTCAGGTTCGATTAAACCTTGCCACATAACGGCATTGAGTTCATCGCCAAAATTTGATTCTTTAGATGAAAAGTAAGTTAGTTTCATTGGAAAGGGGGCTCGTATAGAAATAAATGGAATAAAAAAGCTTGTTTGCCTTTGCTTAGGTTATTTTCTCAGCTTGATAACGAATAGACAAGACATAATAACTCTGCTGACCTTGCGGTGTTGTGACTACAACTTCATCATCAACTTGTTTTCCGATTAATGCTCGGGCCATGGGGGAATCAATACTGATCCAACCTTTTTTTGCATCGAACTCATCTGAGCCAACAATGCGATAACAGTAGGTTTGTTCATCGTCATCTTCTAATTCGACCCAAGCACCAAAAAAGACTTTGCCTTCCTGCTGAGAATTGGGGTAAACAACCTGTAATTGGTCAAGACGCTTTGTTAAAAAGCGAACGCGTCTATCGATTTCACGCAAGCGCTTTTTACCGTAAATGTACTCTGCGTTTTCACTGCGATCACCTAGTGCGGCAGCTTCAGAAACGGCTTGAGTGACACGAGGTCTTTCTTCTTTCCATAAAAACCTCAATTCTCTTTCTAATTCATCCCAGCCTTCGCGGGTAATGTGGTTACTTTTTTTCATTGACTCATACCTATTTAACCCTGTGAGTATGCCATATATTGCTCACTAAGTTGCAGCCTTTGATACCAACAAAGCTCATTGCAAAAATAACTAAACCGTTTTTCTAAAACGAGCTAACTGAATTGCTAATGGTAGGCCGATGGATGAGTTTAAAATTTGACTTGTTGCAGATAAATAACTGCAATTTTGCTGGCTAATTAAGCATTGCCAACTAAGATGGTGAAATCACATTTTTAGTGGCTTGGTTTTTGATATTCAGGCCCTATATTAGGCTTAATAACGTCGCTTTTTCATAATAAAATTTTCTGGAACTTTTATGTCCGATATTCTTCAAACGCTTGCAAGTGAATTAAATGTGCAAGTGAGCCAAGTTACTTCTGCAGTTAAATTATTAGATGACGGTGCAACTGTGCCCTTTATTGCTCGTTATCGTAAGGAAGTAACGGGCGGTTTAGACGATTCTCATCTTCGTACGTTAGAAAATCGTTTAGGCTATTTACGCGAATTAAATGAACGTCGCGCTGCCATTTTAAAAAGCATCAAAGAGCAAGATAAACTTACCCCTGCGCTAGAGAGCGCCATTAACGGGGCTGCATCTAAAACAGATTTAGAAGAGTTATACCTACCGTACAAACCTAAGCGTCGTACCAAAGGCCAAATTGCTATCGAAGCAGGCCTTGAGCCCCTTGCTGATAAATTATTAGCCGATTTAAACCTCGACCCAGAAAAAGAAGCACAAGCCTATATCAATAAAGATACAGCTATTGAATCAACTAAAGATGCCCTTGATGGCGCGCGTTTTATTGTTATGGAACGGTTTGCTGTTGAGGCGCCGCTCCTTAAAAAAATTCGTAATTACCTTTGGCAAAATGCAACACTCGATAGCAAAGTTATTGCAGGTAAAGAGCAAGAAGGCGCTAAGTTTGCCGATTACTTTGAGTTTTCAGAGCGTTTAAATACTATTCCTTCACACCGCGCTTTAGCGGTTTTTCGCGGTCGTAACGAAGGCGTTTTATCGGCTAACTTAAACGCTGATCCTGAGCAGGAAGAGGGCGTTCGCATTTCAGTTGTTGAAGGCATGATTGCTGATTACTTCGGGTTTGAATATCAAGGTCGTGCGGCTGAAGCGTGGTTAAAGCAAGTTATCCAGTGGACGTGGCGTATCAAAATTAATACCCATATGGAAACCGAACTATTTGGCCAAGTGCGAGAAGGTGCTGAAGAAAGCGCAATTTCGGTTTTTGCGACCAACTTAAAAGATTTATTAATGGCCGCACCAGCAGGTAGTAAAGCGACAATTGGTCTTGACCCTGGAATTCGTACCGGTGTTAAAGTCGCTGTGGTCGATGATACAGGTAAAGTCGTACACACTGGGGTTATTTACCCGCACCCGCCACAAAACGCTTGGGATAAATCAAAGCGCACAATTGCAGCGTTGGCTAAGCAATACAACGTTGGCCTTATTAGTATTGGTAATGGTACGGGTTCGCGTGAAACCGATAAATTAGTCGGCGAATTACTGAAAGATGAAAAGCTGCCTATTACCAAGGTGATGGTGAATGAAGCCGGTGCATCGGTTTACTCTGCATCAGAAACGGCAGCCAATGAGTTCCCTGATATGGATGTGGCGCTTCGCGGTGCCGTTTCGATTGCTCGTCGTTTACAAGACCCACTGGCAGAGCTGGTTAAAATTGAGCCTAAATCAATTGGTGTAGGCCAATACCAACACGATGTCAGTCAGAGCATGTTAGCCAAAGCGCTAGATGCTGTAGTGGAAGATTGTGTAAACGCCGTTGGTGTTGATTTAAATATGGCATCTGCGCCATTACTGGCTCGCGTATCGGGTTTAAACAAAACCTTGGCACAAAATATTGTCGATTAT
The DNA here is from genome assembly GCF_013328345.1 of Marinifaba aquimaris. Taxonomy (GTDB): domain Bacteria; phylum Pseudomonadota; class Gammaproteobacteria; order Enterobacterales; family Alteromonadaceae; genus Marinifaba; species Marinifaba aquimaris. The sequence goes on from NZ_JABULX010000055.1 coordinate 4,427, forward strand.
CGCGATAGCCAAGGAAAGTTTGAAAAGCGCAGTGAGCTTAAAAAAGTCGCGCGTTTAGGGCCAAAAGCATTTGAACAATGTGCAGGTTTCTTGCGCATTATGGACGGTAAAGACCCCCTTGATGCATCTTCTGTTCACCCAGAAGCTTACCCTGTAGTGAAGAAAATTATCGATAACACAGAGCTCGATGTTAAAGCACTTATTGGTAATTCAACAAAATTAAAAGCACTGAACCCAAGCGATTACACCGATGAAACCTTTGGTGTACCGACGGTTACCGATATTATTAAAGAGCTAGATAAGCCAGGTCGCGACCCTCGTCCAGAGTTTAAAACGGCCAGCTTTAAAGACGGTGTCGATACGATAAATGACTTAAAGCCTGGTATGAAACTCGAAGGGGTTGTCACTAACGTGACTAACTTTGGTGCTTTTGTCGATGTAGGCGTACATCAAGATGGTTTAGTGCATATCTCTGCCATGTCTGAAAGCTTTATTGATGACCCACGTAAGGTGGTTAAAGCAGGCGATATTGTCAAAGTGAAGGTGTTAGAGGTGGATGTACCTCGTAAACGCATTGGTTTTACCATGCGAATGAGTGATGAAGTACACGCAACGGCCAGTAATGACAAACCCGCTGCGAATAAAGGCAAAAAGCCACAAGGTCAAAAGCCTCGTCAGCAAAAACAAAGTTTTGGCGGTGGTAACAGCCTAGGTGGCGGTGCTATGGGTAATGCTTTTGCCGATGCATTTGCCAAGGCAAAAAAATAAAGCCAAAGATAAGTAGCAATATCGATTAACAAAAAAGGGTATCTTGGATGCCCTTTTTTAAATCATAATGACCCGTCCTGAATAAGGTTGACACTTTTCCAACTTCAATTTGGAGAAGATAATGAAACCAATAACTAAGCGTACACAAAAAGATTATTCACTTGCCTTTAAATTATCCGTCGTTGATAAAGTAGAAAAAGGCGAATGTACTTACAAACAAGCGCAAGACCACTACGGTATTCAAGGTGCTTCAACCGTTTTAACTTGGCTTCGCCGATATGGTCAACTAGATTGGAGTAAAGGTACTCCCAATCATATGAATGAGCTTCCCCTTATGTCTAAACCCAATGACTTAACACCTGAGCAAAAAATCAAAGCCCTCGAAAAAGAGTTAGAAGATACCAAGATAAAAGCACAATTCTTTGAAACGATAGTCGATGTACTTGATAAAGATTTCGGAGTACGTATCACAAAAAAGCAACGCAACGCGTTATTGAAGAAAAAAACATAACCAAGCTATCTGTCAGTAGAGCTTGT
>NZ_JABULX010000056.1 GCF_013328345.1 Marinifaba aquimaris
TTTAAAGGCAAGTGAATAATCTTTTTGTGTACGCTTAGTTATTGGTTTCATTATCTTCTCCAAATTGAAGTTGGAAAAGTGTCAACCTTATTCAGGACGGGTCACACCCAATAAAAAAGCCTGCTTAAAGCAGGCTTTTTTTGTTATTGATTAGCATCCACGTAGTCTTCAACTTCGTGGAATCTAATTTTAACCTTAGCTATTAATCTATCGGTATTTTCACTCGTACTGTGCTTGATAGAATGCTCTAACGATTCAGCTGCTTTAGAAAGCGGTAGGGCACCTACTGTTTTTGATGCAGATTTTAGCTGATGCGCAATACCTTGAATGCCTGCTTTGTCGTTATCTTTGGCAAAGCGATCAATTTTCTTCAATAAATCATCGGCGTGTTCAAGTAGATTATTAAGGTACTCTTTATGCCTGTTTTTATCTGGACCTAAAAATGATTCCATTGTTGAGACACTGATGGCTTCACTCTCATCAAATGTCGGTATTGATGATTGAGCTTGAGCAGCAGGGGGGTGTTGAGGCTCAAGTTCTGGTTCAATTGCTGGCGCAGGTTGTGGTACAGAATTGGCGAGCGTTTCATCTGCAAGTGTATCGAGTGCTGAATTGTGTTGCTCATGTTCATTAAGCTGCTGCATCATAGCTCTTAATTGTTCTGGCGTTGAGCTAGGCGTAGCTGGTTGTGTCTGATGACTTGCTATTGCCTGATACGCAGGTTGCTGATTAAACTCTTGAGGTGCAGGTGCAGGTGCAGGTGCAGGTGCAGGTGCAGCAATAGGTTCAAGGGCCGGAGCGGCTTTAGGTTTTGGCATCCATTTTTGCAGCAGTTTATCCAAAATGGCTAGCTCTACAGGCTTAGTGATGAAATCATTCATACCTAAGTTGAAACACTTCTGAGCCTCGCCTTTAAGTGCATTTGCGGTAATTGCCACAACATAACTACTGCGAGAGTAATCATTTGCACGCTCACGCTCACGAATTGCTTGAACTAAGTCATAGCCACTCATGTTAGGCATGTGAATATCGGTAAGTACCAGAGGATAATGGTGATTATCCCACATCTCGATCGCCTCTTGACCGTCGTTAGCAACTTCAGCTGCATAACCGAGTAGGTTGAGTTGATCTAAGATAACTTTTTGGTTTAGCGGGTTATCTTCAACTAATAAAATTAAACTCCCCGATGCTTTTGCTACTTCTACCGTTGGCGCTTTTGCTGACTCTACTTTTAATGCGTCATCTTCTTTAGCTGAATCTGGAACTGGGCTTTCTTTACCTGCAGCTATCGCTAAGCCATCAACAAAGGTCGAGCGACATAACGGTGTTGCGATAACAAAGTTAACACGGTCGGTATCAAAGTCATTGTATTTGCTGATATCCGTTGAAATAACGACAAAGTGACAGCTATTTAAAATACTGTTTTGTACACACCAAGCTAGCATTTCACGTGTTTTTTCGACGTTATGACGGCCATCAAGTACGATAATATTTAATCGAGATGCCTCATTAGCGTAACTTTCTATACGGTTTTTAAGTGCGCCATCACTTTCAAAGATTCGGTACTCTGCGCTGTAATAGCTCAAGTATCTTTGCGTGTGACCTCTGTCTTCTTTATCCGGAATTACTGCCCAAACATTGTGGTGACGTAATAAATCTTTAGGTTGGGCTTTCATCTCATCTGAGCGATGCATTGGAATATCAACGATAAAAGTTGTTCCAATACCAGGCTCACTTTCTAGTGAGATTTTACCAAACATCAATTCTGTTAATCGTTGACAGATAGATAAGCCAAGACCAGTACCACCGTATTGACGAGTAATAGACCCATCACCTTGGCTAAAAGGCTGGAAGATTGATTGGCTTTGGCGAATGCTCATACCACGGCCAGTATCACAGACAGTGAAGCGAATATCACAAAAGTCCATGGTTTCGTCTGACACTTCAGCTGAAATACTTACTTGGCCGATTTTACCTTCTTTTGTTTCGGTAAATTTAAGGGCGTTGCCGGTTAGGTTGTATAAAATCTGACGAACACGAACAGGATCTGCCGTTAAGCCATCCGGAATATTCGGGTCGACATATACTTTTAACGAGATATTTCGCTCATTAGCCATAGGTAATAAAATACGCGCAACCGCTTCTGTGATCTCTGCGACTGAGACCGGGATTTTATCAATCTCTAATTTACCCGCTTCAATTTTAGAGAAATCTAGAATGTCATCTATGATACGTAACAGTGCAAAAGCCGATTCCCTTACCGTATCCGTCATTCTAAATTGCGGTTTATCCAATATGGTACGACGTAATAAATCTAAAGTACCTATGATGCCATTCATTGGAGTACGAATTTCGTGGCTCATGGTGGCTAGGAAAGTTGATTTAGATTCACTTGCTTTTTCAGCCGCTTCTTTAGCCGCATTTAACTCGGCAGTTCGCTTGTGAACCCTTTGCTCTAGGTTGGCATTAAGCTCTTCAATCTTGGCCTGAGTTTCTTTTTCTTCAACACTTTTAGCTTCGACCTCTTTAATGAGCTTATTAAGGTGATCAGCTAACTTAGAAAACTCTCTATCTGCATCAATACTGAATCGCTTAGTCCAGTCTTGTTGCTGGACAAACTCTTGGCTCTTGCTAACGAGATCTTCAAATTGATTGTTGAGTTTTCGATTGACGACTTTTGACATCAACCAAGCGACAATAAAGGCGATTAATAACGCCGCGCCCGTTATAAATAACGTTTTTAAATTACTTTGTTTTAAGTCATCAAGAGAATAGCGAATGATAACTAAACCCACACGCTTGTTTTGTGAGTTGGTAATAATCTGCTTGGCTTCTAGATAATCTTTTTGCTGACTAAAGCCTTCAGACATTTTTGGTGACTTAGGAATTTGAGTTCCCGGTGAACTTGAATGAGCAAACAGACCAAGCTGCCCATCTTGTTTCACTCTAAAAACCATAACCGATGTGTCAGGGGATTCATCCGTGATTGATGTCAGTGTTTTATCATCACGAGTGAGCATTTGATTCGCTTCAACTTGTTTGGCAATATTTTTTGCCACTGTTTGTGCATAAAAGTTGGTTGTTGCTCTTAAATGAGTAATCGCTGAAGATTGGCCTAAAATGAAGTTAACAGCTTGTAAAATAAGGACACTGGCGCATACTGTAAAGATAAAATAGGAGCTAATCTTCCTCGTAATAGGGGATTGCTCGTAATATTTTGAAGGCATATTTTTTCTTCTTTTTATCGGTCTGTTGGCTTGTATTCTAGCAAGAGTTGTGCAAATTTAAATAGATAAGCTAAGAGTCGTTGTTTTTTCTTTGCGAGCAGGTCAGGGGTTCGTCCATTAAATGAATATTGGGTATCGTAATGTTGTTGCTATTGATGATGACAGTTTTTCACTGTCGTTTATTAAAGAACAGTTACAACAAGCTGGCTTTGAATCGATTTTTACCTATACCAATCCTGAATTAGCGCTCGAAGACATCATCAGTCAAACAATTCCTGCTGATTTAGTCATTTTAGACTTACAAATGCCGGAAATGGATGGTATTCGAGCTCTAAGGCTTTTAGGTGAAGCGAGTTTCAAAGGTAGCATTATTATATACAGTGGGTTTGAGCAGAAGATCTTAGCGCTTGCCGAGCAGATCGCCTGTGAAAACGAATTGACGATATTAGGCTCTTTACCAAAACCATTTACACTCAAGCAATTAGAAAACTTACTAGAGTCGCACTCCGCATCGCCAGATATTGACGCAATCAGCGAATCACATCGATTTTGTATCACCAATGGTGAGCTTGTCTTAACACGCCAGCCACAATATTGTTTGAATACGGGGCGTATCGTTTCTTATGAAATTCTCTCGAGATGGCGAAACAACTCTGGTGCCATTTTGCCACCAGCTGTTTTCATCCCTAAATTAGAAGACGAAGGTGAAATTCACCTGTTCCAGGAAATGCTATTTGACTTAGCGATGAGAAAAATCTCAGAAGCAGATGATAATCTCATTTATTCCATCAATCTCTCCATGCGCTGCATGGACAAACAAGACGTTCCAGACTTAGTTGCTAAAAGTGCAAGCAAGTATAATGTCTCGCTTGATCGAATTATTCTTGAAGTTACAGAATCGAGCGTAGCCGATGACATGTTGAACGTGAAAGAAACATTGACTCGGTTGTGCCTAATGGGTGTTACTTTATCTATTGATGATTTTGGAACTGGCTACTCTACATTAGATAAGCTTTGTGATTTGCCATTTAAAGAAGTAAAGCTCGATAGACGTTATGTTTCTGGTTGTGATCAAAGCACAGAAAAGCAGGCAATAATAAAAAGTACCGTTGAAATTGCTCAGTCAATGGGGTTAAGAACAGTAGCCGAAGGAATGGAAACGGCAGAAGAAGCCGATGTGGTGGCTACTCTTTGTGTAGATGTTGCTCAAGGATTCTACTTTTCTAAGCCTCAAATGTGGAATTAATAAAAAACCTCACTTTTTTGTAAAAAATAAGTTGACTTGCCTCCTCAAAATCCGTTTAATAAGCGCCCGCAGACAGCAGCACAGTATGAAATATTGTTGAGCAGTTTGTTAGTGTTGCCCAGATAGCTCAGTCGGTAGAGCAGGGGATTGAAAATCCCCGTGTCGGTGGTTCGATTCCGCCTCTGGGCACCA
>NZ_JABULX010000057.1 GCF_013328345.1 Marinifaba aquimaris
CATTCGTGCAGGTCGGAACTTACCCGACAAGGAATTTCGCTACCTTAGGACCGTTATAGTTACGGCCGCCGTTTACCGGGGCTTCGATCAAGAGCTTCTCCGAAGATAACCCCATCAATTAACCTTCCGGCACCGGGCAGGTGTCACACCGTATACGTCATCTTACGATTTTGCACAGTGCTGTGTTTTTAATAAACAGTTCCAGCCACCTGGTCACTGCGACTGTCATTCGCTTACACCGCAAGGGTTTAACAAACAACAGCGTACCTTCTCCCGAAGTTACGGTACTATTTTGCCTAGTTCCTTCACCCGAGTTCTCTCAAGCGCCTTAGTATTCTCTACCTGACCACCTGTGTCGGTTTGGGGTACGGTTCGAATATATCTGAAGCTTAGTGGCTTTTCCTGGAAGCAGGGCATCAACAACTTCCACTCCGTAGAGTGTCGTCTCGTATCTCAGTCTTAAGGACCCGGATTTGCCTAAGTCCTCAACCTACATACTTTCACATGGACAACCAACGCCATGCTTGTTTAGCCTTCTCCGTCCCCACATCGCAATATATTCAAGCACGGGAATATTAACCCGTTTCCCATCGACTACGCATTTCTGCCTCGCCTTAGGGGCCGGCTTACCCTACCCTGATTAGCATGGGATAGGAAACCTTGGTCTTCCGGCGTGGGGGTTTTTCACCCCCATTATCGTTACTCATGTCAGCATTCGCACTTCTGATACGTCCAGCATACCTTACGATACACCTTCAACCGCTTACAGAACGCTCCCCTACCACTTGCAGTAAACTGCAAATCCGTAGCTTCGGTGATATGTTTAGCCCCGTTACATCTTCCGCGCAAGCCGACTCGACTAGTGAGCTATTACGCTTTCTTTAAAGGGTGGCTGCTTCTAAGCCAACCTCCTAGCTGTCTATGCCTTCTCACATCGTTTCCCACTTAACATATACTTTGGGACCTTAGCTGACGGTCTGGGTTGTTGCCCTCTTCACGATGGACGTTAGCACCCATCGTGTGTCTCCCGGATAGTACTCATTGGTATTCGGAGTTTGCAAAGGGTTGGTAAGTCGGGATGACCCCCTAGCCTTAACAGTGCTCTACCCCCAATGGTATTCGTCCGAGGCTCTACCTAAATAGATTTCGGGGAGAACCAGCTATCTCCCGGTTTGATTAGCCTTTCACTCCGACCCACAGGTCATCTCCTAACTTTTCAACGTTAGTGAGTTCGGTCCTCCAGTTGATGTTACTCAACCTTCAACCTGCCCATGGGTAGATCACCGGGTTTCGGGTCTATACCTAGCAACTCGACGCCCAGTTAAGACTCGATTTCTCTACGGCTCCCCTAAACGGTTAACCTTGCTACTAAATATAAGTCGCTGACCCATTATACAAAAGGTACGCAGTCACAGAACAAGTCTGCTCCCACTGCTTGTACGTACACGGTTTCAGGTTCTATTTCACTCCCCTCACAGGGGTTCTTTTCGCCTTTCCCTCACGGTACTGGTTCGCTATCGGTCAGTTAGGAGTATTTAGCCTTGGAGGATGGTCCCCCCATCTTCAGTCAAGATATCACGTGTCCCGACCTACTTAATATGTGCTTATCAGCCTTTCGTGTACGGGGCTATCACCCTGTATCGCCAAACTTTCCAGAATGTTCCACTGGACTCATAAACATCGGCTAATCCGCGTTCGCTCGCCGCTACTAACGGAATCTCAATTGATTTCTTTTCCTCGGGGTACTTAGATGTTTCAGTTCTCCCGGTTCGCCTCTACTACCTATGTATTCAGTAGCAGATACCCTAAAAGGGTGGGTTTCCCCATTCAGACATCCTGGACTCAAACGTTTTTTATCAACTCGTCCAGGCTTATCGCAGATTAACACGTCTTTCATCGCCTCTAACTGCCAAGGCATCCACCGTGTACGCTTAGTCACTTAACCATACAACCCGAAATAACCTTTTAATTGCTTAAAAGATAAATCAAGCCATAAAGCCAAAGACTTGTAACACGCCTTGTTAGTTTTGAATAAACTAATTTGCTCTTATTACAAACTTTAAAAAAGTCTGTGTGAACTACTAGTTACTTGTGCCTAATTGTTAAAGAACGTTGGTTTAAAAAACCAAATCAAAACACGGTTTGCTTTGATTTGGTCTCTTCAACCACTTTGGTAAATTTACTTATTTGTGTGAACACTACGCAAGACTTTCGTGTTAGGTAAGGAGGTGATCCAGCCCCAGGTTCCCCTAGGGCTACCTTGTTACGACTTCACCCCAGTCATGAACCACACCGTGGTGAACGCCCAATGTTAAGCTATCCACTTCTGGTGCAGCCCACTCCCATGGTGTGACGGGCGGTGTGTACAAGGCCCGGGAACGTATTCACCGCAGCATTCTGATCTGCGATTACTAGCGATTCCGACTTCATGGAGTCGAGTTGCAGACTCCAATCCGGACTACGACAAGCTTTAAGGGATTCGCTAACTATCGCTAGCTCGCAACCCTCTGTACCTGCCATTGTAGCACGTGTGTAGCCCATCCCGTAAGGGCCATGATGACTTGACGTCGTCCCCACCTTCCTCCGGTTTGTCACCGGCAGTCTCCTTAGAGTTCCCAGCCGAACTGATGGCAACTAAGGATAGGGGTTGCGCTCGTTGCGGGACTTAACCCAACATTTCACAACACGAGCTGACGACAGCCATGCAGCACCTGTCTCAGAGTTCCCGAAGGCACAAAAGCATCTCTGCTAAATTCTCTGGATGTCAAGGGATGGTAAGGTTCTTCGCGTTGCATCGAATTAAACCACATGCTCCACCGCTTGTGCGGGCCCCCGTCAATTCATTTGAGTTTTAACCTTGCGGCCGTACTCCCCAGGCGGTCTACTTAGCGCGTTAGCTTCGTCACTCACGTCTTAAAGACACAAACAACAAGTAGACATCGTTTACGGCGTGGACTACCAGGGTATCTAATCCTGTTCGCTACCCACGCTTTCGAACCTCAGCGTCAGTCTCTGTCCAGGGGGCCGCCTTCGCCACTGGTATTCCTTCAGATCTCTACGCATTTCACCGCTACACCTGAAATTCTACCCCCCTCTACAGGACTCTAGTTACGCAGTTCTGAATGCACGGCCGAGGTTGAGCCCCGGTTTTTCACATCCAGCTTACGTAACCGCCTACGCTCGCTTTACGCCCAGTAATTCCGATTAACGCTTGCACCCCTCGTATTACCGCGGCTGCTGGCACGAAGTTAGCCGGTGCTTCTTCTGTAGGTAACGTCACACTAAGCAGGTATTAACTACTTAGCTTTCCTCCCTACTGAAAGTGCTTTACAACCCGAAGGCCTTCTTCACACACGCGGCATGGCTGCATCAGGCTTTCGCCCATTGTGCAATATTCCCCACTGCTGCCTCCCGTAGGAGTCTGGACCGTGTCTCAGTTCCAGTGTGGCTGATCATCCTCTCAGACCAGCTAGGGATCGTCGCCTTGGTAAGCCGTTACCTTACCAACTAGCTAATCCCACTTGGGTTCATCCTCTAGCGAGAGCCGAAGCCCCCTTTAATCCGCAGATACTATGCAGTATTAGCCATCGTTTCCAATGGTTATCCTCCACTAAAGGGCAGATCCCCAAGCATTACTCACCCGTCCGCCGCTCGTCATCTTCTAGCAAGCTAGAAATGTTACCGCTCGACTTGCATGTGTTAGGCCTGCCGCCAGCGTTCAATCTGAGCCATGATCAAACTCTTCAAAAAAAGTTTTTCTCAATTATCTCAATGAATCACAAAAACTTTGTAATCACTGCAATATTGAATAATTTGTTTTAACTACTCAAATCATTGCGAGTGCTCACACAAATAAGTAAGCTACCAAATTGTTAAAGAACGTTGCTTTTGACTTAGCGCTAGGCCTTGTCTCAAGCGGGATGCGAATAATACGCTTCC
>NZ_JABULX010000058.1 GCF_013328345.1 Marinifaba aquimaris
GAGCCATCTTCTACTTTTGCTACACTGTCTCGAATTAAGTCTTTAATTTCTTTTGCCGCTTCTGCTGAGCGTTGAGCCAAGTTACGAACCTCGCCTGCAACAACCGCAAACCCTCGACCTTGCTCGCCTGCTCTTGCCGCTTCTACCGCAGCATTTAACGCTAGTAAGTTGGTTTGGAAAGCAATTTCATCTATCACACCAATAATATCGGCTATTTTCTTACTCGAATCATTAATCTCTGACATGCCTGTCACTGCGCGCTCGACAACTTCACCACCTTGAACGGCTTTCGTTTGGGCATCGCTCGCTAACTGATTAGCAATTTGAGCATTATCCGCGTTTTGTTTAACCGTACTGGTCATCTCTTCCATCGACGAAGCCGTTTCTTCTAATGAAGACGCTTGCTCTTCTGTACGTTGGCTTAAATCTGCATTACCTTGAGCAATTTCATCAGCACCCGAAGCAACCGTATTTGCCGATTGGTTTACTCGCGCAATAATTTCCGTCAGCTTAGTTACCGTCGCATTGGCATCTTCTTTAAGCTTACCAAATGCTCCTTGGTAATCACCTTCTATTCGCTTCGTTAAATTACCGTGCGCCATCGCATCTAGCATTTCAACAGTATCATTAATGACGCCATCACAAACATCAACTAAGCGGTTTAAGCCATCGCCTAAACCTTTAAAGAAGCCATCTTTATTGTCTAAGTTCATGCGAACAGATAAATCACCTGCTGCGGCTTTATCAACTAAGTTATCTATTTCTTTTTCAACTGCGACTTCTTCTGTTCTGTCGCCCCACTCAACTACCGTACCTATACGCGTACCGTCATCAGCCACTATTGGATTTGCCACAAGTTTGAAAGTACGGCCGCCAATTTCAAGCTCAGTCGAATACGTCGATGTTGTTGTTGCCAGCGCGTTTTGTCTATGTGCGGGGCTTTGTTCGAAGACATCGATATGATTCCCCATAATGTTTTTTGCATTAAAACTAGGGATAACTGAGCATATATCTGATTCGGCAGTTTTCATCATATGGTCAATAGCATCATTCATATAAATAATTTTGTTATCCGCATCAGCAATTAACGTATTGGTTGAAACATTATCCAGCGCCTGCTTAATACGAGCATTTTCATTTGCCAGTCGCTGTTCTTGTTCGTGCTTAACTCTTTCAACCTCTTGCTGAGCCAAGATTTGTGTCATATCTTGCCACTCAATAACCGTACCTAACCGATTATTGCTATCGTCAAATACTGGTGTAGCTGTTAAATCAAACGTTAAGCCAGCAACCTCCAAACGAGATTGGTAAACCTTGCTTAAGTTTTTGTAGTGTTCTTTTAGGTTATCTTGGCCTTTGAAAAAGATAGAGAAGCTCTGACCAATTAACCGACTTGCATCAAAAGCAATTAGCTCATTCTGCAATTGGGCGCCATTTTTTCTCATCAAGGTGATGATTGAATCGTTTAGATAAGTGACATTTAGCTCAGTATTTAACATCATCACATTCGCTTGGCATTTATCCAAGGCTGTTTTTACTCGAGTAGAAGCTTGAGCTTCTTGTTCAGCTTGCTCTGCCAATTGTTTTGCTTGTGCGGCTAATGCTTCGGCATGCTCTGCCGATTCGATCGCATTTTGTTTAGCCACTTCGGCCTCTTGCTCAGATTGAGCTGCTTCTTCAGCCGCTTTTAACGCTTTTTCAGCTTGCTGCTTAGCGTTAGCTTGTTCTGTACTGGCTTGTTTTGCAGATTCTTCAATCATCTCAACGGCATTGTTAACGTTCGTTGCCAGTGTATTGATATCACCAGCAAAGGTTTCATTGACTCTATGCCCTTTTACGCCCTGGCTAGTATCCGTTAAGACTTGGCTGATATCTTTAAATGCTACTTGCAAGTTAGAAAGTAGCTTATTAAGTGCCGCAGACATGACGCCTACTTCATTTTTACTTTGATACTGACTTCGCAAATCAAATTGACCTTTAGTCGATAAGTCTTCAAGTAAATTTGAAATATCTTTGATCGGTCTAGAAATACTTTTTGAAATAGTAAAACCAAATAAGCTCACAATAATGAGTACCGCTAAACACAAGATTGCTACAGTCCAAAAGATATCGCTGATAGCAGCAAAGGCTTCTTCTGTTTCAATGGTCACCATAATTCGCCAATCAAGACCTCTAATATCCAATTTGGCAAATGAGGCAAAGACTTCTTTACCGTCATAACCTTGAGTGATTTCATACCCAACTTTTTGCGATAATGAGTCTTGATAAATAGTACCTGTTAGCTTGGCTTTAGCTGGCTCTTTAAATGCGTAAGTCAAAGAAATAGCTTCTTTTCCTAAGCTTGAATCACTTCTAGGGAGTAAATCAGCGCCGTATAGATAGCTATCACCTGTTTCACCTAAACCAACTCTTGGCGTCATAATTTCAAGAATTTCTTCATAAGGTAACTGGTAAACCAGTACACCAATGACCTGACCATTTTTTAAAATAGGTGAGCCGATAAATAATGCCGGTGCATTATAAGAAGGTAAGTAGGCTTGATAATCTTTGATAACTGTTTGTTTTCTAGCCAACACTTCGCGGTAAGTATCAGCAAAATTCGTATCGCGATAAGGTCCATATTTAAGCGATGTAGCAAAATCTAGTTCTTTAAAAACAGAGTAAACGATATGACCTGTGTCAGGTTTGATCAGGAAAATATCGTAGTAGCCATACCGTTGTAAGGTTGAATTAAATACTGAGTGATATTGGCTATGCACAGACGAGTAGCGAGAATCATCTGAGCTAGTATTTAAATTGTTTTTTTCACCAAGCGGATGTGGGTTAGCCGCTATGTATTGGTGTTGGAAAAAAATAGCTTCATCGCTTAATGACAGCATATCGCGAAGCGGTGCCTTTGCTCTATTCTCTTTTTCAAATTTAGAACCAAACTCATTGTTATAAAAACTTGATAATGGTTGTTTGAACTCAGTTAATTTTCGCGAGTCTGTATTTGTTTCAGCAATAGCAGTATAAAAAGTTTCATTAAATTGCTGCATAGCGGCAATAACATCAGTTCTTTCTGCCATTGCTTCTAAATCATTCACCGCCCCATTGATATAATTTTCAACAGCCTGTTTTCGCGTTTCTTTCACCGTCGCCAATTTTTCAATTTCCAACTCATGAATAATATTCGACGACATGTGCTGCGCAGTAAAACCTACGACTAACATTGGAATGATCGCAAAAGTAATGAATGAAAAAATCAGTTTGGATGCGAGCGTCATATTTTTTAAACCAAGCATAGGGCTTTTCTTCCGTATAGATCAGAAATCTGTATTACCAGTATCAATAAAATAGCAAACTACTAGATAAAATCGATTGAATAACAATAATTTAATAGTTCCAGTATTAATCTTACTGAGCAAGTGTCAGATACAAAAAAGGAAGCATAACGCTTCCTCTTTTCAGTAATACTACGTTTACTAATTAAAACTCTTCCCACTCTTCATCATCAGTGTGAAATGCTAAACCAGCTGGTTGCTGCGCTTGTGGTTTAGTATCAAAATTCGCTTGCGAAGGTAGCGATACATCCTTAACTGGAGAGCGGCTTCCCATAAACTCCACATGGCGGCTGTCCCCTCCAGATTCTACGGTAAAGAATGACAACAACTGTTTCATCGCTCTAGCTTGCTCTGACATCGACTCGCCTGCTGCCGATGCTTCTTCGACTAGTGCTGCATTTTGCTGTGTCATTTCATCCATTTGATTAATGGCTTTATTAACCTGTTCGATACCAGAGCTTTGCTCATTAGACGCTATCGAAATATCCGCTATCATCTGACAAACTTTCTCTACCGCACTGAC
>NZ_JABULX010000059.1 GCF_013328345.1 Marinifaba aquimaris
CTGGTCTTACCCACCAAAAGTGGACATCATATTAAGCGTATCGTTGCTCATATCCCATTGGGCTTAAATAGCCCAAAGCAGAATGTTGACGTACGCGATTATAAAATATTTCAATGTACTCAAAGATACTCGCTTTTGCTTGCTCAATCGACTGATATTTTTCAGCAAAGACCAGTTCGACCTTTAAGCGAGAAAAGAACGACTCCATCACTGCATTATCCCAACAATTACTGCGTCGACTCATACTGGCCACTGCGCCAATAGATTGAATTAAGCCTTGGTATTTAACTGCACGATATTGCACGCCTCGGTCTGAATGAATAATAAGGCCATCGTTAACCTCTCTTCGCTCAATTGCCATTTTCAGTGCCTTGGTTATCAGTTCTTCGGTCATACTCGTATCCAATGACCAACCGACAATGGCACGTGAAAATAAATCCATGACAGTAGCCAAATAGAGCCATTGACCTTTAAACCGAATGTACGTGATATCGGATACCCATTTTGTATTAGGTAAACAGGCTTTAAATTCGCGTTTTAATACATTATCCGCGACATTCAAATTGGCATAACTGAAACGAGAATAGCGAAAGGCTCGACCATTTCGAGCGCGCAGCCCTTGAGACTTTATCACCTCAGCCACCGTATTAACACAGCAAGGTATATCATTGGATTTTAAAGCGCGTGTTAATCTTGGGGCGCCATATCTCGCCTTATAATGCTCAAACATTGACACGATTGCCTGTTGTAGCAAAGTGTGACGCTTGGCTTTATCACTCGGTTTACGATGAATAAACTGATAATAGCCAGAGCGTGAGACTTTCATCGCTTTACACATAATAGTGATGCGAAATTGCCCCACAAACTGCTGTATTAGGGCGTACTTTACTCTTGGTTTTTCGCAAAGTACGCAGCTGCCTTTTTTAGAAAATCATTCTCTTCTTGTAAGTCAGCCAGTTGTTGTTTGAGCTTTTTAACTTCAGCAGAGTCGTTTGTTTTAAATTGAACACCATTAACCGAGCTAAATTGCTTGTCGGTTAAACGGTTAAATTGACGACGCCAGTTATAAATTTGCTGGGCTGAGATACCCAACTCAGCGGCCACTGTTGCATTCGTATTGCCGGGTTGGTCTGCACGACGAACAGCCTCTTTACGAAACTCTTCTGTGTAGGTTTGTTTTTTCTTTTTACTGGTCATAAATCACCTCTTATCTAACTATAAGAGATGTCCACTTTTTTTGGGTAAGTCCGAAAGCTAACGCCCAAATAACAGGCTAATAAAGCTTGGCTATAATTGTGAGCGTAGCGAACCAAGCCAAGCTTTATTAGTCCGCGTTGATTTGTTTGTTATAGGCCAGATACAAAAAATCCCTTGAAACCAAAGGTCAACAAGGGATTTTCGAATTTGATAAATAAACCTTAAATAGTTTCCGTTGATTGGTAGCTCATGATTTATTCTCCACTTTTTTGAGGAACTAAAACTAGTATATATCCTTGGCCTGGCAGTAGCAAGTTATCAGGAGTAACAAGTTGCCAGCGTTCAAAGCCATGTCCATCATCCGTAATATAGTGCTCGTCAGGTAATTCACCTAACCCAAAGCGTTCAAAATGAACTTTATGAGATTCAGGTACTTTTACTCGAATCTTAGCACCTTTTATATATCTTTTTATAGCACCTTTTATGTAAGGGTCATTTGTTAGATCCTGAGTCCACTCTACGACTCTTTCTAGCCTTATAATACGTTCATCAGTATTAGCCTTTTTATTGGCATGTTCTCTCAATGGAACTTCAAGCAAGTGACGGTTTGGGTTCTTAGGGTCTACCGTAAAAAGTTCAGGCTTATAAAATGAGGCACCATTTAAACGAAGAGCTTTAAAAGTAAATTTACCTTCGGTTTCAATATATTGTTTAAGTGTAGGATCTTTTGTAAAAGGTGAAATAATTAAAGTTGAATTGGTTACGCTTTTAACTGTTGCAATGTTACTTTCATCGATGGATATTTCATAGGAAACAGTATGTTCTTCAAAGTGATAATCAAGCTCAGAATTAAAAAATTGTTTTTCAATTCGTTCCACTGCTTGGTGGTGAGTACTAGGAAGGACATTTTTTAATAATGCATTTGTAATACTTTTCCACTTTTCGATTAATGGAACTCCATCCTTAACTTCTTGAGGGGAATAAAAAACATCATAAATGTGTTTTTGAAAAAGCTCTGTAAATTGTGCAGATTTCATTATGACAGCAAATACACCGGCGCCGAGAATCGCACTGCCAGATTTTAATATTGCTTCACCGGTACCTGATGGGACGTATTTCCAACTATCAATTGAGCCACCAAAGATAGCTCCAATAAAAACAAAAAGCAGGCCAAGCCAGAATAGTACAATTGATAAGTTATTTTTAGTAGGTTCAATAATGAGCTTATCGAAAAATCCTTTTTGTAAATCAGACAAAATTAACTCCATGGATAATGAAAATGTGCATTATACTTTAAATCCCCCACTGATCTATGACATGGCCTTGGTCTTACCCACCAAAAGTGGACATCATATTAAGCGTATCGTTGCTCATATTCCATTGGGCTTAAATAGCCCAAAGCAGAATGTTGACGTACGCGATTATAAAATATTTCAATGTACTCAAAGATACTCGCTTTTGCTTGCTCAATCGACTGATATTTTTCAGCAAAGACCAGTTCGACCTTTAAGCGAGAAAAGAACGACTCCATCACTGCATTATCCCAACAATTACTGCGTCGACTCATACTGGCCACTGCGCCAATAGATTGAATTAAGCCTTGGTATTTAACTGCACGATATTGCACGCCTCAGTCTGAATGAATAATAAGGCCATCGTTAACCTCTCTTCGCTCAATTGCCATTTTCAGTGCCTTGGTTATCAGTTCTTCGGTCATACTCGTATCCAATGACCAACCGACAATGGCACGTGAAAATAAATCCATGACAGTAGCCAAATAGAGCCATTGACCTTTAAACCGAATGTACGTGATATCGGGTACCCATTTTGTATTAGGTAAACAGGCTTTAAATTCGCGTTTTAATACATTATCTGCGACATTCAAATTGGCATAACTGAAACGAGAATAGCGAAAGGCTCGACCATTTCGAGCGCGCAGCCCTTGAGACTTCATCACCTCAGCCACCGTATTAACACAGCAAGGTATATCATTGGATTTTAAAGCGCGTGTTAATCTTGGGGCGCCATATCTCGCCTTATAATGCTCAAACATTGACACGATGGCCTGTTGTAGCAAAGTGTGACGCTTGGCTTTATCACTCGGTTTACGATGAATACACTGATAATAGCCAGAGCGTGCGACTTTCATCGCTTTACACATAATAGTGATGCGAAATTGCCCCACAAACTGCTGTATTAGGGCGTACTTTACTCTTGGTTTTTCGCAAAGTACGCAGCTGCCTTTTTTAGAAAATCATTCTCTTCTTGCAAGTCAGCCAGTTGTTGTTTGAGCTTTTTAACTTCAGCAGAGTCGTTTGTTTTAAATTGAACACCATTAACCGAGCTAAATTGCTTGTCGGTTAAACGGTTAAATTGACGACGCCAGTTATAAATTTGCTGGGCTGAGATACCCAACTCAGCGGCCACTGTTGCATTCGTATTGCCGGGTTGGTCTGCACGACGAACAGCCTCTTTACGAAACTCTTCTGTGTAGGTTTGTTTTTTCTTTTTACTGGTCATAAATCACCTCTTATCTAACTATAAGAGATGTCCACTTTTTTTGGGTAAGTCCGA
>NZ_JABULX010000006.1 GCF_013328345.1 Marinifaba aquimaris
GAGATAACGACAAGCTCTACTGACAGATAGCTTGGTTATGTTTTTTTCTTCAATAACGCGTTGCGTTGCTTTTTTGTAATACGTACCCCGAAATCTTTATCAAGTACATCGACTATCGTTTCAAAGAATTGTGCTTTTATCTTGGTATCTTCTAACTCTTTTTCGAGGGCTTTGATTTTTTGCTCAGGTGTTAAGTCATTGGGTTTAGACATAAGGGGGAGCTCATTCATATGATTGGGAGTACCTTTACTCCAATCTAGTTGACCATATCGGCGAAGCCAAGTTAAAACGGTTGAAGCACCTTGAATACCGTAGTGGTCTTGCGCTTGTTTGTAAGTACATTCGCCTTTTTCTACTTTATCAACGACGGATAATTTAAAGGCAAGTGAATAATCTTTTTGTGTACGCTTGGTTATTGGTTTCATTATCTTCTCCAAATTGAAGTTGGAAAAGTGTCAACCTTATTCAGGACGGGTCAAACTAAATAAAAAAGCCGCTAATAAGCGGCTTTTTTGTAGAATTTCAAACGTGATGGTTATTCTGTTTTTTCAACACTTTCCGCTTGGCTAGATTCGTCAACTGAGCTTTCATCAAACTCTTCATCATCGAATTCGTCTTCAAAATCATCGAAGTCATCAAACCCTTCTTCCTCTTCTTGAGGAACATTTCCATCATAGACTTTAAATTCAGAGCGTTGAAAATGCGCTTCTTTGACAAAAATATATGAATCAAAACTATCTTCTAACAATTGCTCTTGATCCATAAGTTGGATACGACCTTCTAATGCTTTTACAGTGAAGCGTCCAATACTGCCCCACATCGTCAAATCACTGAGCGGAAAGTACATGCCATCAACGACACTACCTGATAAATCTCGAACATCCGTTGGGCCCATAGCGGGTACCATAAGGTAAGGTCCATTGCCGACACCATAAGACCCCAGTACTTCACCAAAGTCCTCCTGGTGCTCAGTAATCCCCATGGGCGTTGCGATATCAAATAAACCAAACAAACCCAATGTAGAGTTGATCAAAAACCGCCCTGCACTAATGCCTGCATTGGCAAATTTTCCCTGCAGTGTGTTGTTAACAAATGCAGAAGGCTCATCAAGGTTATTTACAACATTTAGTAAACCTTTACGAGCAGGTGTTGGCATGTAATCACGATAAACAACAGCGGTTGGACGAAGTACATGTTTATCCAGAACATTGTAGTTAAAGTCCCAAATAGCACGGTTTACACCTTCAAGGGGATCTCTTTCATCAGTGTAAGTAATATCATTGGTATCTTGCTCTGTTTGCTTTTCTGGAACAGTAGAACAAGCAGGAACCAGAATGCTCAGACTAAGAGCAAAGATTAAACGCCATGATTTAGTATTGGAAAGCATATTTTCTCTTCTTAAAATGCATAAGCAAGCGAATGCTTGCTTATGTGTCCATGTTGTTTTGTACTGTCAGTTTAAACGTTTAAAACGTAACAACCAGTACTTCTTCTTTGTTGAAATTAAGTAGGTTTGAGTGCCACTCTTTCTCATCGCTGCCAAGCGCTACATTCTCATCATTAGACAATCTAACCGTGACTTGAACTTGAGTCAGCGCAGATAAATTCATGTTAGCCATCATCGCATCATTGTCGGTTAAAATAACGTGTGCGGGTAGACCTGCTTGTTCAAGTGCAATCTTTTTAACTGCAAACGGTGGCCCGGCTTTACCTGGACGGGCAAAAACAAAAGCATAACTGAACCCTTTCGCTTGAGCTTGAAGGCCAGCCACATCAACTTTTACTTGAGGCAGTATTTCAGTGCTTTGTGATGAAGTAGCTTCTTGTATTTCAGCTAGCTCAGACTCTCCACCGTGCGCCATTTGACCTTGTTGCTGTAAAAGCTCTTCAACAGCTTGTCTGCGAGTATCCGCTTTGGGCAACTTGCGGTAGGCTTCATCGAGTAAGGCAATGCCCATTTTAGGATCGCCCATTTGCATTTCAATATAACCTAGCATTAATAAGGCATCTAAATTATTAGGCTCTAGCTGGTATACACCTTTGAGTAACCATTTCGCCTTGGCGATATTATTTTCATCATGCGTTGCTAATAAAGCCTGAGCATAACTCATCATTGTCGAAGCTTTATTTGGCTCAAACTTAAGTGAGCGATCAAATGCGCCAATCGCCGCTTCATAATCACCTAAAGCTGAAGAAACACGTCCCAGTAATAACCACCCTGTGGCATCTTCCGGTGTTTCAACTAATTTTGTTCTGAGTGCTAGGTAAAAATCCTTTAAATCTTGCTCAGTGATATCACTACCATTGCCCATGACTATTTTGGTGCCTAGCTCTGAGGTTCTATCAACCACATCCAGCCATTGACTTACCTGATCAACTTTACCTTGCCAAATGTAAAAGCCAGCCGACGCGGCCACGAGCACAACAGGAACAAGCGCGAACCATTTATAGCTTTTTAGCTGGCCTTGTTGTGTAACCGATTGTTGCAATGCACTGGCTAATTCGACCTTGAGTTCGGCTGTTGCTCGCTCAAACTCTTCTTGGTTAATTTTTTGGGATGCTAAGTCAGCTTCTAGTTCTTGCTGCTTGTCTTGATAAATACTTTGCTGTTCAGCTGATAAGCCTGTCTCTACCTGTGTTTGTTGATAACGGCGCATCTTCATTAATGGCACTGCAACAAATAGACAGGCAACCAATGAAAGCAAAGATAAAACTAAATATAACTCTGTCATGAATAATTACTCTCTCGGCTCTTTGTTTGCCGACTGCTTACTAGCAAGAATTTGCTCTGCTTGCGCTAATAAATCTGCATTTTGTTGAGGTCTATCCTCAGCAGCAGGTTTACTTTCGTTCACTTGCTTGCGCTTTATTAAACCGTAAGCTAAAGCAGAAACGAGTGAAATGGGTAAAAGCCACAACCAAATAGTTAACCAATTCATTGGCGGCTGGTAGTGAACAAAGTTGCCATATCGCTGGATCATATAATCGATGACATCTTGTTTACTTTTACCTTCCTGAACCAGTTGGTAAGTTTTATTTTTCAGATCCATTGCTACACCGGCATTGGAATCTGCAATATTTTGGTTTTGACATTTAGGACAGCGAAGCTCTTTGGTTAATTGTAAAAACATGGCTTCTTTGTCTTTTGATTGAAACGGATAATGCTCAACAACCTCTTCAGCTGCCTGCTGCTGATTGGCATTGGCAACAAATGAAGAAAAAGTCATAAACACGAACAACCAGATAAATTTCATCAGTTCGCTCCTTTTGCTTGCTTGCTGAGTAAACCTTGATAGATAGGTGCTAATTCATCTTGCCAAATTCGAGGGTTGATATCCCCTCGTCTATGCCAAACAATTGTGCCATCAACATCAACAAGGAAATGTTCGGGTGCCCCAGTAATACCTAAATCTAATGATAAGTCGCGTTTAGCATCATAGATATTAAAAACAAACGGGTCACCGTATTGCCCCAGCATTTGAACAACTTCTTTTCTAGTTTGGTTTATATCGACATCACCAAAAACAGCGTCAGCCGCATTGTCGTAATACACACCAACAATACGCATACCTTGCACTTGTCTTAACTGAGTTAAAAAAGGTAGCTCAATGCGACAAGTCACGCACCAAACGCCCCATACGTTTACTAATGTGACTTGGCCTTTTACATCTGCTGCTGTGTACTCAATGCTGTCATCCATTAAGTCTTTAAGCTTAAAGCTTGGAAATTGACGCTCTACTTGGACATTCTCGATATTCATAGGGTCAGAAAATAACCCCGAATAGAAAAAGCCACAGAACACCAAAAAGATGCCGGGAATTATCAGTTTAAATTTCACCTAACACTCCTTGTTTAAGCTTGGCTAGTCGCTTTATCAGCGCTACTGCGCCACGATAAAACATGGCGGTAACGTCGATCTGCAATACAGAAAACAGCAGCAATACACATAAAGATAGAGCCTAACCAGATCCAACGAACATAGGGTTTAACATAAACCCTAACGCCCCAATAATCGTCATCAATTTGCTCGCCTAGTGCAACATACAAATCACGCATTAAACCATCATCAATACCCGCTTCTGTCATCACTGATTTTTGTACCGGGTAAAAACGCTTTTCAGCATGAAGCTCATAGGTTTTATCACCACCTTGTACCGTAAAATCAGCAAGATGTGATGAATAGTTAGGGCCTTGTACCTGCTCTATAGATTCAAACGTAAAAGTAAAACCGCTCAACTCGACTTGGTCACCAGCTTTCATCCGAACATCACGCTCAACACTACCAAACGTTGTCATAGCAATACCAATGACCATCACGGCAAAACCTAAATGTCCAAATACCATTCCCCAATGAGACATAGGCAATTTAGCGATTTGTTTATTAGATTTAAGCTCAACAAACGTCATTATAGCGACCCAAAGTGCCAAACCTACACCGACTAAAGTCCATGGGTTATCGATACTGTAGGTGAAATAGCAAAGTGCTAGCGTAAAGACAGTTGCCACTGCACCTAAAAGAATATCTTTTTTAACGCGTTGAATTTTGTCTTGCTTCCAACGAATTAACGGTGCGAAAGCAAGTATCAATGCAAATGGTATATAAAGATAAGAGAAAAGCTTGTTAAAGAAAGGTTCGCCTATCGATATAGAACCCAAACCTAATTCTTTGTGAACAAGTGGTAATAAAGTACCTAAAAGCACAACAGCTAGTGCGACGACAAGTAAGACGTTGTTGCAAAACAGTAACACTTCTCTTGAGAAAAGCTTATACCTGTGGCTACTGACAAGCGTATTGGCACGTAATGCGTATAAGGTTAGTGCACCACCAATCACAACAATCAAGTAACCTAAGATGAAAATACCTCGCTCTGGTTCACTCGCAAAGGCATGAACAGAAACTAAAATCCCCGAGCGTACCAAGAATGTACCCAGTAGACTCAGCGAGAAGGCAGAAATTGCAAGGAGTAAGGTCCAAGATTTAAAGGCATTGCGTTTTTCAGTTACGGCTAAAGAGTGAATCAATGCCGTACCTGCTAGCCATGGCATAAATGATGCGTTTTCAACTGGGTCCCAGAACCACCAGCCACCCCAGCCAAGTTCGTAGTATGCCCACCAACTACCAAGCGCGATACCTGCTGTTAAGAACCCCCAAGCGAGTAATGTCCAAGGTCGAGCCCATCTTGCCCAACTTGAATCCATACGACCACTAATTAGGGCCGAAATCGCAAAAGCAAACGCGACTGAAAAACCAACGTAGCCCATATATAACATTGGCGGATGAATGATCAAGCCAAAATCTTGTAATAGCGGATTTAAGTCTCTGCCATCAATTGGAAAATAAGGCAAAGTTCTTTCAAACGGGTTCGAGGTAATCAATGTGAATAGTAAAAAGCCAATGGAAACAAAGCCAAGTACCGCGAGTACACGTGCCACATCGGATTTTTTCAATTTCCGGCTAAATAAGGCAACACCTGCTGTCCAAAGGGCTAAAATCCAAATCCACAATAATAAGGAGCCTTCATGCGCACCCCACACCGCAGATAAGCGATAATACCAAGGCAGCATAGAGTTGGAGTTTTTAGCAACGTAAACAACGGAAAAGTCATTGTGATAAAAAGCCCAACTCAAACAAAAAAGAGAAATACTGGCAAGGACAAAGTATCCCCATACCAGTGGTCTAGCGAGTGCAATCAGAGCTGGAATATTTTTCTGAGCTCCCCACATAGGGAAAATTGCGAGCGCCACCGTAAAAAACAGCGATAAAATCAGGGCGAAATGGCCTATTTCTGGCAACATAATAAAGTCCTAGTAACTCTTCTTTTGTTCTAGTGTTTCTAACTGCTCAGCTGTGTATTGAGGTTTTTCATGTTTAATCCCTTTCATTGCTTCAGCAATTTCAGGTGGCATATATTCCTCATCGTGTTTTGCTAATACTTCAAATGCTTCGACTTTATTAGGCGAACGCAAGTGACCTTGGGCCACAATACCTTGGCCTTCGCGAAATAGGTCAGGCAAGATACCATCAAAAGTTACATAAACGACATCGCCATTAGTCTGCAGGGCAAAGGTTACATTTAAGTCTTTTTCAGAGCGTACGACAGAGCCCTCTTTGACCATACCGCCAATACGCAGTCTTTGACCAATTTTGGGTTTAAGGCCAGTTTCTTTTTTACCGTGAAGGATTTCAGTTGGTGAGTAGAAAAAGTCAATGTTTTCGTCAAGTGCCGTTAAAATTAACGCTGCACCTGCAGCTAAACCTAAAAACAGCAAAGAAGCGATAAAAAGCCTTTGTTTGCGCCTTGGATTCATAGAGACATCTCCGAGTTATGCTGCTCTTTACGTAAACTCTCGATTTCCTGTTGTTGCAAAACCTCTTTGGTTAAGGCTTTACGTTGCGCCTTAGACCAACAGATCAATCCAACCAGTAAGGCCAAACACAAAAATACACCAGACCATACATAAGCCCCGTAAGTTCCCATAGCTATAAAATCAGCAAATGATGCAAATTGTCCCATAATCGCTCCCCTATTTTGCTGACTTCAGCAAAATTTGCTGAGCCCATTTTCGGTGACTATCGGCTTTTAACAACTCAGTTGAAAAACGATAGCTAGTTAAAGCAGTGAAAAAAATGAAAAATGCGGTCAAATTGATAAGCAACGGCCATAACATATCGCCGGAAATAGATGGCGCGGCAAACTTAGTGATGGTTGCACCTTGATGTAAGGTATTCCACCACTCAACTGAGTAATGAATGATAGGTACATTGATAATACCTACTACGGCTAAAATACAAGCGGCTTTTGCGCCTGTTCGCTTATCATCGAAACTGTAAAACAAGGCAAAGACGCCTAGATACAGAAACAATAAAATGAGTTCTGAAGTCAGGCGAGCGTCCCACACCCACCAAGCCCCCCACATGGGTTTACCCCAAATGGCTCCGGTTGCTAAGGCTAATGCCGTGAACACAGCACCAATAGGTGCTATCGCAACAACCGCCAGTTCGAGCATTCGCAACTGCCAAACTAATGCACAGAAACCAAGTATCCCCATTGTGGTATATGCTCCCATAGACCAAACTGCCGAGGGAACATGAAAATAAATTAGTCGAAAAGAATCACCTTGCTGGTAATCAACGGGTGCATAAACTAAACCCCAAATTGAACCAACCAAAAAGAACAGGATGGCAATAGGCATAGTGTAACGATAAATTTTTTCAGACAGGTCAAATGCAGCCTCAGGTTTGGCATACGGGTGTAAAAATTTAAACATTGTTATTTATATCTATTAACTTAAATTCAATTTCAACGCCTGGGCCGTGGCAAAAGGCGCTAACGTTAATGTAATAATAGTTATACCACTTAACATCATAAATGGTGCATTGTAAGGCAAAG
This sequence comes from Marinifaba aquimaris, assembly GCF_013328345.1. Classification (GTDB taxonomy): domain Bacteria; phylum Pseudomonadota; class Gammaproteobacteria; order Enterobacterales; family Alteromonadaceae; genus Marinifaba; species Marinifaba aquimaris. Next base: position 7,392 of record NZ_JABULX010000006.1, read on the forward strand.
ATTGACTTGCAGCGTCGATACATGCAGCGGCAAAAATCAATGCAGGAATTAAAAAAGGCAGTACCAACAAAGATAAAACACTACTGCCCTTGCGAGAAGATAACAGTAGCGCGCTGGCAATAGAGCCTAAGCTTGCAAGCAGAAGGCTGCCGCATATGAGCGTTTTCGCCAGTACCCACCATAAATCTAGAGGAAACTGGAAAAAAGGCACTAACAGCCAAGTGACAATAACCAGTGGAATACCGTATAAACACCAAAAACTGACAATACGAGCAAAGACCGAAAGTACATTTGGGTAACCAGATAAAAACACTTGTTCTAACCAGCCATTTTCAAAATCTTCGGAGAACATTCTCGGTAATGCCAACAAAAAAGATAAAATAACGGCTACCCAACCCACTGCTGGTGCAATCTTGCTTAACGTGCCTGGCTCAGGGCCAACAGATAAAGGGAATAAAATTAAAATAAGCGCAAAGAAAACAAGCGGTAAACCTAGCTCGTGCTTTTGATTAACAGCTATTTGAAAGTCTCTTTGTAAGAATTGACGAAAGAATGAAAAATAACTCATGGTGTTAAAAGCGATATTCCAGATTAAAGTTGATATCAACCATATCAGTTGGTAATGCCTGATGGCTTGTCACTAACACATGATTACCCGCTTTCTTATGCCTATCAAATAACGCATTGAGTACTTCAATACCTTTTTGATCGATAGATGTGTAAGGTTCATCCAGAACCCAAAGCTTGGCTTTTGATACCCATAAACGAACTAAAGCGACTCGCCTTTTTTGACCCGCCGAAAGATAGCGAACAGGTACATGTCCTAAACCCGTTAACCCAACTTTACTGACCAATGTTTGGATATCGGCTTGCTGATTCGTTAAAGTTAGCCAATGCGCAATGTTTTGTTCGGCATTGAGCCATTCATTAACGCCCGGTTTATGGCCAATGTAGAGTACTTGACTGAGTTGTTCAGAGATAGGTTGGCCGTTAAGTGATACTAGACCAGATTGAACTTGATGAAGGCCACAAACGCTTCTCAACAATGTCGTTTTACCGGCGCCATTCGGGCCGGTTAGATACATAAGTTGTCCTGCTTCAAGCTGAAAACTTAAATCTTCAAATAAAACGCGATTATTTCTAATGCAGGTTAGCTGCTGAACCGATAACAAAGAACAAGCTCATGTTTGACATAATTTGTCGAATATTAACATATTAGCGATTGTGCAATATAGGATCAGATCAAATATTTAGCACTAAAATATAGCTAGTATCAGTAAAGCTATATTTATATCAGTAGTAAAAGTTGTTTTACTCGGAGAAGGAATGGTAAACCCGAACTTACTAAAAAATGCCGTTGATCAAGTGGTAAATACACCATCGCCTTCAACCTCGGTTAACACCGCGACCAAAAATTTATCGATAGAGTTCAAACCTGCAGTTATTCAGAGCTTGGAACAACAAGTTGCACAAATAAAGCTGCCACAAAATGCCAACCAAGTTATTAGCCTGCCTGTATCAAGAACAGAGGTTGAGCAACTCAAACAAAATGCCCATTTTCAGCTTGCATTACAACAAAACTATATTGTTATCCGCTCTAACGAAAATAAAACACAAACACAAACGCTCACTCAGGAGCAATTACTTGCCTTAGTCAAACAGAGCTTATTACTTCAAACAAGTAAAAACCCAAAAGGTGCTTTATTAACAGCAGAGTTCAATAGTCAAAATGAGAGTAAGTTGGCGATTAAAATCTTCGATAAGGTCATCGATTTGCCTCTCGATAAAGCGAATAAAACGAATGAAGTAAATACAGGAAGTAAACCTGTAACTATACCGTTATTAGCACAACAGGAATCAGGGCAAATAAAACTGGGGAGCCTTGCTCCTGAAGCATTGTCCAAGTTAACTCAAAGTCCAGCTAAAACATGGCAGGTACCATTAATTAGCCATATTATTGACCAAAAACAGTTTAACCAATTGCTTAAAATCAACTCAGGTAGAGTTGAAATAGCAGGTCAAAGTTATCAACTACCACCGCAACTTGCTGATTATTCAGGGAGCGCTAAATTTGTATCTCAGCAAGGAGACGTTTTTTTAAAGCTCGATGAGAAATTAAACGTCCAAGGTAGAAACATCGCAGTAAATGTAAAGGAGCTTCTGAGTCATAACTATACATTTTTAAAACCCGACCCCAATAAAACAACTTTAATAGCTGAAACACTCGTCAGCATAAAACAAACTGATAAACAATTAGAATTAAATTTAGGCAATCAAAAGTTATTATTAGTCTTACCTGAAACGAAAAAACCAAACGAACCTTGGTTAACTAAAAAGGTAAAAAGTGATCCAACAACCACAATTCCTAAACTCACTGCTAACATCGCCAATTTAAAAATTACAGATGACAAGCTAATCTTATCCTTAGCAACTCAAGCAGAAATCAAAGATCTGACGTTTAACCTGACTGACTTATTGAAAAAACCTGCTAATCAACAAGCGATAGCCAACCTCAGCAATCAATTTTTTAATCAGTTAACTCAATCTAAAAGTGCAGCGACTTGGCAAGTGTTAATTGAACAACTCAGCCTCAGTTCATCACTTAAACAAACAAAGCTAGCTGAAAACTATGAAGTCAAAGCCGCCTCAGACCTTAGTTCATTGCAAGTCACGCCACTCATTAAAAGTGACATAAAAATAAAACTGACCACACAAATCAAAAGCCAATTAATTGAATTAGGGTTGATTAACGATAAAGTAAATACTCAGCCTGCCCCAAGTAATATACCTAAAGAGCAACAAAACCTAGCAAGCCAAAACATAACTAGCTTATTGAACTTAATTTCAACAAGTGCAAATAATGCTAACTCAACACTCTTAAGTAACAATCATATTCAACAAATGGTGAACCAACTCGCCAAGCAAATCAATGCTCAAACATCAGTCAGTATTGCCAGTTCACTCAATGATATTCAGCAGCTCACCGACTCCGCTTCATCAATTGATTTACCCATGGGGACTTTTACAGAAGAAGCAAAAAGGTTATCGAAAGGTGCGATAAGTGCTTTGAATCAAATTAATCAAAACATTCAACAACAGCAAGTACAGAACTTTGTTACCAATCAATTACAGCTTCCCAGTCTTTTTCAAGGCGTGGTCAATAGTAGCAACCCACTTAATCAATTAGCCCAAGCTTTTCAACTATTGATGACAGGTCGAGTTAACAGGGCAATTAATCACAATACCTGTAAACCAATTGATAAGGACATTACGACTGATAAAGGCAATAAACTAGATAAATTAGAACAAAGCTTGGCCGATACCATCAAGGCGAGTCAGCATAAACAAATTAAAACAGCCCAGAGTCAGCTCAAAGAACAAAATACCTTATTTATCAATTTGCCTATTTATATTGATGGTCAGTTTTCAGATTTAGATATTGCCATCGAGGTAGAGCCTGGAGAGGAAGCAGATAAAAACGATAATCACAAACTCATCAAGTTTTCATTAAAGTTTGATTTAGCTGAACTAGGAAAAATGTTAACCAAAGCAGTCTTAATCGACCATGAATTAAAGTTAAACATTTATACCGAAAATAATATTACCGAAAACCGAACAAATAAATTTTTACCACAACTGAGAGATAAATTAGCCAATGCAGGTATCACATTGGTAGATAGTCGAATTACTAAAGGTAAAATCCCTGATAACTTGTGGTCTGAAAACGCTCTCACCTCTCAATACCGGAAATTATAAATGAAGCAATCTGATAAAAAGGCTGTCGCACTTGAATACTCTGCACCTAAACCGCCGGAGGTGGTTGCAAAAGGGTTTGGCGAACTTGCTGAAGAAATTGCAAGTTTAGCAGAGCAAAGTGGTGTGATGCTCCATAAAGACGATGAATTAGCTAATTACCTAGCTCGGCTTGATGTCGGCAATCAAATACCCAAAGATGTTTATTATATTATCGCAGAGATAATTGCTTGGTCTTATGTGATTAGGGGTAAGCAGCCAGATAAATTCAATAATATACACGGCCGAATTGACCATAAGGCATAAATAGCTTGTTATGCTTTATTCGCATGCATCGAGAAAACCAATTCAGCTTCTGCGCGAGGGATCTCACACTCTTGCATGATCTCTTCAATAGTTGCGCCCTTAGCTACCATCTTAGCTGCTCTTGAGTAGAGTTTTGAACCAGCATCTTGCATCGCGACTTCGTTCACTTTGTCAGTAACAGAGGCTATTTGTGAAGCCGTATTTTGTTGTATTTGTTGCAACATATTCGTTTGCTCAAGCTTAGTTTGCTGAATAGCTTTACCCATCCCAATGGCACCTTGACGTAACTCGTCAATACCTAGCTGAGATTGAGTTAGTTGTTTTCTTAAATCAAGAATTTGTGCTTTAAAGCGATCAGCTTGTTGCTTTGAGGAGAAAAATAGCAAGAATAGCACCGCCAACAAAAGAAAGTTGGCGGCAATAAGAGCATAAACAATAATGTCGTTATCTGGCATTGGGCAATCGGATTTTTATTAGAATCCGCTTATTTCATCCCATTCTTCATCATTTAGCAACTTATTCAAGTCAACTAGAATTAATAGCTCGCCATCACGATTACTTACTCCTTGGATAAATCGGGCACTTTCATCAGTACCAACATTTGGTGCAGTATCAATTTCAGATGCTTTCAGGTAAACGACCTCAGCAACACTGTCTACTAAAATACCAATTACTTGTTTTTCAGCTTCAATAATTACAATGCGAGAGTTATCTGTGACATCAGCAGACATTAAACCAAATCGAGAGCGAGTATCAATTACAGTAACAACGTTACCACGTAAATTAATGATACCGAGTACATAAGATGGTGCACCTGGAACAGGTGCAATTTCAGTGTAACGCAATACTTCTTGTACTTGCATTACATTTATGCCATAAACCTCTTCATCAAGCTTAAAGGTTACCCACTGTAGAACTTCGTCGTCAGTTGCCATTGCATCAGATGATAAATTTCTTTCATCACTCATTCTTCAGCTCCAAATAAGAAATAAGTTTGAGAATTAAATAATTCTTTTATAAGTTAACTACCTAAACCTTGTTCTAGCAAATCTATTAGTTGATTTACATTCAATAAGGCACACATTTTTTCTTTAACTAAGCCAGCCAACCAAGGTCTTTTACCTGCTCTCTCGCGCCATTTAACATCGTCTTGTGTTAGCGTCACTGTGTTAACTAGCTTTTCACAAGCTAACCCCCACTGACTTTCGCCTAACATAATTAAATATTTGTAATCGAGCTCTTCTTTCAATTGCTCATCGTACTTTTCAGGCATTACCCACAATGCAGTATCAACTACATTAAGTTTCTCTTCACGGTGAACCATTACACCAATAAACCACTCAGGTTTACCGAATAAACTATTAGTTTTATCTAAATTGTGAATACCACCGAGCTCAGTTAAAGGTACTGCAACAGTTAAACCCGCAACACTAAAAAAAAGAGCTTGGAAATTACCTTCTCGATAAGACTCTTCTGCTGTCTTTGCCGGCGGTACACCAGCGATATCAGCTGTATTTACCTCTTCTGCAACTACAGGTTCAGCAGTAATTACTTCGGCAACGGGTATAGGTTCAGCCTCTATAATCGGTTCACTGACAGGCTCAACTCTAGCCTCAACTTTTTCGGCTTGTTGCTCCGACGTTAGCAGATTTACTTTTTCCAAAAGTTTAGCAACAGGCTTTAAATCTGTATCTGCTTCTTCTTCTCTTTCTTTAGTCGCAAGTGGTAATAATTGTGGTTTAGGTTTAGCTACAAACTGAGGTTTAGCTTCAACTTGCTCTATACTTGCTTGAGCTTTCGCTCTACTGGCAGCAGGCGCTTTGTCAATGACTACATCTGGACTTTCAACTTCAGCAACTGTTTCAGTTGCATCTTCAGTCAATAATTCAGACAAGTAATCTTCCATGACTTTTTCACTTGCAAATAAATGCTTATCCACGCTACTCAACTCCATCTAACTGCATTAAGTAAGTGAGCAGAGTATTGTATGAAAAAACGCCTCTAGATTTAGGCGCATAAACGGAGGGTGGTAATTGCTCGTAGCTAGCATTTCTAAATTTTGTATCAATTGGGATCACACTAGACCACACTTTGTCTTTATAGAGCGTTTTGAGCTCTTTATAGGCTTCCAGTGATGCTTTGGTTCGTTTATCGAACATAGTTGGAATAATTGTGTGCTGATAATCTCTTTTTTGAGAGCGAGCCATTAACTTAAGAGTTCTCATCATTCGATCTAAACCTTTTAAAGCTAAGAACTCAGTTTGAACAGGGATCAAAATACGCTGACACGCCGCTAATGCATTTACCATCAAAACCCCCAGTACAGGAGGACAATCAATAAGTGCATAATCATATTCATCTGCAACTAGATTCAGCGCATTTTTTAAAATAAGTCCCATGCCGCCTTGGTTACCCAAGCGTCGGTCTAAAGTGGCCAGAGCCATTGTCGCAGGAAGTATATCTAAACCATCAATTGAAGATGGACATAAAGATTGGCAAAGCTGCTCTTTCTGTAAGTTTTTACCCTGCACAAATAAATCAAAAACACTATTATCGAGCTCTTCTGAGTCGATACCAAAATAATAGGTTAACGATGCATGAGGGTCTGTATCGACTAGCAGTACTCGATGGCCTCTTTGTGCAAGTAAGCCACCTAAAGTTACAGTTGAAGTTGTTTTCCCTACTCCACCTTTTTGATTTGCTAGCGCCCAAACAATCATATTAATTTACGACAACATCCTTGAATTAACGACACGAATGTTGCTTGATTCGACCACCTATCTCATCCAATGGAATGTCCATTTCAGAAATACCGGCACTAGCGACTGCTTGTGGCATACCATAAACAACACAAGAAGCTTCGTCTTGAGCCCATATAGTAGAGCCTGCCTTTTTAAGGAGTCGAGAGCCTTCTCTTCCATCGGCTCCCATTCCGGTAAGGACAACAGCAAGTACACCATCACCGTAAATTTTTGCAGCAGAACCAAAACTCACATCAACACTTGGCTTGTAAGTCAAACGCGATGAATCATCTTTCATTACTTTAAGCTTGGCTTGGTTTGCACTACCTTCAACAAGCATTTGCGTACCACCTGGCGCTAAGTAAGCATGGGCGGGCCTTAAAATATCACCATTTTCAGCTTCTTTAACCGTAATGGCACACATATTATTTAATCGGGTAGCAAAGGCAGGCGTAAACGCGCCGGGCATGTGCTGAATAATAATAATAGGAACAGGATAATTGCCTGGTAATTCAGTTAAAACCTTCTGTAAGGCTACAGGGCCCCCCGTTGAGGTACCGATGGCAAGAAGTCGATAAGGTTTGCTTCTTACAGGAGCAGAGACGGCACTGCGCTTTACTGCTTCTCTAGAAGGTATTGACGTTGTTCTTTCCGTTGATGTTTTATTAGCAGCACCAAATCGGGAGCTTGGAACACTGCTTGGTCGGTCAGCAGGTTTTCGACTTGGCGTGATTGAACTTGTCCGAGCAGTGGTCGTTTGAGACAAGCTTGGTGCTCTTCTAAAGGTTCTTTGTTTGCCAAGTTGCCTGATACGACTGAGTAAAAGCTCAACCGCATCATCTCGGTTCCTTGCAATATCCTCAAACTTCTTAGGTAAAAAGTCTAATGCACCTGCTTCTAAAGCATCCAGCGTTGCTTTGGCTCCTTCATGCGTTAAAGAGGAAAACATCAGGATATTGGTAGGACATTTAGCCATGATTTCACGTACAGCAGTGATACCGTCCATCACTGGCATTTCTATATCCATAGTGATGACATCCGGCTTTAAGGCTAAGGTTTGCTCTATTGCTTCCTTGCCATTATTAGCAGTACCTATTACTTCAAGCTCTTTATCGCCATCGATAATCTCAGAGACCCGACGGCGGAAAAAGCTAGAGTCATCTACGACTAGTACTTTTATTGGCATTTAAATATCTCAATAACTTGGTTAATTAACCGCGTTTAGCATAGTTCTTTAATAAACTTGGGATATCGATAATTAAGGCGATACCACCATCACTTGTAATCGTTGCACCTGCCATACCTGGCGTGCCTTGTAACAATGAATCAAGTGGCTTGATAACCACTTCTTCTTGACCGATTAAAGAATCAACTACAAAACCTATTTGTTTGCCGGCACCAATTTGTACAACAACTACGTGGCCTTCTTCTTCGCCGTTAGATTCTAAACCTAACCTGTTCAACCATTTTTCTAAATAGAACAGTGGAATAGCTTTTTCGCGAACAATCATCGTTAACTGACCATCAACCGTATTGGTTTTACTCATATCTAAGTTGATAATTTCGTTTACTGCCGCAAGAGGTAAGGCGTAAGTTTGTTGTGCAACAACCACCATTAGGGTAGGTAAAATAGCAAGCGTAAGTGGAACTTTAATTTCTAAGCGAGTTCCCGTTCCTAATTCAGAAGTAATGTTTACCGAGCCATTGAGTTGAGAAATTTTAGTTTTCACAACATCCATGCCTACACCACGACCAGAGATATCTGAAATTTCGGTCTTAGTTGAAAAACCAGGTGCAAAAATAAGGTTATAAGCTTCATTATCTGACATACGCGCAGCGGCGTCAGCATCTAAAATACCACGATCTATAGCAATATTTTTAAGCTTATCGGCATCCATACCCGCACCATCATCTGTGATGGTAAGTAATATATGGTCACCTTCTTGAGAGGCAGCTAATCTAACAACACCACACCTTGGTTTTCCTTTAGCTTCCCTGTCGTCTGGCATTTCAATACCGTGATCAACCGAGTTCCTAACTAAGTGAACAAGCGGATCGGCAAGTGCTTCAACCAAGTTTTTGTCTAAGTCTGTGTCTTCACCTTCTAGCTCAAGCGTAATTTCTTTGTTTAAACTTCTAGCTAAGTCTCTAACAACGCGAGGGAAACGACCGAATACTTTCTTGATTGGTTGCATTCGGGTCTTCATAACCGCACCTTGCAAATCCCCGGTAACAACATCAAGGTTTGCAATGGCTTTACCCATATTTTCGTCGGCGCCGTTTACTGCCAAACTGACAAGTCGATTACGAACCAGTACCAATTCACCAACCATGTTCATTATTTGATCTAAACGCTTAGTATCTACACGAACAGTTGTTTCTTGTGTTGGAGCAGGTGGTGCAGCTTTTTTCTTATCGGCTGCAGCAGCACTTGGTTTTGGTGCTGCTTTTGCTGCTGGAGCAGGTTTAGCACTAGGTGCAGGAGCTGGAGCCGGCGTTGGTGCCGGGGCCGGTGTTGGTTCCGGAGCTGGAGTTGGTGCCGGAGCTGGAGTTGGTGCCGGAGCCGGAGCAGTAGTATTCGCTCCTGAAGGTGCACCTCCAGAACCGTGAAGCTCATCAAGTAAAGCTTCGAATTCATCATCCGTTATTTCATCACTAGAAGCAGGCGATGCCGCAGGAGCAGGAGCCGAAACTGGTGCTGGAGCAGGAGCTGTTTCATTGCTGGCACTGAATTGACCTTGACCGTGTAATTCATCAAGCAGTGCTTCAAATTCATCGTCAGTGATATCATCAGAGCCACTCGCAGCTGGAGCAGGCGTTGGCGCAGGACAAGGAGCAGGAGTCGGCTCTGCAGTAGGGCCCCCTCCAGCACCATGCAGCTCATCAAGCAATGCTTCAAATTCATCATCTGTTATTTCATCAACTGATGAATCGCCCTCTGGAGCAGCTGGCGTATCAAATAACTCAGGCTCATTTGCAGGTGCTGGGGCAGGAGTTGGAGCTGCAACAGGCTCAGGTGCAGCTGCTTCAGCACCTTCTGGTTCACTTAAACGGTGTAGCTCTGCTAGTAATTGAGGATCAGCTGCATCAGGCTCTTCACGATTTTGCACATGAGCAAACATATCATTGATAGTATCTAATGCTTGTAAAATGACATCCATGAGTTCAGGCGTTACTGAACGCTGGCCATTCCTCAATGTGTCAAACACATTTTCCGCACCGTGACAGGCATCAACTAAAGTAGTTAAAGATAAGAAACCTGCACCACCTTTAACAGTGTGGAAACCACGGAATATAGCATTTAGCAGATCGGCATCATCAGGATTATTTTCTAATTCAACAAGCTGTTCAGAAAGCAGTTCAAGAATTTCGGCGGCTTCAACTAAGAAGTCCTGCAAAATATCCTCATCTAAATCAAAGCCCATGCAACGCTTCCTCTATTTAAAACCCTAAACTTGACAGTAAGTCATCAACATCATCTTGACCGGATACCACATCTGATCTTTCTTCGGCATCTATGATGGGACCTTCGGCGGTTTCGTCTAAACCAACCTCTGTTTCGGCAGCTTGTTGATTTTCTTGACTCTCAGAAGCACCAAAAACAGTTAATAAGTGAATTAAGTTGTCTTCAACTTCTCTCACTAAATCAATAACTCGACGGATAACCTGACCAGTCAGATCTTGGAAATCTTGAGCCATTAAGACTTCATTTAATTTTTCTTTAAGCTGCTCAGAGTCACCCTCTGCAGCTTTCAATATTTCATCAACACTGTGACATAAACGCTTAAACTCACTCAGATCTATCTGGCGAGTCATTAATTTATCCCAAGACGGGATCACGTTTTGAATATCATCGTGTAACTTGTTAGCAATTGGGATACTGGCTTCTACCGCATCCATTGTTTTATTAGCAGCTTGTTCCGTTTTAGTCATGACGTATTCAAGACGATTTTTAGCATCAGGAATATCTTCTGTAGCTAAATTAGAAATACGTGGATCAAGCTGAAAGTCTCTGAGTGAGTCGTGCAATTGACGAGTCAACTTTCCGACTTCAGCAAATAATTCTTCAGAAGCAGCTTTAGTGCATTGTTCTAAAACATTATTGGCGCCATCGTTATCGCCTGCTTCTAGCATAGCAACAACGCGTTTGGCATCTTCTAAGCTGATATAAGCAGCAGTTGTGCTCAAGGCTAATCTCCTTTAACAGATGGCTATTAGCCTAAACGTTCAAATACTTTATCTAGCTTTTCTTTCAACGTAGCAGCCGTGAAAGGCTTAACAATATAGCCGTTAACACCAGCTTGAGCAGCAGCTATGATTTGCTCTTTTTTAGCTTCAGCTGTCACCATAAGAACAGGAATGTGTTTTAGCTTGTCGTCGGCACGGATAGCACGAAGTAAATCAATACCCTGCATGCCTGGCATATTCCAGTCAGTCACAACAAAGTCAAACTCACTACTTTGCAACATTGGTAAAGCAGTCGCGCCATCATCAGCTTCAGATACATTTGTAAAGCCTAAATCTCGTAACAAGTTTTTGATAATTCGTCTCATTGTTGAGAAATCATCAACAACAAGTACTCTCATGTTTTTATCCAAAGCATCCTCCACTTAGGGTTTTTTAATGCCAAAAAATCTATGTAAAAATTAACTATGCCAAGCAGACATGCGAGACTTTAATCTGTGCATGGCTTGACTGTGAATTTGACTCACACGTGATTCACTCACATCAAGAACGGCCCCTATTTCTTTTAAGTTTAGTTCTTCATCGTAATAAAGTGATAAAATCAACGCTTCTCGTTCAGGTAATGTTTTAATTGCTTGCACTAAAGCAGTTTGGAATGCGCTATTTTCAGCGTCTCCATACAACTCGTCATTTTCATTATCACCGGTTCCGATTACGTCTTCAGAGACGCCTAAATCTTCAATACCAATGATTTTCCCGGAATTAACGTCATTTAATATGTGATGGTATTCCGGCAAGCTCATACCTAGTTTATCCGCTACTTCGCTGTCTCGAGCATCGCGGCCTGTTTCTTTTTCTACCTGAGAAATCGCTTCAGATATTAGGCGACTGTTTTTGTGTACTGAACGCGGAGCCCAGTCACCTCGCCTGATTTCATCGAGCATGGCTCCACGAATACGTATACCAGCAAAAGTTTCAAAACTCGCACCTTTCGAAGCATCAAAGTTTCTCGACGCTTCTAACAGACCAATCATGCCAGCTTGAATTAAGTCATCTACAATGACACTAGCTGGTAAACGTACCATCATATGATGGGCAATACGCTTAACAAGACCTGCGTGTTGCTCAATTAAAACCTGTTTTTGATCGACCGTTTGATACGCTGCAGCTTTATTCACTAATCCACCTTACGCGTCAGGTACAACGAGCTGTTCAATAAAAAATTCTAAGTGTCCACCCGCTTTATCTGGTACAGGCCAAGCTGATGAGCGAGTGGCTAATGTTTTAAAAGCAATGGCTGCTGGTGATTTAGGAAAAGCATCCACAATTGTTTTCTGCTTTCTCACCGCTTTTCGCACATTTTCGTCAAATGGTATAATCGCAACTAACTCTAAAGCTACATCCAGAAACCTATCAGTTACTTTTGAAAGTTTAGCGAATAATTCTTGACCTTCTCTTAAAGAGCGAACCATGTTGGCAACTACTTTAAACCGAAATACACCATAATCTCTATTTAAAACTTTTATTAAAGCGTAAGCATCTGTGATCGACGTTGGTTCATCACATACCACAACCATGACATCTTGAGCGGCACGAGAGAAGCTAAGTACCATATCTGAAATACCAGCAGCCGTATCAACGATTAACACGTCGTAGTCTGAATCTAGTTCACTGAAAGCTCTAATTAGCCCTGCATGTTCATTCGGCGTGAGCTCAACCATGTTGCGCGTACCTGATGTTGCAGGAACAATTCGAATACCATGCGGGCCTTCAACTAAAATGTCTTCTAGTTCACACTCACCTGCCAGTAAGTGCGAAAGGTTTTTCTCTACTCTTAAACCTAGCATGACATCGACATTCGCCAAGCCTAAATCAGCATCAAAAACCAATACTCGTTTGCCTTGTTGACCAAGGGCAACAGCCATATTCAAAGACACGTTACTTTTACCAACGCCGCCCTTACCGCCGGTAACAGCGATAACTTTAACTTTGTGGTTAGTGTTTGTTACTTGTGACTTTTGCATCTTTCTAAGGCCGTTTGCCTGATCACCTAAATGATTAATATTGTTCATAAATTCTATTTATTTATAGGCTGTAGACTGTCATCTGTAAACCAATTTGGTTGAGAAATATTGCGTTCTTCCATTAATTTAGCGGCTTTGCTCACTAAATAGTTAGATTCTGCTGCTCTAATGTCCTCTGGCACTCTTTGCCCCTCACTAACATAGGCAATAGGCAGTGCATTTTGAATTGCGACACTTATAATCTCTCCTAAACTGGTACATTCATCAACTTTGGTAAAAATACAGCCTGTGATAGGGATTCTTCTAAATTGGTCAATTGCATCTTGTAATACACGTCTTTGCGCCGTGGATTGCAGCACGAGGTAACTTCTAATTTTCACATTATTGTTACTCATTAAGGTGTTTAGGTGCTCGGCTAAACGAATATCTCTTTGCCCTACACCCGCGGTATCAATTAACACTAATTTTTTATTTCTAAGGTGATATAAAGTTTCAGCAAGCTCTTGCTGATCTTTAACAACTTTACACGGGCAACCTAAAATCTTTGCGTACGTTTGAAGTTGTTCATGTGCACCAATTCTGAACGTGTCTGTCGTCACCATCGCGACTTGATCGCCACCGTGAATTTGAGCAAAGTGTGCTGCAAGTTTTGCAATCGTAGTTGTCTTACCTACACCTGTCGGACCTAATAAAGCAACAATTCCTCCACGGCGTAAAATGTCATTATTAGTGGCGTTTAATTGCCCCGAGAGCAGCTCTAAACCGTGTTCCCAAGCCTCATGTTGAGATAATTCTTCTGGGATAAAACTTGCTACCTGATCCGCTACGTCATTCGAAATCCCAAGCTTGTTTAAGCGATCAACTAAAAATGCCCGCATTGGCTCTCTTCGTGCCATTTCTTGCCACATTAACCCCGAAACTTGATGCTCCATTAGTTTGCGCATTTCAGCCATTTCATTTTTCAAATCTTGAAGCTCAGCGTTTTGTTGTTCAGCTGATTCAGGCTGTACAAATTGACTGCCAAATGTTTGAGGTGGCTCAGGTTGTTGAGGCTCCAAAGGTCTTGGGTTATATGCAGATTGCTTAGGTTTAAATTGTGGAGCCACCGCTTGATTATTTACTTCATTGGGATTCGCATCTTGTGCTTTTAAACCCGCATGGAGCTGTGCATGTTGACGCTTAAGTAAAGCCTTTAAACTATCGGCAACTTGTTCTTCGTTTAGATCACTCTCGAAATTATTCGTCTCTGAGGATTGTTGGTAAGCTGGATTCTGTCGGAAATTTGGCGCTACGGGGCTTGGGTTAGCCTGAGCATCTTGCCCAGGCGTCATATTATTGACAGGTGGCGGAGTATTTTGCATGGCAGCCGTCGGATTTACGTCATTATCGACCGCAGCAACAATTTCAACGCCCTCACTGGTTTTTGTATTGGACATAATTACAGCATCAGGGCCAAGTACCGCCTTAACCTCATTTAACGCTGTACGCATGTCTTTTGCAAAAAAGCGCTTAATCTTCACCGTTTACCTTTACCCTCAACCTTGTGAGCAGAATAAGTCAATTTTTTGACAAACCCTGCCAGTACAAAGCTTATTGCCCAATCGCGTTCACTATTCTAATTTGCTTGTCATCTGGAATTTCTTGATACGACAACACGTGCAAACTTGGAATTGTATGTTTAGTGAATCGCGCTAGTACATTTCTTAGTACACCTGATGTCAATAAAACAGCAGGTTCACCATTCATCTCTTGTTGCTGTGAAGCTTCAGTTAAAGCAGTCTGTATGCGCTCTGCTAAACCAGGCTCTATGCCTCCCCCTTCAGCTCCAGCAGTCTGCATAGACTGATGCAACATTTGTTCCAACTCAGGTGCCAAAGTAATTACAGGTAAATCTGGCAACTCGCCACTGATATCTTGAACAATTAAACGTCTTAAAGCGATCCTGATTGCAGCGGTTAATACATCTGGGTCTTGGCTCTTAGGCGCGTACTCAACCAATGTTTGCACTATAGTACGCATATCTCTAATTGCGACCCCTTCAAACAGTAAGTTTTGTAAAACTTTAACAACGACTGATAGAGATAATTGGTCTGGAACGAGACCATCAACCAGTTTGCCATAATTTTTCTCAAGCATATCAAGTAGGTTTTGTGCCTCTTCATGACCTAATAGTTGATATGCGTTATTTGTCAGTAACTGACTTAGGTGAGTAGCAACAACGGTAGCTGAATCAACTACAGTGTAACCTAATGATTGTGCTTGTTCTCTTTGTTCTGGGTTTATCCAGATTGCATCTAAACCAAATGCAGGATCTTTAGTTACGATGCCCTGAACGTTACCAAAGACTTGTCCCGGGTTAATCGCCATTTCTTTATCGTGATATATCTCAGCTTCCCCCACAACAACTCCCATCAGGGAAATGCGATAAATATTCGGGGATAAATCTAAATTATCTCTGATATGAACAGCAGGAACCAAAAAGCCAAGCTCTTGAGACAGCTTTTTCCTGACCCCTTTAATTCGACTCAGAAGCTCGCCACCCTGAGATTTATCGACAAGTGGGATCAACCTATAACCCACTTCAAGACCGATGACATCCATAGGTTGTACGTCGTTCCAACTGATCTCTTGAGGCTCAGTAGGCGCAGTATTGGCTGGTGCAGCAGAACCATCACCCGCACTGGCACCCGCCCCTGCAGGAACAAGCTTTCCTTGCCCAGTTGAAGCGCTATTACCACGGGTTTGTAATAAATAGCCTGTACCTGCGACAATAGCTGCAAGACTTAAAAATGCCACATGTGGCATGCCAGGTACTATACCCATCACAGTTAAAATAGCAGCGGCAATATATAAAACTTTAGGCTTTGCTAATTGAACAGAGAGCTGCTCTCCTAGCTCAACAGAATCATTTTGACGAGTTACGATTATCGCCGTTGCAACAGAAAGTAGTAAAGAAGGTATTTGGGCAACTAAGCCATCACCAATTGTTAGCATGGTATAAATTTCTATCGCTTCAGAAAAAGCAAGACCATGCTGAATCATACCTATGAGTAAACCACCCGCAATATTAATAAGCATGATAAGTAAGCCAGCTATCGCATCACCTTTCACGAATTTACTAGCACCATCCATGGAGCCATAGAAATCAGCTTCATCAGTAATTTCTTTACGTCTGGCTACAGCTTCTTCCTGAGTGATAAAACCTGCATTCAAATCTGCATCAATTGCCATTTGCTTACCAGGCATTGAATCTAAGGTAAAACGAGCACTTACTTCCGATATACGTCCAGCACCCGCGGTAACAACTTTGAAGTTGATGATCATTAAGATGGCAAATACCACTAAACCAACCGCGTAGTTACCACCAATAACGACTTCACCAAACGCTGCTATAACTTGACCGGCTGCGTCACCACCTTGGTGACCTTCGAGTAAAACTACTCGTGTTGATGCGATATTCAAGGCAAGACGCAAAACTGTAGCGATAAGAATAACGGTTGGAAAAGCGCCAAAATCCATGGGTCTTAAGGCATAAACAACAACTAACATCACCACAATGGAAAGCGCGATATTAAACGAAAATAAAATATCGAGTAGAAATGGTGGTAAGGGCAAAATGACCATAGCTAGAATTGCTAGGACAACAAATGCCACACCAAAGCCAGATACTTGCTTGAGGCTATCTTTATTGAAGTTTTGAAAAACAGAGGTTAGTTGCATTACGTCAAAAATTTAACACTTCTAATTAGATTATCTAAGCTAAGCAAATGCTAAGCCAACCTGATTTTCTTTTCAGAAACAATTATTAACAAGGGCTAATACCTAACTTCATCTGGTATATCTAAATTCTCTTTTGGCTTTTTAGGTTTCTTAGCCCGGCCTTTTTTATGCTCTTTAAGCTGAAAAACATATGCCAAAATTTGAGCAACAGCAGCAAACAGTTTTTCTGGGATCTCATCATCCACTTCAGTGGTGTGATAGATAGAACGCGCTAAAGCAGGAGAACGTAAGATAGGGATGTCATGCGCTTCAGCGATATCTCGAATATGAAAGGCCATTTGGTCAACACCTTTGGCAATAACAACAGGCGCCCCTCCAACAATAGCATCATATTTTAAAGCCACGGAATAATGCGTCGGGTTTGTTACTACAACGTCGGCTTCAGGGACTGCTTGCATCATCCGCCTTTGGTGAGCTTGAAACATCAAACTTCGAATCTTACCTTTAATTAACGGGTCACCTTCAGCGTTTTTATGCTCATCTTTGACTTCTTGTTTGGTCATTTTTAGTGAGTCATTATGCTTCCAGATTTTATAAGGGACATCGATGATAGCTACAACGATTAAAGAAAATGCTAGCCAGATAAAAACCCACTGCAAAATCTCTAGGGCGGTTTTAATGTTATTTGGCGTCACTTCTACATTAATGTGTAATAGCTGATCAAAGTAAGCAAAAAATAAAAAATAAGCCGCACCAATTACCATTACCAACTTAGCAATTGATTGAACGAGTTGGACAAGCCCTTGAATACCAAAGATTCTTTTTAAACCTGCAATTGGGTTAAGTTTATTAAATTTTGGGCTAGCCGCTTTCATTGAAAAGTTAAATCCGCCTACAGCAATGGCGCTTAACACTCCAATCACTAGCATAATTACGGCAAACGAAATTAGCGGCCATAAAATATCCATCGCCACAGCTTTCATGCGAACAAACATTCTTGATGGGTCGAATGCATCTTCTCGCTCTAACGTGAGACCGTGCTTAGTAAGATCGAATAAACCGGAGACAAAAAACTCCCCCCATAGAAAGAAAAAAAGGGCGGCTCCCATTAGTTGGACAAATGTAGATAATTCTTGTGAACGGGCAACCTGGCCTTTTTCTTTGGCTTTAGATTTCTTTTTCTCAGTTGCTTCTTCTGTTTTACCTTCCATTTCAGCAGACATGAATCAGCAACCTCTCGAACTATGTATTAAAGACAACACGATAAAACAAATATTTAAGCAAGGTTGATGCCTAACAACCTGCAATGTCACACATTAAATGAGAAGCAGAAGCCCACATAATGTCAAAATGCAGCATAAAGGCTGATAAACTCAACCAAATAACAATCAAGCCACCTAGTTGAGTAATTGGGAAACCAATAGAGAAAATGTTTAACTGAGGAGCAGCTCTGGTCATCACACCAAACGTAAAAGTGATGATTAACATGGCTGTTACTGGGGTCAATGTAAGTGTAATGGTTGCGATAAACAGCCATTTTCCCCACTCAACAATTTTCATAAATTTAATCGGCTCTAACCAACCTTCATGGTGAATAGGGATGGCTTCAAAACTATAAGCAATCATTTGAATCATGATTAAGTGCCCATCAACAGCCCAAAAAATCAATGTCGCTAAAATTAAATAAAACTGACCAATCGCTGCGATATTAATCCCTGAAACAGGATCTATTATGGTCGAAAAGCCCAGACCTGTTTGAGTCGCGACAACTTGCCCCGCTAAAACAAAGGTATTCATAAATATTTGCGAGACAAACCCAATCGCAACGCCGATCAATATCTGTTGAAAGACAAGTAAAAAACCCGTCATAGAAACAAGGTCATATTGAGGAACAGGAGGTATAACAGGCGCTAAAATAAACGCAACAGATAAAGCGAATAACACTCTTAATTTGGTCGGCACCCGTTTTCCGCTAAAACCCACCATTGCAATAAGTAGCGCCGAAATTCGAACAAATGGCAGCATGATATCTTGTAGCCACTGCATGACTACATCGGCATCAAAAACCATCAGCCAACCACTTGAGGGATATTGTTGAACATTTCTATGGTGTAATCCATCAGTTTATTAATACCCCAATTACCACCATAGATAATAGCCAAAAGAGTAATTATTAACCTAGGTAAAAAGCTCAACGTTTGTTCGTTAATTGAGGTAGCCGCTTGGAAAATAGAAACGATTAAGCCGACAATTAAGCTTGGTACAATGATCAGTGATACGAGTAGTACCACCATAAACATAGCTTCACGTAATATGTCGACAAAAACTTCTGGTTCCATTAGGTCCCAACCCCGAAACTGGTGGCAAGCGTTCCCATAACCAGGTTCCAACCATCAACTAATACAAATAGCATCAACTTAAATGGCAAAGACACCATCATAGGCGAAAGCATCATCATACCCATTGCCATCAGGACAGAGGCAACAACCAAGTCGAGTATCAAAAACGGTATGAAAATCATAAAGCCAATCTGAAACGCTGTTTTTAGCTCGCTTGTTATAAAAGCAGGTATCAGAATATGCATTGGCACCGCTTGTGGCCCATCAAAGGTTTCACCAGCAATATCAGCAAAAGTAGCAATATCTTTTACACGAGTTTGTTGTAACATGAACGCTTTGAGTGGTATTTGCGCGGCATCAAAAGCATCTTTTGAAGACATCTCTTCTGCTATATAAGGCTGCAGTGCCGTGTCGTTTATTTCCTTAAACACAGGTGACATGATAAAGAAGGTTAAGAATAATGAAATGCCAACAATGACCTGATTTGAAGGAGCTGACTGCAAGCCAATTGCCTGCCTTAAGATCCCTAAAACAATTACGATTCGGGTAAATGAAGTCATCATAATGACCAAGGCTGGTATAAAACTCAGCATGGTCATAATCGCGAGGACTTGTAATCTTATAGTGTATTCTTTTTCACCGTCTGCATTTTCTTTTAATGTAAACGCAGTTATACCACCGTCGGCTGCAAAAACAGGTTCAGCAAATAAACTAAAAATAGCAAGTAGCGCAACAAGCAGATATCTAATCATGATTTGCATTCTTTTTTATTGTTTGTTGTAGCAAATTCTTAAACCCTTGCTCGGCAAAGCCCGCTTTTTCTGCAATTGGAGAATCGAGCTTTTTTAGCAAGTTAATTTGGTTATTAGTTACCCCTAGTAACAACTGTTCGCCTTCAACCTCAACAACGATAAGTCGTTCTTTTGTGCTCAGAGGCAACATACTCACAACTTTCATACCATTGCTTTTATTAGCCACTAAACTCGTTTTTTTCAGGATAGTTGCCAATGCCACGACGATGGCTATTACCACAACAAGTGAAAATAATAATGAGGGAATGGTAGAGGCTAAGGTTGGAACTTCAGCAAATGAGGGAAAGGCAAAACCAATAAAAGTCATGCCTAATAGTAATCGATGTATTTTCACCTGTGGGCCTTGTGAATTATCTAAGCTTTTTAATTCGCTCGACCTGGCTAATGACATCAGTCAATCGGATACCAAACTTGTCATTTACCACGACAACTTCACCATGGGCAATTAAGGTGCCATTAACCAATACATCAAGCGCTTCACCAGCAACGCGATCAAGCTCAACAACTGAACCCTGGTTCAACTGAAGTAAGTTACGAATACTAATTTTACTTCGCCCTACTTCCATCGATATAGTAACTGGTATATCTAAAATTGTATCAAGTCGACGCTTTTCTTCTTTAGAGATATCAGCGGGTTCTTGTAATTCTTCTAACTCTGCGACTTGAACATCACCAGCGGCATCTTCGGCTTCTGATTCAGCCTGTTCAGCCATTGCTGCTGCCCAGTCGTCCATTGCATCATCACTCATAATCTCTCTCCGGATATTAAGTCTTTAATGACTTAATCAAAATCTTCTAATTCTCTTAATTCAGCTTCAGCGTCGATACGACGACCACCACGTGTGACCATTTGTAATTCAGATTTAACTGAGGCTGGTCGCTTGATCTTCTCTGTGATTTGAATCGCTACATTGTCACGAGATTGCCCCATCTTCGCGTGATAAGTTGGTAACTCTTCAACAAAAACAGTCAGATGTTCAGGCATTTCTACCGGAATAACATCACCTGCCTTTAATTCCATAATTTCATTCAATGGTAAATCGACATCGAGTAACTTAGCCATCATATCGACTTTAACATCCATGATTTCATCACGTAATGCTTTACTCCAGCGTAAATCGGTATCTTCCTTATCGCTTTGCACACCAGCATCAAGTAGTTCTCTAATTGGCTCTAACATCGAATAAGGCAAGCAGATATGGAAATCTCCCCCACCACCATCTAGTTCGATATGAAAAGATGAGATCACCACAACTTCCGTGGGGCTTACAATGTTGGCCATCGCAGGGTTAACTTCAGAATCTAAATATTCGAAAGAGGTATCCATGACGGGGGCCCAAGCTTCTTTGTAATCCTCAAAGACCAGCTTCAAAAGCATTTGAATGATTCGGCGTTCGGTAGGTGTAAATTCACGGCCTTCAATTTTAGCGTGATATCGGCCATCACCACCAAAGAAGTTATCCACTAGAATAAAAACTAAGCGGGCTTCCATCGTGATAAGGCCAGTACCTTTTAACGGTCTAAATCGAACCATATTAAGGCTGGTTGGTACAAAAAGTGTGTGTACGTATTCACCAAACTTAATCATTTGTACACCGTTAATCGACACTTCAGCAGTTCGACGCATCATATTGAATAAACTGATGCGCATATGCCGAGCAAAACGTTCGTTAACGATTTCCAACGTTGGCATCCGACCACGTACAATCCTATCTTGCGATGAAAAATCGTATTCAGAGGTGGAGCCACCTTCTACGTCTTCGCCACCGCCGACGGGGTCTTCTTCTACGTCATCGACACCGTGTAAGAGGGCATCAATTTCGTCTTGTGAGAGTAAGTCGTTAGCCATAAATTAGTTACTGCATTACAAAGCCAGTGAATAGGACATTTTCTACTACTTTTTGCCCTACGATTGTGTTTAATTCTTCTTGAACCGTTTGTAGCGCTCTTACTTTCAGTGCTTCTTTACCAGCGACTGTCGCAAGGTCGTCCGCATTAGCGCCACTAAATACTCGTAATAAACCACCTTCAATTAGTGGAATATGTTTTTTGGCAAGCTCTTCACGTTCGGCACCTCTAACTAAAAGCTGTACCTTAATCTGGACAAGTCTATCGCGTGAAGCACCTGGCACATTAAAAACAAAGGGTCTAGGCATAGCAACATACAAGGCCGTTCCCATGTCCGCTTTGCTACCTGATGAAGCAGGTGCACTCTCTGCAGCCGGTTCTTCATCAAGGGTTAATTCCTGTGCACCTTCTTCAGGTACGGGCTCATCTGACCCACCCATCATGAAAAATGCGGCTGCACCACCTAAGATAACCACTACAGCGGCAATAACAATGATAAGTTTGCCCTTACCACCGCCACCTTCTTCAACTTTTAACTCTTCTTCTGCTGCCATGTCTGACCTTTTTATTATTTACTGACTTTCATTATCAGATACCCTTGAGTATAACGAATAATGAAAAAAGTCATTAATTTAACCTTTCATTTTGCTAATGATTACAAAGCCTAAGCATAATAATCAACCTCGCCGACATGACCATTTACAATTTTATTTTCATTTGTATGAATTACGTCCTCTTCGGGTAAAGATTCACCAGCATTTGCGTGGTTCGCACGGTTATACCCTTCTCCCGATGATTGCTCATCTTGGTGTTGAGCTTGTTGTTCAATATTAGATTCACCTAATTCAATACCCGCTTCTTCGAGCATCTCTTTTAATTTGGGGATAGCTTGATCTAACATTTCTTTAGCTTGTGGATTCTGAACAATCATACTCACACTTGCCTGCTCGCCATTCATGCTCACTTTAATTTGCATGCTGCCTAATTCAGGCGGATCGAGTCTGATTTCAGCCGCTTGAATTCTTTGGTTGGTCATAAACCTAACTGCATTAGCTATAGCAATTGGGGCTTCAGGCTTATTTAGAGGAATCGCAACCTCTTTTAACTGCTGAGCAAGTGTTTGTTTTTGTTCAGCCTTCTCTGCTTGAGACATAGTTTCAACTTTGGCCGCACTACTGTTAAGTTGATTTAGAGTAACAGCAGAATTAACTCTTTCTTGGCCGTTACTTCGCTCTGAAACAGCTGCACTTAACTGTTCAGCTCCCCTAGCATCTTGCACTAACGTATCAAACTGTTGGTTAACAACACTGTCTTTAGCCGAGTCCTTATTCGCTGCTAATTTGCTATCTTTATCAGCTGTCAGATTTTCATTAATAGATTTATCTTTTTTCTGATTGGCTTCTAGCATAGGGTTAGCGAGGGACTTTTCAGCGCCTTGAGCCATTTTTTCTAATTCAGCTTTAGATTGATGTTGGGCTTGCTCTATCTGCGAATTGACTTGCGCTTTATCAGCTAATTCATTTTGTGTGTCAGTTTTTGAAAAATCACGTTTGATGTCAGTCGTCTCCGCTTTTTTATTAACCACAGGTTTATCATCTGCTTTAGCATCAAACTTGCTACTAACACTCGCTTCAATTCGAGTAGTACTTTGCTCACTATCAACTTCTGCAAATTTTGCTTCTTTGGCTGCTATCTTTTCATTTACTAGCGTCTCTTTTTGCTCAGCTTTATCTAATTTTTCCGTTTTTTCGGTTAACTTGTTATCGCTTTTTTCATCTAGCTTAGTATCAGAGTCACTTTTTAATGTTTTAGGAGTCTGGTTAACCGCTTCAGTTTTGACTGCTTGTTCTGTCACTTCACTTTTTTTAGCTTTCGTTTCAGCGTCGCTGTTTTTTTCGGCCCGACTTTCTTTTGCTTTATCTGTTAAATCAAGCTTTGTTTTTACCGACTTTTCATTTGTTTCATCATCAGTGCTAGCCTTTGCTGATTTATTATCAACAACTATCGTTTTCTCGTTGTTATCAGTCGATTTATCTAGCGCTTTCCCCTCAGTTGGTTTTGCTTCCAACTGAGCATTTACCCTCACTTCGCCTTTGTCTTGTTCTGTCTTATCAATTTTCTCAATTACACCAGAAGCCTTATTTGCTTTAACCTCTTTGTCACTTTGTTTATCTGGCTCTACCTGTTCTTTTTTAGCCGCTTTGAGTTTCAACACATCTGCAGTCGGTTTTTCTTCCTCACCGCCTTTTTTAACTAATTCACTGTCTGTGTTGTCTTTTTTATCTGCTTTGGCCTGATGTAATAGTTGATAAATCTCCTCCGCTAAATCTTTTTTCTTACTAACTGATTTAGCGCCATCTTCAATGTCAATATGTTTATCAGCATTTTCATCAAGTGTATCTGGCTTATCATTAGGCTCAGCTTTAACTGATTTATCTGCTGGCGCTTTAGCTTTATTGTCAGTATTAGCCTTATCCACATCAGTTGATGATTGAGATTGCTCACTTTGCTCACTTTGCTCAACCTCAGAAGCACCTTTGATTGAAGTATCTTCTATCTTTTTTTCTTCAACCTGTTCATTATTTCTCGAGGCTGATACAGGGTTCGTTCGAGTAAGGTTTTCAGTTTTTTTCTGTGGCTTAGCTTGATTCGTTCGGTTCTGTTCAGCCTGCTTTTCTCGCATCAATTGTTCAAATTCATAATCCGCTCTATCATCTCTTAAGCGGTTATCTATTTTGGGTTCTGGACGTTCGATAACAGGCGCTTTTGGCTTATTGAAATCTTGCAGATTAATAACACTTGATTGCATGTTCCTACCCTGTGTAAATTTGAGTTGATGCTTAAATTAATGACTGGCAAAGATTGCCGCTTTTTTGGCTTTTAAGCTCGCTGATAAAATTTAAAGCAAAATTTAAGCCAGCTTTCTCCTAACAAACTGCTGTATGGCAAACTCATCAAACATTTTCTGCTCTTGTTTTTGTTCAAAAGCAATTGCTTGTTGTTTTTGTTTGTCTAGTAAAGCCTCAATCGCTTTTCTTTTGCGTTGTTGGTTCAACCACAATGCTCGTCTTTGCTCGACAACCTTATTAGCGGTATGAACTTTGTTTTGTTGCTGGCTACAAGCTTTATCTAATTGTGAAATAAAAGATTGAAAGCGCATCATCTGTTGGCTGACAACCCCTTGCTTACCTTCAGCCAAAACATTATCGATATAGTCTTTTTTGTGAGTCTGCAATATATCTAGACGTTCACTTTGTTCAGCAAGATCTTGCTGAGCTTGGCCATAATCGGCCGCTAATTTATCTTCTTTTCTTTGCTCCATCTCAGCGACGAGCTGCAGTTGTCTATTCACGGCCATCACTAATCACTCTTAAATTGTGCTGTAATTTGATCAAGTGAATTCAAGCATTCATCATATGGCAGCACTTCGGTCATCTTTTGTTGAAGAAAAGAGTCTAAAGTTGGCTTGAGGGCGATAGCAGTATCAACGATTGGATCACTGCCTTTGTTGTATGCTCCGATTGTGATTAAGTCTTTATTCTTGTCATATGAAGACGTCAATACTTTGATAATACGCGCTTGCTCTTGATGCAATTCGCTCGTTACAGCAGGCATAACACGCGAAATAGATTTGCCAATATCAATAGCAGGGTAATGGCCGCCATCAGCGAGATCACGAGAAAGTACGATGTGTCCATCTAAAATAGCACGTGAAGCATCGGCTATCGGGTCTTGCAAGTCGTCACCTTCAGATAAAACGGTAAAAAATGCCGTGATTGAGCCTTGCCCAGCCCCACCATTACCCGCTCTTTCAATTAAAGCGGGCAGTTTTGCAAAAACAGATGGCGGGTAACCCTTAGTCGCAGGTGGCTCACCAACGGCTAAGGCAATTTCCCTCTGTGCTTGCGCATATCGTGTGACAGAGTCCATCAATAGCAGCACATCTAAGCCCTGGTCTCTGAAATATTCAGCAACGGACATCGCTGTTTCACAGCCTTTAAGGCGCATTAAAGGAGAGTTATCAGCAGGTGCTGCAACCACTACAGAACGCGCTCTGCCCTCTTCACCTAAAATATCTTCGATGAACTCTTTTACTTCACGACCACGCTCTCCGACTAAACCAACCACAATGACATCAGCTGTGGTACCTCGAGTCATCATCCCAAGTAATACTGATTTACCGACACCAGAGCCCGCAAACAACCCCATACGTTGGCCTTTACCAACGGTAAGAATGGAATTAATCGCTCTGACACCTACATCCATATGTTCAGATATTTGTCGACGAGCAAGTGGATTTGGCGCCGTATTTCTAAGTGCCGTTCGATGCTCAGAAACGATTGGACCTTTGCCATCGAGTGGCCGTCCTGCGCCATCAATAACACGCCCCAATAACATCATGCCAACAGGAATCCCTTCATCAGCGGCAAGCGGAATCACTTTAGCACCCGGTACAATGCCGCGAATTTCTTCACTTGGCATCAGGTAAATTTTCTCACCTTCAAACCCCACAACTTCGGCATCGATTGAACCTGTGGTTGTTTCAACGGCACACAAGCTACCAACTGAGGCTCGACACCCCACAGCTTCGAGGGTTAAACCAACCACGCGGGTAAGTCGCCCCGCTACTTTCGGAGACGTTTGACGTATATATTTTTGGTAGGATTTAAGGCGTTCGCTTAACAAACTGACAACACTCCATTTGCGCCGCCAGCTTTTTGACGTTACGCAGAATTTGAATCGACTGAAGAAGCATCCTGCAAGAATCTATCCAATATTTCAGATACTCTATCTTGCATTGTGTAACTAATGTTAGACGTTTTAGTTTTCACTTCACAATCACCGCGTTCAATGGTCGGTTCGGCCATTAAGTGCCAATCGCGTTTAGTCAGCTCTTCTTCGCTATAGCTTTGCTGCACAACGGCAAGATCATCAGGGTTTAAATGAATTTCAATTTGAGCTGAATTCAAGGGTAAAGCAGAGACTGCTTCTTTTATCGTTTTAAAAAGAATATCCTGATTAAGAGACAGCTCAGTTTTAATCACAGCACGCGCTAGATCGCCAGCTAATTCGACAAGCGCAAGTTCGGCAGCTTGATCAAACTCACGCAAAGGCTGATGCATGGCCTCAACTAACTTATTTAGCGCATCAAGTCGCTCATCAATGATTCCTTTAGCCTGCTCTAAACCTTGTTCCAAACCTTCTTCTTGTCCCTGCTCCAAGCCTTGTGAATAGCCTTTCTCATTACCTTCAAGAATGCCTTTTTCAATCCCTTCTTGTTTACCTTCATTAAACCCATCTTCATACGCAGCAGCGCGAATTTCTTCTATCTCTTCGGCTGTTAACGGTTTTGGCGCTTCAGGTTCAGGTTCTGGTGGTTCATAAACCCAACCTTCAGGTTTACCTAAAGCATTGGTGTAATCATCAGGGCGGGTGGTCTGTTCATTTTCAACGATAGGAAGCTCCCACGTTTTTGCGTGAGCTTTTAATTCTTCCGCTAGCGGGTTTTGTTTAACTTTATTAGACATAGTATTTCAATTTTAGCGAAAGTTATTTTACAGCTTGTTAAGATAAGTATGAGATAGCAAACGCCATCTCACCACTTTTCACTTGGCTTATCTAGGTGTGGTTACAAGAACTCTTCACCACCACCACCACCTAACATGATCTCGCCAGCATCAGCTAAACGACGCGCAATCGATAGAATTTCTTTTTGTGAGGCTTCAACTTCACTAACTCGAATGGGGCCCATCGCTTCTAAATCGTCTGCCAGTAGTTCAGCTGCACGCTTAGACATGTTGCCCATGATCTTATCTTTAAGGCCATCATCAGCACCTTTAATCGCTTGCATAAGCACATCTTGTTGAACTTCGCGAAGAATAGCTTGAATACCTTTATCATCAACATCTGCCAAGTTATCAAATACAAACATTAAGTCTTGGATTTGCTGACTCATTTCTTCGTCTTGTTCACGGATTGAGTCCATTAACTGGCCTTCAATATTGGTATCAAGATAGTTCATGATGTCAGCTGCAGCTTTGAGGCCACCCATTTTCGCGGCCTGAGCACCAGCTTGACCAGCGAACTGTTTCTCCATAATTTCGTTTAATTCTTGTAATGCAGCAGGTTGAACTTCTTCTAAGTTCGCGATACGCATCATCAAGTCGAGTCGAACCTTTTCGGAGAACTGCGACATAATCTCTGCAGATTGCTCTGGTTCTAAATATGCCAATACAATTGTTTGGATCTGTGGGTGCTCGTTACGGATAATGTTGGCAACCTGTTTTGAGTCCATCCATTTCAGTGAATCAAGGCCTTTAGCACCAGATCCCATGACAATCTGTTCGATAAGATTACCGGCTTTTTCTTCACCAAGTGCAGCGGTAAGGGCCTTCTTAACAAATTCTTCAGATTGGAAACCAATCGTTGAGAAACTTTGAATCTCATCAATAAATAGGTTGTGAACAGCGGTGATTTTATCTTGAGTAAAATCTTCAAGCGAAGCCATTGCCATACCGACTTTTTGGACTTGTTTCGGTTCCAAGTGCTTCAAAATTTGCGCCGCATCTTCTTCAGATAAACTCAAAAGTAATATCGCGGCTTTTTCTACACCGTCGAGTCGATTAACATCAAAAATTTCAGCACCACCAACGCCTTCGGCACCAGGCATGGCTTGCATTTCATTATCAGGCATCTTCGTTCAACCAGGCTTTTACAACTTGAGATGATAACTCTGGCTCGTTAGCTACTAGCGCACGAACCGCTTTTAATACGTCTTCGTCTCGGTGAAGGTCAGGTAGCATAAGTGAACCATCCGAGGCAAAGCCAACTGCACTGCTGTCAAATTCACTTGAAAGCATATCAATTGTTTCATCGCCTAAGTCTACACCAGAGTCCAGTGTGTCATCATCATAATCTTCAGGCGTATCTTCTGGGTAGATAAGCTTGCGAAGCATAGGTCTGACAACGGCGAGTATTAATACAATAATGATGATCATGCCCGCCAGCAGACGTGCAATCTTGATAAACCATTCTTGCATGTAGAAAGGCACTTCGGTGACATCGCCGAGTAATTCTTTATTGAATGGTATTGTGATCACGTCCAACGAGTCGCCGCGTTGGACGTTAAAACCAATTGCACCTTGCAAGGCTCGACGGATATTAGAAAGTGCTTCTTGACTACGCGGTACACTTTCCATCTCACCAGAGTCTTCATTTAACTGCTGTGTATAATCAACAGCGACCGATACCGTTACTCGGCGAACCGTACCTGTTTGCTGACGAGTATGACTAATCGTTGTATCTAACTCATAGTTGCGTGTCGCTTCACGATGACTTTTACCAGGACTCGCTGAGCTACCACGCCCCCCGTTAGCTTCTTCTGGAATATCTGATTCAAGAGGTGGTTGATTAGTTAGAGCTCCAGGAATACCCGCGCTTACACCACCAACAGAGTTTGTTTCAAGTGTCATTTCAGAACGTACTGCAGGTAAATCAGGGTTGAAGCGCTTCTGGGTTTGTTCTACCGCAGTAAAGTCCATCGTGACATCAGCTTGAGCGGTATAATTGCCCACACCAATGATGGGAATAAGAATTGAGTCAATTTTTTCTAAGTATTCAGCTTCGCGTTTTTGTTCTATTTCGTATTCTTTTCGTGAACGAGAAGCCAGGGAGTCTTGTGAGCCTGAATTGAGTAAGCGACCATTTTGATCGGTAACAGTCACTCGAGAAGGTTCTAACCCTTGAACCGCAGATGCAACAATATCGACGACAGAATCGACTTCTTCTTCAGATAATTGTCTTAAACCCTGCAAGCCAAGTAGAACGGTCGCACTGGGTTTCTTTTCATGGCGAGCAAATACATTTTCTTTTGGAATAGCAAGCAGTACCCTTGCTTTTTTGATGTTTTGTAATTCTTCTATTGTCCGCGCTAAGCTTTGCTCTCGCGAGTATTTCAAACGCTCTCGCTCAACGCGTTGACTTACACCAAATCCCATGTCGGTTAAAAGAATATCATCGCCTTTAGCAGGGCCAGATTCCATACCGGCACGAGTCATCATTAGTTTGATTTTTTGATATTCATCTTCAATAACAAAAACCGCATTGCCTTCGGTTTTATATTCAATTTTGTTTTGATCGAGGAAGTCGAGCGTTTCAATTAACTCTTGTGTTTCGTATTTACCTAGGGGTCTGAATGAAGGCTCTTGCGCCCAAAGGATAATAAACAGGGCTATCGCCAGACAAATTGTTAACGCTAAAATCAGGGTAACCTGACGAAGGATATCAACATTACCGAGTGCACCTAAAAAACCCGATTTTTGTTCTTGATTCTCTGCCTCAGTCGTCGCTGTATTGTCTGCTACAGCGATGTCGGTTGTTTCAGCTTGTTCTGCCACAGTTAACTACCCTAAACTCAATCTTATACAGGTGTTTGCATAATTTTTTCGTATGCTTCTAATACTTTGTTTCGCACGTGCATGGTTGCTTCAAATGCGACACCTGCTTTCTCTTTTGTAATCATCACTTCTGCTAAACTGACACTTTGATCACCCATCTCAAAAGCATTTGTTTTGTTGCGAGCATCGTGAGCTAAGTCATTGACATTATTGATTGCATTACTAAGCATATCACCAAAATTAGCAGATGATGTGTTGTTAATTTGTTTATTTGTTTGTCCTGGGATAGCAAAAGGGTTTTGCGCTTGAGTTGATAGCGATTGCATTTCATTGAAAAGGTTTTGACTACCTGCAATATCATATTGACCAATTTTCATTGCTTTGCTCCTTCTTCGACCTTATTAACGATTGAGCGTCAAAATAATGTCGAGTCTACAAATAAGTTAAGATATGTAAGTTAAAGCAAAGGACATGCCAAAATAAAAGAATTGATAATCAATACACTAGAAGGGAAAGGCGTTGAACATACAACGCCAAAATAGATTAGAGGTAAAGTTCTACAACCGTTTTAGGTTCCATTTCAATACCATCTAGCTCGGCATTCCAGTTAATGCCAACTAACACGTTTTCGTCATTTAAAGAGACAAGCCAATCTTCAACAAACTCATCAAGTGGGAAAGAAGTCGGTTTAAACTCAGCCCATTCTTCAACACAGTGAATCACAGCGTCTTGTTCATCAGACCAAAACGGCATTACCTCAGTTTCTTCAAATTCGGTTGAATCAACTGATAAAAACTCGCCTTGCTCATTACATAAAGCCCAAACAAGGTTACCTTTTTGGGTTTGGTTGACAAAAACATCCTGATTTTTTTGGATATCATCCGTTAATTGGCTCATAGCAAAACTCTTTTTAAATAAAAACTGTGACAAATCACAAACATAAACGTGGCTTTAATATAGATGTCATTAAAACAGGATGCCAGCACAGAGAATGAATTTTTCGTTACTGGAATGTTAACTTGAGTTGGCACTGCAATAACACCCTTTCGCTTGGGAATGGACAATAGCGATAGAACCTACTGTCTTACTTAACCTAGGTAGTAAGGATTCGACCAAACTATTGGCCGAATTACAAAGCCAACCTTCAGAATATGGACCTAAATAAACGAGCTTCTCTGTTTCATCAAACATCACTATTGCTGGTGTCGATGGTAGCCAAAATCGCAACCAAGGCTGCTCACTTAAAGATAATGTCTGAACGATTGTTCCTTGCTCTTGCGCTAATTGGTCAATTTTTCCTCTTTGAGTTTGCGTCAAACGCGAACACATACACCCTTGCTCATGAATATGAAATACGGTGTTGCCTAACTGTTCAAATTTTTCTTTAAAGGACAGTTCTAGCCTACGATCAAAATCGGGTTGACTCGACACCTGAGTTAATACCGATTCAGGGTCAAACCAAACGAGCTTGGTTTTCATGTCATTAACAAGCAGCAGTGTAATCGACACGAGCCAAATACAAAGCAGTAGTAAAAATACCCTAACGGACATATTAAACAGAGAATCGAGCTAATTGATGACGAAGGGAGCTGGCCGACTCTGTTAATGAATCGATTTGTTTTTTCGCATCTTGAATATGCCCTTTTTCCGCATTAGATAATTCATTTAGGTAACTGGTTGCCTGACTGATATTGTCACTGGTTGCAGACTGTTGTTCGGCAGCAGTCGCTACTGAAGCAATGTTGTCATTAACGGTGGTAATATGGCTATCAACTTCATGCATGCAGGCTGCCGCTTTATCTGAATTAGCCACAGCGACATTGACCAATTCCAAACACTGCCCCATCAATTCAACCGATGCTTTGGCATCTGTCAGTAACACATTACTGACTTCATTGATTTCTTCAGCGTTATTTCTGGTTTTTTGCGCCAATTGCCTAACTTCATCTGCAACCACAGCAAAACCTCTGCCGTGCTCGCCCGCTCTTGCTGATTCAATAGCAGCATTTAGAGCGAGTAAGTTAGTTTGATCAGACACCGCTGTGATCGCATCCATTACATTAGAAATAAAGTCACAACGCTCACTGAGTTCATTTAGTTTTTCACTGGTTGTCGACAATTTACTGCGAAGCTCGCCAATATTATCGCCAGCACTGAGCACAATATCTTTCGCAGAAGACGAGCTTTCTAACGCTTGGTTGGCATAGACATTTGCTTGCAGCGAACGCTCCGCTACATCTTGAATCGTTGTCGAAAGTTCTTCTATCGCTTGCGCAATATTTTCAATTTGTTGAGAGCTATTATAAATCGAATCATGTAAACCATTGGACATGGAGTCGACGTTATCAGATGCACCGTGGACATTTTGACTAATACCCTGAATGTTGATAATTAATTCTCGAAATGCACAAATGAGCCGACCAAAATCATTTAGTTCCTCATTACCTTTATCAAGATCGATATTTAAATCCAGCTTATCCTGGTTTTGTAAAATGGAGTCTACGGCATGCGAAAGTTGGAATGCAGCGATTGCTTGCTTGCGATTGATGTTAGCCATGTACATCAGCAATAAAGCCTCAGCGGTAGCAAAACCGGCGTGAATTAGCAAGATGTAGAACATCAAGTGGCCTTGTTCGAATATAAAAACCCCTGTATTTTGCGTTTGCAACCAAAAAAAGCTGATGTGGTGTAGGGCAACGACAACCACTGCAGTTAGTATGACTTGCCAATCGCGATAAAAAATGAGAAATGCCAACATTACAAACACTTCAAAGTGTAATTCTGTCAGCCCCATCGTTTGCTGAATGTGAAGGGTCGTCATCAGTTGCACAGCAATCGCGACGGCATGCTTAGTCAACTTCAAGTTAGGCTGTTTGAAAAGTAGTAATAAAGGAAATAAAGCGATCGGTAATCCAATGTATATGGCTTGTAAGAGCGTATCGGTAAAGAAGCCGATAAGTATTGCGAGAACTAACTGCGCGAGAATGACATATTTAAACACTCTATGCGCATCATGCTCCCATGGGTAGCTAGGAGTAGTCATGGCATCACCTCAGGTTGTTATCGTGCTGAATGTTTTAACGAACCTAGTTAGATTTTAGACCACAAAAAGAAAAACCCGATGTTATTGCTAACATCGGGTTTTAAAAATTAAAGCAATCAAAGCTTAGATGTATTGCACTTCACACACTTCGTAATCAACTGGACCACTAGGTGACTGTAATGTGAACTCATCATCGACTTCTTTGCCTATCATGGCACGTGCAATTGGTGAGTTAACTGAAACTTTATTTGCTTTTAAGTCAGCTTCGTCATCACCAACGATTTGGTAGGTCACTTCTTCGTCTGTTTCAACATTTAAGATCGTTACCGTAGCACCGAAAATAACACGACCATTATTTGGCATTTTAGTTACGTCGATAATTTGAGAGTTTGATAGCTTAGCTTCAATCTCTTGGATACGACCTTCACAAAAACCTTGCTGTTCACGAGCGGCGTGGTATTCAGCGTTTTCTTTTAAATCACCGTGTTCACGAGCATCTGCAATATCAGCGATGATCTTAGGACGCTTTACCGTCTTAAGTTCGTTTAATTCAGCTCGGAGCGCATCGGCTCCGGCTGCTGTCATAGGTACTTGGTTCATCCGTAATAACCTTAGTTAACGCGAGCGTGTAACTCTTGTACTGAAGTAACTGTATTTCTGTCGTCTGCTTTGTGTGCCATACATGCTGCAAATGCTGCATTTAAAGTGGTTGTATAAGCCACTTTATTTAACAACGCGCTACGACGAATTTGTACTGAATCAGTAATTGCCTGACGACCTTCAGTCGTATTCACAATATAGCTGTACTCATTATTTTTGATGTTATCAACAATATGAGGACGACCTTCAAGTACTTTATTTACTTTGCGGACATCTAAACCAGCATCAGCTAATACGTCAGCAGTACCACCAGTTGCATCTAGCTCATAGCCTAGATCTGCTAAGTTCTTCGCTAATTCAACAACGCGTTTCTTATCGCTATCACGAACAGATAATAACGCACGACCTGACTTAGGAATGACGTCATTTGCGCCAAGGCTTGCTTTAGCAGATGCTTCAGCGAATGTATTACCTACACCCATAACCTCACCTGTAGAGCGCATTTCAGGGCCTAAGATAGGGTCAACACCAGGGAATTTAGCAAATGGAATCACCACCTCTTTTACCGAGTAGAAAGGTGGGATCACTTCTTGTGTGAAACCTTGTGATTCAAGAGACTGGCCAGCCATAACACGTGCAGCAATTTTAGCTAACGGAACACTTGTCGCTTTCGATACGAAAGGAACAGTACGCGCGCCACGAGGGTTAACTTCGATTAAGTAGATAACGCCATCTTTAACCGCGAACTGAGTATTCATCAGACCCACTACACCAAGTTCGAAAGCTAACTTTTTCACTTGCTCACGCATTTGGTCTTGGATTTCAGCGCTCAATGTATAAGGAGGTAATGAACATGCTGAGTCACCTGAGTGAACACCTGCCTGCTCGATATGCTCCATGATACCGCCGATAACGACTTGCTCACCGTCACATACCGCATCGATATCAACTTCAACCGCATCGTCTAAGAAACGGTCTAGTAATACTGGTGAATCGTTAGATACTTGTACCGCTTCGTTTAAGTAGCGTTTCAAGTCAGCAATGTCGTATACGATTTCCATCGCACGACCACCTAATACGTAAGATGGACGAACAACCATAGGAAAGCCAATCTTCTCAGCTTCTGATAGCGCTTGTTCCATATTACTTACAGTTGCATTTTCAGGCTGTTTTAAACCTAAACGGTCAACCGCTTGTTGGAAACGCTCACGGTCTTCTGCACGGTCAATTGCATCAGGTGAAGTACCAATAATAGGTACGCCAGCGGCTTCTAAAGCACGTGCTAATTTAAGTGGTGTTTGACCACCAAACTGTACAATCACACCTTTTGGCTTTTCTAAACGTACGATTTCTAATACGTCTTCAAGTGTAACCGGTTCGAAGTATAAGCGATCTGATGTGTCATAGTCGGTAGAAACCGTTTCAGGGTTACAGTTAACCATGATTGTCTCATAACCGTCTTCTTGTAATGCCATAGAAGCATGTACACAACAGTAATCAAATTCGATACCTTGACCGATACGGTTAGGACCACCACCTAATACGATAATTTTATCTTTATCAGTTGGTTGTGCTTCACACTCTTCATCATAAGTAGAGTACATGTAAGCAGTAGACGTTGAGAATTCTGCCGCACAAGTATCAACACGCTTGTAAACCGGTAAGATCTCTAATGCTTGACGCTTCTTGCGTACTTCGCTTTCAGAAACACCAATTAACTCTGCAATGCGCTTATCAGCAAAGCCTTTGCGTTTTAAGCCAAATAAGAAGTCTTTTGTTAAGCCAGCCATGCCTTTTTCGCTGATGGCTTTTTCGCTTAAGATTAAGTCTTCAATTTGAACTAAGAACCAACGGTCAATCTTAGTTAACTTGAAGATATCTTCTACAGACATGCCTAAACGGAATGCATCAGCGATATACCAGATACGCTCAGCACCGGCATCTGTTAACTCATGTGTAATTTTTGTTTTAGCGTCGCTATCGTTTAAGTCAACAATAGGGTCAAAACCTGATACGCCTACTTCTAAACCGCGTAATGCTTTTTGCATAGATTCTTGTTGGTTACGACCAATCGCCATTACCTCACCTACTGACTTCATCTGAGTCGTTAAGCGATCGTTAGAACCTGCGAATTTTTCGAAGTTAAAACGTGGGATCTTAGTCACAACGTAATCGATAGATGGTTCGAATGACGCCGGCGTCTTACCACCAGTGATATCGTTTTGTAGTTCATCTAACGTGAAACCAACAGCTAACTTAGCTGCGATTTTCGCAATTGGGAAACCAGTTGCTTTTGAAGCTAATGCAGATGAACGCGATACACGTGGGTTCATTTCGATGATAACCATACGACCTGTATCTGGGCAGATACCGAACTGTACATTTGAACCACCTGTTTCAACACCAATTTCACGCAATACCGCTAAAGAAGCGTTACGCATTAACTGATATTCTTTATCCGTTAATGTTTGCGCTGGTGCAACTGTGATTGAGTCACCCGTGTGAATACCCATAGGGTCGAAGTTTTCGATAGAACATACGATGATACAGTTGTCGTTTTTATCACGAACCACTTCCATCTCGTATTCTTTCCAACCGATTAATGAAGCATCGATTAATAATTCATTTGTTGGTGATAAGTCTAAACCACGTGTACAAATTTCTTCGAACTCTTCTTGGTTATAAGCGATACCACCACCTGTACCCCCCATAGTGAATGATGGGCGAATGATGCATGGGTAACCTAAACGCGAAACCGCGCCTAGTGCTTCTTCCATAGAGTGAGCGATTTCAGCTTTTGGTGTTTCTAAACCAATGTTCTTCATCGCTTTGTCGAAGCGGTCACGGTCTTCTGCTTTATCAATTGCATCAGCCGTTGCACCGATCATCTCAACACCGTGCTCTTTTAACACACCGTGCTTATCTAAATCTAAAGCACAGTTAAGTGCAGTCTGACCACCCATAGTCGGTAAGATTGCATCTGGCTTTTCTTTTTCAATGATTTTAGCAACCACTTCCCAGTGAATTGGCTCGATGTAAGTAGCATCCGCCATTTCTGGGTCAGTCATAATCGTTGCAGGGTTAGAGTTAACTAAGATAACTCGGTAACCTTCTTCACGTAGTGCTTTACAAGCTTGAGTACCAGAGTAATCAAACTCACAGGCCTGACCGATTACAATCGGGCCAGCGCCTAAAATCAAAATACTTTTTATGTCAGTACGTTTTGGCATTATCGTCTCTCAAAACTTTCAATATTAGGGCTAGGCTTTACGCGCTTGCATTAATTCGATGAAATGGTCGAAAACTGGTGCAACATCGTGCGGACCAGGACTCGCTTCAGGGTGACCTTGGAAACTAAATGCAGGCTTGTCAGTACGGTGGATACCTTGAAGTGACCCATCGAATAAAGACTTATGCGTTGCTTTTAAGTTCGCAGGCAAGCTTGTTTCATCAACTGCGAAACCGTGGTTTTGGCTTGTAATCATAACCGTACCCTTTTCAATGTCTTGAACTGGGTGGTTAGCACCGTGATGACCAAATTTCATTTTCACAGTTTGCGCACCACTTGCTAATGCAAGTAATTGGTGACCTAAACAAATACCGAATACTGGAATATCTGTTTCTAAAATTTCTTTGATAGCTGTAATTGCATAATCACATGGCTCTGGGTCACCAGGACCATTTGATAAGAAAATACCATCTGGGTTTAAAGCTAAAACATCTTTGGCAGGTGTTTGAGCAGGTACAACTGTTAACTTAACACCGCGGTCCACTAACATACGAGAGATGTTGCGTTTAATACCGAAGTCATAAGCAACAACGTGGAATTGACCTTCCTCTGCTGGTGTCACATGGCCTTGACCTAACTGCCAAGAGCCTTCAGTCCAGTTGTATTGTTCTTTTACTGTTACTTCTTTGGCTAAATCCATGCCTTTTAAGCCAGGGAACGCTTTTGCTTTCCCTAGTGCTTCCGTCGCATCTTCAGTGCCTGTAATTAAACAACCGTTTTGCGCACCTTTCTCACGTAAAATACGTGTTAACTTACGCGTATCAATATCAGCGATAGCAACGATATTACGTTGAGCTAAGTAATCACTTAGGCTTTGCTGGTTACGGAAGTTTGAAGCTAATAAAGGAAGGTCACGAATCACTAAGCCTTTAGCCCAGATTTGAGAAGATTCTTCATCTTCATCATTGGTACCTGTGTTACCAATGTGTGGGTAAGTTAAAGTAACGATTTGTTCTGCGTATGAAGGATCAGTAAGAATCTCTTGATAACCTGTCATTGAAGTGTTGAATACCACCTCACCAACAGATACGCCTTTTGCACCAATTGAAGTGCCTTTAAATACAGTACCATCTTCGAGTACTAACAGGGCAGTTTCAGCCAAAACAGCCTCCTGAGCATTAAAAAACGGGGCCTCTGCTAGGGCGCACCGTTTCAAATTAAGATAAAAAATTTTGCTTTAGGTAAATCTTGCGCATTGTAGTTGATTATTCAGATTAACGCCATAAAAATTTACATAAATGCATAAAAAAAGGTTTTACCGTGAAAAACACGATAAAACCTTTAAAAATAACGCTTTACTAATATTGATTAAGCTTTCTTACGTTAAGTTTAACGATACTTTTAATGAATCAAAGTTAAACTAAGCATCGATGAAGTCTTTAACCTATAAGCGATTACATAAAAATGTCACAATTTAAGTTAGTGCTTTTAACTCTCTTACCTAAAAATAAAATTAGTTGAAGATAGTTGATCGTTAAACTTAGCTCAGTGATCTAAACTGATCGACTTAAACATAAAAAAGACTAAAAAACGCCCTCTCTAGACGACAGGTTATTGTTTAACCTTTTAGGCCTAATACATCTTGCATATCGTAAAGCTTAACATCTCTACCTTTTAACCAAAGCGCAGCACGAACTGCACCTTTAGCAAACGTCAAGCGGCTTGACGCTTTGTGCGTAATCTCAATACGCTCACCAATGTCTGCAAACATTGCGGTATGCTCACCGACAATATCACCCGCACGGACAGTAGCAAAACCGATTGAATCACGATCACGCTCGCCAGTATCACCTTTACGCTCCCACACTGCGACTTTGTCTAAATCGCGATCTAACTCTTCAGCAATCGCTTGGCCTAGCATAAGCGCTGTACCAGATGGTGCATCTTTTTTGAATCTGTGGTGTGCTTCCCAGATCTCAATATCTGTGTAATCACCCATCACACGAGCAGCTGTTTTTAATAAGTTCACCAATAAGTTAACCCCCACACTCATGTTGTAAGCGAAAACAATTGGAATATGCTTAGCTGCGTCATCAATTTTTGCTAATTGCTCTTTTGATAAACCCGTTGTGCCAATAACAATTGGTTTTTTATTGGCCACACACCAACCAAGATTGGCCATACATGCATCAGGTAAAGTGAAGTCGATATAAACATCGGCATCAGCATTTGCTGAAGATTGAGCCACTGTCGCTAAATCTATTTTGCCGATGCCAGCAATTTCACCTGCATCAATACCCTTGAAACTAGATGTATCACGAACTAAAGCTTGAGTTAAATTTGCTTGCTCTTCATTATGACCTGCTTCAATTAAAGCACGTCCCATACGCCCATTGGCGCCAAAAATACCGATACTGATAGATTCGCTCACAGCCATTCCTAGTTAATCATTTGTTCTTTTTAATTGCGCGCATTTTAAACTGAGCGCAGCAGGAATAAAACCATTAATAACTTATATTGGTGCAACAGCTGTTCATCCAAAAGTTGTCGATAGTTTTTACACAAGTTAAATTATGGTGGGTTACTAAAAACCTAACTAACTACTTTATATACATAATTATTTTGAGGCATTAATTATGCAAATATTTTAGATCCCTCGTTTATGATGTTTTGAGCGACTTACTTTTCACGTCAAATTGATGAAAAAGGAAGTAAAAATGAAACAGCTATTCAAATATTTAAGTAGTTTTCTCGTTATCTCAAGCTGCCTCTTTGGTGTAAACAAAGTACATGCTTTTGAACCATTCATCGGTGAAATACGCTATTTTGCTGGTAATTTTGCCCCAAGAGGCTGGGCATTATGTGATGGTCAACTCCTACAAATAAGCCAATATTCCGCTTTATTCTCTATTCTTGGTACCACTTATGGTGGGGATGGCAGAACAACATTTGGCTTACCTGACATGCGAGGCAGGAGCGCAATGCACCCCGGTAATGGTCCAGATCTAACATCTCGAAGGCTAGGACAAGAGCTAGGTGTTGAAGAAGTTGTATTAACAACAGCTCAATTACCCAGCCATTCACATACATTAAATGCTTCTACAGACTCAGGTGACAATACAACACCAGTAGGTGATAGCCTCGCTTCTGAGCGCATTTTTAATTCAGAGACACCCGATGCTGCCATGCATCCATCATCTATCGGCCCGTCGGGTCAGAACGCCCCTATTGATAATATTCAACCCTCTCTAGTTGTTAACTGCATCATTGCACTTGAAGGCACGTATCCAAGTAGGAGCTAGGAGGAAATATGAATAAAGTTATAGCACTTATATTAACTCTGATAAGTGGCAGTGTTTTTAGCCAAGCATTTATAGGCGAAATCCGTTTTTTTGCTGGCAACTTTGCCCCTGATGGTTGGGCGTTGTGTGACGGCCAGCTATTACCTATCAATCAGAACCAAGCGTTATTTTCTATTTTGGGTACCACTTATGGAGGTGATGGTAGAACTACCTTCGCGTTGCCAGATATGAGAGGTCGAATTCCTCTACACGCTGGTGAAGGCCCAACATTGACGGACAGAAATTTAGGCGAAAAATTTGGTGTTGAGAATCGCACCTTAACGGCAGCACAAATGTCCTCTCATAGCCACGCACTCAATGCGGAACAGACGAGAGCAAGAACTTCATCTCCACAAGGAAATGCAATTGCCATAACTCGTCGCAGAGTCAATGTTTATGATTCTAACGTGCAAAACGGGCTCGATGCTCTACACTCAAATTCTATCACCAGCCAAGGTGGTGGAAATGAGATCACTAACATTCAACCTTCGTTAAACATAAATTGCATTATTGCTGTGACTGGCACCTTTCCAAGTCGTTCATAGGAGAAAACCATGAAGCAAGTTAAGAAACTGAAAAACCAATCACTATTTACAATATTGTTGAGCTTATTGTGTTTTCAATTACAAGCGTTACCACTATTGGCCAGTTATAACTCAGATGTATCAGTAGAACTGACCTCATTAGAATTTACTTCAGGTTCTGTTGAGTCAGCTGTTTTAGATATTTACGATGACAGTGTTGGCGATACCAGTGTAACGAATACGAGTTCAGGCGATGTGAGCATACCAACACTCGGTTCTAGTTTTACATTCTCCACAACTTCTACCGGCCAAGTAAATACCATTGGAGAAATCATTGATGCTGGGGTTTTAATCGATGGCTTTTTTGATTTTATGAATGACAGCAACGATGATGTATCCGGCACCCTAAAATTCAGTATCAATATGCTAAGTGAAATATTTACTAACGATGCCAGTGAGTATGCATTTTCTGAAACTTATGTTTATATTTTCAATGACGATTCATCCGTGCCTGTGTATTTTGATGAATTAACCAGTATTGACTCCACTACTTTAGGGACTGGCTTACAAACCCGATCAATGACCGAGATGATTTCACTCGACTTTACCGTGCCAGCTGGAGAAATCCTTTCACTCATTATTGAAATTGATGCTGTAGGTGCAGCATTGGCCGACCAAATACCGACGACGGATGTACCTTCACCACCAACATTGAGTTTATTTATCTTGCTCGGCCTACTCGTCTACCGTCAGTACACCACTAAAAATTAACCTAAAATTACTCTACTACTTGCTTTAAAGTAGTAGAGTCACTTCATAGCAAAGCGTTATAAATTAACAAGTTAACTCATTTTTTTACACATAGTTAATATACTGTTCACTACTGACCAACAGTTACTTTGATATTCATCAATATTTAATTAAACAGCTGTTTTAATTGATTTTTTTCCTGATATGTTAGCGGCCGTTTTTTCCTTGGCTCAGGACAAGCTTGACGGACAAAAGGTCAAAACACATTTAACAATCACAAATTAAATAACGATACATTGAGGTATAACTTTGAATTTCAGTAATGTGAAAGGTATCACACGAAATATCATATTCTTGTGTTTGTGCGCTTTTTTACCCGCACATGCAATCGCTAATACGACACTTTTTAACCACGCAACACCCATGTCGCTCAACGCCAAAGGTGAACGACAACGTTTAGCATCTATCGATTTAAATTTACTGACACAACAAGTAGAAGAAATTGAATTAAATCTATTCGACGATTTTATTGTTACCGCTAAGCGTTACCAATTAAGTGAAAATAACAACGGCAGCATAAACTGGTTAGGTCGTATCAATGATGACAAACAGAGTTTGGTTAACTTAGTTATTTACCAAGGCAAATTAAAAGGTCAAATCGCACTCGGTAATAAGAGCTTCTCATTGACTACACTAGAAAATGGCCAGGTAAAAATTACCGAGGTTATTCCTGAAATACCTTCACATATCAACCACGATGATAGTATTGATGTAGCGCTGCCAGACACTAACTTACAGGTTTCTCGTCAAGCATTCACGCCATTTTTAACTAATCAAGGAACCGCTGAAATTGACTTATTAGTCGTCTATACAGATGAAGCGTTACAACAAGCAAATGGTGATATCTATTCTGAAATTCAATTAGCCATCAATGAATTAAACAATAGCTTTAACCTTGCATCTGTTGATGCAAGATTCAACTTAGTGCACAGCTATAAAACGAGCTATAAAGAAGATCCTGCATTTTGTGACGGTATGAGTATCCCTCTATTTGAACTACAAAATAGCAATGATGGTGTAATGGATAACGCAGCCAGCTTTCGTGAAATTTACAATGCTGATTTAGTTTCACTTTGGTTATCAGATGGCTGTACCAATGCCGGCTTAGCCTTTACCGGCCCTTACAACGGCTCTGATGATACTGCTGCCTTTTCAGCAGTGGAAAGAAAATGGGCTGCAGCCCCCAATTTACACGCGTTTGCACATGAAATCGGCCATAATTTAGGCTCAAATCACGATACCAATACCGATCCTGCTCACAGTACCCATAACAAAGGTCACATAGATTTAGTGAACAACTTCAAAACTATCATGGCGTATTATCAAGATGGGTGTGAACCTTGCCAACATGTTGCTCAGTTCTCTAACCCTAGAAACGACTTTGAATACCAAACGAACTTATTTGCACCGCTAGGTATTGCACAAGGCGTTAAAGATTCAGCAGATAATGCGAGTTATTTTGTTGGTTCTACTCAACGCGTGTCACAATACCGCCAGCACGGGCAATGTGATGCATCTGAAATCCATATTTTGCGTTTATGGCCGAATGAGCAAGTCACGATTAATCGCTCTGAGCTTGTTGATTTAGTTGTTCGTTTAGAGTCATGTGGTCAACCAGTGACCGGAGCCACTGTCATAGCAAAAACGCCTGCCAATGTGAGTATAACGTTGCATGATGATGGTCAACACGATGACGTAGCCGCAAATGACGGTATCTATGCGGTAAAATGGTCAAGTGAATCGAAAGGTTTACACAAATTAGAGTTTAGCGCCTCAACCGCTACACAAATAGCCGAGCCTCGTTCGGTTGCAATTGGTGTTGAAGTCAATGCCAAAGATAAAAGCCAAATTGCTGATGTCTTAAACATTCAAACAGTCTCAGCGAGTAATACTCATGTAAACCCAACATCGCCGGACAAATGGCATGTAGACAATGTAAAAGATAACAACCACCAAACTTTCTGGGCAGCACCAGCATCAGCAGGTGAATATATTGAGTTTAGCCTAGCTCAATTATCGACAGTCGATCGCATTGCGCTAGATTTTCATTCTAGCTATCTATCTGATTACCAAGTTGAAGCGTTAGTAGATGGTCAATGGGTCGCGTTATCACCTGTCACACCTGCTGCCAATTATATTGAACTAAATATAGCTACCGATGCTAAAGACTTCAGAATCAATCTTACTAATGCCAGTTCAACTTTCTTTGCTCTTAAAGACGTGACAGTTTTTGGTACAGCTGTTCCTGCTGTAACACCCACTATTAACATCATCTACCCTCGCGGTAATTTGGAGATTAAATTCGGCAATAACAGCTTGAGTTTAGTGGCAGAAGCGTCTGATTTATCGGGTGATTTAACATCTGCTATTCAATGGAGTTCAAGTATTGGTGGTTACTTGGGCACGGGTGGTCAACTTAATAACGTTGCTCTAAGTGCCGGAGAGCACACCATCTCAGCAAGCATTACTAACGGTGCAGGAACGGCATCCAGCAGCTTAATTGTCAATGTGATCAAACCAAACACCCTGCCAATGCTGGAGTTAGTTTCTCCAACGACTCCCATTACAATAAGCCAAGGGGAAACAGTACAACTACTCGCTGATGCATACGATAATGAAGACGGTAATATTTCTGATCAAATCGTTTGGTTATCGTCTGTATCTGGACAAATTGCTCAAGGAGCGGATGTAAACGTTAGTTTAGTTGCAGGCTCGCACGGTATCACCGTTCGGATAACGGATAGCCAAGGTGCAGTGGCAGAAAAATTCACTGTGATCACTGTAGAAGCCGGTACGGATATTCCAGCTTGGGATAGTACTCAGGTATACACCAAAGGCGATCAAGTCATTCACCAAGGTATTGTTTACCAAGCCAAATGGTGGACAAAAAATGAAACACCAGGTGCAAGCCAATGGGGCCCTTGGCAAGCAATTTAGGCTAAACTCTAGATGAGTAATTAAAAACGGCAGCCTAGGGCTGCCGTTTTAATTTTCAGCGTGACTATTTAATTTCAGATAATAATTTAGGGTTAGTCACTAATTTGCGAACGCCGTGCGCATGGTCTTCATCAAATATATTGTCTTTACACCATTGACCTACAGTATTGATATCAAGTTTGGCACACTTAGGTCTAACACTCCAAGTTACCTGATAAGGAGAACAGGTTTGGTCATCAAAGCTAGGGCCGGTTGTCGAACCTAAA
Source organism: Marinifaba aquimaris (assembly GCF_013328345.1). GTDB lineage: Bacteria > Pseudomonadota > Gammaproteobacteria > Enterobacterales > Alteromonadaceae > Marinifaba > Marinifaba aquimaris. Next base: position 52,266 of record NZ_JABULX010000006.1, read on the forward strand.
AACTCCACTGGCTTACCCGTATTTTTTGGTAATGCACCTGCCGTTTGTAGTTCATTGAAATCCAGTGCACTACTGTCATTAACTAGCGTAAATACCTGAGTCTCAACACGTAAGTTAGGGTTAGCACAGCTATCAGATACACAAGCACCTAATGTTGGGCCTGGCTCTACATCACATGATGTATGTACCCAATGCACTTCAATCGTATCTCCTGGCTGTAAATCACCATATTTACCTGCACAAATTGATTCTTTGGTAGGTTTTAATTCCGCTTTTGATAAGGACTGACTGATATTACATTGATAGCCAGTGCCGTAACCTTTTTTGCCTTCACCTGCAAAAATCGCAAAGTCTTTTGCTTTATGCTCGGCATTTTCATGGAAGTGGATGTTACATAAATTCATGTTTTCAAACGAAGGAGCTTTTGAATACACGACTGGGTTGGTTCCGTTAACACTGTCGATATCCCTCGGAGTTTGTGGTCCGAAGTTTTCGCAGACTTGTGCCGCAGAAGCAGCAAAAGACGCAGATACCGTTAACGCTAATAGCGTTGGTAAAATTACTTTTTTCATATTTTTTTCCTTGTTGAAATACACCTAATTTTCTAACAACTCACAGAATACTAGGCATAAGACATATTATGTCTTACAATTTGTGACAAATGGAATACAAGGTGACAATAAAAATGAAAAATAACCTTATCAAAAAAGGGCTTTTTGTTTGTTTAGCTTTGCAGCTAATCAATCCGAGCTTCGCTGCCAATAACAATATGAGTTACAAAGACTTATGGCATTATGCTACCGACCCTTACGGTAGTTCGGCAAAAGCACAATTACCACAAACAGATACAGATATTGTCAGTATTGAATTTGATCGCGTTCCACGTGTCGATGTAAAAAGAAACTCTTGGGTTGAACTGATTTATCAACTTGAATCAGGTAATTTAGAAGGCACTAATAAGGTTCTAATTAATTATAAGAGTAGTGCTGATCTTATTTTAAAGTTATCCCAAAAAGATTATGGAAAAGAAGGTGACCAGTCTTATGCTCACTATCAAAAAGTGGTACCACAAGCAAATGACTGGCAAACAATAGAAGTTGATATAAGTAAATTTTCTCGACCAGAATGGACGCCATACCACTCTTCAGATGTTGGAATTATCAAAAAGAACATCGATGCGATTTATTTTGTACCAGACCTAACAGATAAAACAGGCGGCAAAGCGTCGCTGTCGATTAAAAATATTCAATTATCAGAATAGTCCAACTGTTTACTGGCCGTGATAAAAGCAACGTGTTGTTTTTTGATGGTCAGTAACTTCTTCTTCGCTAACGATAAATTACCAAAGTCATAACAATGCCTAACGGTAATATTGCGAAAACCTGCTTTTCTCAACAGTTTCCCCCAAGCTTTGCCAGAGTGAAAACACACACCCACACCCGCGGTATTGGCCCCCATTTTTTTAGTCAATTTAGTTAACGATTTATTAGCTGTTAACCAATAAATTAGCCGACTAGGTAAATCATCTAACACACCGCCATCGTATAAATTTTCAAAAATCACGATATGCCCACCAGGTTTTAGTAGCTGATAAGCTTTTTTAAGTCCTTTAAGCTGGAGCTGCTCAGTATTTTGATACCCTTGGGTAATAAAGTGGTGCAATACCCAATTAAGCTGAATATAGTCAAATTCATTAGCTAAACCGCGATAATCCTGAAAAGTCGACTTTACCAATATTTTTCGATAACTTTGCCTGTTGCGGCTGAGCAGATAATCATCCGGTTCAACTAAAGTGACCTGCGCTTTTGGGTAATTGGCCAACACCTTATCAGCATAAATCCCATTACCGCCACCAATATCGAGTAACTCAAAGGGTAAACCATGATGAATTTGATTAAAGGTCGCTTTAACCACCTTAAAAAAGTTTTCATCGATATACTCAACATCAAATGCCTGTATTTGCTCACTGTCTAATAGTTTTAACGTTGCAGTCATACTCATTACCTCTACGGCTAGTTGAACTAGGTAAATTGCATTAACTGTGCCTAGAAGCTTATACCGCCAAATTATTAATTTTTTTTAATAATGCGAGGCGATTTAGAAAAAAGGAGGTGTTTTATAGCAAATTGCAAAGATATAAACGTGAAGGAAAATGCAAAAAGGCAGCCCTAGCTGCCTTATGGAATAGCTTTAAATGGCTTGTTTTTGTAAAAAAGCAATGATGTCGTTAGATTCGTACATCCATTCGACACTGTCACCTTTTTCTATTCGCAAACAAGGCACCTTCACTTTTCCGCCATGCTCGGCCAATTCGTTACGCGCAACTTCATCGCCTTTTGCGTCTTTGTAATCAATCTGCATGTTCTGACGTTTAATTTCACGGCGCACTTTTACACAAAATGGACAAGCTTTAAATTGGTAAAGACTGAAGTTAGCCGTGATAGCATCTTGTGCTGATTTTTGCTCAATTGATAATTTTCTGGCACGAGGTGTAGTAATAAAATCGAAAAATAAAATGATATTACCTAAAAACCAACGGATAAATTTCATTAGATACTCCTTTGTAATAAGAAGAAAATAGGCGTTGAAAATGCGCATATTCTACCAACTTCTATTTAAGAATCATTAACCATTTGGTTTAAGGTATAACCTGTCTGCGTAATTTAGATGCATTGACTGGATATTCCATTATCACCCTGAATATCGGCATCTATGTGTCTTTTCATCATTTGACAAACGTCTTTCGATTTTTCTCTAGTTACCCCCACATCACCAATACACCTTGGCGTTTAATTGAAGGGTTATTTACTTTTAAATACGAAATGGAAGTAGGCTGTTCAGCAAATAATGCTTAGTAATTAGCCGGTAAATCATCGCGACACAGCTCAACCGACACTTTACAATTACCCTGCTCAAGACAGTGAAGTGCAGTTTGTTCAAACCAAGCTTTGGCGTCATTGCAACCATCAACCGCATCTCGTTCAATATAAGCGACAAAATCTAAATCTCTCGATTTGACTTTATATTGAACTCTTAATTCAGTGTATTTAGGAATAACCGTGTATTGAGGTTGTTCGCTTTTATTTTCATTTTCGAAGAAAAGCTAAAAACTAAATAACCCAGAGCAGCGATTAGAATAAGTGCTTTCATCTTAAATCCTTTTATTTATTGTTATTATCCAAGGCAAACTGTCACTCAAAGCGAGTTAAACCTTGACCATTCCCTTTTTATTAATCAGGTCTTGTCACCTTAAATACTTCAGCCAAGTTGGCGTATTCAGCCCCACCTAAACGCGCTAATGGATCAAGCTTAAGCGCATCAATTTTACTGCGGTTTTTATCATCGACCACAGCAATGCTTTCATCTAAATATGCTTGTTTAACTTCAACAAACATTAGCTTCATCGGTAATTCGCCCATCTCAACCACTTTGTGTAGCTTACAAGCAAATGCAACTTTGCACTGCTTAATGCGAGGTAAAACTGAGCCGTCAAAATCAACTAAGTCTAAATTTAAATTATCTAATTCAGATTCATTATTTGGTAAGGTCGCCGCTGATTCGGTCACGTCATCAGCAAGAGAGCTGTCTGCAATATGAATAACTAAATCGTCAGTGTCTTCAACGTTCACCGCTGAATCTTTATATTCGCCAGTCGGTTTTTTACCGACCGCATACATTAAAATTGCTGGGCTTGAGCTAATTGCTGTGAAATAAGAAAACGGTGCTAGGTTTAACGTACCTTGCTGGTTTTTGGATAAAACCCAAGCAATAGGTCTAGGTACAATCGTTTGAGTTAAGGTGTGGTAAATTTGATTTGGCGATAAGTTGGCAAAATCTAAAATCATCTTGGCTAAATCCTTGATAGTTGTGCCTCTGGGCACTTAATTTAACCAAGATGATAACGACAACAGAAAAACAAAGAAATCCTTTTTAAGGTCACTAACCCATAATTGCGTTAATTAGCGGATCCTACATCAACTGCCGGAGTAGGCTCGACTTGTCTAGCTTTGCGTTTTTTGCGTTTAATCATCGCAATACCCAACACACTCGTAAAAGACAGTAAAACAATAAATATCACCATGAACACATCGCGATTAAATCGCCCGATAAACGGCGTTAAGTGGTTCCATTTATGCAATAAGCTAAACGACCAGCGTTCCGCTCTATCAATTCTTCGGGTTTGATCGACAACTTGGCCTGTACTGGGGTCGATAAACAAAAAGCTCTTTTCAGCATTATCGATATCAACCTGCCAAATAGGTAAACGTTTGTTTCTAAAATCGTAAGTCGGGCCATAGCGGGTTAGTAATTTGGCTTGGGTAACCTCCCCAACATTCACTGTATCATCCGCTTTTAAATAATTTTCCGCTAACCAAATAGCTTGGTTTTTATCGGTATTAAAGTCGGTCTCTTTTAATAAACGACCAGTGTTAGCATTAATATAAATTGCTTTTTTCTCAACACCTTGACCTTTAAATTTTTGTTCACGGCTAATGTTTTTAGCTTGTTCAGCAATACTTAAACGATAAACCAAACCCTGTGGGCTATTGATTAAAGCCATTTGGTTAATCGATTGGTTTTGCAACTGATTTAACCAAGAGAAATCACGACTTAGCGCTGTTGGTACACGTAAGTCATCCCCAATGCGGATCCCTGATACAGGCTCTACATTACTCGCTTGCAATAAATGATAAAAGCCGCTGACCGACCATCCCAGTAGTGGCAACCATAGGGCATAAGCCATCATACGATGGTAACGACGACGCTTTTGCTTAATTTTGCGATTTTTAATGGTCATCACCAATGCCAAGCCTGTCGCGGAAAACGCCAAAAGACAAAGCATAAATAAAGCCACTAAAATCACTCGGCCAAATTCTAAATTATCTAAGAATTTAAAGGTGTGAAGCTGAACAAATATCGCATGTAAAACTTTTTTACTGTCATTCGTTAAGCTAGCTAATGCCATCGTTTCTGTATGAAAAAAGGCGCGAGTGCCATCTTGATAATCAATTCGGTAAACAGGAAGTAAGCGATTTACCCAAGGATAATGAGCGTCATAATCACGCTGAAACTTCACTTCAGACACTTCATCAGCTGATTTACCTAAGTAGTACTGACCTAACCAAATAGCCTGATTAAGATCTTGCTCTTTGACCTCTTCACCTGTATTCACATTCAGGTAGCGCCTAGGGTTTAACTCACCTGAAGTTAGCTGTAATAAAGGTCCCTGTTCACTCGGAACGAGTTTGGCAACTTTAACGCCATCAGGCAGTTTATCCTGCTCTAACAACTGAGGTAAGTTAGCTAATTGCTGACTGTTTACCTGCATTTGAGGTGGAAAAAAGGTTTTAGCCTTTGGGCCAAACCAAGACATTAACGGATGGGTTAAGCCGCTAAGCGCCCAAACCAATACACCGATGGCACCATACCATGCCAACTTATTATGCCAATTAAGGCTTAAACGTCTGATATCCATTATTTTAGTTCTCCGTGAAAGGCAATTAGCCCCAAAACGGGGCTAATATTGCTTTTACTAAAATTGATAGTTAAATCCAGCGTAGAAAGTACGAGGTAAACCTGGGCGATAGGTTAACTTAGTTGACCCCACCTGATTTGAAGTCCAATTAGAATATAGCTTGTCACCGAGGTTAATCCCTCTGAAGTAAACAGCCCAATTATCATCAATTTCATAACGCGCTCTTAAGTTGACCAAATCATGGCCACCGTACTTTTGCGTATTGGTTTGATCTGTGTAGTACTCACCTAAATGACTGACTTCTAATTCAACACGCAAGCCTTCAGCGTACTTTGGATAATAAGCTAAACGCGCATTTGCCATGGTTTCTGGCGCTTTACTGACATCATTTCCAGCGAAGTTTAATGATTTGCTACAGAAGCAATCCCTTGAGAAATACACATAAGCAAAGTCTTCATATGTTTGTTCGGTGTAGCTTCCCGAAATACCAAACTGCAACTCTTCAGTCAGTTCGATATCAAAACCAAGCTCAATGCCTTTATGCTCAGTTTCACCTGCATTTCGCGCAACTCGCGTATCATCTTCAATGACACTTAAGATTTCATCTTCAATCGTCATGTCATAAATCGCAACTTCATAGCTAAAGCGATTATTAATTTGACCTCTAAAACCTATTTCAACGCTAGTGCTTGTCACCGGTTCAAGTTCTGTGCTTTCTTTAGCTGAACCAGGACGGAATAACGCACCAACTGTAGGGGCACGAAACGCATGGCGGTAACTAAAATAAACGTTGTGATCATCATTGAATTGATAAACAGCACCCAGTTTTGGGCTGAAGTTGTCGTAATCAACTTTTTGAGATTCAGGTCGAAGGTGTGAATAATCAAACTGGCTGGCCGCCAACTTGTCGGTGTAGTCCACTTCAAAATAATCATAACGCACCCCCGCAGTTACGCGAAAATGCTCTGTTGCCTGCCATTCAGTATGCACATATGGAGAGATACTCGTTTGGTCTGCATCAAACGCGTAATTTTGCACACCCGTTTTCGTATAATCGACGTAGTAATCGCCTTCTTTTGTCACGTCAATCTTGTCTTCGGTATAGCTTGAAGGCGTGTAATCCATATCAACACCGACAATCCATTCAAAAGCACCGTCAAGCTCAGTTTGGCGATATTTGGTCATTAAGCCGAAAGATTCAAATTCATAATTGCGCAAATTAGGGTCATAACTCATCATCCAGCTTGGCATCATATCCATATCGTTATTGCGATAAAATGGCGTAACTGTGAATAACGCATCATCATTGACTTGGTAACTAAACTCACTCGAAAGACGAATTGCTGTCATCTCGCGATAACCCAAATCATTTAAATAGTAGTTTTGTTTAGGGTTATTTTTATAATCATCGTACTCAAGTGACGATAAGCCCGATTGATCTACATCGGTGTAGCTAAACACTGTTTTGTTATCCCAATTTTCAGATAACTGACTATCAACTCGAGACGTAAATGACATGCGATCATACTCAGCATCATCGCGATAACCTTCGTTATCAGTGATATTTAAATCAATGCGTGCCGAAGTATCTTCTGTGATTGCATTACCAATTGAAAATAAGCCTCGTGTCCAACCATTCTCGCCTACTTCTAAATTGGTCTCGACAGCTAAGCTTTCTGGGGCGGCTTTAGTAATACTGTTAATCACCCCACCAATAGCATCACTGCCGTATAGAGCAGAACCTGGGCCCTTTATCACCTCAATGCGACTTGATTGCGGAATGTTAATTTCGTATAGGCCGTTGTGATTAAAAAAACCTGTTGGCCGGGTTGGAATACCATCTTCTAAGAAAAGGTAAACACCAGATGTGGTTATTGGCTGACGAATGGCTGTCATATGCCCCTCACCACCTGTACTATTAATGTGCACACCAGCAATGCGGTTTAACGCTTCAGAAGGATGGGCAGGAGAGATTTCTTTTAATGCTTGCTCATCAATGACCCCTACCGATTCAGTTAACTCGACAGTGGGTTTTGCTTCTCGCGTCGTGGTTACAACAATGCGTTCCATGACATTATTATCAACTTCGTCGCGCGCGTCCTCGGCAACAGCGTATGTAGAAGAAGCCATTAAGATGGCAAAAGTAATTGGCGTCAGTTGAGTTTTCATACAAATTTATAATTGTTAAAATTTAGTTACATTTCTAAGCCCGCATTATAAGTAGGTATGTGACTTTGAAAATGCGACAAATTGTCGCAGGGCAACCAACAGGCAAGCAAATAGACTATTTATCAGACAGTTAAAGCCGTTTAACCGAGAACAACACACACCTTTTCAGCAGTGCAAAAAGTTAAATAAAAGTTAACAAAAAACCATTTAATGTAAAAACTATGTGATTTTCTTGCTTGTCATTTAACTCAGAGGATGAAAAAATATTGTTTATTTGACAGTTCAAGGAAGTAAAAAGTGGAAGGGAAATCACTGATTGCCGCTGTCGCCATCGTAACTGGCGCGATATTAAGTTTCATTATTTGGCAAACGGGTAATATTCTACAAACCCAAAGTGAGCGCTTTGGTTTTTTCAAGCAACATAACCAACATCTGATCATTACTCATGGTCAACACGTTTTTTGGTTAAATGAGCAAAACAAAATAAGCCGAAAACTCGATATCAATCAAACATTCAAGCTCAATAAATTCGGCGATTACGACTTTTTCAACAATGGCGACATTCTGCTTTATCACCGACAAGCCCGGCACGATTTTTTCACTGGTATCGCGCAACTTTTGCGTTTGCGAAAACAAACACAATATCAAAGTTCAACACACCAAATGGGTGAAGAAGGTTTTTACCGCTGTGACACTCAAACATTTCAATGTGCGCCTTTTGGCACTGGTTTGCCTAAACTCTCTAGAAGTTTTCGCATAGCGATAGATAGATTTAAAGATACCGTCTATTTGGCTGATACTAGTGCTCATCAAATATATAAAATCAATGCCCAAGGCATGATTACAGGTATGTCTGCCGATAATGAATTTACTTTTCCAAATCAAATTAGCTTGATAAACAACCAAGTATTTGTTGCTGATACCAATAACCATCGAATCGTCAAAATAGATAATGCAGATTTAACTTTTGGCCAGCCTCTATTTAGCTTTATTGCAACAACAAATAAGCGACGTTGGCCGCATCAGTTTACTTTTGATGGAGAACATTTTTGGGTCAATATTGCCGATTCCAATATGGCTTTTGGCCAGATAGCTAAGTTTGATGTAAATGGTCGCCAAGTAAAAACCGTTCATTTACCTTTAAGCCCCGATCCATTTGCCCTAACATTTTGGCAACAGCAAGTTTGGTTAACTGATTTTGAAACGGGTCGAATTGAGCGTATCAGTATGCAAGATCAAAGCTTAGGGATATTTTTATTGCCTGAATTTATTGAACTTGAAAAAACAGCACAAGCGCAAAAAACGAAAGGAGAAGAGGTCAGTTTATACGGTGCAGTGCTGTTTGGTTTTGTACTCATAGGTGGATTTATTGCTGCGTTTAAATTAGAAAATGAGCAAACAAAATACACTTTTAAACAGCTGACAAAAAATGCGACCGATTTAGCGATAGAGCAAGCACAAAGGGATAACAGTGAGCCGCAGCCTGCCTTATCAAATGCGAAAACCGTTTGGGTCACTAACCGAGTGGTTAAATATAAAAAGCGTATCATGCTGTTTTTATTTGCTTTCTCAACACTGCTATTTATCAGTGTAGTTGGTTTTGCCATCGCTTTATATCAGCACAATTTGGCAACAGGAGCGCTCGATCATAGCCTCATCCCTCTACTCATTCTGTCACTCTTTATGTTTATCATGCTAAAAATGATGCTGACATTAACCAATAGACTCAACCTGGCAGAAATTGGAGTGAAAGGCGATCAGCTAATCGTAAAACAAGGTGAAAAAGAAGACTTGTTAGCACTTAATCAAGTGCGCTACTCGCCAACTTACTTAATCACTAAACAAATTTGTATGCCGATTGCACACGGACAGATGAAATTATTTGATAGCCAAGAAATGTCGCGCTATGTTTTCTCTCAACTGAAAACACAAAATAAGCTGGTAGGTTTTGCTTTGTTTAAACATTTATGGCAGCAAAAAGAACCTTTATTCACCAGCCAATTAATTTTTATCAGCAGTGTTATTGTTGTTGGCGTTGCTTTGCAGTTTTTTATTTAACAAAACACTTATCTAATCTTTTAAAATATTAAAATCTTCCAATCACAGGAATAAACAATGAAATTTAAGATCTTAGCCGCTCTAGTATTAGCGTCTAGCAGTACAATGGCCGCAGAAAGTTACCGTTCTTTTTCGAACTTATCTTATGCAGATAATGATTATGGTGACATCACCCTCATCAACACACGTTACTATCTAGCAGATCAAGAAACATTAGGGCCACTTGATGAAACAGGTTACCTGGATACAGACACTAACTTTGGTGGCTATTTCTCAACAACAGACAATGTCGATAATGTTGGTGTAGATGCAGAAGTCTTTTTTGGCCGTTTTTTAGTCGGTGCAGGTTATGACTATAGCGATACCGACTTTTCAGACTCGGACACCTTCTCTGCCAGCGTTGGTTACTTAATGGGCGATAACATCAAGTTCAAAGTAACGGGTTATGACCCTGAATATGGCGATAGTTATTTTATTTTCCAAGCGCAATACGTACACAAATTAGAGGGTGTTGATTACCTCGGTTTTACCTTCTCAACCGATGACGATACTGATTTAGTGAGCCTTTCATCTTATTATTTTGCAGCATTGCAAAATAGCCAATATGTAAAAGCGCAGCTCGATATGGTTGATACCGACTATGATACTTATTGGTCAGCTAGAGGGGATTTTTATTTCAATGCCATGACATCAGTTTATTTAGGTGCTGATGACAATGACAACTACACAGCAGGAGCTCAACACTATTTTACGAGAAACTGGGCAGTTGCAGCTGAATACGTTAATAACACAGATGATTCAGATGCGAGTACAATTCAAGCTCGCCTAACCGCTCAATTTTAGTCGCTTTTAGTCAAGCCGAAACAAAAAAAGCGAGGCAGTAATTACTGACTCGCTTTTTAAAATCACGTGTAAAATTTGATACTTAGCTATTACGACTTGGAATATTTTCAAGTACCGCTAGTAACAACTGCCAATACAAACCAACTGTTCTTACGTTAACTTTCTCATCAGGTGAGTGTGGAAAACGGATAGTTGGACCAATCGAAACCATATCCATTTCAGGGTAAGGTTCTTTGAATAAACCACACTCTAAACCTGCGTGAATAACCATGATATTTGGTTTGTGGCCATATAAGCCATCGTAAACATCTCGAACAATTGCCATCACAGGTGAACTATTATCAGGTTTCCAACCAGGATAAGCCCCGTTAGATTCAAATTCAGCTCCCGTTAACTCGGCTAAAGCAGCCAATGAGTTCACTACGCCATCACGGGCGTTGTCATCAAGTGAACGGACTAAAAATAGTGCTTGAGCTTGTGTATCAGTAATCGTTAATACACCTAAATTTAAAGACGTTTCTGTCACGCCTTCAATTTCATCACTCATACGCGTTACGCCATTTGGACTCGCGTGTAAAAATGCCAATAACTTAGCTTGTGCAGCCTGAGTGAATACCTGTTCTGGTGCATCAGCAGGTGTTAATGATAATTCAATGCCACCTTCTGCAATTGCATATTCTTTATCAATAATCGCTTTAAATGTCTCAAGTGCTTGCTCAAGATCGGCTTTTTTATCTTCAGCGATTACAAATTGCATTTGTGCTTCACGCGGGATGGCATTTCTCAATGTTCCGCCTGTTATCGAAGTAAGCTGTAGTCCAAGCTCAACATGATGCCCATAAGCAAAGCGCGATAGTAATTTGATCGCATTACCACGGCCCATATGAATGTTACAGCCTGAGTGGCCACCTTTAAGACCTGAAATCGCTAAGCTGTAACTGAGACCGGCTTGGGCAGCTTGATATTCAACAGGGACAGTGACTTGGGCATCACAACCGCCGGCACAGCCCATGTAAACTTCACCTTCTTGCTCTGAATCGGTATTGATTAGAATTTCAGCTTCAAGCGTGCCAGCTTCCAAACCAAAAGCCCCTGTCATGCCCGCTTCTTCATCAACCGTTAATAGCACCTCGAGTTTAGGGTGAGCAATATCATCCGCTTCAAGTACAGCAAGTGCTGAGGCCATTCCGATACCGTTATCTGAACCTAATGTCGTTCCTGTCGCTTTAACCCATTCATCGGTTGTACCGTCAGTATCTGTATCTTCTACCACGTAAGGTAAAATAGCGTCGGTTTCAAAGTTGAACGGCGTATCAGAGTTAGCTTGTGGCACCATATCTAAATGGGCTTGAATCACAACCGTTTTACGGTCTTCCATACCTTGGCTTGCAGGCTTGCGTAATATCAGGTTACCTATATTATCTTCGACACAAGTAATGCCCTTGTTATCAGCCCAAGCTTGGATGTGCGCTTTTAATTTAGCTTCATGTTTTGAAGGGTGAGGAATATCACAAATTTGTTGGAACCAATTCCAAAGCGGCTTTGGCGATAAATCGGCCAGTTTTTTGTCTAGCTTTACTGAAGACATTAAGATCACCTTAACTTTTAATCTGTCATTGTTTTTACAACAACGAGTCTATCATAGGGCAATCTAGTGGGGCTTGCTTTACAGATTAACAAGCTGTAAATACTATTCCACGCAAAGCTGTAAAGCGTAAATTAGGTAAGACGCTAAACAAGTAAATTAATCAGTTTCGAGTAAGACAGTAGCCACCGCATAGTGTTTTTCATCACTAATAGATAGATGACAATGCACGATACCTGCATCATCCATTATTGTTTTGGCTTTGCCTTGAACAATTAAATACGGCTGACCAGAACTTTTATTGGCAACGATAAAATCGTGAAAACTAATGCCTTGTGCGATGCCTGTGCCAAGCGCTTTACTAGCGGCTTCTTTTGCCGCAAAGCGTTTAGCTAAATAGCGATGAGGCTGCTTCTTGTTTTGATACTCAACAAGTTCTTCTTTTGCTAACACGCGTTCGGCAAAGCGAGCTGAAACCGTTTCAAAACGAACGATTTCAGCAATATCAGTACCTATTCCAAAAATGGCCATTAGGCTTGTCTTGCCTCTAACATCAAGCGTTTCATATCGGCTACCGCTTTTGCTAGGCCATCAAACGCAGCCCGAGCAATAATTGCATGCCCTATGTTTAACTCAATGATTTGAGGAATAGCGGCAATAGGCTTAACGTTATGGTAATGCAAACCATGACCGGCATTTACTTTTAGTCCAATCGCATCAGCGTATTCAATACCCTCGACTAACTTGGCTAATTCAGCCTCTTGCTCAGCTTCTGTTGTTGCTTCGGCGTACTGGCCGGTATGAATTTCAATATAAGGCGCACCTGTCGCTTTGGCAGCATCAATTTGTGCTTTATCAGCATCAATAAATAATGATGTTTGGGTGCCAATTGCCTCTAAACGCTCAACCGCATCCGTTATTTTTGTTAACTGCCCAGCTACATCCAAGCCACCTTCAGTGGTTAACTCTTCGCGCTTTTCAGGCACTAAACAACAAAACTCAGGCTTAGTTTGTTCAGCAATAGATAGCATTTCTTCTGTCACGGCCATCTCTAGATTCATTCGTGTACCTAGCGTCTCACGAAGAATACGAACATCTCTATCTTTAATGTGACGTCTGTCTTCTCTTAAGTGAATAGTAATACCGTCAGCACCCGCATGCTCTGCAACCGATGCAGCGTGGACAGGATCGGGATAATCAGTCCCTCGTGCGTTTCTTAATGTAGCAATATGATCGATATTCACACCGAGTAAGATGTCTTTCATCTTGATAAACCTTATTTTTTGCTAGGATGTTTTTTCAATATAGGGTTAAACAACTCCCTACTTTTTAACACCTGACCTTTTAAATGATATTGCACCAACTGGCGCATTAACTGTTTTGCGTGTTTGAGCGTATTATCACTTGCCCAATTTTGCTCGGCAATAGCTTTTATCACCTGACCTAAATATTGATACCTTGCATGAGGATAAGCGTTAACAAAGCCTTGCTCGGGTAAACAGACATAATACTTGTCATCTTGGATGTCAACGCCATCATCTGCTGTTTGCAAAAAGTCGGGTAACACGCCAAGGTCATTGAGTAGTTCAAATTCAAACTCACGTAAAATCAACTCCAGAGCTTCATCTGAATTGAGTCGATTCAGTGTTATTTGATACAGATGAAATAAGTTTTCTGGATCAAATGTTTGTTTAACTAACTTGACCAACAACTCATTTAAATAAAACGCAGAATAAAAACGTTCACCTTGAATAGCTAAACTCTCACCTACTTGCTCGAGTTGCTCAACAAAATACAAATCTCCCTGCCCAGCTTTTAAACTTAACTGCAACGGCGTAAAAACTTGAAAAGGATTGGTATATTTTTGCTTATGTGCCATGACCGTAACACGGCCATTGAGCTCAGTTAATAAATCACATATCAGTGATTTTTCTCGATATGGTTTAGCGTGCAGTACGTACGCTTGTTGCAAAACTGAAGATGGCATAAAAGCTAGCTTAGGTAAGTATCAACAAAGCCTAACGGAAAGTGAAAAACAAATAAAGTATTGCGGCCTGCTTTTAGCTCAATCGATATTTAGAAACAAGCGTAGAAAAATGATTAATCAAAAAAGGTTAGCAAGCGCTAACCTTTTTTAGATATTAAGCTTTAAAATCGTCACCATAACCTAGGCTTCGAAGCGCGCGCTCATCATCCGCCCAACCGGATTTAACTTTAACCCAAAGTTCAAGGTGCACTTTGTAATCAATCAGGTGTTCAATTTCACGACGCGCATCACGCCCAATGGCTTTGATACGCTCACCTTTGTTACCAATAACAATGGCTTTTTGGCCTTTTCGCTCAACCAAGATCAAAGCATTGATATAACAAACGCCGTTATCTTCGTATTGGAAGCCTTCAATTTCAACGGTTACATCATAGGGCAGCTCTTCACCTGTATTGCGCATCAGTTTTTCACGAATAATTTCACTAACCATAAAGCGTGTTGAGCGATCAGTAAAATACTCTTCAGGGAAGAAAAACTCACAGGGTTTTAAGTGACTTCGAACCAGCTCAGTTAATGGCTCAATCGATTGCACTTTAGTTGCGCTGATAGGCACAATTTGTAAAAAATCATGCTTTTGAGAAAGCTCAGACAAATGAGGTAATAGCTCATCTTTATCTTGTACTAAATCCACTTTGTTGATCACAAGTACACAAGGCAAACCACTGTCTTTGATTTTCTTAAGCACCATATCATCATCTTTTTCCCAGTGAGTCCCCTCAACTAAGAATAAAATGAGTTCAACATCGGCTAGTGATGTACTCGCAGCGCGGTTCATCAGACGGTTAATGGCACGCTTTTCTTCAGAGTGAAGACCGGGAGTATCGACATAAACAGTTTGATAGTTTTCAACCGTATCTATACCAACAATACGATGGCGTGTCGTTTGCGGTTTGCGTGATGTGATACTGACCTTTTGGCCAATAATTTGATTAAGAAGAGTTGATTTGCCGACATTGGGGCGGCCAACAATGGCAACCAAGCCTGCATAAGTTTGCTCTGCTTGGTTCTCGTTTTCAAAATTTTCAGTCATTTAATTGGCCTGATTGATTTGTTGTAATACTAAGCGAGCAGCTTCTTGCTCTGCTTTTCGACGACTGGTTCCTTTGGCTTGAACCTTATGTCCTAAGTCGTCGACACTACAACTCACTGTAAAAGTCTGATTGTGCTCTTGGCCGGTAATTTGAGTCACTTCGTATACAGGTAAAGCATGTTTTCTTTGTTGCAACCATTCTTGCAACTGAGTTTTGCTATCTTTTTGCGATTGCCCTGGTTGAATGGTAGCCAGTTTTTCTTGATACCAATCTAAAATCTTCTGCTTCGTTTGCACCATATCTGAATCGAGATAAATAGCCCCGATAATGGCTTCAAATGCATCTTCTAAAATAGATGAGCGGCGCTTGCCACCCGATTTCATTTCACCTGGACCAAGTATTAAATACTCGCTCAAACCAAAGTCATTTGCCATTTGAGTCAGCGTTTCGCCTCTGACTAAAGTCGAGCGCATACGCGTTAATTCACCTTCATCTGAACGAGGGAATTTCTCAAATAACACTTCAGCAATCACATAACTAAGAATTGAGTCGCCTAAAAACTCAAGTCTTTCGTTGTGATCACCTTTTGCACTTCGATGTGTAAGCGCGGTCACCAAAAGCGACTGGTCATTAAACTGATAACCAATCGCTTGATATAAAGGCTTGTAAGAAACTAATCTGAGTTTATTTTGCGCCATTTTCTATGCCACCTAAACGGCTGAAGCGGATATCACTTGGTACAAAACCTGGCAGCCAATCATCTGAAGGACGATTAAATTCAAAACTCATCCAAATAGCGACCGCTTCACCGACAAGTTGCTCACGAGTCACAAATCCCCAAAAACGACTGTCAGTTGAGTTATCTCGGTTATCACCTAATACAAAGTACTGCCCTTCTGGAACAACCCACTCATCTTGTTGAGTAGAAGGCTGCTGGAAGTATGCCCCCACGCGATCTGCAACAGCAGGGTTCACTAAGATATTGTGCTCAACATCTAACAAATTAGATTCGTACTGCTCAAGTGGATAAGGACCTTGGAAAAATGCGCCTTGTTCATCCGTTGGTTCTAATTTTGCTTGTATGTAATTACGCGAACAATCGGTTGCATCTGCATCACACTTTGGTAAAACAAATAAGTGTTTGTTGCGGTAGATAATGCGATCACCAGGTAAACCTACAACGCGTTTAATATAATCTAACGTTGGGTTTTCTGGGTATTTGAAAACTGCAATATCGCCTCTTTCAGGTCCATCAAACTCAACGATGTTTTTTGCCGTTACCGGGTTTTTAAGCCCATATGCGTACTTTTCTACCAAGATAAAATCACCAACGAGCAAGGTTGGCATCATGGAACCTGATGGGATTTGGAATGGTTCGTACAAAAATGAACGTAATACAAACACGAAAGCAACAACCGGGAAGATACCTTCAGCAAATTCTGCTACAGCATTTTGCGGTGCAATTTTTGCCTTGGTTTCTTCATCGACATTGGCTAACTCAGGGTTGCCAGCAATGGCCGCCGCGAGCTTTTCTTTACGTTTCGGAGCATAAACAAAATAGTCAATTGCCCAGATCACACCTGTGATCAAAGTTGCAAAAGTTAAAAAAATCGAAAAGTAACCCGCCATGTATTACATCATCCTTTAAATTATTTACTGCCGCTACCGACTTTCAGTACAGCTAAGAACGCATCTTGAGGTACTTCAACATTACCTAGCTGCTTCATACGTTTCTTACCTTCTTTCTGCTTCTGTAGTAGCTTCTTCTTACGACTGATATCACCACCGTAACATTTAGCGATTACGTTTTTACGTAACTGCTTAACTGTTGAACGTGCAATAACGTGCGTTCCAATTGCCGCTTGAATTGCAATGTCGAACATCTGTCTTGGAATTAACTCACGCAATGCCTCGGCTAATTGGCGACCACGTGTTTGAGAGTTTTCTTTGTGCGTAATAACAGCCAGTGCATCAACGCGATCACCGTTAATTAAGATATCTACGCGAACCATGTCCGCTGCTTCAAATTTCTTGAAGTTGTAATCAAGTGAAGCATAACCACGACTGGTCGATTTAAGTCGGTCAAAGAAATCAAGTACCACTTCAGCCATAGGCAGCTCATATGTAACCGCGACTTGATTACCGTGGTAGCTCATCTTGGTTTGTACACCGCGTTTTTCGATGCAAAGCGTAATAACATTACCTAAGTGCTCCTGTGGCACTAAGATGTTGGCTTCAACTATGGGTTCGTAAATAGTTTCAATATCATTTACTGGTGGAAGATCAGAAGGGTTATCGACCATCAGTTCTTCGCCTTTAGTCGTCACCACTTTATAGATTACCGTTGGTGCCGTAGTGATAAGGTCCAAATCGTATTCGCGTTCAAGGCGCTCTTGGATGATTTCCATGTGAAGCATGCCTAAGAAGCCACAGCGGAAACCAAAACCGAGTGCCGTAGATGACTCTGGCTCATAAAATAACGACGCATCGTTTAAGCTTAATTTACCCAGCGCATCACGGAAATTTTCATAATCATCACTCGATACAGGGAAAATACCTGCATATACTTGCGGCTTAACTTTCTGGAAACCCGGTAATTGAGCTTCTGCAGAATTTTGTGCAAGTGTGATAGTATCACCTACAGGTGCACCAAGAATATCTTTGATACCCGCAATAACGAAACCTACTTCACCGGCTCTAAGTACACCAGTATCTGTTTGCTTTGGAGAGAAGATACCCACTTTATCAACTATGTGAATTTGTCCAGTCGACATGACTTTCATCTTGTCGCCTTTTTTGATCTCACCGTGTTTAACGCGAACCAGTGATACAACCCCTTGGTAGTTATCAAACCAAGAGTCGATAATAAGCGCTTGTAATGGCGCATCGATCTCACCTTCAGGTGATGGGATTTTCTTTACGATGGCTTCTAGGACATTTTCAATACCGATACCGGTTTTAGCCGAACACTGAACAGCATCTGTAGCATCAATACCAACGATGTCTTCAATTTCTTCTGCAACGCGATCGGGGTCGGCCTGCGGTAAATCAATTTTGTTTAGGATAGGTTCAACTTCTAAATCCATTTCAATGGCTGTGTAACAGTTAGCCAATGTTTGTGCTTCAACACCTTGCCCCGCATCCACGACTAATAACGCACCTTCACAGGCGGCAAGCGAACGCGACACTTCGTAACTGAAGTCAACGTGGCCAGGAGTATCGATGAAGTTTAATTGATACGTTTCACCATCTTGAGCAGTGTAATTAAGCGTAACTGATTGCGCTTTGATTGTAATACCACGCTCACGCTCTAGCTCCATGTTATCAAGTACTTGAGCTTCCATTTCACGGTCTGAAAGACCGCCACAGAATTGAATTAAACGGTCTGAAAGCGTCGATTTACCATGGTCAATGTGAGCAATGATAGAAAAGTTACGAATGTGTTCGTGTTTCATAAATGGATAAATACCAAAAAGTCTGAAATTGAAGTCAATTTTAAATGGCGGCGATTTTACTAGATATCGGCCTTATAAGCTATAAAAAGCGACGATTGGGGACTATTCTTCAACACAACTGAATATTTTCACTTCAGCTTGTTCAATTACTTGAGGTAATGCCGCAACTTTATCTGCTTGGTATTTTGCAAATTTGAACCCTAGGACACCACCTAAGAAAACGCCAATTAAGGTATAAAAGTCATCATTGGGTTGAGCAGTGAAGAAATGATCGAGCAATACCGCACTGATTATAATGCTCAACAAGGGGATGCCGTATAAAATAAAAGCGGCCTGGATAATATTTTGTTCTGCCACTTGTAAAGTAACAATTTCATCAGGTTTAACAGAGTGACGACAAATTGCCTTTACTCGGTTGGTTTTACCACTAAAAGCTCGAGCGATAACCCCAGTTCCACACGATGAATTGTGTTGGCATGACTGGCAACTGGTTTTAATACGCGTTTCTACCCAAACGGTATTTTCATCAATTCGCGATAAATAGCGCGCTTTTTCAAACAGCATAGCAATAACCTAGCGGCTAAAATTAGTCTTAATAGTAACAGATTGCGCTAAACGTTTCGCGGTTGCAGGTGGGATTTCGCCGATGACAGTCACTTCGAAAGGCCCTACTTTCTGAGTAAGGTAGGTATCCGCCCCGGAGTGAAGATAAGTGTTAGGGTCAAGTAATTGCTCTGAATCACCAATTTTTCGAATATAGACTGAAAACCACACCAAGCCATCACTGAGCATCAAGTAATCTACTTCTTGTTGTGAGGCATAAAGTCGGTGTCGGTTAATACGTGTTGGGCTAAAACCATTGGGCACCCAGTTAACTTGCCAGTCAAATTCAGCAATATCGGTCGAAGCGCCCACTTTGCTGGCTATGGGTAATTGAGCTTGTTTTAAATCTAACAGCGCAACAGGAACGTCCTCTAAAAGGTGGAAGCTAGCTACTTGGATTTGTTCCAATACATCCCCTTTTTTATTGACAATGGCCGTTTTTAATGGCAATGCCGTATCGACGTGTAACCAAAGCCAAAAAGCATAACGAGAGCTATCTTTTGGAATTACGCGAATTAACTGAGTTTTATAACCTGCTACCCGACTTTTACCGACAAGTGTGAAAGTGTAGCTTTGCTCTATTTTTTTTAAATCTGCACGGATGATATCAGGCATGGGACTATCAGTCATTGAGTCTTTAACTGAGTAGACACTGCGCTGTTTATCTATGTAAGTAACAACATCACCCTTGCGCACAATTTGCTGAATGGGGCCATTTAGAGAGGTTAAAATTTCTAACTCTTGGCCTTCGTGTTTTCCGTGAAGCCAGTGCCAAGGGTTAGCTTTATTTTCAGAAATAACAACAAAAGAGAGATCGTAATTTTTTGAGGTAATGGAGTGGCGCATTTGTTCTAGCCACTGTTTTGCAGTCAAAGCGTCTGCATACCCGGGTAGGCAAATAAAAAAGCTGGCAATAAACAACAAAAACCTCAACCTTAATGGGTTGAGGTATGAGGTAAGAGTCAAAATAGAGTTATTCTTCTATATCAGTCGAGTTGCTTTCTTCTACAGGTTCTGCATCTGTAGTATCAAAAGATGCGAACTGACGATTTTTTAACTGTTGCTCGTGATCCAAAATATAGGAGTTAACACGACGTTGTTGTTCTTGAATTGATTGACGATTCATTACTGGCGTTGATTGTTCGATGCTAACGGGGTCTAACTGACCAGCGATTGGTACAGGGGTAAGTTGAGATTGTGGTACTAACGTATCCGTTTGCTCAGTTTGGAAACCCACCACTAAAGCCGCGGCAAATGAAGCAGCTAAGCCGTATTGCATTAATGGTTTGAACAGTGAAACAACATTATTTGAACGTTCTTTCGTTTCTTCTTGCGCTTCTTGCTTTTCAGAAACAGCAGCTGAGAATTCTCGGTTAGGTGCTAATACAACAGGTTCCTTTTCGATTGCATCAGCAATGGAATCTGCGATGTCTAAGTGAATTTGCTCTGGCACATCATTGCGCATCACATCACCGATGAGATTATAACGTCCAAACGTATCACTTAACGCCTTGTCTTGCTTTATCTTGTCAATGACATCACCTGATACTTTGTCGTTATCAACCAAAGCTGACAGCTGTTGTTTAACTTTTTGACTCATACCTACAACTCTTTTGTTAGCGTTTACTGTAAATTTATAATGTATAAAACCTGAATTAAGCTTTGCTTAATAATGGTTTTAAGTTTTTATCAATTATTTCGCGAGCGCGGAAGATACGCGATCTCACCGTGCCGACAGGACATTCCATAATGTCTGCAATTTCTTCATAAGCTAAGCCATCAATTTCACGTAAAGTGATAGCCGTTTTTAAATCATCTGGCAAGTTTTCGATAGTGTCGAAAACTACTTTTTTAATCTCTGAACTCAATAACAAGTTCTCTGGTGTTTCTGCTACACGTAAAGCACTTGCGCTATCGATAAATTCAGCTTCATCTACATCGATATCACTGGCCGCTACTCGCTTTTGCTGAGCGGTAATATAATTTTTCGCACTGTTGACAGCGATGCGGTAAAGCCAAGTATAAAAAGCGCTGTCACCTCGGAAACTAGCGATCGCACGGTAAGCTTTGATAAAAGCTTCTTGTGCAACATCAGCTACATCTCCAGGCTGCTTTACGTAACGAGAAATCAAGTTGATAACTTTGTGCTGATACTTTTGTACCAACAAGTTAAAAGCTTGTTTGTCGCCACGTTGAACACGTTCGACTAATTGTTGATCTGTCAATCCGACACTCATCTCGAGTCGGTACTCCCCATCTTGTCTTTTATAGTTTTTTGAACGCAAGTTTGTCTTAATTCGTATTGGTAGACTCCGGCATTTCAAAAAAGTTCTAAAAATTTAAAGAAAATGTCAAAATACAGGTAAATTTATTATTTTTGATTATCTTTTAATCAAAAGTTACCTATAACGCTTATTCTAGTTGAAGATGCTATATGACACAGCAAAAAGTTGAACATAATTGTGATGTTTTAGTAATTGGTGCCGGTGCTGCAGGATTGACCCTAGCACTAAGGCTTGCAGCCGATGCAAACGTCATTGTTTTAAGCAAAGCCAAATTAAATGAAGGTTCAACTTATTACGCCCAAGGCGGAATTGCCGCTGTATTTGATGAAAGTGACAGTATTGACTCACATGTCGATGACACTTTAATTGCAGGTGATGGACTTTGCGAAGAAAAAACGGTTCGTTTCACGGCAGAAAATGCGCGAAAAAGTTTAGAAAACCTCATCAATTATGGTGTGCCTTTTGATAAAGAAACCGATCAAGATGGTGAAGAGAAATTTCATTTAACACGCGAAGGTGGTCACAGCCATCGCCGAATTTTGCATGCTGCCGATGCAACAGGTAAAGCGGTGCAAAAAACGTTAAATAAAGCCGTAGAAGAGCACGATAACATCCACCTGTTTGAACGCTACAATGCTGTTGATTTAATCACGGACAAACATTTAAAACGCGAAGGCAAACACTGCTATGGTGCCTATGTGTGGAATCGCAATAGCGAATCAGTTGAAGTGATTAAAGCCAAAACAGTGGTGCTAGCAACAGGTGGAGCCAGTAAGGTTTATCAGTATACCTCCAACCCAGATATCGCTAGTGGTGACGGTATTGCAATGGCTTGGCGCGCAGGCTGTAAAGTGGCCAATATGGAATTTAACCAATTTCATCCGACCAGCTTGTATCACCCGGATGCACAAAACTTCTTATTGACCGAAGCACTCAGAGGTGAAGGTGCGGTATTACTTCGCCCTGATGGCACGCGTTTTATGCCTGACTTTGATGAAAGAGCCGAATTAGCACCAAGAGATGTTGTCGCTCGTGCAATAGATTATGAAATGAAGCGCTTAGGTGCCGACTGCATGTATCTTGATATTAGTCATAAAGACAAAGACTTTATCAAAAAACATTTTCCTACTATTTATCGTCAGTGCCGAAAATTAGGTATCAAGATCCACAAAGAGCCTATGCCAGTTGTTCCTGCCGCACACTATACATGCGGTGGTGTCGTAACTGATTTAAACGGTAAAACCGATTTGGACAATTTATACGCTATCGGCGAAGTGGCTTACACAGGTCTGCACGGTGCTAATCGCATGGCCAGTAACTCGCTGTTAGAGTGCTTAGTGTTTGCCGAATCCGCGGCTACACACATCAACACTAGTCATCAACAGGCGCGTGAAGATGTAGACATTCCAGCATGGGATGAAAGCTTAGTGACAAACTCTGACGAAGAAGTAATCATCCAACACAACTGGCACGAGCTAAGATTATTTATGTGGGATTATGTTGGTATCGTGCGATCAACTAAGCGCTTAGAACGCGCATTAAGAAGGATCGAACTACTTAATCAAGAAGTACATGACTACTACTCTAACTTCAAAGTAAGTAATAACTTACTTGAATTGAGAAACCTACTACAAGTTTCTGAGCTTATAGTAAAATGTGCTATGGAAAGAAAAGAAAGCCGTGGTCTTCATTACACGCTTGATTACCCTAACCAGCAGGAAAACAGCCAACCTACAGTTTTAACGCCAGGTAATGAGTAACTAACAGCAAGTTACTATTTTGAGTTGGAACATCTCAGCCGGCACTTAATTTCTTCAAGAGCCGGCTGAGTCTTATGTGACTTTCTGGACTGATTTCAGTTGGCGAAATCAGTAAGTACTCTCTTCGAGTGCTGAGCACTTTGGTAAATATCAAGCAATACCATCGCCCGACTTTTATCGATTGCGGTGATAAAGTATAGCTATTACCTGACATTAACAAACAGCCGTTCTCTTGCAGCATTATTTGCTGTTTTTTACGCAAAGAAATGAGTTTTTGGCTATGCAATGTTAACAGCGTGATAGCAACTATGCAGCCAAGGGTGTACATCGTCGAAAAAGATTGAAGAGCAGAAAAAGAAAGGCCTGAAAAACTCAAGCAATAATATAAAAGTAATAAGTAAGCAGCGGTATTGAGCAATGACCACTGCCAACTTGGGGTAAAATTAATCGCGTAAGACGACGCCGTTTTGTTCATGGATGTGTCGAATTAAATTGACGAAGTCAGGATCATCCGGAACTTCGTGCCCCATAAACCAAGCAAATAACTCTGGGTCATCGCGGGTCAGTAACAGCTTAAATGTCATTTGCTGCTCTACTGAACTGTCTAAGTAATGGTTATCGATGTATGGACGTAAAATAACATCGAGCTCCAACATGCCTCTTCGGGCTGCCCAACGTAATCGCGGTAACACTTCTGCTGTATCTTTGATAATTTCGTTTGTAGACATATTTCTCTAACACGGGTTTGAACTACTTAACTGTAGCTAGTTTAACTTAAACTCAAGTTGTCGTCTGATTTATTTATACTCGAGCTTGATGTTCAATAATTTGTCCCAATATATAGCAACATGAATTTATAACGTTATACGCTCATGTCTGAAACGCACCCATTGATTATTAAACTCGACAATTTCGGTTCAATTGGCTTAGTTGGTGAAGATAGCCAAACTTACTTAAACAGCCAAGTTACCTGCGCAGTGAAAGAACTTGCTGAAGATCAAGCTAGCTTTTCTGCTCATACGGATGCCAAAGGTAAAAGTTGGTCACACTTTTATTTAGTGCCTATTGGTGATGCACTGCAATTGTTTCAACGTAAAAATACCATTGAACGATCAGCAGGCGAATTGAATAAATATGGCGTTTTTTCTAAAACAGACATAACAGATGACAGTGACATACTCGCTTGGTATGCCATTATCAATGCACCTAAAGCACCACTCCATCAAGTTTTCAATGAAGACGGTGTTTATAGAGTACAACTTGCCGAACACATCGACCTTATTGCGCTGACACCAGACAGTAAGTTACCCGCTTCTTTGTCAGAACTCACTCAAGGTGAAGAAGTCGATTTTGAACATGCGCTTATTCAAGCAGGTATTGGCTTTTTACACCAACAACATCAAGTTGAATATGTACCACAAATGCTAAACCTGCATGCCTTAGACGGTATAAGCTTTAAGAAAGGTTGTTATATGGGACAAGAAACAATTGCCCGTATGCGCTACCTTGGTAAAAATAAACGCGCTCTAATGCCTTTTAGTGGCACAGCTACGAGCTTAAAGCTTGATGATACGTTAGAATTAAAGAATGGCGATGCATGGCGACGTGCAGGTACGGTTGTGTGTTTAGCTCAGAAAGGCGAACAATTTTTTGGTTTAGCCGTTGTTGCAGCAGACATCGCAATTGACAGCCAATTACGAGTAAAGGATGACGATAACAGTCAGTTATCTTTATCGCCTTTACCTTACTCTCTTGAATACAAGGAATCTTAATGAAAATTGCAAATAACACTGTTGTCAGTATGCACTACCTAGTAAAAGACAGCGAAGGTGTCGACATTGATTCATCATTCGATGGTGCGCCGCTAGAATTTATTCAAGGTACTCGCTTTTTAATTTCAGGCTTAGAAGATAAATTAGTTGGCCATGAAGCGGGTGACAAGTTCAGTGTTGCAGTGAGTGCCGAAGATGGCTATGGTTTGCGTCACGATACCCTAGTACAAGAAGTACCAAAAACGTTATTCGAAGGAATTGAAGAAGTATACGTTGGTATGCAGCTAAGAGCCGGTACTGATGAAGGTGAACAAACGGTTATTGTTGTTGATGTAACAGATGAAACGGTGACAGTTGATGGAAACCATCCATTAGCTGGTGTTAACCTTGAATTTGACGTTGAAATTGTAGCAGTTCGCCAAGCCACGGAAGAAGAAATTGCCCATGGCCACGTTCATGGTGAAGGCGGTTGTGGTAGCCAAGCTGAAGCAGCAGAAGATGATTGTTGCGGCGACTCAAATTGCTCTTCTACAAAACACTAAACAATTACAAAATTTAAGCTAAAAAGGGAGCTAAGCTCCCTTTTTTTATAAGAGAATCGAAATGACTATTGCACAAAAAATTGTTCTAGCAACAGGCAATAAGGGTAAAGTTAAGGAGCTATCGAAGATCCTTGCACCTTTGAATTTTGAAGTATTACCACAAAGCGAATTTAACGTAGTTGAAGCCGAAGAAACCGGTACAACGTTTGTCGAAAATGCCATTATCAAAGCAAGAAATGCAGCAAAAGCAACAGGGCTACCTGCCATTGCAGATGATTCTGGTATTGAGGTTGATTACCTAAAGGGTGCTCCAGGTATTTATTCAGCCCGTTATGCCGGAGAAGGTGCATCTGATAGCGCCAATCTAGAAAAACTACTAACAGAATTAAAAGGCGTGCCTGCTCAAGATAGAACCGCTCGCTTTCAGTGCGTCATTGTTTACATGCAGCACGCAGATGACCCAACACCTATTATTTGCCAAGGCAGTTGGGAAGGCACGATCACCGAAGACATTTCGGGTGAAAATGGCTTTGGCTATGACCCAATATTCTTCCAACCTGAATTAAACTGTACAGCAGCTGATTTAGCTTATGAGCAAAAAAATGCGATGAGTCACCGCGGAAAAGCACTTGCTCAATTAATGGAACAGTTGAAATAAATGAAGCTATCCCTGCCCCCGTTAAGTTTATATATTCACATTCCTTGGTGTGTGCAAAAGTGCCCCTATTGTGACTTCAATTCTCATACCCATAAATCAGAACTGCCTGAAATGGCCTATGTCGCTTGTCTTTTGGATGACTTAAAGCGCGATACGCAATACCTTCAAGGAAGAGAAATTGAGAGTATATTCTTCGGTGGTGGGACCCCAAGTATCCTGTCCGTTGAAGCAATAAGCAAGCTCATGATAGGCGTGAGAAATACGGTTAAGCTAGCTGAAAATTGTGAGATCACATTAGAAGCCAACCCAGGGACAGTCGAAGCAGCTAAGTTTGCAGGATTTAAACAAGCGGGAATCAACCGCATCTCAATTGGCGTTCAATCGTTACAATCGAGTAAACTTGAAAAGCTAGGTCGCATCCACAACCCTGATGAAGCCTTAAATGCAGCGGATTTAGCAACTAACCTTGACCTGAATAGCTTTAATTTAGATTTAATGCACGGTTTACCCGATCAAAGCTTAGAAGATGCCTTGGCCGATTTAACGACTGCAATTGACAAAAAGCCGCCACACATTAGTTGGTACCAATTGACCATTGAGCCCAATACTTTATTTGGCTCTAAACCTCCTGTTTTACCAGAAGACGAGACGCTGTGGGCAATTCAAGAGCAAGGGCAAGCG
Organism: Marinifaba aquimaris; assembly: GCF_013328345.1. Classification (GTDB taxonomy): domain Bacteria; phylum Pseudomonadota; class Gammaproteobacteria; order Enterobacterales; family Alteromonadaceae; genus Marinifaba; species Marinifaba aquimaris. The sequence goes on from NZ_JABULX010000006.1 coordinate 79,231, forward strand.
TTATTGGCAAAACATGGTTACGAGCAATATGAAATTTCAGCTTATCGCCAAGTTAACCAAGATGCCTCTAAAACATTTGACCATCGCTGTCGCCACAACCTTAATTACTGGCGTTATGGTGACTACATAGGTATTGGCTGTGGTGCACACGGTAAAATAACACTAGCCGAAAGTGGTGAAATTTTAAGAACAGAGAAAGTTAAACACCCAACGGGATACCTGGATTTAACTAAAGATTATTTGTTCAAACAGCATTTAGTTCCGATAGAAGAAAGGTCCTTTGATTACTTTATTAACCGATGTCGTTTATTTGAACCTATCCCAAAAGCCGAGTTCATTAGCAGAACGGGTTTAACCGAACAAGATATTGAACCATTTATCAATCAGGCCGTATCAAAAGGATTGATGGAAAATACGGAAAAAAACTGGCAAGTCACATCGCAAGGCTATAGGTATTTAAATGAGCTGTTGTCAATGCTACTCTAAGCGAGTTGCTATAGCCTAGCGCTAATACATAAATAATAAATAAGCGTGTTATAAAAATAAGAATTACCACTTACACGCATCCTTTTAGAACAAATATTAGGAAGCACTATGAAATTAAAACTATCAGCGATTGCCGCTTCGATTTTATTCATCACAGCTTGTGGTGAAGCACCTAAATCAGCTTCAACTGCTGCACCTGCTGCACCTGCTGCGAAAACACCATTGGCGACACCAGAGCAAATTGCTGAAGAATCAGCTAAAGCTAGCCAACTTTTCGATACCATTTTTGAAGAGCAATTAGCTAGAAGCCCAATGGGCCTTGCTTACATGGGCCGTAAAACAGACAACGACAAGTGGGATAACTTAACAGAAAGCTATGAGTTAGAAACTCAAACGCTATACAAGAAACATTTAATGCTATTAAAGCAGTTAGATTTATCTAAGTTAGACGAAAACACACAAGTTAGTTACCGCTTATTACGTCAACAGCTTGAAGAAGAAATTGAAGATTTCAAATGGCGTTTGTACGACTACCCTGTCAATCAAATGTTTGGTTACCATTCAAGTGTTCCTTCATTACTGATCAACCAACACTCAGTTGACTCTAAACACGATGCACAGGCTTACATCACTCGTTTAAACCGCATTCCTAACTTTTTCGACCAGTTAATTCACGGTTTAGAACAACGTGCAGAAGCAGGGATCATTGCGCCTAAATTTGTCTTCCCACATGTTATACGCGACAGTCAAAACATCTTAAAAGGGTACCCGTTTGAAAAAGACGCAGAAGACAGCACTATCTATGCTGATTTCAAAGCTAAGGTGACTAAGTTATTCCCTAATGCAACCGCTGGTGGAGAAACAGGTCAAACGGCACGTTCTGCTGGCAATATTGAGCAACAACAACTCAATGCATTTTTACAAGCGGCAGAAAAAGCGCTTTTAGAGTCGGTTAAACCTGCTTATGAAAAACTCATCGCTCACCTTGGACAATTAGAGAAAAAAGCGGATACCCAAGATGGTGTATGGAAATTCCCAGAAGGTGAAGCGTTTTATAATGTTGAGCTTAAACGCACAACAACAACTGATCTAACGGCAGAAGAAATTCACAACATTGGTTTAGCTGAAGTTGAACGTATTCACAACGAAATGCGCGCCATTAAAGAAAAAGTCGGCTTTGAAGGTGACTTGAAAGCCTTTATGACGTTCATGCGTGAAGATGACCAATTTTACTACCCAGATACAGAAGAAGGTCGAGCTAAGTATTTAGCAGAGGCAACAGCGTTAATCGATAACATGAAAACGCGCCTAGACGAGTTATTCATTACTAAACCAAAAGCTGAGTTACACGTTAAAGCAGTTGAGGCTTTTCGTGAGCAATCGGCTGGTAAAGCTTTCTATCAGCAGCCCGCTGAAGATGGTTCTCGCCCAGGTCTTTACTATGCCAACCTTTATCGCATGAAAGATATGCCAACTTACCAAATGGAAGCCCTAGCCTATCACGAAGGCCTTCCTGGTCATCACATGCAAATCGCAATCTCTCAAGAGCTAGAAAATATGCCTAAGTTCCGTCGTTTCGGTGGTTACACTGCCTATATTGAAGGTTGGGGCTTATATTCTGAGCTAGTACCAAAAGAAATTGGTTTATACGAAGACCCTTATTCAGACTTTGGCCGTTTAGCTATGGAACTATGGCGCGCTTGTCGATTAGTTGTCGATACAGGTATTCACGCAATGAAGTGGACGCGTGATGAAGGTATTGAATACTACGCGCAAAATACACCTAACCCAAGAACGGATGCCGTTAAAATGGTTGAGCGTCATGTAGTGATGCCATCACAAGCAACAGCTTACAAAGTGGGTATGATCAAGATCTTAGAATTAAGAGAAAGCGCTAAAGCTAAACTTGGTGATAAGTTTGATATCCGTCAGTTCCATGATGTAGTTCTGAAAAACGGTGCAGTACCACTTAATGTATTGGAAAAGAATGTTGATGCTTGGGTAGCAAGTAAAGCCTAACTTGCTCACAGCATTTAAATCACTAAAATAAAGCCACATTTTGTGGCTTTATTTTTTCCTACTTTACTATGTCTAAAAAGCGTTTCATTCCACTTTTCTTATTTATTTTTCCCTTTTTGAGTGCTTGCCAGCTGACATCAGAGCCGACATCGCAAACCAAACAAAACCAATTTAATCAAAAGCAAATTAAGCAAGTTGTTCAGGAGTACGTATTAGCTTACTCACTCAGAGACGACTTCAATCATTTTATGCGCTTTTATGCACAAGACGCAGTTGTTGAAGATATTATTAATGGCGATAAAAAAGTAGGCAAAAAAGCGATAAGTGCTTTTTTTAATTGGCCAGATAAAAAGTTCTCACTTGATAAATCTCAAGTCACCCTAGTGGTTGAAAACATCGCAGTGGACGGCCCAAATGCAGTATTAAAAGGCTATTTCATGCCTTTTCGCTATGATGGTTTAAAACTTGGTCCGTGGCACTTTACAACTTGGTTAACCTTTGATGAAAACCTATTAATTGTTAAACAAGTTGATTTTATTAACTATGCCCCTAAAGCGCTTTTCCAAAATAATAAAGACGCCAACAAATGGATTAAACCACCTCAACATCTCATCAAAAACTATTAACAGATAGATTAGTAGATAGCACAGTTCATCAGCAGTAATGCCATTTAGTGACAATAAATAATACGAGGAGACTGAGCTTAGGGCTTCGAAAAAGAAACTAGCAGACCTAGATTTTTAATTAAATGCAGTTATGACAACTAAGTGAATTCTCTAATTTTGGTTATATTTGCTACTTTTCCAACCGCCTGACTCTTTGCTAGAATAGCGCTTAAAATTACGGAGATTAATGATATGCCAGCATATGTAGTGGGACATAAAGTTCCAGATTCAGATTCGATTTGTTCAGCCATCGCGCTTTCATACTTAAAAACAACGATTGGTGAACCAACCGTTCCAGCTCGATTAGGTGAATTATCACCTGAAACTTTATTTATCTTGGATAAGTTTGGTTTTGAGCAACCAGAATTAAAATTAAGCTATGCGGGTGAAGAAGTTTATATCGTGGACCACTCAGATAAAATTCAAGGTCCAGATGATTTAGACGAAGCAACGGTATTGGGTATTATCGATCACCACAAATTAGGTGATATCACTACATCAACTCCGCTTGAGTGCTGGATCCGTCCTGTTGGTTGTACAAACACTATCATCAAAATGATGTATGATTTCCACGGTGTTGAAATTCCAAAAGACATCGCTGGTGCAATGATGTGTGCAATTTTATCAGACACAGTTATCTTCAAGTCGCCAACAACAACAACAGCCGATATTAAATGTGTTGAAGCATTAGCAGAAATTGCCGGTATTGAAGATGCGCAAGCACTTGGCATGGAAATGTTTAAAGTAAAATCAGCGGTAGAAGGTACACCAGCTCGTGATTTAGTACTTCGTGACTTTAAAGACTTCAACATGAATGGCAATACTGTTGGTATCGGCCAATTAGAAGTGATTGATTTATCAATGCTTGATGCAATGAAAGCTGACTTAGAAGCGGATATTGCAAAACTTAAAGCTGAAGGTGAACGCCACACTGTTATTTTATTATTAACAGATATCATGAAAGAAGGTTCTGAGCTACTGGTAGCCAGTGATGACGCTTCAATTGTTGAGAAAGCTTATGAAACTAGCCTAACTGACAATAAAGTATGGTTAGATGGTGTATTAAGTCGTAAGAAGCAAGTTGTACCACCACTGCAAGATGCTTTTGCTTAATCCACAGCGCAAAATTTAAAACTAAAAGCCCAGCTAATGCTGGGCTTTTTTGTGCCTGAAAACTAGAATGTATTAAATTTGACAGGCAACAAATAGAGATATACTTTGTATATACAAAGTATATCTAATTTACATATGACTGATAAAAAAACGAAAAAGAAAAACACGAAAAAAGATAGCCAGCTTATCATTAGGATAAATGGCCAAGAACGCGATGACTTTGTGGCGCTATGTGATGATTTAGATACCAGTGCTGCACGCGAAATACGCAGATTTATTCGTGATTTTACTAAGCAACACAGGTCAAATGATAATTAGTGATACTGACGTTATTTACGCTCAATGCGTATCAATGGTGCCTTTTGGCAAATAATCACTATAAAGGAGTCATATCATGGCTAAGAAAGTTAAAGCACTTAAAAAAGAAATCAAAGCTCGCAAAGCTAAAGTAGCAAAGCACGAGGCAAAAATTAAAAAGCTCAAAAAAGCAGTAAAAAAAGCGAAGTAAATAAGTCGTAAAAAAGCCCGGTATAAGCCGGGCTTTTTAATACCAATAACACGATTAAGTAGACTTAGTTACAGCTACCTAAATCTTTCCAAACTGCCCACTCTGTTGAGTTAGTGCTAGGGTTATCCCCTTTAGTCCACCATTTAGCTTGATACTTAGTACCATTGTAACTAACGGTATCGTCTTTAGTATAAACAGCAGAGCTACTCCACGTTTCAATACCAGAACAGCCTGTACCACCATTACCACTACTGGTAACCGTTACCGTTTTTGTGCTGGTATCTGTTGCACCATCAGCATCTGTAACAACAAGACTAACTTGGTAGCTACCCGCTTGTGCATAAGAATGAGTCGGAGATGCTTGAGTACTTTGACTACCATCACCGAAACTCCACTGATAAGCAGTAACAGCTTTATCATCCGTAGCTTGCTGAGTAAAGCTTACTGAAAGTTGATTGGCACTGAAGCTAAAGTCAGAAACAGGTGCCTGATTCGTCCCACCCAACGTGTAGTCAGCCACTAAACGAACGCCACTGTAACTGCTGTAACCTTTTAACATAACATGGTAAGTTCCGGCCCCTGTTGTCAGCGCACAAGATTCACTATTGCCATTCTTATAAGGTCGGCAATCATAGCTTGAAGTCGTTGGCTTAGCGTTGCGTTTTACATATAAATCAACATCGCCAGTACCTGATGAGGTATTAATTTGGACATTGCTCGCACCTGTTGGTGCTTCAAAAGTATAGAAAGTTTCACTGTCTTTACTGCCCGTCAAACCAGTTTTTGCCACACCTTTTTTCAATACAGAGTCGCTGGCAGAACGAACCGTTACCGATTGAGTTGTCTGACTTGATAGGCCTTTCGTATCAGTGACAGTTAAACTTACTGTGTAACTACCAGAGCTTGCATAGCTGTGACTTGGTGTCGCTGAATTTGATGATTGACCATCGCCAAATTGCCAAGAATAAGCAGCGATTGCACCGTCAGGCGATGAAGAGCCAGTAGCATCAAAGCTACAAGTGAGTGCGTTACAGTTTGCACTGATATCAGCTATTGGTTTAGTCGGTGTTGAGCCGTTGTCACCTTTAGGGATCACACCACCAAAGAAACTAGAAACTTGCGGCCAAATACGCGAAATTTGTGCACCTTTGTTGTAACAGCCACCTAAATGATGAAGCGCAATAACATTATTAGTTGATGCAGCAATAACTGGAGAACCTGATGAACCACCAATTGTGTCACAATAATAACCAATGTCCGTATTGTAACCTCCGCCATTGACCGTAGGATCGTTAACCTGACATAAGCCATTTGAATCTCTATCCGATTCAATCGATAGCTCTTTTGGATTACCTGAACCATGCTGAGGTATATAAATACGTTCGCCTTGATTAGCATTGCGCACATCTAAACCCAAATAACCAAACTGACTCACAGATGCCAAATTGTTGATGGTGAAAAGAGTATAATCCAACGTGATATCAGTTTTTAAGAAGTCTTTTGGCGTCACTTTAACAACGGTTTCTTTTTCCCAACCATTACAAGTTTTACTTTGATAGTTGAACCAGATCTCAGTTGAAGCTAACTCCGCAGCAGTTTCCACACAGTGGTTATTAGTGAACATATGATTACTATCACCTACACGCCATGCCGTACACAAACTTCTACCACCAATCAGTAAGCGAGCAACTGGACGGCTGCGATCAACCTCGGTTGGATGGCTATTAGCCCAACATTGCACATCAACGCGCTCGTTTACTCCACACGTCGATAATGGTTCGAACTGCGGCTCGCTCTCATCTCCATAGTAAAAGTAATCCACTTGCCCTGTGATAGTTTGTTCAGCATCTACTGTTAGGTACTCAACCACAGCCGTAGATCCTGTAATAGACATAGCTGAAAACGATGATGAACCGTCATCATTACTGCTAAGAGTTAACTCGTTACTACTTTGCGCTGTGTACTCATAGCGCTCAGTTCCCTCAGTATTACGTACAATAACCTTTGCACCTTCGGGAATAACTAAGTTTTTAAAATGCAGTTTAATAAAACTAGCTCCAGGTTGAGAGAAAGTGTCCGTTGATGACAACTGGCTATTAATTGACCTTTCGGATAACTGCTTTTTACCAATATCCGTTATTGATTCAGTACTGGTAAATTCAGTTAAATTAGTGTTTGCAATATCAGCTGAAAATACTGGCACGGCATAAGCCATAGCGAGCACGCCGATTAATCTAGTTAGTTTCATGTTTGCTCCAATCGATTTATTTATTTTTCTATTGTTTTTATTGTTTTATCGTCGAGTGGCAAGGTTGCCACACCAACATTGAAATGTTAGTTAAAGTTGAGCAACCAATAAAGTGGACAATAAATAAACAGACTTAGCCAGTGGTTAAAATAAAATTAACATTTACTCAGAATGGAAAAACACTGAAAAGCCAATTGAAGATTTAGAATATTGTTTCTTTAAATTCATATTTTCAGAATATTTATCTAAAAATATAAATTTATTAGATAAATTAACTGGAAAGACCAGCTCTTAAAAAAGGCAAAAAAAATAAATTTGTAAATATTACGATACAAAAGTTACAAAAATGTTTCATAATATTTGATAATTATTCAAAACAGATATAATTTAAATGGGCGAATATTTCATCACCCAATATGACAACTAAACAGAGAAGGGATATTTGATGGCTTCGTGATGTTGATAACCTTCAACTTCAAAGTCATCCATTGTTACCCATGTTTCTAAATCTTTTAACGACTTAATATCAGGGTTAATATTCAATTTAGGAGATGGAAAAGGCTCGCGTTTTAACTGCACATCAAGCATTAATTCCAGTTGGTCTTCGTAAATATGAGCATTGACTATCTTGTGATAAGCTACACCCGCTTTTTTTCCTGTGATCTGCGCCATGATGGCAAGGAAGAAAAAGACTTGAATTTGATTGAAATTCAAACCAAGTGGCACATCGCATGAGCGTTGAAAGCTATTCAAGTACAAAGTATCACCGAGTAAAGAGAAGTTATGCGTATGCATGCAAGGGCGCAAACACCCCATGTGGAACTCACCTGGGTTATAGAAAGTTAAAATTTCACCGCGATCATCAACTCCGCGAGTTAAATCATCAACAATCTTTCTCAATTGATCAACACTACCACCATCGGGTTTGGCCCAAGCACGGCCTTGAACCCCGTAAACGCGCCCCATGTCATCTTCACCTTTACGGTGTGGATTAGCGAGCCATGCCTCGTTTAAGTTAGCATTTGCATCCCAAGTTTTGGTGCCAAGCTTACGAAAGTCCTCAGCATTATCATAACCGCGAATATAACCAATTAACTCGGCAATCGCCGCTTTCCAAAAACTTTTTCTCGTAGTAATCAGTGGAAACTCATTTTTTCCCACTTGGTATTCGAGATCGGCATTGATAACAGTTAAACAACGCTTACCAGTGCGCTCGTTTTCAACCCAAGTACCTTCGTCTACGATACGTTGGCATAAATCTAAATACTGTCTCATGCTTTACTCTCACTGATTTGATTCTTCGGGCTGCGATAAGCCCAAACTAAAATGGCAATACCGACAATAATCATTGGCAGGGATAACATCTGCCCCATTGTGACATAACCGTTCATAAAATTCTGCAAGTGAGCGTCCGGTTCCCGAACGTATTCAACCATAAATCTAAAGGTACCGTATCCCAACGAGAAAATACCTGAGATAGCACCAACAGGACGAGGTGTACGTCTAAACCACATTAAAATAATGAACAGTACTAAACCTTCTAGGAAAAACTCATACAATTGAGAAGGGTGGCGAGGTAAATCGCCCGCTCCTGGGAAAACAATCCCCCATGGTACATCGGTTGTGCGTCCCCATAACTCAGCATTAATAAAGTTACCGATACGCCCTGCTCCCAAACCAATTGGCACTAGAGGAGCAATAAAGTCTGCGACTTGAAAAAAGCGAGTACTTGTCTTGTGAGCAAAGAAATAAAAAGCGGCTAAAACACCTAAAAAACCACCGTGGAAGGACATTCCACCCGTCCATATCTTAAGTAGATAAAGTGGGTCATCAATGAAGCTGTCAAACTGATAAAAGAAAACATAACCTAGGCGTCCACCGATAATGACACCTAAAAAGCCATAAAAAAGTAAATCACTGATTTGCTCTTTATTCCATGGGGTATTTTCATGTTCAACCCAACGGTTAGCAAAATACCAAGCGCCGATAAATCCAATTAAATACATAAACCCATACCAGTGAAGTGATATAGGGCCTATGCTAAAAATCACAGGGTCAATCTGTGGAAACTGCCATGCCTCGGCTGTCATATCTCGTCCTAATTCTAATAAATACTGATAAACATTTTACCGGCCGCTAGCAACAGTGCGATGCCTAAGCCAATTCTTAACACTCTAGGAGCAAAGTAACTTGCCATCTTAGCTCCAATAGGTGCGGTCAATACAGAAGTAGCTATGATACCTAAAAGCGCAGGTAGATAGACATAGCCAATCGAATATTCTGGCAAGTCCGTCGCACTGCTACCAGTAATGAGGTAGCCCATTGAGCCAAATATGGCGATAAACAAACCACAAGCCGCTGAAGTTCCAATTGATTTTTTCGGCTCTAAACCAAGCCAAATAAGCCACGGCCCAAGTAATGTGCCTCCGCCTATACCAACAATCGCTGAAATTGCACTTAAAATGAACCCCACCAAAGATAACCAGCTACGACTTTGATTGTAATCCCAGACAGGCTTGATCCAGCGATCGCCGATAAAGGTGTAAAGCGCCATGCAAACGGCAAAACAGCCAAAAATCGTCATCATCCAAAACTGCTCAAGCTGAGAGCCCATTGCAGCACCTAACATGCTACCGAGTAAAATACCCGGGAATAAACTATAAACAGCAGGCCAGACAATATTTTCGCGCCAGTGATGAGCGTGTACTGAGGATATTGCAGTAAAAATGATCGTAGCAAGCGAAGTACCAACGGCCATTGTCATTACATGTTGCTCAGCAACGCCTGCATATGGCAAAGCAAAAGCAAGTAAGGGAACAACAACTAAACCACCGCCAATGCCTAAAAAGCCAGCTAGGATACCAGCTACTACGCCTGTTAGCATGAAAGTAGCGGCGAGAGAATAAATATCCATGAAGAGAAATTCTAATTAAGTGATGTGACAATTCTGCTATTTACCAGCACGAACAAAGCCACCTAAACCGACTTTTTCTAAGCGAATAAACATAAAATCTTTAATTTGTTTTGGACAAGATAACGCTTCAATGTCTTCTAACATATCAAGTGTATCTTGGATTGATATATTGCGTAAAATCCACTTTGCCTTGAGCAAGTTATGGGCGCTCATACTGAACTGCCTATACCCCATGGCGAGCAACAAGATTAAACCAATAGGCTCACCGGCCATTTCACCACATACAGTAACTGGTTTTTTAGCTTGCTGGCATTGTCTTACAATCGCTAACAGAGCTTGAATTACCCCGGGGTGATAATAATCATACAACCCAGCTACTCTGGCATTATTTCTATCAACAGCAAGTAAATATTGCGTCAGGTCATTAGTACCAATTGAGAAGTAATCGACCAATTTTGACAGTTGCTCAATTTGATAAATTGTCGCAGGGACTTCTATCATCACGCCAATTTTGGGCCATGGAACTTTAGTTCCTAATTCTTCAGATAGTTCCGAATGCGCTTGGTGAATAAGGCGTTTTGCTTCTTGAACTTCAGCAACTGAGGTTACCATAGGCAGTAAAATACTGAGGTTTTGGGTAGCCATATTGGCACGTAACATTGCTCGAATTTGCACAAGCTGAATTTCAGGGTGATCTAAAGTCAGACGAATACCACGCCAACCCAAAAAGGGGTTATCCTCTTCAATAGGGAAATACGGTAAAGGTTTATCACCGCCAACATCTAGCGTTCGCATCGTTACAGATTGGTGCGGATAAGCATTAAGAACAGACTGATAAAGCGCAACTTGTTCATTTTCAGTCGGGAAACGGTCTCTTACCATAAAAGGGATTTCGGTTCGGTATAAACCAATCCCAGAGGTTAGTATATCTTTAGCACAATCTAAATCGGCAGATAAGCCGGTATTGATAAACAAATCTATCTGGGTGCCATCAATGGTTTCAGCCTCTAACTCAGCAGTTTGCTGAACAGTGGCAGCAAGCTCTTCTTCTTCGTTCGCTAGTCTTTGATACTCTTTGACGACTGATTCATCTGGCGTAATATGAATTTGACCACTATAACCATCTAAAACCAGTTCATGCCCATCTAATGTATTAACCGGTAAGTTAACCAGCCCCATTACAGCAGGAATACCGAATGCACGGGCTAAGATTGTGGCATGGGAATTACTCGACCCTAATCGAGAGCATATACCCTTTATTTTTTGTCCAGATAACTCAACTAATAAACTAGCTGTCACCTCTTCGGCAACCAAGATCATCTCTCTTGGAGGCTTACGTCTAGCAATATCTTTTGCTAACAAGTTCACCAACAAGCGCTGACAAACATCTTTGACATCCGTAATGCGTTCTTTGATGTATTCATCATCAATTTGTTCGAACTCTTCAACCGTCTCTTCGACAACGGTTTTTAACGCGGTCGCAACACTCCAGCCACTTTTAATTTCAGATTGGATACGTTCGATAAAAACGGGGTCATTTAATAAGTGCTTGTATACATCAAAAATAGCGGATGCATCGCTAGGCAATAACATACCGACTTTATCGGATAATTTAGATAATTGTTCTTGAGTGTGAGCCAGTGCTAAATCTAGTTTGGTAAGTTCTTTATCTAAATTGTGGTGTTTTTTTTGTAAAACCGATTCAAAATTGATGACAGGTTTGTGAACATAAGCTTGGCCAATAGCGATACCAGATGAACCTGGTACCCCTCTTAAATACTTATGGTTATGCTGTTGAGTAACGGTCGGTTTTTCTAATAAGTCGCGAATTTTGGCATGAGCAATAACAGAAGCAAGTTGCGCGGCGAGTGTCACTAAAAAGGCGACTTCATCTTCATCAAAATGGCGAGATTCACTCTGCTGAACAGAAATAACTCCAAGTACCTTCCTTTGATGAATAATTGGCGCCCCTAAAAACGCGTTGTAAGCGTCTTCTTTAGCTTCTGGTGCCACTAAAAATCGAGGATGGGATGGTGCGTTAGCAATGTTAACGGGTTCTTCTCGTTGACCGACTAAAGAAACAAGGCCTTGAGAAAAGCCAACTCGTATGTGCCCAACGGCCTCACGAGCTAAACCATCTGTCGCCATTAACTGGTAATCTTGTTGTTCGTGGTCAGCAAAGTAAATTGAACAACACTGTGTCTTCATCGCAACTTTAACGTCAGTTACGACCTGCTCAAGCGCGCGCTCAAGCACAGGTTGCTGAATAAAGCTTTCAACAATGTGTTTGAGCGTGGTGATCATTTACGGTTAAATCTCCGCTTTTTGTTTTTTTTGTTTGATTTGTGCTTCTTATTATTATCGCGTCTACGATTAAAAGGCATAGCCATAGATGCAAACTCGCGCATTACTTTGCGATAAACATCTCGTTTGAACGACACAACTTGACGAACGGGGTACCAATAACTGACCCACGCCCAATCATCGAATTCAGGTTTAGCCGATTTAAAAAAATCAATTTTCTCTTCTGAGCATCGCAAGCGAAGCAAAAACCATTTCTGTTTTTGCCCAATACACACCGGTTCAGAATCATGACGAATCAGGCGCTTCGGTAGGCGATAGCGATACCAATTTCGAGTACTGGCAACTATCTCTACGTCTTCTTTTTTTAAGCCTACTTCTTCATAAAGCTCGCGGTATAACGTTTGCTCTGCGTTTTCGCCTTCATCAACCCCACCTTGCGGAAATTGCCAAGAGTGTTGACCAAAGCGTTTCGCCCAGAAAACCTGACCGTGTCGGTTACAAATGACTATGCCGACATTGGCTCTGTAGCCTTCGGCATCAATCACTAGTTAACTCACATAAAAATTAGTTAGTGATTTGATTCTTTCACAAGTTTTCGATATGAGCAAACGACAAAGCTACTTTTTTAAACTTTAATGACAAACTTTGTTATCTAGAATTGCAATTTAGCCGGAAAAGTAAGTCGGCTATTTCGGTTTTGGTACTATCAGAAAGGGTATCGTCTTCTAACATCATAGCTAGAAGCTCATTTAATTCGACATCGCTTCCCCCAACTAACGGGTCCGTGTCAAAGTCGATGAGGTGGCGTTTAATTAACTCATTATGCAAGTCCATAAGAAACCTACCTATACTAAAGTTAAATTTCAGCAATTAGTAAGTACTGCACATACGATCATACTAATTGAGAGCGCCCATTAAGCATGGTTTAAGGTTGGATTATTGCCAGTGATAAAAGGCAAAACCCTGCGCTAATTTTGTATACGAGTGTTTCGAATAAAGAGTTCAAATAAATTTAAGCGATAGCCGAAACTTTGTTTAACAATGCTTCTCGGGTAAATGGCTTTTCTAAACAATTTTGTTGCAACCTTTCTTCAAATTGACTTGAAGCGGTATGCTCATTGTGACCGGACATGAGTAAGCACTTAATTTCTGGATGGTTATCAGCAATTTGATTACATAACTGATAACCATTCATACCGTCCATTCTGACATCTGATAAAACAATATCTACCGAGTGTTCACCTAAATATTCCAAGGCATGCTCAGCTTTTAAGAACGTATTTACCTGATAACCTTCTGTGACTAATACATCTTCAACAATAGCAGCGATCTCACTTTCATCATCAACGACAATGACCGAGGTTGCTCGATTATCTTTTAAATGTGCATCTTTAGATAATTCGTTTTCATTGAATTCAGTTGCTGATGCAGTGCTTTGCTTACTGGCATCATCAACAAGCTCTACTACTTTGAGCGCTGGGAAGTAAAGCTCAAAACAACAGCCTTTTGGTTGGGCAGAACTAACTTTTATTGCGCCATGTGAGCGACGAATAAAGTTATAAACCTGTGTTAACCCCAGGCCAGTGCCCTTTTCTCCTTTAGTACTAAAGAAAGGTTCAAATATCTTAGCTTGTACGTCAGCTTCTATCCCAGCTCCGGTATCACTTATCGTCAAGCATATATAACGCCCTGGTTCACAATTTAACCGACTGGCTTGTTCAGTTGCTAAACTCACCTCTCGACAAACAATGCTGACCACGCCATTATCTTTCATCGCGTGTTTTGCATTGATGACAAGATTGATAATGGCATTGTCAAAATCAAATACATCAACCTTAACGGGCAACATGCTCGCTGATAACTGTAAATCGAGTTTATGCTTATTGCCTAACGCCTCTTTCAACTCTGATTCAATAACTCGAACGTGTTCATGAATAAACAAATAGCTAACTTCTACACTGTCTTGTTTAGATATATCGAGTAATTTTTTAGTTAAGTGGGCACCTCTTGCCGAAGCCTGAGCGATTTGCTTGACGTATTTTAGCTTTTTCTCATCGCCCGTTAATTGCTGCTGTAAAATGCCACAGTAACCACTAATAATGGCAAGGATATTATTAAAATCGTGTGAAACCCCACTGGATAATATCCCTAATGCAGCCATTTTCTCGGCTCGCTTTAACTGTTCTTCTTTTTCAACCTTAGAACTGAGATCATGGCAAATACCAATATAGTGAACCCCATAAGTATCTAATTCAGAAAGCTCGGCTATGGAGAGTAACAGTGGAAACAGCTCGCCATTTTTACGTTTACCAATTAATTGCCTACCATCAGGTGATATTTTTCGTTTACCCGATTGACTGTAATTATGAAGGTAGCTTTGATGCTGTTTGGCATCATTATCATTCATTAGGATTTTTACATTTTGTCCTAAAGCTTCATCTAGCTGGTAACCAAACATAGCTTCTGCATGATGATTAAAGCTTTTTATCACTCCGGTTTTGTCAATGCCTATTACAGCACCAGCCAAATTGTTGAGGATTTTGGCGTAAAACTGCTTCTTCACACTCAATTCGCTGTGCAGTTTTTCTTGTTCTGTTAAATCGATGATAAAAACAATGTATTCATTGGGTTCGATTTTAAATAACATCCCACCGACAAGTGCCGGAATTTTCTCTCCAGCTTTGTTGTAATACTCTTTTTTAAAAGGTGTCCAATAGCCGTTTTCCAAGGTTTGCTTAATAGCATCCTCAGAACTAGCCAGATGCTCTACCGGTGTTTGTTGGCGCCAATTAAACAAACCACTATCGAGTTCAGCTTGGTTAAAACCAAATAATTTAAGTGCAGTTTGATTGGCATCGATAACCTCACCAGACTCTTTGACATGTAGTACACCAATAAAATTAGACTCTTTCCAACGAGAAAAAATAAGCGCTTGTTCTTGAAGCTTATCTTCTAATTTTTGTTTTTCGGTCACATCTATTAGCACAGCATAAACTTTTGACCAATCTTGTTGATGCCCATCTTGGTAAAAACGAATCAGGAAATGAACACGCTCACCATTTTCAAAGCGTATACTCAAGTCGCTTTCAAAATATTGGCCGCCGCGAAGTAAAGCCAATAAAAACTCTTTAAAAACTGTTTTCACCGCTTTTTTGTTAGCTTTGAAAATGAGCGAATACAGTTGCTGCGCCAGCTCTACTCTAAACATCGAAAGCGCAATAGGGTTAACATTGACCAACTGTACTTTTTTTATCACCTCGGCAAGCAAAGAGGCATGCTTTGCAAGAAAGCTAAACAAATCGCTCTCTTTATTTACTTGTTGAGACTCCAGCAGGGTTTTCACCTCGCTCCAATCACTTTTGATTAGTCCCACAGGAGACTTGTCAAATAGCAACCTAAATTCTTCATGTTGACTCTCCAAGTCCCTTTTGATTTGCAAGCTATTAGTCAAATCAATTGCAGTAAAAATAAAAGCTTTGTCAGGTGTTTCTATTTGATTGATTTGAATTTGAAATAGGCTTGAAGGATGTTTTTTTGGTGATGCATCAATACTTTGCACATTTGATTGGTTCATCAGTTGTTGGAACTTCTGATGATCCGTATTTAAGAACAATTCATGCAACTGAGTGCCAATTAATAAAGTCTCATCTTCAGTGCCAAAATAGATATGCACACTATCATTAGCAGCTTGAATAAAACCGTTACTATCAGTTTGAAATACTGCAAAAGGCAAAGCATTAAATCTTTGTTTGTATGATTGCTCTGTATCTTCATAAAGCTGCTTAAATTGCTCTGATTGCTTTTTATACTCATTGACTCGCTTGGATATAGCGCCAAATAACGAGTGGTTTTGATCTTTCAAGTTAAGTTGGTTAAGTAATAGCGCAATAGGTTTTTGAAAGTTCTTATTGATAGCAAAAAACCAAAAAGACAAAACTAATAATGCACCAAAAAATAAAAGTAGCGATAAACGCCAAGTAACCCTTTTTGCAGCTAATTTAGCATTGGCATAATCGGGAACAAGTAACAAATAACTCAATCGCTCTGGTGCTAAATTTATTGGCGTAATGGATACGGCTATTTCAGAAGCACCTTTTAGCACCTGTTGTATGGATTGATTAGTCATCAGCTCTGAAGGTTTGAGGTTAGCCTTGCTCCTGTTATCAAAATACACCACTTGGGATTGCCCTTGAGAACGAGCTGATTTGAGTGCACTAAAGACCATCTGCTCTAGTCCTAACTGGGCAACAAGTTGGCCATTTAAATTACTGTCGGTTGATGCAATTACCTGTAAATGCCTATCAAATAACAGTGCTTTTTTAAAATGTCCTTGCGGTAAATAAGTGTGTGTAAGTTGTTTGAAGCTATTTTGAAAGTCAGGCCCTGAGCGGCCGCTAAGAGTCAACTCTAGCTGCTGAGTAAACTGAACATTGCTTTGGTTAGAAGCAGTTGTATAGGCTTTGGTGTAGTATAAATGGCTGATTACCAGTGACAATAAAATCACCAGCGCCCAAAAACTGACAGCCATCATTCTCACTTTATTTGCTAGTAACATTCCTTAGCCTCTAGCGATTCAAAACTCAACCCAATAACACCGAATCCTTCGTGCGGTTGGTTTCAAACTTAAAATAGATTTTCCTTATTACCAGTAAGCATAGCTAACTCTGGCATTTTTTTAGTGCTAACCAATAAGATGAGTAGATTAATTTGCAAAAGAGTATTTCATCTGCTGTGATTGTCTCGATAGGTATCTGAATTCAATACAAAATTATTATTAATCAAATTACGTAAATCGATACATTTTTTATGAAGGTCCATAATGTTTTATCGCCAGATTGCAAGCAAAGTCGTATTGTTAAGTTTAATCTGTATATTTACAGCTAAAGCCGAAACAACTCCCATACAAGCGATTTACAGTAAACAACAAACGGCCCCCATATTACTAAGAGATCACAACTATCAAATCTATTCAGGATGGTTGTTAGATGTCTACCAAGCCATTGCCTTTGATGCCGCAATTCAAATCAACTTTTTGCAACTCAATCGCAATAATATTGAAAAAGAGCTACTTGCTAACGGAGCGAGTTTTTACTGCACAGCCAACCCTAAATGGTTTAATTCTAATGGCATTACTTGGTCACAAGCCATTTTAACCTCTCCCGATATCATTTTAAGTCGTGTTAAACTTAATAAAATTGCAGATTTAAAGTCGATCAAAGAAATAGCATGTCGACTCGCGCCAATTTGGCAAAATTTGATCAAGCAAAAGTAGATGGCGTGATCACAGGTAAAATCCAGGCCCAATATTTAACATTACTCGAGCGCTACGACGTATTGGAGGTTAATCGGAAGAAATACTACTGTGCACTTTCTCTGGCAATGCCCAGCGCACTAAAAACGAAAATACAGGCCAGTATCGATAAGTTGAATAAGGCTAACCATTTTGAAAAATTGTTAACCAAATACATCAAACATTAGTCTTTTTTTGGCAAAGCAATTGAACAAACAGCGCTAGCGGTTAGTAAAATCACAGCGCCCCAAAGGCAAGCCGCAAAACCGTAAACTTGAAACAAATAGCCTGATAATAAAGTCCCTAATAATCGTCCTGCCGCATTCGCCATGTAATAAAAACCAACATCTAATGACGTCCCATCTTTGTCGGCATACTTAACAATCAAGTATGAATGCAAAGATGAATTCACCGCAAAAACGACACCAAAGACCATCAAGCCAATCAGTAATGTCCATTCAATGCTCACTTGGTAATGAATGAGCAAGGCTAATACTAAAGTCGTCAGGGTTAAATTGATGACCCAAAAAAGTGCTTGGTTAATGTTTAACTGTGAACTGATTTGAGTCAGTTTAGGTGCAACCCCCTGAACGATGCCATAACCAATAACCCATGAAGCGATATAGGCACCTACTTGCCAATGCTGCCAACTGAACACTGATGCCAAATACAAGGGTAAAGCGATGACAAACCAAATATCTCTAGCAGCAAATAAACAGAGCCGCGCAGCAGATAAGTAATTGATCTCACGACTTTTAGCAAATAACTGGTTAAATTTAGGTTTCTTTTTCGCTTTTCCTAAGTCGTCCTGTAGACCGTATAGACTGAAAGCAAAAACCACGAGTAGCGCCCCAGCCATAATAGCTAACGCGAGCTGAAATCCAAACCAAGACAGTAATGCGCCACCTAAGAAAAAGCCCGCTCCTTTGAGCGCATTTTTCGAACCAGTTAAGATAGCTACCCAGCGATACAGCTGAGAATCTGCGTTGCCTTTATCCTTAACGAGCCCTTTGATACTGCTCTTTGCACTCATTTTATTAAGGTCTTTCGCAATACCAGATAACGCTTGGGCGAACATTACATAAGGAACAATCAAAAACTCACTGGGCACTGCCAGCATAGCCAATGCAATCACTTGCAAAGCAAGTCCAATATTCATGGTTTTGTTTAAACCAATACGCGCACCTAGCCAACCACCCACTAAATTAGTTACGATGCCAAAAAACTCGTAGAACAAAAACAAAGACGCAATCTCTAAGCCGCCATAACCGAGCTGATAGAAATGCAAAACGACCAGCATACGAAGTGCACCATCGGTCAACGTAAATGCCCAATAGTTACCTGTAACAATTAAGTACTGCTTAACGGCTTGAGAGAGGTTCTTCATTTTCAATTACAGAGATTTCGCTACTTTTAACATCAATTCAGCAGTGCGATTTGCATAACCCCACTCGTTATCGTACCAAAGGTACAGTTTTACTTGAGTGTTATTAATTACCATCGTCGATAACGCATCGACCACAGATGAACGCGGATCAGTTTTGTAGTCAATTGACACTAAAGGTCGAGTTTCAAAACCCAAAATGTCTTTTAATTCATTTTCTGAAGCTTGTTTTAATAGCTGGTTAACTTCTTCAACCGTTGTAGCTCGCTCTACCTCAAACACACAATCAGTAATTGATGCATTGGTCAGTGGTACGCGAATAGCATGACCATTTAAACGACCTTTTAAATCAGGGAAAATATGAGTAATAGCGGTTGCAGAGCCTGTTGTCGTTGGGATTAAACTTGTACCGCATGAACGTGCACGACGCAGATCTTTATGTGGCGCATCAATAATAGTTTGGGTATTAGTAATATCGTGAATGGTCGTCATCGAACCGTGTTTAATGCCAAGCTTTTCGTGGATGACTTTAACCACTGGAGCCAAACAATTTGTAGTACATGAAGCAGCTGTGACAAGAGGCTGATCAACGTATAATTCATCGTTAACCCCCATCACAATATTAAGCACGCCTTCTTCTTTTACCGGTGCAGTAACAACCACTTTTTTAACACCTTGAGCAAGGTACTTTTCAAGTTCTGTTTTTTTATTTTTTTTACCCGATGCTTCAATCACAATATCGCAGTCAGACCAGTCAACATCTTCAATGCTAGATGCTTGCTCAAAAGCAATGACATCATTATTTATGACAATTGAATCTTGCTCAAAATGGGCTTGGTGGTGCCATTTACCATGTACAGAATCAAAATTAAGTAGATGAGCAAAACATTCAGCATTTCCACCGGGGTCGTTTATTTTGATAAATTGAATGTCTTGATTGCCGTAAGCGGCACGAAAAGTGAGCCGGCCCATACGGCCGAACCCATTAATTCCCACTTTAATTGTCATGAGTTGCTCCTGTTGCTAGTCAATCTAGCAACAAACAGCGGCTTGCTCCAAACGACTAGTCAAAGTGTTAATAGTGTCTTGGTTTGCCTCTGCGGCAAGTTCGATAACTTGTTTTTGCCATGGTGCTAGGTCATCAGATAAACGGTAATAAACCCACTGACCTTTTCTCTCGTGGGCTAATACGTTATCTCTCAAAATTGATAAATGACGAGATACCAT
Source organism: Marinifaba aquimaris (assembly GCF_013328345.1). GTDB lineage: Bacteria > Pseudomonadota > Gammaproteobacteria > Enterobacterales > Alteromonadaceae > Marinifaba > Marinifaba aquimaris. The sequence goes on from NZ_JABULX010000006.1 coordinate 99,389, forward strand.
AGGTTGGCTTAATTGCAATGCGGATGTTAATTCACATACGCACAATTCAGCCTTAGCAGTTAATAACAAAACGATTTGTAAACGCGTTTCATCATTAAGTGCTTTAAATAGCTTGATTGATGCATCCATCAACTTACCCTTATATTACCCAAACCATATATGATAATCCATATATTAGCTTTCTAATTTTGGTAAAGTTAAGCTAAACAATTGAAAGCCATCTTGGCTCAATTCTAAATAGCTACCTTGTTCGTACCAATCTCCCAATACGATGCGTGTTCCTCTAGCTGAGCTTCTTGCATTATTGTGGATTTTGGGTTTGTGAGTATGGCCGTGTATCAATAAATCAACCTGCCAAGCATCCATAGCATCTGACACAGTATCAAGGTTTACATCCAAAATATTTTGGTCAGCCATTTGCTGTTTTTCTTTACTTGATGCTCTGAGCTTTTGGGCAATTTTCAATCGCCAACTCAACGGCAAAGCACGAAGGACAAATAAAGTAAGCGGGTGCTGAATAACCTTTCGATATCTTTGATAGTCGACATCATCGGTACAAAAAGCATCACCGTGCGCCAATAAAATCCGATCTTGGTATAAGTTTACAATAGTCGGATCTGACAAAAACTGCATACCTGTTTCTTTACAGAAAGTTTGACCCAGCGCAAAGTCTCTATTACCAGGCATGAAATAAATCGTTAACCCAGCCTCACTGGCCTGCTTAATGCGCGATTTCACCGGTATTAACCAATCTGAAGTATCATCATCACCAATCCAAAAACTGAAAAAATCACCGAGGATAAATAGCGCCTCAGCCTCAGCTTGAATATCGGCTAAAAAATCAAAAAATGCCTGCGTCATATCAGGGCGATTTTCTGCAAGATGTAGATCGGAAATAAAATAATAAGCCATTTCAAATACCAAAAAGCGAGCCTAAGCTCGCTTTACATTACAACAATCTGAAACTGCTTACTCAGCAACAGTGACTTTTTCAATAATCACTTCATCAACAGGTACATCTTGGTGGTAGCCATAGTTACCTGTTTGAACTGCTTCGATTTTTTCTACCACGTCCATACCGTTAGCCACTTTACCAAATACTGCATAACCCCAACCATCAGCAGTTTCACTGCGGAAGTTTAAGAAATCATTTTTAGCTGTATTGATAAAAAACTGTGCACTTGCAGAATGAGGGTCCATCGTACGAGCCATAGCTAACGTACCAATCTCATTTTTTAAACCATTGTTAGCTTCGTTTTTGATCGGTTCACGTGTATCTTTTTCTAACATACCTGATTCCATGCCACCACCTTGGATCATGAAACCTTTGATAACGCGGTGGAAGATAACACCTTCGTAAAAACCGTCTTTACAGTATTGTAAGAAGTTTGCTGCTGAAATAGGTGCATTATCAAAATCTAATTCAATCTCGATGTCGCCAAAATTTGTGCTAAAAGTGATCATTTTCGTTTCTCTTTGGTAAACGTTAAATAAGATAGGTGTAAAAATACCTATTCTAAAACAAGCCATCGCTCGATAAAAGCAAGACGTAACAATAACGACTTGTTAGAATAGAGCAAATTTGTCAATCAAACAGCACCGAAGAAAAAAGCATGTTGCAAATATACAATACACTGGCCCGAGAAAAACAAGTATTTAAACCAATTGAAGAGAATAAAGTTGGTTTATACGTCTGCGGGATCACTGTTTATGACCTAAGTCATATTGGTCATGCGCGCACTTACATAAGCTTTGACAATATGGTTCGCTACCTGCGTTTTAGCGGCTATGAAGTGACTTATGTCAGAAACATCACAGATGTCGATGATAAAATCATTAAACGCGCAATCGAAAATAAAGAAACCTGTGCCGAATTAACTGAGCGCACTATTGCTATGATGCACGAAGACTTTGCCGCATTAAACATGCTACCTGCAGATGTCGAGCCTCGTGTTACAACACATATGCAAGAAATTATCGATATGGTCGCACAACTCGTTGACAAGGGTCATGCCTATGTAGCCGATAACGGCGATGTACTATTTGACGTTTCAAGCTACCCTGACTACGGCAAGCTAAGCGGCCAAGATTTAGAGCAATTACAAGCTGGTGCTCGTGTTGATGTTGAAGAGTCAAAACGCAACCCACTTGATTTTGTTTTGTGGAAAATGGCAAAACCAGGTGAACCTAGCTGGACTTCACCTTGGGGAGAAGGCCGTCCAGGTTGGCATATAGAATGTTCGGCAATGAACAAAAAAGTACTAGGCAGTCACTTTGATATCCACGGAGGGGGCTCTGATTTAACCTTCCCTCATCATGAAAATGAAATTGCGCAAAGCTGTTGTGCACATAAAACCAACTATGTGAACTACTGGATGCATTCAGGCATGGTACAAGTTGACCAAGTTAAGATGTCTAAATCACTGGGTAATTTCTTTACGGTTAGAGATGTATTAGCCAAATATGATGCAGAAACGGTTCGCTATTTCCTTATATCAGGCCATTATCGCAGTCAGCTCAATTACTCGACAGAGAATTTAGATCAAGCACATGCAGCACTTGAACGTATTTATACCTCACTGCGTGATTTAACAATTCCTACAATTGAGCTTGATAAAGAAAATGAGTATGTAGCGCGTTTTTGCCAAGCAATGGATGACGATTTCAATACGCCGGAAGCGTTAGCCGTTATTTTCGAGCTGACTAAGGCCATCAACCGAGAAAAAGCTAATAACTTGGAAAAAGCGGCAGAGCTTGCCGCTATTTTAAAAGGCTTAGGCGAGATATTAGGTGTATTACAATTAGACCCAGACAGCTTCTTACAAGGTGATGAATCTGATGAAGAAGTAGCTGAAATTGAACGTTTAATTGAAATGCGTACCCAAGCGCGTAAAGACAAAAACTGGGCAGTAGCAGATGAAGTAAGAGATAAACTCAACGAGATGGGGATAATTCTTGAAGAAAGTGCAACAGGTACCAGCTGGCGCAGAAAATAAGTAATCTTTGATAGATAAAAAAAGCGAGTATGGGTACTCGCTTTTTTTATGTCCTGTTAATCAGGACTCATTTCATTAACCGCTTCATCAACTCGCCAAGCGCCCTCTGCAAGCTCAGGAACCGTCTTTAAAATATGGGTAAACGCATAAAGTAATACACCATGATGAGCACCAATAACACTTTCTTCCCACGTTAACCACGTTTCGTAGCCCGCTGTACATAACAAAACAAAACCAACGAGAAAAGTAAAAATGGGAGAGTGGAGAAAACGCAGCATTGATTAACCTTAACTATATGAATTACAAAGACAAAAAAGCCGACATAACGTCGGCTTTTCATCTTACTAAAATGTTTGCAGATTAACTAATTTTAAAGTGAGACATCATCTCTTCTAGGTTATCTGTTAACTCAACTAAAGCATGTGTCGAGTCTTTACCTGCACGCGCTACGTCTGCTGCCTCATGTGAGCTTTCTGCGATCATATTAATTCGGCGAGAAATATCATCGCCCACTTGGCTTTGCTCGCTAGCTGCAGTTGCGATTTGATTATTCATATCAGTGATCGTGCTGAGAGCTTGAGCAATTTGGTTTAAAGCTTGTGCTGCTTGTTGAGTCTGCTCAACTGTGCCTGCACTTGATTCTTTACTCATATCCATCGCATCTACACCGCGTTTAGAACCGCTTTGCAGGCGCTCAATCATATTTTGAATTTCTTCAGTACTGTCTTGCGTACGCTTAGCTAAACTGCGTACCTCATCAGCAACAACCGCGAAACCACGACCTTGCTCACCGGCACGAGCAGCTTCAATCGCCGCGTTTAATGCTAATAAGTTAGTTTGTTCGGCAATACCGCGAATTACATCTAACACAGATACGATATTAGCAACATCGCTACCTAAAGCGGTAATGACTTCACTCGCTTCATCAATTTGATTTGCTAAGCTTTCAATTGATGATACGGCACTATCAACAATAGCGTGTGCTCTTTCACCCTCTTTATCTGCATCTTGGGTAGCAGTTGCAGCAGAACCCGCACTTTCTGAGACGGTTTGTGATGAAGATGACATTTGCGTCATGGCTGTAGCAACCATATCGATTTCTAATTTTTGAACTTCGAACTTCTCATCAATTTCTGAGGTACGTTCGTCCGCGGCTTCAATTTCCTTGCGAAGGTGAGAAACTGAATTCGACACATTACTCATGATGTCTTGTAAAGATGCACGCATACGAACAGTCGAACCATAGATGGAGTCTTCTTCAGCAAATGTATCAACACTTTGTGTATTGGTTAAATCACCCGATGCAACGGTTTTAACTAAGCTCAATACATCAGTCGGTTCGCCACCAAGTAGTTTTAACAGGCGAGAAGTCGCCATTAATAAAATACCGCCTAGTACTATAGTTAAGAATAAACAGATGCCAATCTGCCAACGTGCAGAACTCCAAAAACGCGCTTCAACTTCATTGAAACCAATACCGTTACCAACAAACCAACCCCATTCAGGTGTTCTGATTGCTACTGATAATTTGTTTTCAATAGAGTTATCGGCTTGCTTTTGTGTCCATTCGTATTCAGCAATACCCGAACGCTGTTTATTAACGGCATTGAGTAGAATTTTACCAACACTTTGGCCTTTACCATCTTTAAATTCGTGGAAGCTGGTACCATGAAGCTGGGGATCATAAGGTGCAGCGACAAAATCTAAATTTTCATCGGCTACATATACATACTCGCCTTTTTTGTATTTGTTATTGCGCAGTATTTCTGTTGCCAGCTCTTTCGCGGCTTCTTGGGTCATTTTACCTTGAGCAGCATATTTTTCGATTTCAACAACAGCGTTATAAGTCGAGAGTAATAACTGCTCTACCCTAGCTTTGTTGTCATTATTACTTGCAACTTTTAACGTAAATAAGCCTACAACCATTATTGCCAAAAATGAGGCTAAAATAAGGCCAACTAACAGGCCTACTTTTTTACGTAGTGTCATTCAAAATACCCCTAAATTAAGAGTGATTAGATCAGTTTGCTAAAAATTAGTTTAGCTCATATCTCTGTATTTATTAGCTTTTTAGAAAAAAAACCAAACGTACTTTTCTTCTATGAATTTACTTGAGCATAATCCCTTTAAATTTAACTTCGGCATCAAAGTCAAAAACTTGACCCCCATTGCTGATTAAAATTGTTAGCAATAAATGAACCAAGTTCCTATTAACCCCTAGATTAAAAAATTTATAATTAACTGGATAGCCCTAAATGACTGTAATATGTAACAAAAAGCATATCTAACATTTTGAGTCAAACCAGCTTCTTAATGCGGTTATCACAAAATCAGCATCATCTAGTGCCATGTCATGGCCTGCTTTGTCATTTAACAAAATAGGTAGCGACCAAAACTGAGCGATTGCTTTTGAACATTTAGCTGAAACGAGCTGATCGTTTTCACTAACAAGAAGTATGCATTTTTGTTGAGGTTTTTTGATGATAGGGCTACTCGCTGCAGCGAATAACTGGCGAAAGGCATTGACTGTGCGTACAGGAAATTGCTTGGCGATGGCTAACCAATGGTTAATAGTATCCTGTCTAACATACTTGTCATTAATGTTAGACGTCAACTTAAAAACCATGTGTTCTTTTTTAATTTTTGATAAAAATAGAAACACAGTAACAAGCGGGTAACACTGCCAATTTAGGCGCTGATAAAAAGGTGAGAACTGTTTTAAGCTGGTATTAATCAAACATAAAGATTGAATTCTTTTAGGTTCGGCTTGCGCCCACTCTAAAGCAATCATTCCTCCCATCGAAATGGCCACTACATCAACAGATTGTTGTTTGGGTAACTGACCATCCAATTGAACAGACAAACTTTGCCGCATAGCTGAAATGCTACTTGGGCTGTCTTCTCGATATTGATGACCATTACCCGGAATATCGAGGCAAATAACTCGGCGTTTTAACTGAATAGATAGCTGCTTGGGAAAGTCGCCCCAGTGGTATTGGTTGCGCAATAAACCTCTGATTAATAATACAGGTCGTTCGTTAGATAGCTCCATTAGTTGTCGTACCACAGCTGAGTCGCTTTTTGCTCCATGGACAAACTCTTACCATCATTTAGCCAATTTTTATAAGATGCGGTGGCACGCATCAAAAAATCCATCAGTATAAGGTGACTTCGCAACACGCGCTTCACTCGATGAGGTTTCATTGGATGAAATAAGCCCAAAGCTTTTAATAACTGAATAGGGTTTTTCTTCACCCAACGCCACGATCCCATTTCGAGTGTAAGCGGTAAAAATACTGTTTCAGTTTTTAACGACTCATCATATAAATAATCCCACAAATCACCATGGCATAAATAATGTTTGGCTTGAGGTTCAAATACATAACTCAAATGCGGGTAGGTCTGAAATAAAAGCTCGCGCAGGTGATAAACCTCACCTATGTGATGAATCGGTTTCAGTTTACTTTTAGCATAGGGAAACCAAAGCCTATCATGTAAGCCAAAGCCTGAATGACAATCGAGTACAAGGCTAAAAGGCGATTGAAAAACATTGCTGCGAATAAAGTCAGTCACGGCTTGGGATTCAACTTCAAGCTGATTTTTTGTTCCTCTGAACCAAGGAATGTGTTTACTTAATCGCTGTCCACCGACTAAAAAGGCCGTTTTTTCTTGGCTTTCTACGGGCGCATTTCTCATCAAGTCAACATGATTACCATTTGAACGCCAGTGCTGCGCTACCCCAACAGGGTTAACCAAAGGAATAAAGTTAATTTGTACTGTTTCCAGCATTTGCTGAATGGATAACTCCCATTGCATTCGGCCCAATAAGGTTTCTAAAAAACCAATTAACACCTGAGAGCCAATGCGCTCAAGACCGTGTACACCGCCAACAAAAGTAATACAAGGCGCTTTTGAATTTTCTGTGCCTAAAGAAATGGCATGAATAGGAAATAACTGATTTTGATAAGGCACATGAGCTAAAACTTGACTGCGTAATAAGCTGCGGTTGGATTCAATAATAAACTCAATTTGCTTGAGTTCAGGCAAAGTATCTAGCAACAATCTATTTGGCATATGGGTTAAGCTTAATCTTGCTTAAATAGTAGACCACGCTAGCAATTTAAAAAGTCACTTTTAAGACACCCAGCATTTTTACCAATAAATTATTGATACAAGATATTTTTGTGTTTAATCCAACCATCAGTGTGACGTTTTTTCGGATCGTGATGCGTCCAATGCACAACTCCGCCTTTATTGTTCCATTCATACTCACCGTAAACTTCAACCCAATCACCTACTTTTAGCGAGTTAATTTTTGGCGCGAGATCGATATTGTGAGCAATTAACAATGTCTGTTTTGACGCTAACTTGACGATAAACCTTTGGTGTTTACTGCCCTTCAAATCATCAGGTAACAGTTTAATGACCCTTGCTTTAAATTGGATCTGTAGATCAGAACGCTTATTTTCATATGCCTGTGCTAATTGTTTAACCGCTGATAATGATTGCCCGTAGCCATAGCTAACAACTGAAAAGCACAACACGAATAATAGGTATTGAATTAACTTAACCAAGGTGCTTACCTTTTGATTTTGAAATAAAACTTAACGCCATCGTTAATATTAATTTAACAAAGCCAGTTCAAAATACCCAACAAGTCATGAAGTAGTGAGAAAAGAAATGGCAGATAATATGGTTAACTCAACACACAACATTATTGTTAATGAACTAGCAGGCCTTGGTTTAATTAATGAATTAAACCGTGATTTTGTACAGCAACCTGATGATTTAGCACAATTGCTAGAGATGATGATGCTAGATGACAGTTTATCTAATAAATTAAGATTTCAATTAGCCAATTACCTTCACTGCATTCAAGTGCACTAAATACTTCTCTTCAAAATGCAGAGGTGAGAATGACACGAAACCACCTCTGCTTTTTCTGCACCTAGCGATCATTTCAACTGAATATCTATTAACACTAAAGCCGACGTTTCATCCTTTCCGCTAGCAAACTAAATGCATTGTCAACACAACCAAGCTACGTATCTATCCAGCCGTTAAACTTGAGTCGTGATGATCACTTATTTGATTAACTTCTCTTAGATAAATCAAGCACACTTAATTAAAGTGTGCTCTAGAGAAGTCACAGCTGTTAATTAAGCTGAAGTGGACGTTTTGTCTTAACCGCCAATTGCCACAACATGAGTAATTTGACAATTAAACTGGCAATGACAAGTAAAGTTAAATCAGCGACTTGCCAGCCTAAGGTATACAGCACCAGGGCTTTACCTGCGAAATACCCCAAGACAGAAAACTGTAACCAGCGCCCTAACCAAACCCCATAACTAGATGCAATAGGAAATTTAAATTGCGCAACCCACAAACTGAATTTTGCCATCGACCAAACAAGTAAACCAACGACAAAAAACGAACTGATAATATGCCATTGTTGCCAACCCACAACTTGCGCAGATTTGGCCGGACCGGACCAAAGTGCATCCCAACTTACCGTTAATATCAACGCAAACGTAATTAACCTGAAATGGCTTAAGCTGTCGACATCTTCATCACTTGCCGTGAACTCTTGGTAAAGGAAAATAGCGATACAAACAAAAGCAAAAACCCCCACCCAAGGCGTAATGGTCGGAATGAAATGCATACTCGCTAAAGTAAGTAAATAACCAGCAGCAGGTAATAAGGTGTGCGACAAAGACACACCAACTAACCAAGTGTTAAGCAAGCCATGTTTTTGTAGAGCTTGTCGCTGCAACAAGGTGGCCATCACCACATCCGTGCCAATCGCTAATGCCATCAAGCCGCAAGCATAAACATAATCAAACATGATTATTTTGCTCCTTGTTGTGCCTTAGCTTTGATAGCGTTAGCGGTATTTAAGGCCGAATGTTGCCAATTAAGGCGGATATCGTATTGGTAACGATTCGCTTCATCTAGCGGAGCCTGTGAATCGTCAACTTGTTGTAATACATTTTTAGCTTTGCCAATTACAGCATCGCGGCCAAAAAGGTAACTCTGCTCTTTAACTAACGTGAAGTAGGCTTTATTTAAATCAAGCGCGCGTTGCTTTGATGGCATAATAAGTTGATAGACGTTATCAAGTGCCAATACTTTTTGTTTGTTAACCTGACCATCTGAAGTGAACCAGTTATCTAACATTTCTTGGTTTTGTCTAAACTCATCACCTCCACCTACACGTTGTAAATAGGTTAGAAACTCCCCCTGCTCTTCACCTATAGTAGGTACATCCTTTTGGGCTTTAAGATCAATGTAACCCCAACCAGCTAAGCCGTCTAACTTACGGGCAAAAGAGAACGTTTGGTCGATAGTACTACCCACAGTTTTATGGCAACCGTTGCAAAATTCCATTTCTTGATCGTGCTGTTGACGAAGTGCTCCCGCTTCATCTTCGATATAAGCATTGATGGTCCAACCAAAGCCGTTGCCAATACCGCGATCACCTAAGTGATTCGTTTTAGGTAATTGTTCAAATTCCTTTTCTTTAAACTCAGTAAAATAAGCACTTTTTAGTTTGGCTACACTCTTAAACATATGCTTTTTCATGTAGCGCACTTCTTTCATACGTGGCGCATTGTAAATCTCGCCTTGGGAATTAATGCCTAGATAACGTACCGTATGTAAAAACTCAGTCCCTTGCGGGTACAACATCTTCTCAATTTTGACGTTTTTTGCATCGCCCAGGTAATGCGACTGTTTGACAATGTGATTAACAAGACTGTGTTTGCCATCTTTGTTTAAGTCTTGGCCAAGTTGCTTTTCATCAATGGTTAATGTTGATAATTGTTCGCTATCTTTAATTGCCATCTCAACTAACGCTAAGTTGGCAAAATAAACAGCTTCATTGTATTGACCGTTTAGCTGACGAAATGCCTCTGGCAGACGGATCATCGCATCACCAGTTGAACCATTTGTTGGCCAAAAAGTACTTGGGAAAGGTTTGTAATTATAAGCCACCCAAGCACTACCGTCTTTCGCTAAGCCTTTTTCATCAAAGGCTTTGTCAGGATAAGCTAAGTTCTCAATCGGTGTGTATTCACCTCGCCATTGCGTATCTTTAGCTTTTGCATCAATAAATACTTGATAGTTATCTTGCTCAACCCAGCGTTGAATCATTTCATCGCTAAGTGATTTTATTTGTTCTGTTCGGTCGGTAAACAAGTTAACCCAGCTATTTTCCATCCCAAGATCAGAAAATTCATATTCGCCTTGTAACCCGCCATCTGCCATTAAGTTACTTCTTTGTTCGGTTTGTGAGTAAGTTTGATGACACACATAACACGGATTATTTTTACCTTCGGTACGGGTGTAACACTGAGGAGGAATAACCGCTTCTGGGTTGTATTTTTCATTGTGCTTAATGTAATCAAGCGCTTTTATTGAGTTAACGGCAGCTTGGCTAGCAATAGCAACATTGTGCAAACCAAAAGCGATGAAGGTAGCCAATAGCGAAAACGCCATTGATAAGTGAGTGCGTGGCATATTAGACATGATGGACTTCGTTTATTTCGTGTAAAGCAGGTCAAAGAATGGTTATTCTTTATCAGTTGAGAATAGGCACGAAAGCCAAAAGCGTCTTTCGTGCCTTACTCAAAGCGTCAGTTACTTAGCAACTGGCTCGTATAACCATAACGTATTGTTTTCTTGGAAGCCGTCTTCACCAATAATGATGCGACCGTCGTCCATTACAATCACGTTATCTGGTTGTGATAACTGATCAACATCACAACGCGCTGCACCATCTAGGCTAGAACGGTAAGTAGAGCCCATAACAACAGGTTCAATGCGAGAGATGTCATAGTTTTCGTTTAACATTGCACGATATACACCACCACAATCTTTAACACGGCTAGATAATTGAACATCACCTTCACCGTCGATAAGAGTTTTGTCGATATCCGCAATAGCTAAATATAAGTAAGCCGCTTCAACATCTTCACCAGCAATGGTATCAACACCCTCAACCGCTTCTTGTGCGCGTTTGGTGTTAATAGAAATACCTTCAAGCTTACGCCATTCAGCTGTCGCACCTAATTGGCGAGCAGCTTGACGAGACTCTAAGAATGCCACTCGATCATCCATTGGTTGACCGGCTGTCACTTTACCACCGCCATTTTCAACAGTAGGGTAAGTTGCAGCACCTGTTGCCCATGCTTCAACATCAGCAACTGTCATGTAGCTTGTTTCGCCATCAACGTATTGGTCTGTGCCAATACCGTCGAATTCATCAATCCAACCTTCAATTGTTGCATTGTCACCGTGTGCTAACTCAATCCAAGACACACCAAAACCCGTTGTTGCAGGGTCGTTTTGACCTGCGTCTTGAGTCAATTTAGCACCGTATAACGTACCAGCACTTAAATCTTCAGCCGTGTCAGCAACGAACTTGAATAAAACGCCCCCCGTATCATCTTGTGATAAGTAAACTGTTTTGCCATCAGGCATTACTGTTGCATTCTCGTGCTCGTAACGACCTAAAGTAAAGTGCTTCACAGGCATTGGTGTTTCACCAACTGCATCTTTAATTTCAACAATGTAGCCATAGTCATAAGGGTTTGGTGCAGCTGGTGCAGTTAATGCCCACATGTTACCTAAGATTTGACCCGCATCATTAACTACTTCAGGGTTATTCCAAGATGCAGATTGAGTCGTATCAACCTTTGAGCTAACAATCCACTCTTCAGATGTTAATGGTGTATTCCAAGGCGTAACTGAACCAAAACAGTTTGCTGCAGTACCGTTTACCGCACTGAAATCAATCATTTCAGCATCAGTAACTGACCAGTAACCCATAGCATCTTTTTCAACCATCAAACGGCTCATACCGCCTGGATACATTTCCCAGTTAGTAAATAAATAACCTTTACCTTCACCCATAGATACATAGCCGTTAAAGTCAGGCATATCGTTTTCTAGTAAAAGTTCATCAGGGTTGTTGATAGCATAGATATGGCCTAAACCTTTAGCTAACATGCCGTCGTATGTGTCGCCAGTTTGACCTAATACTTGGTATTGACCATAAGCAGAAATAACTGTTTGACGTTCCATTTCACTGCTAGGAACAGGTGATTCAATCAATGTTTCTGGTAAGTCGTTGAAGTTAACACCAGCTAAAACACCTACTGTACCCGTGTTGTAGGCAACGTTGTTTAAGCTATCTGTTTCAACGTTTGCATCACTTGGGTGCTGAGCGTTGAAGAATAAATCACCTTCATCCGTTAAGAAGATACCTGTCACTTCTGCACCAGTAGGAACCGTTGCTAAACGCGTTAATTTACCAGCGTTTGGGTTATTGACCGATGGGTCTTCTTTAACCGCTTTAACCGTATCAGAAACCGTTGCTGGTTCGCCTTGTGGACCTTGAGCACCTTGTGGGCCTACAGCACCCGTTGCACCGTCATCACCATCACAAGCAGTTAGCGCTAAAGTAATAGCCGTAGCTAAAACAGAAAGTTTAAGTTTTTTGTTATTCATTATATTTCTCGTGGCTAGTTTGTAAAAACGCAGCTAATTTATTCAGGCAAAATGAAAGAAAAATGGTAGAAATAAGTCAAACAAATGACAGATTAGACCAGTGCAAAGTTGACCACCAGTCATAAACTTTATTTTGAAAACGCGATAAATGAGTAAACCTCAGCTTTGACAGGGCATGAGTCAATTTATCAATTAAGCGTGACTCCCTCCTCAAATGTGATGTGCAAGATTATTTAATTTTCTTTAAACACCTAATTAGGCGAGACAAAGTTAGCTTGGCAACATAAAATGTCGGTCAACTTACTGTGATAATGATCAATGATTCATATGAAAAAAACGCTTTTGTTAGGCATCTCAACCTTACTCTTTTCATCTTTTTGTCTTGCCGCACCTAAATTTAATGACAAAGCGATAAAGCAACTGCAACAAAACAGCCAACAATCAGACTTGGCATATGAACTCGTCGCATCACTGACAACAGAAATTGGTCCGAGGTTAGCGGGTAGCGAAAATGACTTAAAAGCCGTTGATTGGGCGCATCAGAAGATGACGGAACTGGGCTTTGATAAAATTTACAAACAGCCCGTCCAGGTTCGAGATTGGCAACGCGTTTCAGCGTCTTTACAAGTAAGCAGCCCTTATCAACATGAGTTAAATGTTAGCGCTTTAGGTGGCTCAATCTCGACCCCTGAACAAGGCATTAAAGCATCAGTTGTTCGCTTTGAATCCTTACTCGATTTACAACAAGCAAACCGTCAAGATGTTGAAGGTAAAATTGTTTATCTTGCAGGCAAAATGGAACGTGACAAAACAGGTGAATCGTACGCTAAACAAGTAAGCGCAAGAACGCACGGTGCAATTGCAGCCGCTAAACTAGGCGCAAAAGCAGTCATCATTCGTTCTATTTCAACAGCATCTTCTGCTAATCCGCACACTGGTTCATTGCGCTATCACCCTGAAATTGCAAAAATTCCTGCCGCAGCAATTGGTGTCAGTAGCGCGGAGTTACTCGATCGCTTATTTAGTTACGACAAAGGTGTAGAAATTGCACTTAACATACAAAACCAAGAGCAAAACTGGAAAACATCTTATAACGTAATCGGTGAAATCACAGGTTCAACAACACCCGATGAATATGTATTGCTCGGTGCCCACTTAGATTCTTGGGATTTAGGGACAGGTGCACTTGATAATGGCGCCGGCGTAGCGATCGTCACAGCAGCAGCACATGCAGTAAAACAACTGGGGCAACCAAAGCGCAGTATTCGAGTGGTATTGTTCGCTAATGAAGAGTTTGGCTTAAAAGGCGCCAAAGCATTTGCTAAACAACACGAACAAACACTAGATAACATAGTTGTTGCCGCTGAGTCTGACTTTGGTGCAGGTGATGTCTGGCGTTTTGATACACGCGTAGCACATTCAGCGCTGAGCTTCACCGATGAAATATTGGCCAAAGTGAGACATTTAAGTGTAATGCGTGGCCACAATCGCGCATTAGGTGGACCAGATGTATCTGTGTTAGCAAAGCTAGGCGTGCCTGTTGTTAACTGGTTACAAGATGGCCGTGATTACTTTGATTACCATCACAGCCAAGAAGATACTTTAGATAAAATCGATCCAAAAAACCTACAGCAAAATGTTAGCATTTACGCTACCTTTGCCTATATGGTCGCAAATAGCGACATCAACTTTAGAAATCAACAGGATAAGTAGTGGCATCTAAAGAAAAATTGCTCAACAAGGAAGCGTTTCAGCAAGACTTAAAACGCAAAAAGCAGCAGGCAGAAATCGCCCGTCAGCAAGCCGTTATTCAAGAAAAAATGGCAGCGTTACAAGAGCTTGAAGATACAAGTAAAGCGCAAGCTGTTGAGAAAAAGGCAGGATTTACCAAAACTAAGCTGGTTTTATTGGGCTTAGTTTTTCTGATCTTGTGTTTGCTTCCCTACCCGAAGCTTGTGACCTATTCGAAGTTGAAAGTAACTGCCAATAGTATTTACATTCCAGAGCGGTTTGGCTACGGCAATTTTTTCCTCGATACCAAAGGCCGAGTTGAACTCGATAGCCGCAACAACTGGGTTTACATTTGTCACTCAATTAAAGATAAAGAAAACTGCCAGCGTTATCACTTATTAAAAATAGAAGGCCCTATAGCAGTTTTAATTCACTGGTTTAAATAAAATAAGACACCAATAAAAATGCCGGCATAAAGCCGGCACTTTTATTAGAGCTTTAGCTTGTGCTCACCGCGTTCTTTTTTAGTTTTCAGATACTGAGTATTGTCTTCTTTCAAATGAATACTCGTTGAAACGTGCTCGATAAGCTCAAATTCAGCTTCCATTGCTTTTATCTTACGTGGGTTGTTTGTCATCAACTTTAACTTTTTAACCCCCATCGCTTGCAGCATAGACACTGCATCATCAAAGCTTCGCTCATCATCTTTAAAACCAAGGTGCTCATTAGCTTCGTATGTATTCATACCTTGGCTTTGTAGTACATAAGCATCAATTTTATTGTATAAGCCAATACCACGACCTTCTTGGCGTAGGTATAAGATAATACCGCCCTGTTGGCTCATTAGCTGAATACTTTCATCTAACTGCTCACCACAGTCACATCGCGATGAGTGAAAAACATCACCTGTTAAACATTCTGAGTGAATACGCACTAAAGGCGCATCTTGCGCAGAATCGGCTGAGCCAAATACCATAGCAATATGCTCGTTATCGCGATCAAAATCGGTAAACGATACAATTTCTGCAGGAATGTCACTATTAGCGCCAACTTTTAATACTGCTCTGGCTCTAACTTCATTTGGCATAGACTTCGCTCGACTGTAATGAATTAACTAAAGGGCGCGTATTTTATGCCCCGACTAGGCTAGCGTCAAATATCTCACCGCACCAATAGACTATTTGATAGAAAATATTGTTCCATTGAACGATTAAATTTTACTCATGTAAATTAAATCTACTTATTACATACTTAAAAATAAAAGCCTGAAGTGAAATAACTCACGCGCTATCAGAAAAATTTGTACGTAAATACGGTTGCTAACGATGTTAAAAAGCCCTGTTTTTTTGTTCTTACTACTAAGTTTGTTCACGCTTGCTGCACAAGCAAAAACCAAGATCAAAGTGGGAATGAATGTCCACTCTCCTTTTTACTTTGAACACGGCGGCGGTGCGGGCACTGAAATCATAAAAGTTTTCAATAAGCTGCAAGATAACTTCGAGTTTAAAGCGATAACCGTTCCTGTTAGAAGAACACCACAAGCACTTAGAGATAAATGGATTGATATTTCAATGTGGGATAACCCCGAGTGGGCTGAGCATCTGGTTCCGGTGACAACATCAATCAGTATTCTAACCTCATACGATCGTTTTATTTCCAAACAAGCTGAACTGACGCCAGTTAAAATCGAGCAGCTTCTCAACAATCACACCATCGCTTTGGTACACGGCTATCATTATCGCTTTACTGATTTTGAAACAGACAGCACAAAGCTCAATAAGAGATTTAACGTAATGCTGGTCAGAGATGAAGAAGCCGTTATTGATTTGATTATTCAAAATCGAGCTCAAATTGGGGTATTAAGTGATACAACACTTAACTTTTACCTAAAACAACACCCTGAAGTTAAGCTTGTCATTAATGTATCAAAGCAGTTCGATACCCGCTTCAACCGATATTTTCTTATTCCAGAGGGAGCAAAAATATCTGCAAAAACAATTAATGAGCTAATTGTTAAAGCAAATAAGTCAGGTTTGTTAGCGCCTATTTATAAAAAATACGCACTAAACAAACCCAACTTCGGTGAAGTCGATTAAATCAGTTAGTTTGCCTTTCTGGCAGTTAAATGAACGGTACTGATCACTTTTTCTAAAAAAGCGCCTTCACAGTAACAAAGATAGTACTCCCAAAGGCGTTTAAACTCAGTATTGTATTTTTGCTGATTTAGACTTGGGTAAATTAAATTAAATTTGTCACGCCAGTCGTTTAATGTACGCGCGTAATCTAACCCTATATCGTTGATGCCTTGAATGACCATATCCGTGCTTTTCGCGATGTGGTTGGACATGACACTGATTGAAGGCAAACACCCTCCAGGGAAGATGTAACGCTGAATGAAATCCACGTGGTTGAGGTAGTAGTCATAGCGTTGATCAGCAATAGTAATTGCTTGGATCAACATCTTTCCGCCCGGTTTTAATAGGCTATCGCATTTGGCAAAAAAGCCAGATAAGAATTTATCTCCCACAGCTTCAATCATTTCAACCGAAACCAACTTATCGTAAGTGCCTGTTAATTTGCGATAATCTTGTTTTAACAAGGTAATTTTATCTTCCAAACCCAGTTGTGCGATACGCGCTTTAGCATAATCGTGCTGGGCTTCAGAAATAGTTGTCGTCGTCACTTTGCAACCGTAGTGCTGGGCTGCATAAATAGCCATACCGCCCCAACCGGTACCGATCTCAATCAGATGATCATCTGAAGACAGTTCTAACCTTTGGCAAATCGTCTCAAGTTTGTTGAGCTGTGCTTTATCTAACGTATCAGCAGTATCTGAGTAGATAGCTGATGAGTACATCATTTCAGGGTCTAGGAAACCGCTGTACAAATCATTACCCAAATCGTAGTGCGCTAGAATATTGCGCTTTGAACCTTTCTCGCTGTTGGCGTTATTGCGGTGAAAGAAGAAGTTTTTGATTTTAGCCAACCAAGCAATTTTACTTTCGATCTCATCAAGCTGTTTTTGGCTTCTGGCAAATACTTGAATAACGTTCGTCAAATCTGGGCTTTGCCAGCGGCCATCCATGTAAGCTTCCGCTGCTCCAATACTGCCCTCTTGAACAAAGGTTTTATAGACGTTACTGTCCAAAATTTGAATTTGGCATTGCAGCTTCGCTTGCTGATTACCGACAGTGAATCTGTCTTGTCCTTCAATGAAGGTAATGCCAGCATCATTAATGGTGTTTAAAACAGCAAACACAATTTTTTTGTGAGCATTAAAACCATCTAAGGCTGATTTGACCGATGATGAAGCTTGGCTTTGATTTGATTCTAGTTGCAAGTTTTCCATCTTAACCTCTCTTTGCTAGCTCTTTTGCGCCGATTTGGGGTAAGGCACAAAAGGCACGCGTTTAAAAAA
Source organism: Marinifaba aquimaris (assembly GCF_013328345.1). Classification (GTDB taxonomy): domain Bacteria; phylum Pseudomonadota; class Gammaproteobacteria; order Enterobacterales; family Alteromonadaceae; genus Marinifaba; species Marinifaba aquimaris. The sequence goes on from NZ_JABULX010000006.1 coordinate 117,044, forward strand.
CAACTTCGCGGCTTGCCAATAAATGGCAGTTACTATCTTAAAAGTCATAGCAGGTAACGATAACCAAGTGGCCATCACAGCTTTTGCACTAAAAGGCTGTTTACTCAGTACTAATGTGGCATCGAATACTTTTTTTTCAGCTTGATGGTTTTCAATATGAACTAAACAACGCTTTTCAGGTGCTTTAATTCGCCACTGATATTGCATATCAATCGGCATAAAAGGCGATACATGAAAAACTTTTTCAGTATCGGCTTGCACGTTCATATCGACCAAATAGTAATGACGTTCATTCCAAGGTGTGTTACTGACTTCTGCAAGCATGTAACGGCACTCTTGTTCTGTGTCATAGCAAAAATAAAAATTAACCGGGCTAAAGTACAAACCGAGACATCTAGCTTGCGCTAACATGGTTACTCGCCAGTCGCTGCTATCGTCGGCTTGTACTGGCCATTCGCCACCTAACTGCCTGACTTTGTTACCAATACGGGCTTTTAAGTGGCCGGGTTCACTTTTTATATAATCTTTTTCAACAAACCGAATAGGGTTATACCAACGGCTACCAAAGAGCTTAGTTTGCTGAGCTATATTTGCTAATTCGTCAACATCTATACCCAACATGTAAAGCTGATAATCAAAAGCATGCTTTTTCGGGCTCAGGCGTCTATGCCGAACTGAGCCTTGATAAATACCAGAATGAAGCGTGTTAGCGTCAATTAGGCTCATAAATGACATCCAAAACGCTTAGCCACATCTACAGCACTTCTTACACCGTCTTCGTGAAAGCCGTTATACCAATAAGCACCTGTAAAGTGAGTGAAGTTATGACCACAAATCATCTCTCGTTTTTGCTGGGCTTGCATACTATTTTGATTAAAAACAGGGTGCATATAATTGAACTTACGAAGAATTTTATCCTCTGCAATATCCTTGGTCTGATTCAGGGTCACACAAAAAGTGTGTTCAGATTCAATACCCTGCAAGATATTCATATCATAAGTGACCGAAGCAGGACGCTTGTGATCATCAGATAAACGATAATTCCAACTCGCCCATGCCAGCTTTGCTTTTGGCAGCATAGCTTCGTCAGTGTGTAAAACCACTTCGTTGTTGGCGTATTCTAACTGCCCGAGAATTTGCTGCTCTAATGCAGTTGCATCATTTAATAACGCTAGCGCTTGATCAGAGTGGCAAGCGAAAATAACTTCGTCAAAATGCTGCACAGGTGCATCTTCAAAGTGAATTTCAACACCTGTAGGTAATCGATTGACGTGCTTAATTTTGCTGTTTAACTGAATCTTGTCAGCAAAGTTTTTTGTCAGTGGTTTGATGTAATTACGAGAACCACCTGGGATCACATACCACTGAGGTCGGTCGTTGATATTTAATAAACCGTGATTGTGGAAAAACTGAATAAAAAACTTTAACTGGAAGTCTCGCATTTGAGTCAAACTTGTTGACCAAATAGCTGCTCCCATTGGCAGGATGTAGTGCTCTGCAAAATGGGCAGAAAAACGATTTAGATCGAGAAAGTCGCCCAAGGTTTCTTTTGTCGACATATCATCGGCGGCATGGCGTTCTTTACACATTTTATTAAAGCGCAGTATTTCTGAAATTAAATTCCAAAAAGAAGGCTTAAATATGTTACTGCGCTGAGCAAATAAGGTGTTCAGGTTATTGCCGTTGTATTCAAGTCCTGAGTTTAAGTTTTGTACACTGAAACTCATTTCTGTTTCTTGCCTATCGATGCCAATTTGACTTAATAGTTTGAGAAAATTTGGGTAGGTTTTATTGTTAAACACAATAAAGCCGGTATCGACGGCATAGTTTTGGCCACCAACATTGACATCAACCGTGGCGGTATGTCCACCGATATAATCATTTTGTTCAAAGACGGTGACTTGATGTTTTTGAGACAGTAAATAAGCCGATGTCAGTCCTGAAATACCTGAGCCGATGATAGCGATATTTTTCATTTTTTTATTGTCCTTACCGCTAGCTTTTGCCATAACCCAAAAGGTAAGCAACCCAGCATTTTTAAAATTAGTGTAAATCGTTTGGGAAAGTGAATGACCGCGTGTTTTTGAGCAAGGCCTTGCACAATTCTAACTGCGGCTTGCTCTGCGCTTATCAAAAAGGGCATTTTAAAATTGTTTTTATCAGTCAGTGGAGTTTTAACAAAACCAGGCTCAACCAAAGAAACATGAATACCATGAGGCTTTAGATCTAAACTCAGGCTTTTAGCTAAGTAGCTCATACCAGCCTTAGAGGCGCCGTAAGCTTCAGCGCGTTGCAAAGGTAAATACGTCACACTCGAGCTGACTAAGGCAAGTTGGCTGTTTTTTTCCAAAAGCGGAATTGCCGCTTCAAGCATATAACCCACACTGATTAAATTAGTTTTAATGATGCGTTCGAACAATGGCGAATCAAACTGCAGCGCATCATCGATGTATTCGCAATCGCCTGCATTTAAAATAACCAAATCAAGCTTATCTAGGCTAGCAAAAACGGTATCGACCTCAGCTTTATTGGTGATGTCAAAGATAAGCGGTTCAATCAACGAGTTTTGGTCAACTAAAGACGCTAAGCGTTGCTCATTACGCCCACAAGCGAATACATGACATCCTAACTCAGCATACTGTAGGCACAGTGCTTTGCCGATACCAGATGAAGCCCCAGTAATTAAAACTTGCTTGTTAGCAATACTACTCACCATACCTCCTAACGACTGGCTCTATTTTTAATGGCTTTAACACCCCAGCCCAGTAAAGGGATATGCTCGTATAACATGGCTCCCATATCGACATAATCTCTATGGCGAATCACCCTATCGCCAACAATCGTCAATAAAGAATGACCTTCGACCTGAATATCTTGGCCTGAATTTAATTTGGGGTGGCTGTAAACCATGGTCCAGTAAATAGCCGCTTGATTATCCTGCGCGATATAATGATGAATATCAAAATGAATATCAGTGACGTTTTCGTAAAGATTGGCAAAATATTGATTGAGATCAGTTAACCCAACAACTTTATGCAGCGGGTCTTCAAACTCGATCTCATCGTGATAGATATCGGTCAAGCGCGCTAAGTTGTCCTTATTAAGCGCTTGGTAGGTCGATAAAAAATGTTGCAACCATTTGGGCTGAGCCATATAAAATCCTGTTATTAAGCTTGTTTATAAAACTCAAGTGCCGCCAATCTCGCAGATTTATGCTCAACAATAGCAGGACAATAATCTTTTTGTCTGCCTTGCTTGGCCAAATATTCATGTGGGAAGTGAATATGTTTATCAGGCACTTGCTTTAGTTCCTGACAATATTTACGAATAAAGGTACCTTGAGGATCAAACTTCTGGCTCTGTAAAATGGGGTTAAAGACCCTAAAGTAAGGTTGTGCATCGCACCCCGTACTCGCAGACCACTGCCAGCCTCCATTATTTGCCGCAAACTCACCATCAATCAGGTGCTGCATAAAAAACTTCTCACCTAAACGCCAATCACATCTTAAGTGTTTAGTTAAAAAACTGGCGACAATCATTCGCAGACGATTGTGCATCCAACCCGTATCGAGTAACTGCTTCATTGCAGCATCAACAATTGGGTACCCAGTTTTACCTTCGCACCAAGCTTTAAACCATTTATCGTTGTTAGGCCAAGCTAATTTGTCGTATTTGTCATTGAAATTTTGATGCTTACATAAGTTGGGGTAGTGATAAATTAAATGCAGGTAAAAATCACGCCAAATTAATTCGTTTAACCAAGCAAATTCAGGGTAATTGGGGTTTTCCAATAATTCAGGCTTAGATTGAATCAGCTGCGACGCAATAGCCCGAGCACTCAAGGTACCAATTGCAAAATAAGGCGATAAACCTGATGTGCCTTTGATACCTGGAAAATCCCGATTCTCGTGATAACCGCGTAATTTGAACTGAAAAAAGTTAGGTAACACATCTTGTAAAACCTGATCAGCTAAAGGCCAACGGGAGGAGTCGCGTCTTTGAATCTCAAATTCATCGAACAGCTCATTTTCATCCGTAGTTGGAAGCACTTTGCCTTCTGGTACAGACGTTACTTGCAAACCCTGATGTAAAACGTGCTTAAGCCAAGCGCGCTTAAACGGTGAAAAGACTTTAAACATCTGCCCTTGACCATTTAACACACTGCCTGCAGGGACAATGCAATCATCAGCAAATAAAGTTAAGTTTAATCCGCGATTAATTATTTGCTGATCTCTTAATTTTTCATTGAGTAAAAGCTCAATGTTCGCGAGCAGCGAATCATTTTTATGATGACTCACTATATACTCAACTTGCGCATTAAAATCATCAACTTGAACTACCTTGAGCTCAATGTCATATGCAGCTAACTGTACTTTGAGCAGTTTGAGATGACGTATGATGAAGTCGGCCTGAATAGGCGCCATGTCATGCTGTTGCCACTGCTTGGGCGTAACAAAAAAAAGCGCGGTATCCGCGCCTTTTTCAATACCTGCTGTTAATGCAGGATTATCAAAGATTCGTAAATCTTTTCTAAACCAAATTACCGTTTTCAATTGAATTCCTTCATTCAGCAGATTTAGTAGCCATATCTAAGCTTAAGTTCAACCGGATACGGTTCAAAATAAACCTGTTGAGCCAAATACTCTTTAGGATGCTCCCTCAAGTAATGCTTGAGTAAAGTGATAGGCCCCATTAAAGGCATCACCCCATCTCTAAACGCTTTTATGTGTTCAGAGAGTTCAGCTTTTTGCTCTTTGCTGAGTTGTTTTTTGAAATAACCTTGCAAATGCATCAGAGTATTTGTGTGTGACTTACGGCTTGCCTTGTTTTTAAGTGCTTGCATGAGGCGAGTAATATAACGATCAGCTTGTTCGGCTAATTCAATATCTGCTCTGGCAAGCAGTTGGCCGAGCTCTCGATAGCCTTCGTAGTCGTGCGCCATAATCAAATATTTGTATTGACTGTGGAACTCGATCATTTTGTGCTTGGTTAGACCGTCTGCTACCAAACTTTGCCAATTTTTGTATGCAAAAACACGCATAACAAAATTTTCTCTTAAGATTGCATCGTTTAAGCGGCCGTTTTCTTCACATGGTAAATTTGGATTCGCTTTCATGATTTGTTCGGCAAAAACACCAATGCCAATTGATTCAGAGCCTTTGCCGTGGTCGTGATAAACTTTAACTCGTTCCATGCCGCAAGATGGGCTTTTAGCGCAGAAAATAAAACCGCTAAGATCTGATATTTTACTTGCAACGGAGCGGCCGTACTCGACCATTGGGTCGGTGACATCACCACTGCCGTCAGGTCGACAAACTTTGATAACGTCTCCATATCGCACTTGGCGGATAGTCGGCCGAGGGACGGGCAAACCGACTGCAACTTCTGGGCAAAATGTTTTGTATTCAACATGCTTACCCAATTCTTCTACACAAAAATGAGAGCGCTTGTGGCCAGAATCAAAGCGGACTTTTTCCCCTTTGACGCATGCGCTAATACCTAATTTAATAGCTTGTGACATATTTTTACTCCACCACCGACTGTAAAAGTGATTCATTTAAATATACGCCATAGAAAATAAAACGATCAGGTATTTTTATTTTTTAACTAACGCTAATCAAAAAATAGCCAATAAAAACATTACATTAACATAAATACTAAACGAGAAGTTCCCCCTACCTGAGTATTGAGTGAGATAAAAAACCTGTGTCTAAAACACAAGTTTTTTATCAACGACAGACTTTTAAGAACGTTAAAGCTGATTTTTATACAGCACACTATCTTTCATAAAGATACTGATATTTTTATAAGGGTCAGCAAGTAATTCCATGTGTTTAACCAAGCGAGCTTCAATCGCAGTATGAGCCCAAGTGGATAAACTCAACAATGTACAGATAGTTGATGCGCCGTATTGATTCACAACAGCCCTTCCCTTAAATGTAACCCCTTTATTTATGTTAGCATTTTGTTTTTTATTCATTTATTAAACCTAGCAATCAAAAGTTAAAAAACGAGTATCTGGGTGGAAAAACTGTTCACTTTTTTGATTGCTAAAGGAGTTCAATAACCACTATGATGGTATAAAAAGGAGCAGGTGGAAATGAAAAAAATTAAAAACGAAGCTGAATTACTCAAACTCGCACTCAAAATCGGTGAGGGTTATGCTCAAAACCGAGGCTATAAAGCATTTTCAGCTACTGATGCTCAAAAACAAAAAATTGAATGTCTCTATCGCTTGTTAGTCCAAGATAAAATGGTCCAACCATTGCCAGAAGACAAAGAAGACTTACTAAGCATGAAGCACAAATTAGCATTGTGGATCGCTAAAAAACTACCTGCTGATCATCCATTGGCAAAATAACCACCATCGACGTTTTGATGTTTGTATTCGGAATCGTGAGCAAAACTGATAAGGGCGGTAAATGCGGATAATGCAGTTAGAGTTAAACATCGGGAGCTCATAGCTAACACTGATTTTTAAAGACTTTTAAGTATTACAGATGTGTGTAATCTTGCCATTTAAAAAAGTAGGGTAGCTCAATGAACAGATACAAAAAGGCGAGCAAAGCTCGCCTTTAAGCTCAATAGAATGAGTTATTCTGTAATCGCTTTTTCAACGGTATCAGGTGAAGCCTTTAGCTTTTCTCTGATACGCTGAATAACCAAGTAGAAGTATGGTACCAGTAAAGTACCAAAGATGGTTGCAGCTAACATACCTGATAACACAGTAATACCGAGGAAAATACGGCTACTAGCACCTGCACCACTAGCAAACACGAGCGGTAATACCCCAAGTACAAAAGATAAGGCAGTCATTAATACAGCTCTAAAGCGCAAACTAGCAGCACTCAGTGCTGCATCAAATATACTCTTACCTGCTGCGCGCTCTTCCATCGCAAACTCAACAATTAATATTGCGGTTTTGGTTGATAAGCCAATTAACAGTACTAAACCCACTTGCGCATAAATGTTGTTTTCCATTCCTAAGGTATAAAGCGTTAACATGGCACCAAATACTGCCAATGGCACTGCGGCTATAACAGAAAATGGAATACTCCAACTTTCATATTGTGCAACCAAGAATAAATAAACAAATAAGATAGCAAGCGAGAATAAGATAGGTGCTAAATTGCCTGCCTCAATCTCTTGCTTAGACTGCCCAGACCATTCAAAAATAAAGCCTTGTGGTAGTTTTTCTGATAACTCTTCCATGACCTGAATTGCCTGTCCAGATGAGTAACCTTCAGCCGCTTGTCCGGTAATACTCGCACTGCGATATAAGTTAAAGTGATTAATACTGGTTGGCCCCAAAATAGGTCTCAACTTAGCTAATGTAGTAAGCGGCACCATATCGCCATCTTGGTTACGTACAAAGTAATGACGCAAATCAGAGGGGTCTTTCCTAAACTCAGTTTCTGCTTGAATTGTCACTTGATAAGTACGACCAAACTGACTGAAGTCATTGATATACATAGAACCCAGTTGCGCCTGCAACGTAGTGTAGATGTCAGATAATACAACACCTTGCGCTTTAGCTTTGTTGCGATCGACCTCTAACATGTACTGAGGCACATTGGCACGATAAGTACTAAATACGCGATTCAGTTCAGGCCTTTGGTTAGCTTCATAAATGAGCGCATTCATCGCTGAAGCTAATTCGGCAGGAGTCTGACCACTACTATCTTGCAGCTTATATTCGAAACCTGAACTGTTGCCTAACCCTGGTATTGGCGGCGGGTTAAAGATCATGATTTGCGCATCAGGCATTGCCCATAATGGCCCCATTAAACGCTTGATAGTGGAGCGTAAATCTTGACCAGGTTCTGTGCGCTCTTCCCAATCTTTTAAGATAACAATACCAAAGCCATTGTTAGAACCTGCACCGCCCAGCATTGAGTAACCTGCAACGGTAATAAAGTCAGTCACCGCAGGGTCATCTTTAATCATAGGGGTGATTTTATCGAGCAGAACTTGTGTTCTATTACTTGATGCAGCATCCGGTAACTGAATATCAACAAAAACGTAACCTTGGTCTTCTCCAGGTACGAAACCGGTTGGTACAGATTTAGTGAGATAACCTGTTGCAACAAATACGATGATAACTAATACACCAATTCGGGTGACGCGTTTTAACAAGTAGCTTACGCCAGTTGCATACTTGCCAGTCATGTTATTAATACCGCGCTCAAAACCTGATAACCAAGAAATTGGTTTCATTTTATCGGCGCTAAGTAAAACGGTACAAAGAGCAGGACTTAAGGTTAAAGCATTAATAGATGAAATAATGACGGCAAAAGATATGGTCACCGAGAACTGTTTATACAACTCACCTGTTATACCAGGCATAAAGCCAACAGGCACAAATACCGCCAATAATACTGAGGTGGTGGCGATTATGGGCCCTGATACTTGTGACATCGCCTTAGTAACCGCTTCTTTTATCGGTAACTTTTCTTCCCTTAAAATACGTTCAACATTTTCTATAACAATAATGGCATCATCAACAACAATCCCAATTGCCAGAACTAAGCCAAATAAGGTGATGGTATTGATGGAGTAACCCATGACCATCATAAAAGCAAAAGTACCGACCAAAGAAACGGGGATGGCTAGCGATGGGATAATCGTCGCCCGCCAGTTTTGTAAAAATAAGAAGACCACTAAAATAACCAAACCAACGGCTTGATAAAGTGTCACTTTCACTTCCTCGATTGAGCGGATAATGAATTTAGTAGTATCAAACGGAATTACATAATCTAGGCCATCAGGAAAACGCTGTGCAAGCTTTTCCATTTCAGCTTTAACCTGAGTCGCAACTTGTGTCGCATTGGCATCTGGTAATTGATAAATAACCAAAAAGGCGGTGTCGTTGCCATTTAGCTTAGCTTGAATACCGTAATCTTTGGAACCGAGCTCTAATCGAGCAACGTCTTTTAACCGAACAAAGTTACCATCAGAACGCGCTTTAATAACTGTTCGACCAAACTCTTCTGCGGTCTTTAAGCGGCCTTTCGCTTGAATTGAGTATTCAAATTGCTGCTGAGGTAAAGAAGGACTGCCCCCGAGTTTACCAGCAGCGACAATCAAGTTCTGCTCTTGTAACGCGTTTTTAATATCCATGACGGTAATAGCCAATGAGGACATGCGGTCTGGCTTTAACCAAGCGCGCATACTGTAGGTCATCTCCCCCATCACTTCAGCTGAAGCAACACCAGGAATACGCCCCAAAGGCTCTACCAAAGAGTTTGTTGCGTAATTGCTCAAGAACAGCTGATCAATACCATCTTGCTTCGAATACAAGTTAATGGCCATCAACATAGAGCTGGATTTTTTCTTAACACTGACACCTTGTCGGGTTACCTCAGCCGGTAATGAGCTAGTTGCTAACGCCACTCTGTTTTGTACATTAACCTGCGCTAAATCACCATCAGTGCCGACTTTAAAAAAGACCGTAATCGTGGCTTGACCATTATTCGATGCGGTTGATTCGACATACATCATGTCTTCAACCCCATTGACTTGCTCTTCGATGGGGCGAATAACCGACTCTTCAACCACCTGCGCACTCGCGCCTGGGTATGTAGCCGTAATTTCCACTTGTGGTGGGGTAATTTGCGGGTACATATTAACGGGTAGTAACCCCATACTGATAAGACCCGCTATAGTGATCACTATAGAGATAACAAAGGCGAACTTGGGCCTATGGATAAAGGTTTTGCTAATCATCCTCTAGCTCCTAGTTAACCAAATCTTTAATGACACCCGTTGTTGGGTCGACGTGTTTTTCAATCGCCTTAACTTCAACACCGGAGCGAACTTTTTGTAAGCCTTCAATGATAATACGTTCGCCATCTTGCAGCCCAGATTCAACCACCCACATTGCATTCATTCTTCGACCCAGTTTGACCACACGCTGCGCAACTTTATTATCTTCTGTAACGACTAAAACAAAATTACCTTGTAAGTTTTCTTGTACTGCGGCTTGAGGTACCAGCGCCATTTCATTTTTCTTTTTGCTTTCCATCAGAACCGTAACATAAAGCCCAGGTAGAATAACTTTTTCAGGGTTAGCAAACTCGGCTCTTAATTCAATAGTCCCCATCCCCTCTTCTATTTTGGTGTCAGCAAAGGTCAGGTAGCCCGGCTCTGGATATAAGGTGTTATTCGGTAATCGCAATGAGATATCAATTGGCACTTGTTTTGGGTCGATAATCCGACGGTGTTTTTGTAGATGAGTGACATAGTCAGCTTCTTCAATTTGAAAGCTAGCATAAATAGGATCAAGTGAAGTTAATGTTGCAATAGTGCCATTTGTCGGTCCAACAACTGTGCCTTTGTCAAAATTCACTTTACCAATACGACCTGCCATCGGCGCTTTAATCTCGGTATAACTTAAATTTAATTCTGCTTGCTCTAATTTAGCTAACGCTACATCAACGGCAGCCTTAGCTTTGGAGTCATGAGTGACTAATTTATCGAGATCCGATTGAGAGATATAACCGTCTTTCGCTATTTTTCTACCACGTTTTAAATCTCTTGCCGCGCCTTCGGCAACCGCTTTACTGCTCGCTAAATCTGCTTTAGCCGACTCTAAACTCGATATAAATGCAGCAGGATCGATTTTTAAAAGTGTTTGCCCCTGCTCAACAAAGGAACCTTCTTCGAATTTTTGCTCAATTAATTCCCCTTCAACACGTGCTCGCAAATCAACTTCTTGCGCAGCAACTGTTCGGGCAACAAACTCCCGATATCCGCCTACAGGTTCTGTTTTGATGGCATAAACCGATACCGCAGGTGGCGGCATTTTATTTTGAGTTTGTGAATTATCGCCACAGGCGGATAAGAGCATGATAGATGTGAAGGTAAACAGGGGTATTAATACGTTTTTAAACGATAACATGGGGGATTCCTGATCTTATTTGAAGTTCCGTTTAAAGCTTAGTCGATATGTCTAAACTTATATGTTGTAAACGTTTTTTCTTTTAAAAAAGAACAACATTATTTATAGCTAACATTAACAATAAATACCATATTAAAGCTTTTTTGCAGATTGAATTGTTAAGAGTTGATAAGCAAAGCGAAGAAGTGAGCATGAGTTATTACAAATAAAAAAGCTGGGAACCCCCAGCTTTTTTATTAATTTGATTCTTATCAGTAAATCATCTTACCAATTGGGTTGAGCAATTTACTCAAACCTTGCGTGAAATGAAGTGCATCATCTGCAATTGTCATACAAAGACAACCTTTTTCACTGATAGGGGTATGTTCATGGCTGCTGTCTAACATGATGAAATCACCTTTGACGTATTCACCACTTTCGTCGCTAAAAGTACCATCGAGTAACAAGGTAAGCTCGAAACCTTTGTGAGTATGACTTGGTACACTTCCACCTGCATCAATGTGGAGTAAGTGGCTGTGTAAATCTCCCTCACCTAGATCAAGACTGGCGCGAGATATCTTACCTATTCCGCTAAAGTTTGAGTGATTGATGTTGGCAAGCGCTCTGGGTAATTGATAAGTTTGACCGTTTATTTCAACTTGCTTATCAGCAACAGGTTGACTTTGACTCACACTGTCATCACTGGTAATAGCACTTATCATGGCATCTAAATCAGCTTCGGCAAAAATTTTTGATAGCGTTTCTGTTTCGTAAATCACCTCATTAACGCCGCCATTTTCAAAAACACTTGATGCGTGTAGCTCTGTTTGCTCATCAATAAGTTGTTGGCAATCAGGACACATACTCGCGTGAATACTAATAGCAGCAGATAATGACGCAGGTAACTTGCCCTGTGTGTAGGCTTGAATTAAATCAAGTTTTGGGTGATGTTTTATCATAATACTGCTCCTAGTCTTGCGATTGGTCGTCAAGTTGCTGTCTTAGTTTGGCAAGTGCTAATCTAAGCCTAGATTTGACGGTACCAAGTGGAATGTTCAGTAATTTGGCAAGCTGTTCTTGTGTCATGTCTTGGAAATAGACAGCGCGAACAATCTGCTGTTGATTATCAGGCAAGGTATCAACCAAGTTGAGTAGGCGTTTATCCATCAGATAATCACTGAAGCTTTCCGTTTCTGTTACCTCACCTTCAACGAGTGGCCAGATATCATCACTGAGTAAATCTTCTTTCTTAGCTTGGATTTTTCGAAGTGCGTCAAAAGCAACATTTCTCATCACTGTGTAAATCCAAGTTGTTGCCGCACCTTTTTCAGGATGATAAAGGTGAGCTTTACGCCAGACGTTCGTCATGGTGTCTTGAACAATTTCGAGTGCTTGTGCCTCGTTGTTAAATTGTCTGTAAGCAACATTTTTTATCTTAGGTGCAAACCATGAAAACAAGGCTGAAAATGCTTTTTTGTCGCGTTTCTCTGCAACGGCAACCAACCACTCGGTTAACTGCTTAGAATCATCTTTTGACATAGAAGACTGGTATCGTCCTTTTGGTGGAGTCTTGTCTCTTTTTGCCATTACTGAATTAGTTACTTGCATTGCTAGTCTCTTTGCTAAACAAATCTAGTATCCATTACGCAATCACAAAATAATTAGATCAATAGTATTGCAAAATTAGGCACTAACCTAAAATAATATTGTTTAAGAAGTGTTTAGCTTGGTTAAAGCTATTTGGCTGTATAAATTGAGCTTTTTCTTGATTCTCAATAGGCAATATTTCTAACCAACGCTGGCATACCCAAGTCGCTGATTCAAAATGCGGTTCGCGGTACAACTCACTATATTGAGGGTTATGTTCAAAAACTCGTTTCAATTCATCACAAATATCCAGAGTATCTTCGCTGTGAACTTCAGGAGACCAATGCGGTATCAGACTTAAATTACCTCGTCTTAACTTGTCTTCTTCATACCAAACCTCATCTATCTTCATCATAGATTGGCCTTGTATATCAATCGAAAGCAATCCATCAGGTAAGGTTTCAAAATCAATAATTTTGACCCATGTTGCCCAACCACTTGTGCCAAACTCATTGTCTTCTTGATATAAACTAAGTGCAAAACCATCGCCCTGAACCGCCTCTTTAACCATTCTGATGTAGCGCTGCTCGAAGATACGCAAGCGTGTAACGCCGTTTGGCAATAAAAAAATGGGTAGAGGAAAAATAGCTAACTGCATCATAAACTCGTTTGTTATTTGTTAGTGATATATACGGGGTAGGCACAATCGAGGTTCATTAAGTTAAAAGAAAATAACAAGAAAAGCCTCAAACTTTTTCAAGTTCGAGGCTTAGTATTTTGACTCTATGTTGGGCTTAAGGGTATCAATAAAAAGTGCCGACAGACACCTCACACCAGATCATAGACCTGGATAAGCTACCCAACATTACTCAGAGACAAAATCGTCCATCAGCACTAAATTGCCATTAGCAGGGTCATCAACTGCTAATGCTGAATATATGCCGCTTGCTTCAAGCATAATGATGCCTGTATCAATTGCAGCTGTTTTGGTGTCAGCCAAAGTAACAGTGACATTGTATTCACCCGGAGCTACTCCGACGAACCCGGTCGATGCTTTAAATGGCACGTCTTCCCATAAAGGCATTGCCTCTTCAATGTTGCCATCAGCCGTAACATAGATGTCGACTAATCCGACTGAAGGATGACCGTGTGTGATACGCACTTGTGACTCTGTCGCTATCGCGCGTGCATCATCAACAATGGCGTAATGCTCAAGTGAACCTGCCGCTAGACTACCTACTGCATGTACTGTGTATTTAGTGTCTGCCATCAAATCAAAGTCCGTGCTAATGACAGTCACGTCAGCGCCAGCAGGTTTAGTTTCAACGGTATACATGCCAGCATCGACAGGTACATTTTGTGTGATACCGCGAAATGACAAGTTACTCAACGCATCAACTTTTGCTCCATTTACATAATTATCAACGGCTGGTGCATCAGCGGCTGCATGCACAACGCGAACCCAAGATTGCGTTCTATCATCAATGATAGAGAATGTCGCACCTGCATTAACGGTATTACTTGCATCGTTTACGAGCAACTTAACCGGAGATGTTGGTACGCCAGTGTTAGGTACGGCGGCAACAAATAAATCTGCGCCAGCTGGTAAATCAGGCAATGTGACATCAAAAGCTACCGCGCTGCTATCACCCGGTAGTGTTAAACGAACGCGGTATACACCTGCAGGAACTTCAACTTGGCTAGTGTTTTCGCCGTAGCCAAGTGTAGCAAGTGGCGCGCTTAACTCATCCATTGCGCCTGTAATGTGTAAATCGACCGTTGGTGCTGTTGGTGATGCGTGTAACACTTGTACTCGGATATTACCGTCAGCAGGGTCCGTTTCAGGGTTTGCGATTATTGCGGTTGCTAAAGGCGCATCAGCGTCTCCCACTAAACCATGTGCAAATACCGTGTATTCCATTTGCCCCATTAATTCGACATTGCCTAAATTCAGTACTTGTACCGTAGACATATCCGGTAAAATCGCATCTACCGTTACTGGGTATGAACCTTCTCGTAAGCTGATGAATGCCGAGCCCATCTCGTAATCGACACCAGCCAAACCTGCGATAGTGTCACCCGCAGCATTGACATTAACTTTAGGTGCATTAGATGAGCCATGCACAACCCTCAGGTAAGCTGTTCTTGCTTCTATTTCACCAGGAGTAATGGTGTTAGCATTGTTATCATCATCACAACCAGCGATGACAAAGCCCATCATTACCGATACAATAGGAAGTGTGATTCTTTTCATAATTGTTGCCTCTGTTTTGTGGTTAAGTAGCATTTCTCACTACGGGAGTCTTTTATGAGGGATCACATTTTTTTAACTTTTCTTGTATAAATTTTCGACGAGTTGCTCAGCATGGCAGAAAAAGATTTATCAAATATTATTGAAAAAGCGGTTGCTCAATGCCAAAAATCAGGCACCAAACTAACCGAGAAACGCAAGAATGTTTTGGTGTCTCTAGTGACGTCAGAAACGCCCTTATCTGCTTACGAGCTTGTTGAAAAGTACCGAGAAGATCACGCTGAAGTGATTGCCGCGATGTCCGTTTACCGCATGTTAGATTTCTTAGAAAAAGAAAACCTAGTGCACAAACTAAGCTCAACCAATAAATACGTAGGTTGTGCTCATATCACGTGCTGTCATACCCACCAAATCCCTCAGTTTTTAATTTGCGATAAATGCAATAAAGTCTCAGAAGTTGGCATAGCCAAAGAAATCATTGGCCAGCTAAAAGAAAATGTTGAAAGTTCAGGTTTTCAGCTGCATAGCCAACAACTAGAGCTGCACGGCATCTGTGATAAGTGTCTCGATGATTAATACAATTTTACAACAGGCGCTTGCCAATCAGGGTAGGTTTGAATCGGCCTACGACAAGCAGCTAGATAGAGCAGTAAGAGAGCTGATTAATACACAAATTCAAACCGATAGCGGTCAATATTCTGTAGTGTTTTTTCATCAAGTTGATAAAAAAGCAGATAAAATTTTTATCCAGCTCTCAAAAACTGCTTTAGATAATCAAGACTTGTTGCTCAAAAGTAGCAACTAAGCAGAGTTAAGGCACCTAAGCAGAGGTTTATTATCTATCCAACTTTGTGAATACGGCTGAACTCGCCATTTATGGTCAGCTGACTCAAGGTTTGGTTGGGCTTTGCGTAACTTAAGCGCTCCATACGATGAGTAACGTGATAGCTGTCTAAGCCTGATAATGCGACGGTTTCTAAACCTTCTATGTCTAAGTATCCGTCAGCTTTAATAGCATTCTCAGGCACAAATATATGTTTGATCTCACCAATTACCAATTCAGTGTTGTTAACCGCTAACGTTTGGTTTTCAACTAAACTCAAGCCAATTTTGACCGAACTTTCTGCAACAAACGGCGCCTTAAAATCAGCTAGGTAAGCGGCCTCTAATCCGACTTCATTAAACTCACTCTGCTCTTGTGTGTACTTAGCAGAGCTTTGATGGGCTTGCCGATAAATTTTTTCAGAAACTTGATTGATGGTAAAAATGCCGGTTTCCAAAATATTTTGCAGGCTATGTCTTGGAACTGAGTGGGGCCTGAAGATAAGCCCCATTAAGGGGGGATTAGCCCCCAAATGAAAAACACTTGAAACAATAGCTAAGTTAGTTTGTCCAGTTTTATCACTAGTACCGATTAAATTCGCACTTTTGAAACCTGATAGAGAATTAATCAGCTGAGTGCGATACCTTTTGTCTAACTGCCCGAGAGACTCTCGTGTAAAATGCATATATAAACCTCAAATTCAATTGCCTCTCATTACGTAATGAGTAAGTTAATGGATCTAACACTCAGGCTTTTAAAATCATGACCGAAGCGAAAAAAACCGTCTTTTTATTGGCACTGTGCCAAGCATTAGCGATGACGATCTCACCGATAATTATCTTAATTGCCAGTTTAATCGGCGTTAAATTGGCCAACAACAGCTCATTGGCAACCCTACCTGTTGCGACCATGGTTGTAGGGACAGCATTGGGAACGGTGCCAATGGCGCTATTGATGAGGCAACTCGGCAGGAAAGTCGTTTTCATTGGCGCTGTATCGGTCTGCAGTTTAATGACCTACCTGTTAACCATAGCGTTAAAATTAGAACATTTTGTTTTGTTTTGTATTTTCACAGGCCTTATCGGCTTTTCACTTGCTGGCTTACAACAAATTCGCTTTGCTGCGATTGAAGCAATGGGAGTGGAAAAAGCGGCAACCGCTACTTCCATTATTTTAATTGGTGGAGTTATCGCAGCTTTTTTAGGTCCGGAGCTGGCCATATTGGGCAAAGACTCAACAGATATAGAATTTGAAGGGTCATTTAGACTCGCAGCACTTTGCCTTTTGACTGTCGCTTTACTTTTATTCTTCTACAAACCAAAAACTGTCGAACAATCAAAACAGAGCGGACAAGCAAGAAAACTAACTGATATTTGCCGACAGCCAGGTTTATGGTTAGCTATTGGCAGTGCGAGTATTGGCTTTGCATTAATGTCATACATCATGACAGCTACACCAATTAGTATGCACCATCACAATCAACATAATCTCGTTGATACCAAATGGGTAATACAAACGCATATCGCAGCTATGTTTTTACCGTCTTTATTTGTCCCTATCTTGGTCAAATACATTAGCCTGAACCGACTCATTCTAACCGGATTAGTGCTTTATGCGTTGTGTATTAGCATTGCCTTAAATGGTGTTGCACTGATGCATTACTGGTGGGCATTACTGCTATTGGGTATCGGCTGGAACTTCATGTTTATCGGCGGTACCAGTTTGCTTCCCAACCACTACAAAGCAAATGAAAGCTATAAAGTTCAGGCTTTTAATGACGCTAGTGTTTTTAGCTGCCAAGCCATTGCATCGATATCAGCAGGATGGGTTTTAAACCTTTGGAGTTGGCACACCCTACTCTATTCATGTGTACCTTTTATGCTGATTTTACCGGCATTAATGGTTTGGGTTAAACACAGCTCAAAAAGTCAGGAATAACTTCAAATAGCCCTGTAATGGCCGCCATGTGGAATGCAAATACAAGCTTTAAATTGTATAGATACAAACGAGCCACTAGAGTGTAATTAAAATCGATGCTATAAAAGCACAAATATCAAACGGACTCGTGACTAAAATTGGACAGCGTCGCTTATAAAAAAACGGAAAACCTGTTTTTAGCTGGATTATTGATTATCAGTTTTCTCGCTATTCTTGCCGAGGAATTATTATTAAAGCGCTCGCTAAAGCTCACGCCTGACAGTTCCAATGTGGCTATCTATAACTCTGACGACAGCCGAGTGACCGGAGCGTCACGATCTACATTGAAATATGATGAGAATGGCTTCTTATTAGATTGCCATATCGTTCAATCAAATTATGCTTGGCCTTATTGCTCTATTGTTTTTGATTTTTCCATTCCTGAGACGAGCTCTCAACCTTTTGGTTATGATTTATCCGGCTACAGTGAAGTTGAAATAGAAGTCAGCTACCTTACGCCAGACCATCGTAATTTGGGAGCCCGGTTTCAAAGTAGAAATTTCAACCCTGCTTATAGCCAAATAGGGAATTTCGATAGTCTGAAATTTGGCACGCTAGAATTCTTCCCGGCCAAAGAAGAACAAGTCATTAAATTTAACCTGCAAGATATGAACGTTCCTTCGTGGTGGCTTGGTGCCAATAAAGTCAC
Organism: Marinifaba aquimaris; assembly: GCF_013328345.1. Classification (GTDB taxonomy): domain Bacteria; phylum Pseudomonadota; class Gammaproteobacteria; order Enterobacterales; family Alteromonadaceae; genus Marinifaba; species Marinifaba aquimaris. The sequence continues at coordinate 135,210 of NZ_JABULX010000006.1, forward strand.
TCTGAGCCAGTCTCGACCTGAATACGGTGATGTTATTTTATTAGAGGTATCAACCGATTCAACCATCACACCAGGGCACTATCAACTTAGGTTAACGTCGTTAACACTTAAAGGCCGATACCTAGCCGATATCGATCTCTATTTATTAATCTCCTTACTTTGGGTCTGCTGTGGTTTTTTACTGCTAGTGAAAAGATTAAATGTCTTTAAATTTGCATTAATGGAAACACATAAAGAAAAACAGAACCTCAATGAAATCGTAATAAGAGATCAACTAACCGGGTGTTACAACCGAAACGCCTTGGATCAGTTTTTATCGAGCACATCTGAGCAGAGTATCAATACTGAATACTCACTGATTATTTGTGATATCGACCACTTTAAACAAATCAATGATCAATACGGCCACCTCGTTGGCGATCAAGTCTTAACAGAACTCGTAAAATTAGTATCCAGATACCTGACACCAAGCCAAAAGCTAATCCGTTGGGGAGGCGAAGAGTTTATTATTTTATGCCCTAACACCAAAGCTGATAATGCTGTAATACTGGCTCAGAGTATTCGAACTGCAGTTCAACAAGCTACATGGCCAGAACAAATACAATTAACGGCAAGCTTTGGTGTCGCTGAAAAAGAAAGCCAAGAACATCAAAAAGCGTTGATGCACAGAGCGGATTTAGCTTTATACCACTCAAAAAGAACAGGGCGTAACAAAGTGAGTCTAGCGGGTTATGATCAAAGCATAGCGTCTTAAAGGCTGGGGCGTGAACGTGAGTTACCAGCTTTGATATTCAGCAATAATTTGTTGGTAAACAGCGTCCCTTTCACCATCTTCAACTCGCGGATATAAACGACACAAACGAATCGCTTGCGCGAATTTATCCCGACCTAAAAACGCCAAAATTCGAACAAACAGCTTTTCATCGAGAAAGAAGGTTTTGACGGCATATTCAATCGCATTTTCAATTGAATTAAAGCTTTTACCATCAAACTCAAAACTAGGCTCATCTTCAATATCTAAACTTTGACCATCAATGGCCAAAGGCCAACCCTTAAAATCAATTCGACCTTGCATCAGTGTATACATAGGCCAAGCACTGCGTTTAAAGTTTTCAAAGTCCCGACCTTCAAGCTCTACTTCAGCTAATTCTTGTTCAGTCCAGTTAATACCAATATCGAGGATCTTTTTATGCTTTTTTGCCAATTTTTGTTTGATAGCTTTGCGGTAACTCAATATTGAATAAAAACCACTGCGCGTGATCAACTGTCTGCATTCGTGGCAAACGGGTATCGAAAGTGCAGGATGATTAATGTAGCGGATCTCTTGAGCATGACGAGGAAAATCTATATCTGTATATCTGGGTTCACCACAGAACCAACATTGATGTCGGTGCTCAAACGGAATATCTATCAAAGGATAACGATGGGCCATAGCTCGTTATTCTCCACTCTTTACTGAACTTTGTGCTTGCTCATTCTTACCCGACCAAGTTTCAGTATGAATCGCCTGCTTAACATCACGTCTAGACTGCCAAGCTTTGCGTTCAAGTTCAGGTTTATCATGAAATTCAGATACATAGCCAATGCACATATAACCAATGATTTGGATATCATTAGGAATAGCTAACACATCGTGCAATACCTCATCGTGCAAAATACTGACCCAACCTAAACCTAAATTTTCAGCTCTTGCTGCTAACCACATATTTTGTACCGCACATACTGTGCTGTATAAATCCATTTCTGGCTTAATGGTTTTGCCCAGCACAACATCACCTGTGCGACTTCGATCACATGTCACACAAATTCCCAAAGGTGCATCTAAAATGCCTTCAAGTTTTAGCTTTTGATATTGGCTTTTTCTCTGCTCATCAAACATCTCTGCTGACTCTGCATTAGCCTGTTCAAACCCTGCTTTGATTTTGGCGCGCGTTTGCTCATTTTTAATGACGATAAAATCCCAAGGCTGCATAAAACCGACACTTGGAGCATGATGCGCAGCATTTAAAATGCGTTGAATAACGTCATCTTCAATAGGCGTAGCTAAAAATTCACTACGCACATCTCGTCTGGCATATAACACTTGATAAAAAGCATCGCGTGTCGCTTTGTCTATCTTCACTTTTGGTGGTATCCAAATCCAATTTTGTCGGCATTATGCAGTTAACCACTCGAGCTATCAATCGCAACCACAACATTAGAAAAAACTAATTTAACATTTACTAATTTAGTAAAACCTAATACAAAGAACGTCAGAACCAAAAATAGAGTCAATTCCGATGGATAAAACCAGTGACCTAGAAAAATTAGTACAAAGCGCTGAACAAGCGACCAGTATGTTAAAAGCGATGAGTAATCAAAGTAGGTTAATGATTTTGTGCCGTTTATTAGATAACGAGATGAGTGTTTCGGCACTCAATAAAGATATCCCTTTGAGCCAATCAGCTCTGTCACAGCACCTAGCTGCGCTGAGAAAGGCAGAGTTAGTGAAAACCAGAAGACAAGCGCAAACAATTTATTACCGTTTGGCAGATGATAAGCCGCAAAAAATCATTGCCGTATTAAAGCAATGCTTTTGTCCTGATATTTGATAAACATATAAAAGGTTGAATTATGCAAACCTATTACCCTGCTCTATTTGGAGGCATTTTAATTGGCTTATCTGCATTACTGCTGATGTTTAGCATAGGTCGTATTGCAGGTATCAGCGGGATAAGTTTTACCGCTATCCAGTCACTTACTCGTCGACCAAAAACAAGTCACTGGCGATGGTACTTTTTAGCAGGCTTAATACTGGCAACGCTAATAACGCAATTTGTATTTGAACTGCCTATCCCAACTATCGATCGCACTAGCCCGGTGATTATAGTCGCAGGCTTGTTAGTAGGCTTTGGAACGCACCTGGGTTCAGGCTGTACCAGTGGTCACGGCATTTGCGGCATCAGCAGATTATCTATTCGTTCAATCACCGCCACGGGTATTTTTATGCTAGTTGCTATGATCACCGTCTACATCACTCAATATATTGTTTAATTAAAATTCATATGCTTAAAAATATTTTAGTGCTTTTTTCAGGCCTGTTATTTGGTTGTGGCTTAATAGTTTCAGGCATGGCAGATGTTGATAATGTTATTGGCTTTTTAGATATCTTTGGCAATTGGCAACCGAATTTAATATTGGTTATGGCAGGGGCATTAGTAACAACTGCAATCGGCTATCAATTTATCTTTAAAAAGTCTAAACCACTATATAGTGAGCACTATCATTTACCGAAGAAAAAACAAATTGATGCACCACTTGTAATTGGAGCTAGCTGTTTTGGTGTCGGCTGGGGATTAGTGGGCTATTGCCCTGGTCCTGCCATCGCTTCGCTGGGTAACCTAGATGTTCAAACTTTACTCTTTGTATTTGCGATGTTTTTTGGCATGATGGTTTCACACCAGTTACAGAAAGTAGCGTTTAATGATGAAAATTAATTCAAAATTAGCCATTACAGGCCTAATGCTAAGTACTTTATCAGGTCTTCCTACTATGAGCTTTGCTGACAATCATTCAAAAACTCCGTCAAGACCACTACAATTAGAGGCAGTTAACCTGCATCAACCTATTCCCGGTGTTTATTCCGCAGGGCAGCTCACTCAAAGTGACTTAACTAAGTTAAAGCATTCAGACGTTAAACTGATCATTAACCTGCGTCCAACGAGTGAAGCGAATACTTATGATGAAAGTAGTTTTTCAAACGCCATAGGTATTGAATACCTCAATATTCCCATAGCCAGTGCAGCAGATATTAACTTTGCTAATGCCGATAAATTACAGCAAGCGCTGGAGCAAGCTAAAGGTGATGTGGTTGTTCACTGTGCCAGTGGTAATCGCGTAGGCGCGCTATTTGCTCTCAATGCATTCAAGCAAGGTAAAACAATAGAACAGTCCGTTGCTTTTGGTAAAACAGCTGGACTAACCCGCCTTGAACCCGTTGTAAAACAGGTACTGCAAGATTCAAATAAATAGGCAAAAAAGGCGCTATAAGCGCCTTTTTTAATGGATATGATTACAAGTTAAATATGCTTGATAGCATTGAAGGACTCTAATTCAGGAATATTCTGCTGCAGTCTTAGCTCAAGTTGGTCCAGCTCAATTAACTTCTCACAAAATGCTTTAGATTGCTGGTCTAAACTACCTGACTCTTTTTCTAATTCAACAAATACATCTTCAGATAATTTTTCCATTCGAGATGAAAAGTCGCGCATTTTAGCTTTAAAGTCTTTGGTGTTGGTGTCATCGATAACAGCACTAACAAATCGATTAAAACTATCTAATAATGCTTTTTGAATTTCGTTAGACACTTGGCGATGAATAATCTCTCTTAAATCATCGATGCGCTGCGGGCCAAGATAAAAGTGGTTTTCTCTGTGATTAAACTTTTCTGCCATGCGCATGACAACATGCTTTAGCTGACCGCGGATGCGTTCATGATTTTCAGAACCTCTACCGTGTAAACCAATTGCCAGTTGCTCAACGTGTTCTGTCACTAACATGGTGCCATCCATCACCAAATCAATATATTGCGGCATATCCTGCTGCATACTTTTGATATAAAGTTTTACCAACTGGCGCTGACGTTCGTCTAATGGCAGTACTTCGCCTTTAATAATGACTTGATCAGGTTTATTGAACTGGACTTTAGTTCTGTGATTATCCAAATAGCGGATATGTTTATCAGTAATAATGATGCCAAGTTGGATGTCTGTCTGACAGCTTTTGTCACTGAGCACCGCTAACGCAGACCCCGAGAACAACAGATTTAACAGAGCCAAACAGCCCATTACAAAAGTAGAATTTTTCATTGAATTAAACTTCAAGCTAACACATGGCGATCTTAGTCGCTGTTTTTATTTTTCGGCAATGAGTTTGCGTTCAATACAAAGCATTTATCGGTTAAGTGGCAGATATCTAACACTTTCTACCGCTTCAATTACAAAAAAGGCACTTAGTATATAAGTGCCTTTTGAACGTTCGCGTAATGTAGCAAATCTGTTTACTGAGTGTAAACCTTTGACGTTCGATAATGTGATCCAGTTCTATAACTTTCTGACAAGACGAACAAACGAATAGGTTGTTTTTACCGTAAAGTTATTGCTACCTTCAGTAAAATTGACGGCCCAAACTTGATCGCCAATTAAGCCACCATTACCGTCACTGTTGATAACAGGAGTACTCGACCAGTACTTTTCACTCAATGAATCAACAAACACTTCTGCATTTAATGCAGGCGCTTCACATTGTCTTTCAATAATCGACATCAACTCTTTAATATTGGGTAAACGCCAATTGCTAAAGTTGGCATATTCAGAGTCTTGGGCAGCAATTAATGCTTCTGACCAAGTATAAGCTTGCGCTGTTCCCGTGCAGGTATTATTGGCCTTATCCCAAGCCATACCTAAAGTACACATATGCCAACTTAGCCCGGTTTTTTCATCAGTAGCAATACCATTTTCACTGTCTATTGTGTATTGGCTTGTTGGGGTACTTGCGCTAACAATGCTGCTATAACACACTGGTGCAGAGAAAACAGGCGCACTTAAAAAAGCACACCCCAAAATAAGTGATTTTACAGTTTTCATTTTAATTTCCTCTCACTAGCAGAACGCGAGCTTGGCTCGATTTGGCAATAGCGGCTTCATTACCTGTTGTGGTATCAATGGCCCAGACATTATTGGCTGCACTTGAAATACCAAATACACTCGGTTGCGCACTCCAATACAAAAAAGATGATGAAGCGTGCTGTGCCCAAAGCTCTTCATCATTGCTATCTCTGGCAAATTTATCGCTCAAACGACCATAATTAAGAATGGATGCTAATTCTGAAACTGTCGGTAAACGCCAGTCATTCGCACCACATAACCCCTGGCCGTTAACAGCATTGAGATAAGCAGCGGTATCACAGCTTGTTAAAATATTTGCTTCCATTGTGCACACACCGCCATTTTGTGTCCCTTCAATACCGCCATTAGTTTCAGTCACAGCACTAAACCATGAAAAACTACTGTTATAAGCGCGGTATCCCGAGACGGCTTTAACTTCCCAAATCAGTCCTGTGACATTATCTCTGAAACAACTTGCCGTACCTGAAGCAATCTCGTCGCCATTTTGATCTAGACGGGTAAAATCAAAGCCTAGTTCACCCGTTCCTGTTTTCGATAGGCTGCCTGATGTTGCAGCAACATCACGGCCGTTTTCGGCATCTTGATTAGGGAAGCTCGCCAATGAACAAGCGGCCTGATTACTACTCGATGTAGCACAATTAGTTATGCCAGTATCATTCATACCATCAAAAGCTGAGATAGAAAGGACACTGATTTTAACGGAATCTTGGGTACTCCCATTGTCATTCCAGCCTGTCAGTTGGAAAGTTAAATCTGTCGTTTCATCCACTCTTGGTGCGTTAAAGCGAGCAACTTTTTGTTGGGCATTTTCAATGTTCACAACCACATTACCCGATGTTTGTTGCCATAGATGAGTGGTCGCATTGGTTCCACCAGAAAGCGTCACCACCTGCCCTTCATAAACGACTTGGTCAATGCCCGCATCAACCGTTGGCTTTGATTCACTAGCAGGATTGATATCAACTAGAACCAAAGATTGATCAATTAACCCAGTGGTATCGGTCACTGTAAGCGTAAAACGAATGCTCGCTGGCGAAGAACTCAAGTTTAACAATTCATTTTTAGCGATAACTGCTAATGCAGGAAGTGTTGTTTGACTCGTATCAAATGTGCGGTAAATACCATCTTCGGGTAAACCCGATATGTCACTACCCGAAATTTGTTCAACCGTTAGGATACTTGACTGCACTTGTGTGCCATCTTCACCATCGGTCCAATTTGCAGATAATGAAAAAGACTCACCAGAGTCGACCGTAATTTGTTGCTCTTCTGTACCATTTGGATTGAGCTCTGAAATTGGTGGGGTCGAAATGGTTGAAACAATAATATTCATTTGGTCGGTGGCTGAATTACCCGCACTATCAGTGGCTGAAACGGTAATTAACAGTTCAACATTGGTACTCAGCTCAGGTGCGGTGAGCTCTACTTCTTCACCTTCGTTCGACGATAACGCACTGGCATAAGTGCTCGGCTGAATGGTCCAGTTGTAATTAAACGGCGTGTTAGCACCTTCACCAAAGGCCTTAATGGTTACAGTACTGCCTTCAGCAACGGTTAGATCGGGGCCAAGCGAGACAGAAAATGCCGTTGGCGGCGGATTATTTCCGCCTGAGCTCGAACCAGAGCCACCAAGAGAACCGCCACAACCGACGAGGCTTCCAAGTAGCGCTATGATTAAAATTGTGGGTATAAAGCTTAGCTTCAGTGATTTCATATACTTTATTCACCTAGTCAAAATTATGTCTTTTCATCAAGAATAAACTTGTTAGTGTGAATCAAAGCAAATTTCAGACCAATAAATTAAAGCACGGTGTTTACGCTTTAACTCTGGGCGTTAAAGCCGCTTTTTGCTATACTCCGCGCCACTTTTAACAACACAATCAGATGATGCGAACAGATACTTTCGATAATCGTTTTGGTGGTACCCAGCGCCTTTATGGCAGCCAAGGTATTGAGCAATTAAAACAAGCCCATGTCGCCGTTGTAGGTATGGGTGGCGTCGGCTCTTGGATAGTAGAAGCCCTAGCAAGAACGGCTATTGGTGAACTCACACTTTTCGATTTAGATGATATTTGTGTATCAAATACCAATCGTCAAATTCATGCTCATACGGGTAACTTTGGCAAAGACAAAGTAGAAGCTATGGTTGAAAGGGTTAAACTCATTAACCCTGAATGCAAGGTCAACGCCGTTGAAGACTTTGTAACTACTTCTAATGTCCGCGAGGTATTATCAACTAACTTTGATTATTTAATTGATGCAACAGACAGTGTGCAAGCAAAAGCGGGAATGATTGCCTGGTGTAAGCGCAATAAAGTTAAAGTCATCACAATTGGTGGTGCCGGTGGTCAAATCGACCCAAGCCAGATCCAAATTGGTGATTTAGCAAAAACCATTCAAGATCCCCTACTGGCCAAAGTGCGCAATCAATTACGTCGCGATTATAATTTTAGTAAAAACCCCAAACGCAAATTTGGGGTCGAAGCCATCTTCTCAACAGAGCAATTAAAATATCCAGCAAGTGATGGGCAGGTTTGTTTGCAAAAACCTGCGCAAGGTGAAGGGCCTGCCAAGCTCGATTGTGCCACTGGCTTTGGCGCTTCGACGGTTGTCACCGCCACTTTTGGTTTTTTTGCTGCCAGTCGCGTTATTAACAAAATTTCAGGCTTAGCCTGAGTACTTCAATAGAGAAAATACCATGTCTTGGATTCAAATTCGTTATACCACTGACAAAGAATCAGCAGAAGCAATTTCTGATCATATGACAGGAACAGGCGCTGCAGCTGTGACCTTTTTAGATGCAGCAGACACACCTATTTACGAACCCTTACCAGGAGACTTTTTTCTCTGGGAAGCGACAACCGTAATGGGTTTATACCCAGCTGACATTGATACTGACAAGGTATTAAAACGCCTAAAAAATGCCAAAGCGGGCAATAAAGGCTTTTACAAAGTAGAACAATTAGAAGACAAAGACTGGGTACGCGAGTGGATGGATAGCTTCCAACCTATGCAATTTGGTAAGCGCTTGTGGATATGCCCGAGCTGGCGAGATGTTCCCGATTCAACAGCCGTTAATGTAATGCTCGACCCGGGGTTAGCTTTTGGTACTGGCACACACCCAACAACAAGCTTATGTCTTCGTTGGCTAGATGAAAATATCTCCTCAGATCAAACCGTGGTCGACTTTGGTTGTGGCTCAGGTATTTTAGCGATTGCAGCTTTAAAGCTTGGAGCCAAGCGCACTATTGGTATTGATATCGATCCACAAGCGATTGTGGCGACAGAAGAAAACGCTAAACGCAATAATGTCGAGAAGCAAATTGAGCTGTTCTTACCAAAAGACCAACCTGAAATAGAAGCAGATGTGGTAGTGGCAAACATATTAGCGGCTCCACTGCGCGAGTTATCAGAAGTGATCACCGCCTTTGTTAAGCCAGGTGGAAAGCTGGCACTATCGGGTATTTTAGATACTCAAGCCGAAGAAATAGTAGAGATATACAGTCAGTGGTTTGACATGGACCCTGTGGCAAACGAAGAAGAATGGTGTCGTGTCTCAGGTACACGTAAACAATAGCATGGTATAAAACGGAGTATTTACTCCGTTTTTTATTGTCAAAATAAGCCAAGCGAATTAATGCACTAAACCGTTTCGTTTTAAACCCCTTCTGACATTTTTGCATAACTTGCCGAGTCGGCTAAGTTCACCTAATAAGGGGGTTTCTCCTGCTTGTAGCTTTAATTCCCAATCAGTTAATTCAGTATCAACCAGCTCGAGTAATTTTTTAGGGCAGCCAACACAGGAAATACCACAAATATTAGCTTGTGGTTCATTGAACGGAAAATCAGCCCGCACTGCTAAAATCAATGATTGCATGGCAGAGACAATATCAGGCTTTTGCCCTTTTTTACCCTTTGTTAATTCAGTCATCAGATTTACCCATTTAGCAGAGATAATCCGTTAGAGAGTCACTTTACTCAGCAGTTCCCTTTGTTAAACAAGAAATAGGTTAAGTTGTGTTAAATACATATGGAAATCATTATATCCATAACTATAATGTCGCCAAGCTTAAGAATTGGTAAACGTTATGGGATTATTTGAACGCTATTTATCTGTTTGGGTTGCGCTTGCAATCGCTTTAGGTGTCGGACTGGGTTTAGCCATTCCTAATGCTTTTGCCCTTATCGCAAATGTTGAGTACGCCCATGTTAACTTAGTCGTTGCCTTGCTTATTTGGGTGATGATTTACCCCATGATGGTACAAATAGATTTTTCAGCCATTAAAGATGTAGGGAAAAACCCAAAAGGCCTAATACTGACCGTCATAGTCAATTGGCTGGTCAAACCTTTTTCAATGGCCGCGTTGGGCTGGCTGTTCTTTAATACCCTATTTGCTGACTTAGTCAGCCCCGAAACGGCAGAGCAATACATAGCAGGGATGATTTTACTCGGTGTCGCGCCTTGTACTGCCATGGTCTTTGTCTGGTCACATTTAACCAAAGGCGATGCTAACTACACACTGATTCAGGTATCCGTCAACGATGTGATCATGATCTTCGCTTTTGCGCCTATTACCGCTTTTCTATTAGGTGTTTCTGATATTCAAATTCCTTGGCAAACACTACTCATTTCTGTCGTTTTATACGTACTACTGCCATTAATTGCAGGTGTCATCACCCGACAAAAGCTCAACAATCAAGCGAAAAATATCGATAGTCTGTTAGCCAAACTCAAACCGTTTTCGGTGATAGGTTTATTAGCTACCGTCGTTTTACTATTCGGCTTTCAAGCAGAAACGATTATCGCTAAACCACAAGATATATTACTGATTGCCATTCCATTGTTGATTCAAACCTATGGTATTTTTGCCATTGCCTACTACGCCGCACTTAAGCTCAAGCTAAAGCACAATGTGGCAGGCCCTGCTTGTCTTATTGGCACCTCGAACTTCTTTGAATTGGCGGTAGCTGTGGCTATTTCACTATTTGGCCTGCATTCAGGTGCAGCCCTTGCCACGGTTGTAGGTGTGTTAGTTGAAGTACCTGTCATGCTCTCTTTGGTATATCTAGTCAATAAAACCAAACCTTATTTCGATAAACAAGTTAATCCGTAGATAAAAAAAGGACGCGCCATGTTACAACATCCCTACGACACGCTCAGCTTAGATATGGGAGCTAAGTTAATTTTCACGCCTTGTCCAGGCACCAAAACGGTAGAGCTAGTGGACTCACTAGAACAATTAAAACAAGCTGGCGCCGATGCGGTATTGAGTTTGATGTTTCAAAATGAACTTGAAAAAAATGGTGCGGGTTCGATTAAACAAGCATGTCAAGAGCAGTCACTTGCTTGGTTCCAATTACCAATCAGTGATGATGCCGCGCCCGATCACAATTTTGAACAAGCGTGGAGTGAACACAAAGACGCCATTCTTGCTATCGTCAAAAACCGTGGCGGTTTAGCGTTGCATTGTAAAGGCGGCTCAGGCAGAACAGGCTTAGTGATTGCTATCATCATGAATGCATTGGGCATAGAAAAAGATGAGTGTATTAGCAAAGTACAAGCTATCAGACCGAACTCAATGAAAAACCTAAGCCAACGAATTTATTTTGAGTCGTTCTAAAAGCAAAAATCAAAACAGTCAGCTGTGCACCACACCTGACTGTTTTGAACCAGTGCAAATTTAACGACTACCAAGCATCATTACTCTGATAAAAGCTCACTGCTTTGTTAAACCTTTCATCGGTCGCAATATCGGTTATCACCAATTCGATGTCTTTAAATGGACTGTCTAAATTACCAAGTCGATTTTTATTTTTATCGACCACAGCAATGACGTGCGTTTGCAATTGACCAGGTTCAACGGTAAACACCTTATCCCCCGCAATTTCAATACCCAACATCTTATCTGTAGTGATTTGATATTCCTTAACTTGTTGAGTTTTATTCAAGGTTTTAATGATATAAGTATTTTCGACATCGCCTTGAGTATTGATGCGATATAAAGCTTGTCTGTCTCTGAGTACATTCACCTCTGAGCTATCTCTAAACTCAAACCAAGTCAGCATAAAGACAAAAGACAAACAAGCGAGCGAACCATAAACGTGATTAAAACTAAAACCCAAGGCCTGTTTTTGTTCTGCTTTGTAGCTAATCAGCCCCTTTGCATAATTAAATTTAGCCATCACGCCGTCACACGCATCTGCGCACAAGCCACAGTTAATACACTCGTATTGCAACCCATTACGGATATCAATACCAACCGGGCAAACTTGAACACATAAATTACAATCGACACAATCGCCCTTACCTTCGGGTTTGGCTTGGTTCATTTTCCTTGGACCACGCCCTTCACCTCGCGCAGTGTCATAAGTCATCAAGGTTGTCGTTTTAACAAAAAATGCAGATTGAAAACGCGCATAGGGACACATGTGCAAACACATTTTATCTTTTATCCAACCGGCATTGATGTAGGTACACACTGCAAAAAAATAGACCCAGGCCTGTACTAAAAAGCTAGACTGCATGTTGATAAAATCGATATACAGGCTTTTTGCCGGTATAAAATAAGACATAAAAACCAGTGCAGTTAACAGTGATAAGTTAAGCCACAACACATGTTTGATGCTTTTTTTTGCCCATTTATTGATTGAATCCGGCGCTTTATCTAACGCTTTACTTTGATTGTGTGTCCCTTCTACCCGTCTTTCTATCCAATTGAACATCAACATCCAAATCGTTTGCGGGCAAGTATAACCACACCAAATACGACCGTATAAACGCGTGATATAAAACAACAAGAACGCAGAGAAAATAAATAACCACATAAACAGCGTGAAATCTTGTGGGAATAACACCAGTGAGAAAAATCGAAATTGCTGCTGGCCCACGTCAAATAAAATGGCTTGCTGACCATTAAACTCGATCCATGGTAGTAAGATGAACACCAACATTAATAAGCTTGATAAGTACCGCCTAATTCGTTGAAACAAACCTTTTTGTTCGCGAAAGTAGATCTTACCTTCACGAGGTTTATCGATATGGGACGTTTGGAAAATAACCGCTTGATTGCTATCTTTGGTTTTACTCATCAGTTACCACTACCTAATTTTGGTTAGCTTGTCAGGCTAACAATTCTCCGATGGCATGAAGTGTAAAACCAAGAATCTGTCATTTATATATACAAAAATATAAATTATTATAGGTACAGTTCATTCGTATCTGGGGTTAGCTATCAAACAATTTCTCTATCAACAATTAGCCAATCAGCTGAAGAGTCAAATTCAGGATCACATCTGGCAAGCGGATGAAAAACTGCCATCCATTCGTGTTTTAAGTGACAGGCATAAGATTTCTAAAATCTCAGTGCAAAAAGCACTGCAAGAGTTAGAAGCGATGGGGCTCATTCATGCTAAGCCAAGATCAGGCTATTACGTAGCAAAGCAAGCCACTGCAAAAGTCAGCGAATTTACCCAACCGCAAATAGCAGCACCTAGTCTTATCCAAGTACCGGATATTTTCTTAGATATTATGCGCTTAAGTGCTGCTTTTGATATTTACCCTAAAGCGGGTATTGAAATCGACAATCAATCCATTCAATTGTTACACCGACATATCAACCGTGCGATGCGCCAGCATGCCAGTAAAAATGCTCTGTATTATGGCGATCCAACGGGTGACCCGGCATTAAAAAAGCAAATAGCTCAGCACTATCGAGCAAGGAATGTCATTATCGAGCCGGAGGATATATGCATCACAGCAGGCTGTCAAAACAGTTTGTTTTTAGCTTTATCGAGCGTTTGCCAAACAGGCGATACCATTGCAATTGAAAGCCCTGCATTTTATGGCGTTTTACAATTAGCCCAAAGTTTGGGATTAAGGGTTATTGAGATAAGTGCTTCTGCCACTCAAGGTATGGATACAGATATCCTTCAATCGGCATTAGAAATTTGGCCTATCAAAGCCTGTATTGTGACGAGTAACTTTGCCACACCAACGGGTGCATGTATGCCTGCAAAGGCAAAACAAAGCTTGGTTGATTTAGCAAAAGAACATGACTTCACCATTATTGAAGACGATATCTACGGCGATTTAGGTTTTCATGTATTACCCGAGCCCGTTAAAGCAATTGACCGAGATGAACACACGATATTGTGCAGCTCTTTTTCTAAATCTCTGTCCAGAGACTTGCGCATTGGTTGGGTGATTGGGGCCAAGTATCACCAGCAAATCATACACCACAAGTTGGTACATCATTTATCCAGTAACCAAGCTTTACAGCAAGGGTTAGCCAGCTTTATTGCTAACGGCGATTTTAGGCGGCATTTATTGCAATACAGGCAACAATTAAAAAAACAAAGAGATGCCCTAATAGCAGCCATTAACCAATATTGGCAGTTTTCATTTAGTTATACCGTACCGGATGGAGGCTTAGCTATTTGGATAAAATTGGATGAGCCTATCGACACTGTTGAACTATACAAGCGCGCCTTAAAACAAGACATAGTACTCACACCAGGAGCGTTATTCAGTACGAGCCAATCTTATCAAAACTGTTTAAGGCTCAGCTTTGTACATCCTATAGAAGGGGCAAGAAAGCAGGCTTTAACTATGGTCAATCGGTTAGTATTTGAGATGAAAAAGCGAGCTATTTAAGCATTACCAACAACATTGTTGATACGACGAAGCGTGAATACTTCTTTGCTGATAATGTGCTGGTATTCGAAAATAAGCGGGGTAAGTTGTAACACTTGATAAGCTTGATAGTTGTCTTCGTGGGTTAGATCGGCAACGTAATGCTCATCCCCCACCAACTCACTTTTAGTAATGGTAAAGTGAATATCGCCGACTAATCCCCAGTCACCAAACTCAATAACCTGACTGGCCACTTCTCCATCTGCAGTGTGGGTAGTAAAACTAAACTCAAAACTACCATCTTCGCTCAATTCAGCATATTCAGTCTGCTGTTGTGATTGTTCATCCGTGTCGGTGCGGTACCATTTTCCAAATAACATTTCTCGGGCAAATTTTTTCATAACAAAGACGGTATAAAATGGTTATTTTCAATTGAGATTACTTGATAAAGTCTATAATTAGCAAGTCTTTAACAGCGAGTACTACTATTTCATTTCTCACTTTCGGAGCATTATCTTGCAAAAAAGTACGACTTATTTCATTCTCGTTTTGTGTTTTGTTTTTTCTCTTGTAGCGCTACTGCCGATAAAATGGCAAATCGCACCATTGCACTTGCAGGTAAAGCAATCAAAGCGGACCTACCTAAATCGATGACAATCAAAATGCTCGAGCAAAAACTGCCAATACAGCATTATGATGTGCTCGAGCCCTGGAATAACCAGGTCAGTCGTTTTAGTGGTTTTTTACTATCAGACATTGCCGCAGAACTTGGCACGAATAAAGTCAGTCAAATCACATTAACGGCCATCGACAACTACCAAGTAACGTATCGTGCTAGTGAGTGGCAACAAGAAATCATCTTACTGGCCAGTAAAGAAGAAGGTAAAGCCATTCCAATTGGTACTAAAGGCCAACTGAGAACAGTTTACCCTGCCAATGAAATGAACTACCAACAAGACCCCACCGCATTTAGTAAATGGATGTGGGTGGTCAAACGCATTGAGCTAAATTAAGTTCGCAATTAGCGACCGATAATCGCTTAAATTGCCCCAACGAGTGTATCGATTTTAGTTTTATCCGTGGTATTCAAATGCTGGTTAACAAATTAACCAGCATCAACTTTTAGGTCACAGTTGAGAAAAAGGCGATTAATCCTCCCATTAAGATCAGCCAAAACACGCCCCACATCAAGGTGCCATGTTTCTCAAACGCATTGGTGCGTTGTTGGTAATCACGATAGAAAAACTGTAATTCTTCAGGCAGTGATTTAAGTGCAGCTCGACCTTTTAAACGCTCCAAATCCAGAAAAGATTGAATCGTTCTAAACATGTTTGAGCGCAAAGTTTCTGAGTCTGGTAGCTGTTGCAATGCATTAAACATAGTATCAATGGCCAACTTTCTGTCTTTTAAACCAATATGGCAACGTGCTAAATCGTTCAGTAAAACATAACTATTGGGTGAATACTCCAATGCTTTAACAACGTGCACTTTAGCTTGATAATAGTCTTTCAAAGCTAAACAAATATCCGCCATCACCTCATGACTTTCAGGCTCATCAGGCGCCAGCAACATCATTTGCTCTGCCGATTCTCTCGCTTTGGCAATTAAACCATTTTGCAATCGCGCTTGTGATAAGCGTTTGAGAAAATCAGCATCATCGGGGCACAAAATTACGGCTTGCTCGGCATAGCTTAGTTCACCGACAAAATTCTTTAATGCATGACTCGTTAAGCTTTTTAAATAAAAACCCATTGGATTGTTTGGGTCAACGCTTATCATAGTATCAGCGTGTTTGTCAGCTGCATTAAAGTCATTTAAACCAAGAAAGGCTCTTGCCATCTGATAGTGCAACATCGCATTATCAGGCGCTTTGGCAAGTTGTATTCCAATGACAGGAATAGCCTCTTCGTATCGAGCAAGTTCCAATAAATGATCAGCGCGGGCGTGTTCTGCTCCTGCCTGCTG
Organism: Marinifaba aquimaris; assembly: GCF_013328345.1. Taxonomy (GTDB): domain Bacteria; phylum Pseudomonadota; class Gammaproteobacteria; order Enterobacterales; family Alteromonadaceae; genus Marinifaba; species Marinifaba aquimaris. The sequence continues at coordinate 151,473 of NZ_JABULX010000006.1, forward strand.
TTTTTCAACGTCATTATTCATACTAAAGCTTATTCACTTTTATAAATTGCATGATGTCATCATATTGACCATTTTTGTTGGAAAACATGGCGTAATTTTTTGCAGTCTCAAACCAAGATAACGCACTCGGGTTGACTTCTTTGAGCGGGATAGAAAAATCACGCTCGGTAATTTTTTCTGTTTGCTGTGATGCTAATGAGCGTTCAAATACTTGATCGATAGCCGACTGACATAAGTGTGCTAAATCTGCACCTGAGAATAGTCGCGTTTGTCTAACCAAAGACTCAATATCAATCGTATCTGTGGGGGCATTTTTTAAGTGGTAGTTCAAAATAGCTTGTCTGGCTGCTTCATCAGGCGGAAAAACGGGGATCATTCGATCAAAGCGACCGGGTCTTTTCAATGCTTCATCTATTTCCCATGGGTGATTGGTCGCACCTAAAACAAATAGATTTTCATTGTTGTTATTAACGCTGTCCATTTCATTAAGTAATTGATTGACCAAGGTGCGCATACCTGAATTTTTCAAGTTGCTACGTTTTTGCCCCAATGCATCTAACTCATCAATAAATAAAACGCATGGACTGTTGCGCCTTGCCGATTCAAATATTTCGTGTAATTTGCGCTCACTCTCACCTACATACATATCGAGAATATCCGACAACCCAACCGAAACAAATTTAGCCCCAAGTTCCCCAGCGAGAGCCCGAGCAATAAACGTTTTTCCACAACCTGGTGGGCCATATAGAATCAAACCTCCACCAACCGACTTGCCATATTGCTTAACCAATTCAGGATTTTGTAACGGCGCTAAAAAAGAAATGCGTAAGCGCTTTTTAACATCTTCCATACCACCGACATCATCAAGATAGACGTGCGTATCCTCACATAAATCATCGACTGAATAGTCTTGCTGATCACTTGAAACTAATTTGAGCTCAGAGCCTCTTACTCGTTTAGTGTTAATCGGCGTCACCTTATCTGATTCAGTATCAAAAATGGTAGCAGCGCTCTGCTCAACAGCTTTAACTTCAGTTGCCTGCTCTTCTGGAGTAATTTCATTATCGGTTTGCTTGGGCTGAGCAATATCAAGTAATGCTTGATAAGCCAACAGCAAATCAGCTCTTTCTAATTGCTTACCAAGTGCAATAGTACGCTCTAGTAGTTCAATATTAGTCGGGGCTTTAGCTAACATCTGTTGTAATAATTCAAGCGCTGGCTCAAATTGATTATCGTTAATGTATGCTTCAACTAAAGCTTGTTGTAATTGGTCGTTATCAGGTGAAGACTTTAAACCTTGCTGCAGCGCTTCGATTAGTGGATTGCTCATAATGCTCCTCCTAAACCTTAAATTCAGATTTAGTCACTTGGGTACACTTAATTAAGTAAAGTGCAAAAAGCAGTTCAGCAATAACAGCATAAGCAATACCAAAACCAAGGTAAAAATGTCTGACCTTACGCTCAAACGAAAAAGCTTCATGGCCAAAAACTGTATTACCAGTGGCAATGGCAGCAACCACAATTGCAATTAAAACCATAATTGCAATTGGGTATAAAATGTAAGAATTATAATTAAAAGTGTGTGTGGCTTTGCACGAATTACACTTAATCATTGTCGGTAAACCCGCAGCAAAAATAGCTGACACAGAAACAGGGGCACCACATCGTTGGCACTTGGCTTGAGAGCTCATGGCAATCCTTATTTGATGTTATTATTCAGATTGAGGGCTAAGTAAACCATAAATAATCGAGCAGTGTCAGCTTATACTTGCTATTTAGTGGTTGAAATCTTTTTAAATAAGTTACGTCTAAGTTACTTTGCGCAATCATAAGGGGGCTATTTTGCTTCGCAACATCTGTGTATGGTTAAGCACTCAATCAAATCCAAGTCATCACAGCCGATAGCGAATAAGTGCAAACGCTATAGTTAAGCACATTGCGTAAAACGATTCCGGTAAGTACGTTTTCAACGGTAGAAAACTTGGGGTAATGTGCAAAGCCTCAGGGAACGCAACTAAAGGCCCACTGAGAACAGTTTACCCAGCCAATGAAATGAACTACCAACAAGACCCCACCGCATTCAGTAAATGGATGTGGATGGTCAAGCGCATTGAGTTGGAGTAGCGTTTTTGCTCCCCACCCATCTACACTCTCATTTTGTTGTGCTAATAAAATAAATTTAAATAAGTGACTCTATCGCATTAATCAGTGCTAAGTTTTTATTCGCATCTAGGGCATCTGGATGCGGGTTAGCAAATTGACCTGCATCGTTATCAAAATATTGACCAGAATGCGCTTCATACTCGGCATCAAGTGATAAATGAGTCAGTATTTTCGCACCAATTTGAATATCGCCGCCAGCAATACCATAACCTTCTTTTACCATTTTAGAGGCGAGTAATGAGCCGGGATTAACTGGTATTACAATAATGTTTTTACTTCGAAATTCATCGGCCATGAATATCGACCACTGCGTTATCGCGAGTTTGCTTTGCGCATAAGCTTCACCAGCGGATAATTTTTTATTACCGTTAAAAGCTTGATAATCGACACTCGCTTGAGCAGCTGAGGATAAATTAATAATGCGACTACCCGGCTTTAGCACGCTCAATAATCCTTGGCTAAGCATATAAGGCGCTATGGTATTAACGACAAAACGCACATCTAGACCAGCTTCATTAACAGGCGAATCAGTTTTAAAGACACCGGCATTGTTAATAATGACATCAAGCTGATTTTGTGCTGTCTTGATCATATTAACCATATCTTTGACATCTTGCAGGTCAGATAAGTCTGCTTGATAACTCTCTACCTCAATATTGTACTTGTCCGCTAAATCCGCTTTTAAGTCAGCTAATTTTTGTGCATTTCGACCATGAATAATGAGGTTATGACCTAAATCAGCCAACATGTGCGCCGTTGCTAAGCCGATACCGTCGGTAGCACCCGTTAAAAAAATTGTTTTAGCCATAATCTATCCTTATTCATTAGCACTAGTGACCACAAAGCATCACGAGTGCCATAGCATCAATTAGTTATACAACATCAAAACGACTTTACCCATAACTTGACTACTATTTAATTGAGTATGAGCTCGACCAACTAGAGTTAAACCTAGACAACTCATATGGTTAATGATAGCTTGAAATCGCAATTCGCAACACCGAACTAAAAGATTCAAGCTTTAATGCAAGAAAGCTCGCTGAAGATAAACGCCATATTGTCGCCTCGCCGGACTACCTAAAAGTACACGGCATACCTAAAACACCGCAAGAATTGCATCAACACCAATGCATCAGTTTAATTGGTTTAGATAACTGGAGTTTTCAAACACCAGATGGGCAAATCAATATAAAGCAGCAAGGTCAATTCCGTGCAGGCAATAGCGAAGTGATCAGAGATGCTGCCATCGATGGTTTGGGGATCACCGTCAGCTCAACTTGGTGTTGCTATCAACAATTAAAGTCAGGCGAGTTAGTCAGCTTACTAGATGATTATCCGCTGATATCCAATACAGCCATTTGGGCCGTTTATCCAAGCTCTCGATTGCTCGCCCCCACTTTATCGATTATTTAAAACAGTATTTTACCGAGCAGCCTTACTGGGATAACTATAACTAACGCTTGCTCCGTTCGATTTTGTTATACTGCAGCTTTACGGTGGCAAGCTATATTGTACTAAGCCAGTTCGCCCAAGCACTTTATCTGACCAAGAGACCTTTTCATGTCTGACGCATTTTCGACAACGCAACTATCTAAACCTTTAATTGATAACCTTTCTAGCTTGGGTTATCACAGTATGACTGAGATACAAGCTCAGTCATTACCACTGATGCTGCAAGGAAAAGATGTCATCGGTCAAGGTAAAACGGGTTCAGGTAAAACAGCGGCTTTTGGCTTAGGTTTATTACATAACCTCAATGTAAAACGCTTCCGCGTTCAAGCCTTGGTACTTTGCCCGACAAGAGAGTTAGCCGACCAAGTTGCCGTAGAAATTAGAAAACTAGCACGTGCCATTCACAATATTAAAGTATTAACTTTGTGTGGTGGTTCTCCAATGGGACCGCAAATAGGTTCACTTGAACACGGGGCACATATCATTGTCGGTACACCTGGACGGGTTGAAGAGCATATACGCAAAGGTCGATTATCACTGGCAGAGCTCAATACATTAGTCCTCGATGAAGCAGATCGTATGTTAGATATGGGCTTTGAAGAGCCACTTGAATACATAGTGGCTGATTGCCCTAGCGACAGACAAAACTTACTTTTCAGTGCAACCTACCCAAGCAAAATTGAACAATTGGTTAGTCATATCATGACCAACCCAGTAAAAGTCGAGGTTAAAAGCACGCACGATCAAACGTCTATTAACCAGTATTTTTACGAGGTCGATAATAACGATGCGCGAATCGATGCCATCGAGCGACTACTTTATAAATTTCAGCCTAAATCGGCGGTTATTTTCTGTAATACCAAAGTGGAGTGTCAGCAATTAGCCGATGATTTGAACCAACAAGGTTTTGATTGTGGAGCGCTGCACGGCGATTTAGAACAAAGAGACAGAGACAGAACTCTGATTCGCTTTGCTAACAATAGCTTAACCATTTTAATTGCCACAGATGTAGCCGCTCGTGGTATCGACGTAAACGATGTCGATATGGTGATTAACTACCATATTGCGCATGACCCAGAAGTTCACGTTCACCGCATTGGTCGCACGGGGCGAGCCGGTAAAACGGGGGTAGCGTGTTCGCTTATTAGTCATAAAGAAGCGCATAAAGTCATTCGCCTTGAGGAATATCTTAAAAAAGATATAGAGCCAATTGCACTGCCTAACAACGATGTTTTCAACAATCCATTAGTACAAGCGGCGATGGTCACGTTGCAAATTGATGGCGGCAAAAAGAACAAACTTCGCCCTGGCGATATTTTAGGTGGTTTAACCGCAAACCCAGCTATCAAAGGCGATCAAATTGGTAAAATCAAAGTTCAAGCAATTTCGTCATTTGTTGCAGTTGAAAAATCAATTGCAAAGCAAGCTTTAAAAACCATCAGTGAAGGAAAAATGAAAGGGCGCAACTTCCGCGTTCGTAAATTGAACCGCTAAAACATTTTAAGCAGTACAAAAAAAGCCGACTTATATTAAGTCGGCCAAGGGTGAGCAAGCAGATCATTGCTTGAGGTTCACGTTAAAACGTGGTTATTTAGTCTTTTCTAATCGCTAAACCTAAATAACCCAATAACAAAATAAACAAAGCAGATGGCTCAGAAACCTTAATCGGCTCAAATTCCACATTCCAAGTAAATGAATGTGAAAGCGCAGAAGCGGGCTCATTAGCACTTAAAAATAAGAAAGTTGATAACTCAATACGCCCATCGTCTGAAAACTCAATGTCTGGCTGTTTGTTGTTGGTAAATTCACTACTATTGGCAGCATCAAAACTGACATCTAGTACTTTATTGTCAATACCGGTAATTTCTAATGCGCTGAAAATAGCGGTAAAATTGCCCGAGGTCTCTCGCTTTGAAATAGTTAATGTAAACGCATTATCGGTAAAATCGAGTTCAAACGTTCTAAAAAACATATCTGTACCCACAAAATCAACACCGTTTCCGACTGTCGCCGTATCGTTAATCAAGGTGCGAGAAACATCATCATAACGGACACTTATACTGTCATTAATGAAACTGGCCTGAGCGCTAGAAGTTAAAACCATCGCTAAAACAAATAAACTCGAAGTTAAGTATCTCTTTATCATTGTTGTTTCCCTAAAAGTCCTTTCAAATGACGATGGTTTCAATATAAAAGGGAAATGTGCAACAAATATGCAGAAATAGAAAAAACCTAAAAGCAGCGCTGTTAGATGATTAAAATGGATTTGAAAAGGAGAAAAGGAGAAAAGTATTGAAACGTTTTGCATTAGCCTTGGCAATAATGATATCTGCTATCAGCCTAATATTAGCAGCAGCGCCTTTTACGCCTGCGGTATTGTGTGCCTTTATCATGTTACCAGTGGCAGGTATTGTCGGCTACTGCGGTGCTATTCAAGCAGCTTTAGTATTGACGTTAATCAACTCACTCTCATTGATAATAAGCCCAGGTATTAACATCGGCAAAACCGATACCCTTTTGTTTGTCGTATCAATTATGGTTATTCCTTTTACCGGTATAATTTTGGGGCTGAGGAAGATAATCTAGTTAAAGCTAAGCAAGGTAAAGTTGCTCCCTAGCTTAGCTTTATGAGATTAGCTTGTCTTAAAATGCACAAACAAATTGCCATTCAGAGGCATTATCCGTTGGCATTTGTTGCGTCCACCACCTTGCTTTATACAGTCGATTTTCATGGCTTAAGTAATCACCGCCAGAAGCATGACTTGGGTTACCTTGCCAGTCAGTACGCGGGAAATCTGGGTAGCTGGGATAAAGTGCTGGGTTAATGCCCTGCTCTGAACAAGCATTGATGTCAGTTTCCGTACCAGTATCAGTCTCGGTATTAGTTTCGGTCTCTGTTTCAGTGTTAGTCTCCGTGCTTGTTTCTGTCTCTGTTTCTGTTTCTGTTTCTGTTTCTGTTTCTGTTTCTGTTAAGCCAGAATCACATTGACCACCAACAGACCAAGCGTCTGCCCAATATAAACCCGTGGCAGGTGCATACGCCCAAGCACTGTCTGATGAACACCAACCAGCAACATTACAGGTATAGGTTTGCCCTTGTTGCACAACAACAGAACCTTGCTGGTAATCAGAACCTGCGACATATTCAGCGCACTGTGAATCAGCATCAGAGTCAGTTTCTGTAATCGTTTCAGTGCTGGTTTCTGTCTCTATTAAATCGACATCACACTGACCACCTAATTGCCATGCTTGCTGCCAATAATTGCCCGTGCCAGGTGCATACGCCCACGCACTATTTGATGAACACCAGCCTGAAATTTTACAGGTGTAGCTATTACCGTTATGGCTAACCACATCCCCCGTGAAATAAGTTGCACCAACTTGATATGGCATACAACTCATATCAGTATCTGTGGTTGTTTCTGTTTCAGTAGTTGTTTCGGTTACTGTTTCGGTTACTGTCTCTGTTTCTGTCTCGGTCTCGGTCTCTGTTTCAGTCTCAGCCTCAGTCTCAGTCTCAGTCTCAGTCTCAGTCTCAGTCTCAGTCTCAGTCTCAGTCTCAGTCTCAGTCTCAGTCTCAG
>NZ_JABULX010000060.1 GCF_013328345.1 Marinifaba aquimaris
ACCGGGTCAAGGTGCCTTACCGCTTCATATACAGGCACATCGGGTAATGGTTTGGTGTTATCCATAAATCGGCACACCTCTTCCCAAAATAAATAACAATAGGTGCGGCTATTGGCTGACTCGGATACGGCCACTTCAACCCCAGATTCTGGGTAAGTATCCAAATAACGATGTCGAATATAAGGGATATGAGCCTGACTACCATACTGCGTAGTAACTGCATATTGGGTTGTACAAACAATATCTTGCCAAGCAAAACTGGGGTTACCAAATTCATCTTTTTCAGTTTGATGGCTAAAAGCTTTGGTATAGCCAACCCGGCCAGTTAAACGGTCAAAATAAATAATATTATCCGAACCAATACGTTCACTCCAAGGGAATGCATTTAACCAAAATAAGTTCCATATAAGTACAGAGGCGAACAACCACCAAGGAACATTGGCAAAATCTAGATCAATCACTCCAATCATAAAAAACAAATAAGCACATATAAAGCTGCCTGAAAAGCCAATAAACATGCATGCTAATGATAACCAACCTGCAAAATGTTTATCAGACGCTTTAACTAAAAAACGCTCAGGGTGCTCTTTAAAATAGCGTTTTTTTTCAGAGCCTTGTTCAAATTTTCGAGTGAAGTACAAACCATTAAATTGCTCAAGTAGGGAATCATCTGGTATGGCTTTAAAAAAACGGTTATAGGTCGTTTCTTTAGGTAAGGTCGGTATAAAATTTATCATCACATTCCTTGTGTATGAATATCGTTAAAACAATTAAACTGGGCAACCAAAAGTGATTTGTTTTAATAAACGTTTAAACTTGTATTTATTATCTAATACAGGCTGAGGCATTGCAGGGTCGATTGGCCAGACTTCCCACGGTTTGGTAATTTCGGCTTGTGGCTTATCAAAGGCAAAATTAAACGCTTCTGACATCAGTTGTCTTTTTATTACCCGCTGTTGTTCCACACTCATATCTTGCCAAAAGCGTTCTGGCCTGCCGTTTTCCTTATCAAAAGCGGCGGTCACCGGGTCAATATGTCTTACTGCTTCATATACAGGTACATCAGGTAATGGTTTGGTGTTATCCATAAATCGGCACACCTCTTCCCAAAATAAATAACAATAGGTGCGGCTATTGGCTGATTCGGATACGACCACTTCAACATCCGATTCTGGGTAAGTATCAAAATCACGATGTCGAATATAAGGAAGTTGAGCCTGACTACCATGCTGAGATGTAACGGCATATTGGGTAATGCAAACAATGTCTTGCCAAGCAAAACTGGCGTTACCAAATTCATCTTTTTCAGTTTGATGATTAAAAGACTTGGTATAGCCAACCCGGCCAGTCAAACGATCAAAATAAATAATATGATCTGAGCCCACACGCTTAGTCCATGGGAATGCATTTAACCAAAATAAATTCCAGATAAGAACGGATAAATATGCAATTATTGGGAAAGGCTCTTTACCAAAAAACAACCAATAAGGTAGAAACATAGCGCAATAACAACTACCTGCAAACCCTATAAACATACACGCAATAGATAACCAGCCAGATGCATGTTTGTCAGCGTTTTGTATTAAGAAACGTTCCGGATGGTCTGCAAAAAATGTACGTTTGGATACTTTTTTCTCAAACATTCGGGTTAGATACAAACCATTAAATTGATCTGCTAATGAGGCATGATTAAAAGCCTGAAAAAAACGGTTATAGGTCGTTTCTTTCGGTAAGGTCGGTATAAAATTTATCATCACATTCCTTGTGTATGAATATCGTTAAAACAATTAAACTGGGCAACCACAAGTTATTTGAATAAGTATTCGTTTAAACTTGTATGTGTTATCTAAAACAGGTTTAGGCATAGCTGGGTCTATCGGCCAGACTTCCCACGGTTTGGTAATTTCGGCTTGTGGTTTATCAAAGGCAAAATTAAACGCTTCTGTGGTCAGCTCGTCATCAATTTTACTCTGCTGTTCAAAGCTCATATCTTGCCAAAAGCGTGCCGGCCTGCCATTTTCCTTATCAAAAGCGGCGGTCACCGGGTCAAGGTGTCTGACTGCTTCATATACAGGTACATCGGGTAATGGTTTAGTGTTATCCATAAATCGGCACACCTCTTCCCAAAATAAATAACAATAGGTGCGGCTATTGGCCGATTCGGATACAGCCACTTCTACATCCGATTCTGGGTAAGTATCAAAATCACGATGTTGAATATAAGGGATATGAGCCTGATTACCGTACTGAGTCGTGGTCCTATACTGGGTGGTACAAACAATATCTTGCCAAGCAAAACTGGCGTTACCAAACTCATCTTTTTCGGTTTGATGAGTAAAAGCTTTGGTATAGCCAACCCGGCCAGTTAAACGATCAAAATAAATAATATGATCTGAGCCGACACGCTTAGTCCACGGGATTAAATTTAACCAAAATAAATTCCATATAAGTACAGAGGCGAACAACCACCAAGGAACATTGACAAAATCTAGATCTATCACTCCAATCATAAAAAACAAATAAGCACACATAAAGCTGCCTGAAAAGCCAATAAACATGCACCCTAATGAGAACCAACCCGCGAAATGTTTATCCGACGCTTTAACTAAAAAACGTTCAGGGTGTTCTTTAAAAAAACGTCGTTTTTTTGAGCTTTTTTCAAATTTTCGAGTAAAGTACAACCCATCAAATTGTTCAGTTAACGACGAATGTTCATGACTTTGAAAAAAACGGTTATAGGTCGTTTCTTTAGGTAACGTCGGTAAAAAATTTATCATCACAATCCTTGTGTATGAATATCGTTAAAACAATTAAACTGGGCAACCAAACGTGATTTGCTTTAGTAAACGTTTAAATTTGTATTTATTATCTAATACAGGCTGAGGCATTGCTGGGTCTATCGGCCAGACTTCCCAAGGTTTGGTAATTTCGGCTTGTGGCTTATCAAAGGCAAAATTAAACGCTTCAGACATCAGTTGTCTTTTTATTACCCGCTGTTGTTCCACACTCATATCTTGCCAAAAGCGTGCCGGCCTGCCATTTTCCTTATCAAAAGCGGCGGTCACCGGGTCAAGGTG
>NZ_JABULX010000061.1 GCF_013328345.1 Marinifaba aquimaris
GTTCAATGACAGATGGTTATGACTGCTATCAAAATGCACTGGCTGAGAGAGTAAACGGTATTCTTAAAAACGAATACTTGTTAATGAAACCAAATAACCTAAATGAGGCAAGGGAAATGGTAAAACAATCAGTCGATTTATATAATCAACAAAGGCCACATTCGGCCTTAAAATACAAAACGCCCGATGAAATTCATCAGGCGTTTTAATCAAAAAAGTGTCAACCCATACTAGGATGGGTCAGTGGATTACCAGTAGATATTACTTTTCAGGTGGTGTGTAGCCATCAATAACAACATCTTCACCTTCAAATAAGAAGGCAACCATAGCCTGTTCAATCACTTTTCTGTCATCCACATTCATCATATTCAATTTCTTTTCATTGATTAACATGGTCTGTTTCGACTGCCAAAGTGCCCAAGCTTCTTTAGAGATATTGTCAAAAATGCGTTTTCCCAATTCACCAGGGTAAAGCTGAAAATCTAAGCCATCGGCTTCTTTTTTTAAATACTGACATTGAACTGTTCGAGACATAAAACAAACCTTAATTTAGGATAACGACACTAATTGTGAAATTTCTTCGAGTATTTTAGCAGTTGGCGTAGAGATACCAAAATCTCTTTTTTCATCAACTTGATACCAAGTACTATCTGCCTCAGAAATACTTTGAGGCAAGTTTTCAAGCTCAACTAAGACAGGAGTGATGTGTAAGTGAAAATGCGAAAATGTATGACGAAACCCCGTAAGTTCACGACTTTTGATCACATTAAGCGCTTGAGTCGCATGGCTTTGCTCTAATTCATCTAACGACTCAAACTCTGAAAAAGCATACAGGCCGCCCCATAACCCACTACTAGGTCGTTTAATTAAATACACTTGGTGCTGATACTTTAAGATCTGCATAAAGGTATGTTTTTCAGGTAGTACTTTCTTTGGTTTTGGTTGCGGGTATTGTTTTTGTAAACCTTGAGCTTTGGCAAAGCAAGTTTCAGCAACAGGGCATTGTTCACAAAGTGGTTTAGAGCGTTTACACACTGTCGCGCCAATATCCATCATTGCTTGATTAAAATGATGAGTATCTTTACTAGGTGTCACCTCTTTAGCAAATTCCCATAGCTTATCCTGAACCTTCTTATTGCCGGTCCAGCCGTCAACTAGATAATGTCTGGCTAAAACTCTTTTAACATTACCATCTAATATTGCATGAGGCTGCTGCAATACTGAAGATAGAATAGCGCCAGCAGTAGATAAACCAATACCAGGCAATGCATGTACTTGCTCGAGTTCAGTGGGGAATTCACCGTATTGCGCTATCATAGTCTTAGCTGCTTTTAGCAAATTGCGTCCCCGAGCGTAATAGCCAAGTCCAGTCCAATGCGCGAGTACTTCGTCTTCTTGTGCAGCGGCTAAATCGGCAAGAGTTGGAAAACGATCAATAAATTTTTCAAAATACGGTATTACAGTAGTAACTTGGGTTTGCTGCAACATCACTTCAGAAACCCAAACTTTATAAAGAGTTTTATCTTGTTGCCAAGGGAGGTTTTTACGACCGTGAAGGTGATACCAAGCGAGAACTCTGCTGGCAAAATCATTCATATTTATAGCTAACTTCGTCTGTTTGCGCGCAGGATATATTATTTTTTCACCTAACTATAGCCTTAACCTCAGGGTATGACTAAAATACGCGCCAATTTAGCTATCCCTATAGGTAACTCTCAATATGTCAGATGCATCAAAAGATCGCTTAGAAAAAGCAATCGAAGAAGGTAAACGAATCCGAACTGTAAAAAGTTTTGTTCTTAGAGAGGGACGTTTGACTAAAGGGCAAGAAGCCGCTTTAAACCAACACTGGCCTGAAAAAGGCATTGATTATAAAAACGAGCAACTTGATTTAGCTGCAGCATTTAACCGCGATGCCCCTGTTGTACTGGAAATTGGTTTTGGCATGGGTGCATCTTTAGTTGAGATGGCTAAAAACGAAGCCGATAAGAACTTTATCGGAATTGAGGTTCACAAGCCCGGTGTTGGTGCATGTTTAAAAACAGCAGAAGAAGAAGGCGTTGATAATATTCGCCTATTTGAACATGACGCAGTAGAAGTACTTAAAAATATGATCCCTGATGGGTCATTGGCTCGCATTCAATTATTTTTCCCTGATCCTTGGCATAAAAAACGTCATCACAAACGCCGCATTGTGCAACCTGAGTTCGTTGAGCAACTAAGACAAAAATTAGCAATTGGTGGGGTTTTCCACATGGCAACTGACTGGGAAAACTATGCAGAGCACATGTTAGAAGTAATGTCTGTGGCACCTGGTTACAAAAACCAATCGGAACAACAAAACTATGTTCCTCGCCCAGACAACCGCCCATTAACAAAGTTTGAGCAACGCGGCCACAGATTAGGCCACGGCGTTTGGGACTTGATGTTCGAACGCGTGAGCTAAAAGTAAATTTAACCCTTTGACCCATCCTAGTATGGGTTGACACTTTTTTGATTAAAACGCCTGATGAATTTCATCGGGCGTTTTGTATTTTAAGGCCGAATGTGGCCTTTGTTGATTATATAAATCGACTGATTGTTTTACCATTTCCCTTGCCTCATTTAGGTTATTTGGTTTCATTAACAAGTATTCGTTTTTAAGAATACCGTTTACTCTCTCAGCCAGTGCATTTTGATAGCAGTCATAACCATCTGTCATTGAAC
>NZ_JABULX010000062.1 GCF_013328345.1 Marinifaba aquimaris
GAGACTTTGTTAGAGGTAAAATTCAACTAACGAATGAGGTTAAAAATGCCAAAGAAAATATTAACAGCATAATTTGAACGTGAATGTGCTGAGCTAGTCATTACTCACGGTTATAAACATAAAAATGCGAGCACCGCAATGAATGTGGGTTTATCATCTATTCAGCGCTGGGTAAGCCATAACCGAAAAGAACAATAAGGTCATACTCCCAAAGGCAGCGTATTGACACTAGAGCACATACGTATTCAAGAATTAGAAAAACAAGTTAAGCAATTACAAAGCGACAATCAGCTATTAAAAAAAGCTTCTGTAGATTCAACTTGTCAACGCAACACTACTTTCAATTACTTGTCTTGGTGTTTTAAATTCTAGTACCTTTCTAGGACGATTATTTAACTGCTCTGCCACTGCTCTGTATTTCGCTTGAGAGTGTTGACGTAAACATGTCTTCTTAGGAAAATACTGTCTAATTAAACTATTAGTGTTTTCATTTAAACCTCGTTGCCACGGGCTTTGGGGATCACAAAAATAAACAGGTACGCCTGTTCTGTCAGTGAACTCAGCATGTTTAGCTAATTCCATACCTCTATCCCATGTTAATGATTTTCTTAATTTAATTGGTAGTTCATTAAACTTATTGATAAGTGCTTCAGTAACGGATGTAGCGTCTTTTCCCTTAAGTTTTAATATGATGGTATATCGTGAATTGAAACGGCATTAACAATATTAATGGTTCCTCGTTCGCCTTTACGAGAATGCTTTTTGCTATACCGTAAACTATGACCACGACGGAGATGCTTGGCTAGGGAGTGATGAAGTACATTACGTTTTCGGTAATGGATGGTTTTATAAATAGTCTCAGCCGAGATATACATAGATTTACGCTTGGGCATTGTGCGCTTGATCCAAGCTGATATTTGCTCTGGTGACCAATTGGATTCTAGCTTTTCTAGGACAGTGAGTTTTAATTCGGGATTAGCTTCTAACAGACACGGTTTAGGCCGCCTAGCCATTCTCCAGGCAAGGTTATTATCATCAACAGCTTTGTAATATCTACGACCTCGATTACGTTGAATTTCTCTCGAAATTGTTGATGGTGAGCAGTTTAACAAGCGAGCTATTTCTCGAATACTCTTTTTTGGCTGATAAGCCAGCACGGATTTCTTCACGTTCTTCAAGCGTTAAGTGCAAGCTTCTTCGTTGACGGGGAGCGGGCTTAATACCTCCAGTATCACGAAGGATTGTAAATACACTGCCGGGTTTAGAATCAATTAGACTAGCAATGTCACTGAACCCAACTCCTGACTTCCAAGAATCGAAAACAAACTCTCTTTCTTGTTTGGTAAATGTACGCTTCATTCAATTTTCCTCCGCTACTCAATGTTTTCACATGTGTGTTGCGTTGACCAATTGAATCTACATCGGCCTTTTTCGCTATGGAAATGAGCAACGGCAGCAAGTAGCTGCCAAGCTGAAAAAGGCAGGAAGTAAGGTACAGCAAATATGCCGTTGTTTATCGATACGGTTTAGCTCGTTTTATTATCGAGCTAAGCCAAAGGCTATCTGCCCTGAATAGATAAAGCTTGATGCGGCTATGAAACAAATTCATGTCGATATGGATGCAACATATGGCGAAGCGTGTATGCACGGTGAATTACAGGCGTTAGGTTTTGATATTGGCATTCATCGTGTTCGTACTTCGATGAAAAGACTTAACCTAGTAGCTAAAGACCTTAAACAGGATAAATATCCTGTTGGTGGTAAGCCTTCAGTTATTGCGCCAAACTACTTGAATCGTCAGTTCAATCCACAACACTTAAACAAGTTATGGTCTGGTGATATTACCTATATACGCACGCAACAAGGTTGGTTCTAGGTAGCTGTGATTCTGGATTTATGTTCACGCAAAGTAATTAGCTGGGCTTTTTCAGATAAGCCGAACAGCGAACTGACAGCCTGAGCTTTACGACTAGCCGTAAATAACCGTCAACCAACTGATGGCGTTCTATTCCACTCAGATGAGGGTGAACAATATACGTGTGAAGTAACTCAGGGTTCATTAAAAGAACATGGCTTAGTCTTTAGTAGGAGCCGTGCAGGAAATTGTTTGGATAATGCCGTTACTGAACACTTCTTCCGTAGTTTGAAATCTGAGCGAGTTAACTATCGTCGTTATCAAACAAGGCGTTAAGCTATGGCTGACATTATTGAGTATATCGAGCCGTTTAATAATCAAAAACGACGACATTATAAATTAGGAAATATCTCACCAGCAGAATATGAGATAAAACTAAGTAAAAGTGCCTAGAAAAGTATCCAAGTTTATTTGACCGTTAC
>NZ_JABULX010000063.1 GCF_013328345.1 Marinifaba aquimaris
CAGCCAACCATTATTTAGTGCTAGGTGACAACAGAGATAATAGCGCTGACTCGAGAATGATAGGCTTTGTGCCAAGAGCCGAAATTGTCGGACGCAGTCAAAGTGTGGTTTTTTCTCTTGATTATGAGAACTATTTTTTGCCTAGAACAGACCGATTTTTACAGCCTTTAGATGGCTAAATCCCACTGAATAAAAAAGCCCTGATCAATCAGGGCTTTTATTATTGGGCATCATTATTTGTATTGTAAGGTTACTCGGCGCAGATAGGCGAATATCAGTAGCATTATGATAACAACCCCTTGAGTATGGCCTCCGCCACCACTCGAACCTGTGCTTGGTTTAGTGTTTGATTTGGCAACAGGTTGTGCTTCTGTTTCTGTCTCGGTTTCACTGACAGTAACCGTTTCGGTCTCTACTTCCGTTTCAGTCACTTCCACTTCTGTTTCCGTTTGCGTTTCAACAGCTGTTTCCGTTTCAA
This sequence comes from Marinifaba aquimaris, assembly GCF_013328345.1. Lineage (GTDB taxonomy): Bacteria > Pseudomonadota > Gammaproteobacteria > Enterobacterales > Alteromonadaceae > Marinifaba > Marinifaba aquimaris. The sequence continues at coordinate 479 of NZ_JABULX010000063.1, forward strand.
TAGCGGTTTCGGTGTCCGTTTCAGTAGCTGTTTCAGTGTCCGTTTCAGTTGATGTATCGCTCTGTGTCACACTATCAGTTTCAGTTTCAGTTTCAGTTACTTCTACTTCAACCGCAATCACACCTGGATCGACAATCACCCCATTTGCTTGACCATCTGCATCATTTGGACCGCCATCTAAAATAGCAATACGAATACAGGCATGGCCTTGTGTTAAACCAGCAGTGTAAGCGGCAGCATCAGCATCTGGACATTGCTCATCTGCATCTAAAGGTGCTGATGCAAGTTGGTTGTCACTATCTTGTGCAAATGTTTGCCAACCCGTGGCTAACGTATATTTCTTGTAGACTGCGTCGGCAGGTAATGTCACCCCATCTGGCAGTGGTAAAACAATTTCGACGACTTGCCCAGCATTACTTAATCCTGTGACTTCAAAGTCGATAATCTCTGAAACAGGTTCAAACTCCACTACCGAGTTGTCTGCTTGCTGGCCAGAGGTATCAGCAAATTGACTGAGCTCTTCTACCGATAAACTAGCATCTTTCGCTAAACCTGATTTCGCTCGAATACTGGTTTTACCTAAGCTAAGTTGTAGACCTGGTTTAACTTTTAATGGACGAGATACATTATCAGAAATAGGTAAATAGGCCGGGTTAGGCTGATTATCTAAATGGTCTAAAATGCCGTCATTATCTGAGTCTTGTAGGCCTTCGTCTTTATCTGAAATACCATCGTTATCTGAATCGATATCTTCTACTAATACGATAGGGGCAGTGACAACAATCACGGTTTGATAACTCACTGTTTCTGCATCTTGCTCAGTGACTTCAAATGTCAGGTTGTAACTACCCGGGGTTAATGTTGCTAGGTCAACCTGATAAGTCAGCTCATTATCATCGTCATTTAAGTCGTTGATGTTGGCATCATCTGAAAACCAAGTGTATTGGTAACTATCTGAAGGTGTATGGTCGTTAACTGACGCTGTTACTGTCAATTGCCCCGTGGCTTTATCGCCCTCAGTTGATTGACGTAAGTTAACCACTGGTAATGTGTTATCAGCCACAACTTCAATGGTTAGCGCACTTTGCTTACCAATGACAGCGTTATTGGCGCTTGTTAAACGAATTGTTAACGTATTACCTGCAATCGCGGTATCAGCTATGGTCAAGGAGGTACTACCCTTGACTCCTTGGTTTAATGATACCGAGGTTGCTAAATCAAAGTTTGAAGCCGCCAAACTACCCGACGTAGATAACTGGGCATTGACTGGGTATTGCCCCGCATAACCTGACAGCAATACTGGTAATTTAATGGTAGAGCCTGCTTTGACTTGCAGATTTTGCCCGAGATTAATAATCGGGTTGATAATCAATTGGTTCTGCTTGGATGTTGAGTTACCTGCTTCATCTTGTGCTAACCAAGTGATTAAATGCTTACCAGAAGGCAATTTACCCAATGGTGTAGTCAAGGTTGGAACGATATTGTCATCAACATTATCCGTGACAAACTCTTCAGGTAAATCACTGCGTTTAACTAACGTTTTTAAACCGGTTGCATCAATACGCGTAACTATCGATTCAGATACAAACTCAGGTGCTTGTGTATCGACGACCTCAGTTTCCGTTTCTGTCACGGTTTCAGTCTCGGTAAGTGTATCCGTTACGGTTTCTGTATCCGTTGCTGTTTCTGTTTCCGGGTCGGTAGCTGGCGGTAATGGACCAAATATAGGAGGTAACGGCCTTGGTCTTGGCGCAGG
>NZ_JABULX010000064.1 GCF_013328345.1 Marinifaba aquimaris
GTGTGCCGATTTATGGATAACACCAAACCATTACCCGATGTGCCTGTATATGAAGCGGTAAGGCACCTTGACCCGGTCACCGCCACTTTTGATAAGGAAAATGGCAGGCCAAAACGCTTTTGGCAAGATATGAGCTTTGAGCAGCAGAGTAAAATTGAAGACGAGCTGACCTCAGAAGCGTTTAATTTTGCCTTTGATAAACCACAAGCCGAAATTAGTAAACCGTGGGAAGTCTGGCCGATAGACCCAGCTATGCCTAAACCTGTTTTAGATAATAAATACAAGTTTAAACGAATACTTATTCAAATCACTTTTGGTTGCCCAGTTTAATTGTTTTAACGATATTCATACACAAGGAATGTGATGATAAATTTTATACCGACGTTACCTAAAGAAACGACCTTTAACCGCTTTTTTCAAAGTCATGATTATGCGTCGTTAACTGAACAATTTGATGGGTTGTACTTTACTCGAAGATTTGAAAAAAGCTCGAAAAAACGACGTTTTTTTAAAGATCACCCAGAACGTTTTTTAGTTAAAAATTCGGATAAACATTTTGCGGGTTGGTTATCATTAGCATGCATGTTTATTGGGTTTGCAGGTAGCTTTTGTTGCGCCATTTATTTACCCGCTTGGCTAATATTTTTTTTCGGTGAACCTTTTGATTATCATTTTTTTATTGCCGTTCTTATCTGGAATTTATTTTGGTTAAATGCCTTTCCTTGGAGCATGCGAGTTGGTTCGGATAATATTATTTATTTTGATCGCTTAACTGGCCGGGTTGGTTATACCAAGCCTTTTACCCATCAAACCGAAAAAGATGAATTTGGTAACGCCAGTTTTGCTTGGCAAGATATTGTTTGTACAACCCAATATGTTGTTACTACGCAGTATGGTAATCAGGCTCACATCCCTTATATTCAGCATCGTGATTTGGATACTTACCCAGAATCTGGGGTTGAAGTGGCCGTATCCGAATCAGCCAATAGCCGCACCTATTGTTATTTATTTTGGGAAGAAGTGTGCCGATTTATGGATAACACCAAACCATTACCCGATGTGCCTGTATATGAAGCGGTAAGGCACCTTGACCCGGTCACCGCCACTTTTGATAAGGAAAACGGCAGGCCAGAACGCTTTTGGCAGGATATGAGTTTTGATCAACAATATAGTATTGAAGCAAAACTAATTTCAGAAGCATTTGACTTTGCCTTTGATAAACCACAAGCCGAAATTACCAAACCGTGGGAAATCTGGCCGATAGACCCAGAAATGCCTTTGCCTGTATTTGATAATAAATACAAGTTTAAACGCTTATTAAAGCAAATTACTTTTGGTTACCCGCTGTAATTGCCTAATAATGAGTTTTCACAAGGAATGTGATGATAAATTTTATACCGACGTTACCAAAAGAAACGACTTTTAACCGATTTTTTCAGGCTTTTAATCATGCCTCGTTAGCAGATCAATTTAATGGTTTGTATTTAACCCGAATGTTTGAGAAAAAAGTGTCCAAACGCACATTTTTTGAAAAACATCCGGAACGTTTCTTAATAAAAAACGCTGACAAACATGCATCTGGCTGGTTATCTATTGCGTGCATGTTTATTGGTTTTGCAGGCAGCTGTTATTGCGCCATTTATTTACCTGCTTGGCTAATATTTTTTTTGGTGAGTCATTTGATTACCATTTTTTTATTGCTGTCTTTATCTGGAATTTATTTTGGTTAAATTTAATCCCGTGGACTAAGCGTGTCGGCTCAGATCATATTATTTATTTTGATCGCTTAACTGGCCGGGTTGGTTATACCAAGCCTTTTTCTCATCAAACTGAAAAAGATGAATTTGGTAACGCCAGTTTTGCTTGGCAAGATATTGTTTGTACCACCCAGTATAGGACCACGACTCAGTACGGTAGTCAGGCTCAACTTCCTTATATTCGACATCGTGATTTTGATACTTACCCAGAATCGGATGTTGAAGTGGTCGT
>NZ_JABULX010000065.1 GCF_013328345.1 Marinifaba aquimaris
GAATTTGTCGAAACACCTGCGATGAGCAAATCGGCGCAGTTTGAATGTCCAGAGAATGTGGGTACGTATGATATTTACCGTATGTATCACGAAGAGCTGGAATCGTTAACCAAGCATTTCCCAACGATTAAGCGCGCCCAATTTTGGATGAGCTTTTCTGAGAATTACTTAAAGCACTTAGAAGTGTTGGGTAATGTGGGAATGACAGGTATTGAGCCGGTTGAATTTAACGGGCAATCGATTGTTCCAATTCAATTTTTACGTCAACTACTGCCAGACCCAGCGAGCTTAGGGCCACGAACAAAAGGCAAAACGTGCATTGGTTGTATTGTACGCGGCGTGAAAGATGGCGAAGAAAAGACCATGTACACGTATAACATCTGTGACCACCAAGCGTGTTATGCAGAAGTTGAATCACAAGCGATTTCTTACACAACGGGCGTACCGGCCATGATAGGTGCGAAGATGATGTTAGAAGGAAAATGGATGAAGCCGGGTGTGTGGAATATGGAACAATTAGACCCAGACCCGTTTATGGCAGACTTAAACGAATATGGCTTACCGTGGAAGACGGTTGAATTAGGCGAAACAGCGCTATAAGTTGCGATTGAGTACATCAATAGCAGGGTATCCCTGATAATCAGGGATGACATCCAAGTATAAAGGTGAGTGTTGAGCTCACCTTTTTTATGGGTAACAGCAGGTAATGAATAAGAAAAATCCTTTTGAAACGTTTGATTTAAGTCGGGTGCCGTCACCGTGTTTTGTGGTCAATAAAGCGGGCATTGAAGCGAACTTACGCATTTTACAGGATGTACAAACGCGCAGTGGCGCAAAGATACTGGCGGCGCTCAAAGCGTTTTCGATGTGGCGCTTAGGTGATTTAACGCGTCAATACTTATCGGGCACCTGTGCCAGTGGTATTCACGAATTGCGTTTGGGCAAAGAAGAATACGGGGGCGAATGCCATGTGTTTTCAGCCGCGTTTAAAGAAAGTGAATTAAACGACTGTTTGGCGATAGCAGACCATGTGGTGTTTAACTCGTGTGGCCAATGGCAACGGTTTCAACCGCAAATACAAGCGGCGTTAGCGAAGCGACCGAATATTGCGTTTGGTTTGCGAATTAACCCTGAGCACTCAGAAGGGGCGACGCCGATTTATGACCCATGTGCACCGGGTTCGCGTTTGGGTATCCCGTTATCGGAACTTGACAAGACGAGCTTGGAAGGGATTTCTGGGCTGCACTTTCATACCTTATGTGAGCAAGGTTTTGAGCCCTTAGCGCGGACGGTAAAAGCAGTAGAAGAGAAATTTGGTGACGTACTTTCTCAAATGCAATGGATAAACTTTGGCGGGGGGCATCACATCACGGCGGATGACTATGATAGAGAAGGGTTGATAGCGCTGATTCAACGTTTTTCAAAGCAATATGATGTGCAGGTTTATTTAGAGCCGGGTGAGGCGATAGCGATACATACAGGTATTTTGGTGGCGGAAGTGTTGGATGTGACGTTTAACCAGATGCCCTTGGCGATATTGGACACGAGTGCGACATGTCATATGCCCGATACATTAGAGATGCCGTATCGGCCGGATATTTTGGGTGCGGGGGATGCGAATGAAAAGGCGCACACGTACCGATTAGGCGGGATGACGTGTTTGGCAGGCGATGTGATAAATGATTACAGCTTTGATGAAGCATTGACAGTGGGTCAGCGCTTGGCTTTTGATGATATGTCGCATTACACCATGGTGAAGACGACGACGTTTAATGGAATTGGTTTGCCGAGCATTGCACTTTGGGATGAAAGGGATGATAGCTTGGAAGTGGTGAAGTCATTTGGTTACGATGATTTCAA
>NZ_JABULX010000066.1 GCF_013328345.1 Marinifaba aquimaris
TTTTTCTTTTTACTGGTCATAAATCACCTCTTATCTAACTATAAGAGATGTCCACTTTTTTTGGGTAAGTCCGATGCCTAACGTCAAGCTCAGCGGCCAAAGGTCCGCTGCAGCTTTTTGTTAGGCATAAAAAAGCCCCGATTAGAATCGAGGCTTTTGGATTAACTTGGCCTTCTTATTAGCGATTTTTCTTTTTCCGTGAAAATCCAACACCTGCCAAACCTAGACCCAATAGAGCAAGAGAGCCTGGCTCTGGCACACTAGCAGCGTTTGAGACTGTTGTTGTGCTAGCTAAAGAAATAGTACCACCCCCTGTAATTCTATCTCCATTTGCAAAAACAATATCGTTTGCCGTACGCAACTCATTGCCTATAGCTGCCAATGGTCCTTGTGGGACAATCAATGTTGACAAATCAAACTGGCTACCAAAAGCTAAATTCGACGCTTCACCGTAGGCGGTAAATATTGTACTAAACTCGCCAACCGTGTCAGTAAAACCAAAAACCGTGCTGCCAAAAAACAAATATGTATCAGATACAACTTTTTCGTTGGTTAATCCTAAGCCGGTAGAGGTAAAAAACACATCTACATCATAAAAGTTTTGCCAGTATCCAAAACCTGTTCCCAAGTTTGCAGTATTTGTGTCAACGATAATAGACATCTCAATACCGCCGGTATTTTTGGTAGCACCATTGAATTCTAGGCTTCTATCAGCGAAAACATAATCTATACTGATTAGCCCCGCGTTAGCTACCCCAGTGAACATTAAGATAAATAAGCAAAGAGTTTTCTTCATTATTACCTCCAATTTAATATATCCAGCATTAGCAGCATCTATGCCATCTTGTATGTCGTTGATTTTTTTGTTGATTGTAATTTTGTCTTGCAAACAGTGTAAAAATAACCGACAGCTACAACTGATTGGTGCTACTTATTTGATAGCCTAACGCCCTGTTAATAGGTAAATTTTGCTGGGTTGATTTTTGCCTGCGAAGCAGGAAAGCAAAAAACGACACAGTGAAATTTATCCTTATTTAACAGCTTGTTAGGTTTGATTTAGTGGATAAAAAGCATTAAACATTAAAATTGTAATAACAAAACTTAAGCACATTAAGGAAGATAGCTTAAGTTTTGAACGAGTACTTAACCACTTTGTATGACGAAGCCTTTCTTCTATTTCATCAAATTCTATTTTATAGCAACAAACTAAGTACGACATCAATGCTGCAATAAGGATAGCGATTAGCATTATTGGAGACATTGAATACCTCCCTCCAGTTCCATCATGCAATAAATCATCTGTTACAAACTGGTAGAACAATGCATTTATGGCACCCAAAAAAGCATATGATAAAAATGTCATTACCAGAAGGGTCATTGCTGCAAAACCTCTAGGTGGGAAAGGTTTTTCTTCATGGCTTCTTTTGGACATATGAAAGTAAAAATATAGAAAATAACTTCTAAGCCAGCTCATCTCTTAATTTATCTACCCGTATTAAAATATATATTGCTCTTTAATAGTTTGATTGACATTCAATTGAAAACTGGTCTTACCCACCAAAAGTGGACATCATATTAAGCGTATCGTTGCTCATATCCCATTGGGCTTAAATAGCCCAAA
>NZ_JABULX010000067.1 GCF_013328345.1 Marinifaba aquimaris
AACATAGCGCAGCAGCAGCTACCTGCAAACCCCAAAAACATGCACCCTAATGAGAACCAACCCGCGAAATGTTTATCAGACGCTTTAACTAAAAAACGTTCAGGGTGTTCTTCAAAAAAACGTCGTTTTTGTAATTTTTTTTCAAATTTTCGAGTAAGGTACAACCCATCAAATTGTTCAGTTAACGACGAATGTTCATGACTTTGAAAAAAGCGGTTATAGGTCGTTTCTTTAGGTAACGTCGGTATAAAATTTATCATCACAATCCTTGTGTATGAATATCGTTAAAACAATTAAACTGGGCAGCCACACGTGATTTGCCTAAATACACGTTTAAACTTGTATTTATTATCTAATACAGGTTTGGGCATTGATGGGTCTATCGGCCAGGCTTCCCAAGGTTTAGTAATTTCAGCTTGTGGTTTATCAAAGGCAAAGTCAAATGCTTCTGAAATTAGTTTTGCTTCAATACTATATTGTTGATCAAAGCTCATATCCTGCCAAAAGCGTTCAGGCCTGCTGTTTTCCTTATCAAAAGCGGCGGTGACCGGGTCAAGATGTCTTACTGCTTCATATACAGGTACATCGGGCAATGGTTTGGTGTTATCCATAAATCGACACACCTCTTCCCAAAATAAATAACAATAGGTACGGCTATTGGCTGATTCGGATACGACCACTTCAACCTCCGATTCTGGGTAAGTATCAAAATCACGATGTCGAATATAAGGGATATGGGCCTGACTACCATACTGAGTCGTGGTCTTATACTGGGTGGTACAAACAATATCTTGCCAAGCAAAACTGGCGTTACCAAACTCATCTTTTTCGGTTTGATGGTTAAAAGCTTTGGTATAGCCAACCCGGCCAGTTAAGCGGTCAAAATAAATAATATGGTCCGAGCCCACACGCTTAGTCCACGGGATTAAATTTAACCAAAATAAATTCCATATTAAAACGACAATAAAAAAATGATAATCAAATGGCTCACCGAAAAAGAATATCAACCAAGCTGGTAAATAAACTGCACAAAAAAAGCTACCTGCAAGCCCAATAAACATAAATGCTAATGATAACCAACCTGCAAAATGTTTATCTGACGCTTTAACTAAAAAACGTTCAGGGTGATCTTTAAAAAAACGTCGTTTTTGTGAGCTTTTTTCAAATTTTCGAGTAAGGTACAACCCATCAAATTGTTCAGTTAACGACGAATGTTCATGACTTTGAAAAAAACGGTTATATGTTGTTTCTTTCGGTAAGGTCGGTGTTAAATTTATCATCACATTCCTTGTGTTTGAATATCGTTAAAACAATTAAACTGGGCAACCACAAGTGATTTGCTTTAGTAAACGTTTAAATTTGTATTTATTATCTAATACAGGTTTAGGCATAGCTGGGTCTATCGGCCAGACTTCCCAAGGTTTGGTAATTTCGGCTTGTGGCTTATCAAATGCAAAATTAAACGCTTCAGACATCAGTTGTCTTTTTATTACCCGCTGTTGCTCCACACTCATATCTTGCCAAAAGCGTGCCGGCCTGCCATTTTCCTTATCAAAAGCGGCGGTCACCGGGTCAAGGTG
>NZ_JABULX010000068.1 GCF_013328345.1 Marinifaba aquimaris
CTGATAATCCTCTAAGACAGCCTCGCTCCTTGCATTGACTTTCAGCACTAAACTGAAAGTTGAACCCAAAACAAACAGGAGGCTGTATGAACTATTTTAGCGCAATAGATTTACATTCCAACAATGCTTATTTAGTCGTTTTGGATGAGGAGGATAACAGCGTGTATGAGAAGCGATTACCCAATGAGCTTGCTCTCATTATTGATGCGCTCCAGCCCTTTAAAAATGATTTAGTTGGGGTAGCGGTCGAATCCACTTTTAACTGGTATTGGCTCGTTGATGGTTTGATGGCGCACGGTTTTAAACTCCATCTGGTCAACACAACTGCGGTGCAAACCTATTCGGGTTTGAAATATACAAACGATGTTCATGATGCGAGGTGGCTCGCCAAATTATTACGGCTCGGGATTTTACCCACAGGTTATATCTATCCAAAACAAACGCGTAAGTTACGTGACTTACTCAGAAAACGCAGTGGTCTCGTACAACAACGCACACTCAATATTGCCAGTTTTAAAAGTTTATACTCAAGACAATTGGGCATTACCTTAAACACCAATGCCATTCATAAAGATATAGACCAGTTTACCTTTACCGACCCCATGCTCGAAGCCATTGCCGCCCCGCATAAACGTTTATATCGCTTACTAACACATGAAATTAAACAACAAGAGGTCATCATCAAAAATCATTTAACACCTCAACTCGATTACCAAGGTTTGCAAACCGTACCTGGTATTGGGCAAATTTTAGCGGCCACAATACTATTAGAAACAGGCAATATTGAACGATTTGAAAAGGTCGGTAATTACGCCTCCTATTGCCGTTGTGTCAAAAGCACACGTATCAGTAATCAAAAAACGAAAGGCAAAGGCAATGCTAAAAATGGCAACCGTTATTTGTCTTGGGCTTATGCTGAAGCTGCACATTTTGCCATTCGTTATGCTAAACCGATTAAGCGTTTTTATGAGCGAAAAAAACAAAAAAGCAACGGTATCATTGCGATGAAAGCCGTGGCACATAAACTGGCTCGGGCTTGTTATTTTATGATGAAAAACCATGTTGAGTTTGATATGCAATTAGCCTTTAGTTAATGGAAAGCGGTAAGCCAGCCAAGGGGTTGGAATAACCATTAGACCGTGATTGGATGCCGTTTTCCGCCTAGTTTTATACTTCGCCCAGTAGGTAAGCCGACAAAGGGTTGGGCTCAGAACCACAAGACGCTGTGCGTGATTTGGATACTTATTGGTACCGGATAATTTTTGAGGCGTAAGCCAAGGCAACATGGTTTGTGTAACATGATTGCTTAATTCAGATGGGTGACTGATGCGAAGTGTTTCGACATCAATTGATTAAAATGCGAGATGAAGTGTAACTAAAGCGGTTGGCTGAGCTTAAGTGCAAGCGGTTGAACAGATTTATTGATTTTTTCATCCTGAAACAATCAAAAAATCCGTTCGTCTTCTTTACAACGGCTTCTTAATGGGTGACCC
>NZ_JABULX010000069.1 GCF_013328345.1 Marinifaba aquimaris
AACATAGCGCAGCAGCAGCTACCTGCAAACCCCAAAAACATACACCCTAATGAAAACCAACCTGCGAAATGTTTATCCGACGCTTTAACTAAAAAACGTTCAGGGTGCTCTTCAAAAAAACGTCGTTTTTTCGAGCTTTTTTCAAATCTTCGAGTAAAGTACAAACCATCAAATTGTTCGGTTAAAGATGCATGATTAAAACTTTGAAAAAAACGGTTATAGGTCGTTTCTTTCGGTAAGGTCGGTATAAAATTTATCATCACATTCCTTGTGTATGAATATCGTTAAAACAATTAAACTGGGCAACCACAAGTGATTTGAATAAGTATTTGTTTAAACTTGTATGTGTTATCTAAAACAGGTTTAGGCATAGCTGGGTCTATCGGCCAGACTTCCCACGGTTTGGTAATTTCGGCTTGTGGTTTATCAAAGGCAAAATTAAACGCTTCTGAGGTCAGCTCGTCTTCAATTTTACTCTGCTGTTCAAAACTCATATCTTGCCAAAAGCGTTTTGGCCTGCCATTGTCCTTATCAAAAGCAGCTGTCACCGGGTCAAGGTGTCTTACTTCTTCATATTCAGGTACATCGGGTAATGGTTTGGTGTTATCCATAAATCGGCACACTTCTTCCCAAAATAAGTAACAGTAGGTGCGGCTATTGGTCGCTTCTGATACAACCACCTCCACCTCAGATTCCGGGTATTTTTCTAGATCGACATGATAAATATAAGGAAGTTGAGCCTGACTACCGTACTGAGTCGTGGTCCTATATTGGGTAGTACAAACAATATCTTGCCAAGCAAAACTGGCGTTACCAAATTCATCTTTTTCAGTTTGATGAAAAAAAGTCTTGGTATAGCCAACCCGGCCAGTTAAGCGATCAAAATAAATAATATGATCAGAGCCCACATGCTTGGTCCAAGGGAATGCATTTAACCAAAATAAATTCCAAATAAGAACGGCAATAAAAAAATGGTACTCAAATGGCTCATCAAAATAAAAAATCAGCCAAGCAGGTAAATAAATGGCGCAAAGACAACTCCCTGTAAACCCCAAAAACATACATGCTAACGTTAACCACCCAGTAACATGTTTATCAGACGCTCTAACTAAAAAACGTTCTGGGTGCTCTTCAAAAAAACGTCGATTTTGTGAGCTTTTTTCATATTGTCGAGTAAGGTAGAGTCCATCAAATTTCTCCCTTAAAGAAAAATCGGCTTTGGGTTTATAAAAACGGTTATAGGTCGTTTCTTTGGGTAAGGTCGGTGTTAAATTTATCATCACATTCCTTGTGTTTGAATATCGTTAAAACAATTAAACTGGGCAACCACAAGTGATTTGAATAAGTATTTGTTTAAACTTGTATGTGTTATCTAAAACAGGTTTAGGCATAGCTGGGTCTATCGGCCAGACTTCCCACGGTTTGGTAATTTCGGCTTGTGGTTTATCAAAGGCAAAATTAAACGCTTC
>NZ_JABULX010000007.1 GCF_013328345.1 Marinifaba aquimaris
GAGCCATCTTCTACTTTTGCTACACTGTCTCGAATTAAGTCTTTAATTTCTTTTGCCGCTTCTGCTGAGCGTTGAGCTAAGTTACGTACCTCGCCTGCAACAACAGCAAACCCTCGACCTTGCTCGCCTGCTCTTGCCGCTTCCACCGCAGCATTTAACGCCAGTAAGTTGGTTTGGAAAGCTATTTCATCTATCACACCAATAATATCGGCTATTTTCTTACTCGAATCATTAATCTCTGACATACCTGTCACTGCGCGCTCGACAACCTCACCACCTTGAACCGCTTTCGTTTGGGCATCGCTCGCTAACTGATTAGCAATTTGAGCATTATCAGCGTTTTGTTTAACTGTACTGGTCATTTCTTCCATCGACGAAGCCGTTTCTTCTAATGACGACGCTTGCTCTTCTGTGCGCTGGCTTAAATCCGCATTACCTTGGGCAATTTCATCAGCACCCGAAGCAACCATATTTGCAGATTGGTTTACTCGCGCAATAATTTCCGTCAGCTTAGTTACCGTCGCATTGGCATCTTCTTTAAGCTTACCAAATGCGCCTTGGTAATCACCTTCTATTCGCTTCGTTAAATTACCGTGCGCCATCGCATCTAGCATTTCAACGGTATCATTCATGACAACTTCACTAACATCAACAAGACGGTTTAACCCTTCACCTAAGTTTTTAAAGAAGCCATCTTTGTCCTCGAGTGTCATTCTCACGCTTAAATCACCAGATGCCGCGCTTTCTACTAACTTGTCAATTTCCCGTTCAACCAATACCTCTTCAGTTCTATCGGCCCATTCAACAACTGTACCTAGTCTTTCACCCTCAATACTCATCCAAGGTGTAGCAGTCAAAGAAAATGTTAATCCAGCTAAATCAATTTCGGTCTTATAAGGTTCACTTAAATTAGCTAACAAATTTCGCTGATAGGCTGGGTTCTGGTGTAAAATATCGATGCATTTACCAATCAGGTTTTCTGTATCGAACTGCGATAATACTGTTTTTAACTTAGATTCACGTTTTTTCAACATTTTCATGTTTTCGTCATTAACGAAAACTATGTTGCAGTCATTGTCCGCTATCATGACATTCGCTTGGCAAAGCTTCAAAGCACTCGCAAGGTTGGCTGCTTCTCTTGCTTTTATAGCGGCATTTTTTTCAGCTGTTATATCAGTAGCGTACTTAACCACTTTGAAAGGCTTACCATTAGCGTCAAAAATAGGGTTATATGAAGCGCTTATCCAAACGTCATCACCAACTTTATTCAAACGCTTATATTCACCTGAGAAAAACTCACCGTTTCGCAGCTGATTCCAAAAATCTTTATATTCAAGACTCTTAGCATAATCAGATTCTACAAATATTGCATGATGCCTGCCTTTTATCTCGTCGAGCTTATAACCTATGGTTGTCAGGAAATTATCGTTAGCGTGTATGATTGTACCGTCAAGGTTAAATTCGATAACCGCTTGAGAACGACTAATAGCGTTAATCTGACCTTCATAATTTAACCTTTCTGCCTTTTGTGCAGAAATATCGACAGCAAACTTAACCACTTTAAATGGCTTGCCATCAGCATCTAAAATAGGGTTGTATGATGCTTGAATCCAGATTTCATCGCCATTTTTATCTAAACGTTTAAATTCGTCAGAGAAGAACTCACCTTTAGCGAGGCGTTGCCAAAACTTCTTATATTCGGTACTTCGACCATAATCTTGCTCAACAAATATAGAATGATGATAGCCTTTAATTTCGCTTAATGTGTAACCCATTGCGGTGAGAAAATTATCATTTGCAGTTAAAATCGTACCATCGAGGTCAAATTCAATAACAGCTTGAGAACGACTAATAGCTTCAATTTGGCCTTCAAAGTTGGCACTTTGAATTTTATCTGCAGTGATATCTGTTGCGTATTTTACTATTTTGAAGGGGTTACCCTCAGAATCCAAAATTGGGTTGTAAGAAGCTTGAATCCAAATTTCCTGAGCATTTTTTCCATATCGCTTAAACTCTCCGGAAAAGTACTTACCGCTACCAAGTTTTTGCCAAAAATGTTGATACTCTTCACTGCTGGCATACTCAGCATCGACAAACATAGAGTGGTGCTTTCCCTTGACTTCTTCTAGACTGAAACCTACAGTCCCTAGAAAGTTGTTATTTGCAGTTAAAATCGTGCCATCTAAATTAAACTCTATTACTGCCTGGGAACGACCTATTGCTTCTATTTGCCCGGAGAAGTCGGCGGCTTTGAATTTTTGTTCTGTTATGTCTACTGCGTATTTAACAACTTTATAAGCGTTACCGTTATAATCGAATATAGGATTGTAAGAAGCTTGGATCCATATTTCTTTGCCGCCTTTAGCAATGCGTTTGTATTCGGCTTGTTGATATTGCCCAGCGGCTAAACTTTGCCAAAACATTCTATATTCATTACTCTGCGCGTATTCTGGTTGAACAAATAAACTGTGATGTTTACCTTGTATTTCAGGCAATGAATAACCCACCGCGCTTAAAAAGTTATCATTCGCCGTAATAATTGTACCGTCCAAATTAAATTCTATTACCGCTTGAGACTTACTGATAGCATCCAACTGCCCTTGGTAATCAACAGTTTTTCGTTTTAAGGCAGTGATGTCTGTGGCGAATTTAATAACTTTTAATAGATGTCCCTCATCGTCATAAACAGGGTTGTAGGATGCTTGTATCCATACCTCTTTGCCATGTTTACCGTAGCGCTTAAATTCTTCAGATTGGAATTTACCAGCAGCTAATGATTGCCAAAATTGAGTATATTCAGCACTGGTAGCATAACTAGGGTCGACAAACATTTTGTGATGCCTGCCCTGTACTTCTGCAAGTTGATAACCCATTGTCGCAAGGAAGTTTTGGTTAGCAGTGATTATTGTTCCGTCTGGCTCAAACTCTATAATCGCTTGTGACTTGTGTAACGCAGCGATCACAAAGTCGTTGACTGAGTTGACCGGCTCCTGTTCCTTTGTGAACCATCCCATACGGTTACCACCTCTTGACTTAATTTGTTCAGATCAGTTGTTTGCTGTAGTTAGTAATCGGCCAGCAAAATTAAATATTTAGTACATCGTTTAAATTCAACAGAATTAGCATTTTGTCTTGAGCCTGACCTAAGCCATTGATAAATCGACTATTTTTATTATCACCTAATTCTGGCGATTGATTTATTTGGCTATCAAGAATAGTGTGAACATCTGAAACGGCATCGACCACTATTCCCATAATTTTGTCTTTACCTGCCTGTTCGAGCTTTAACACGATTACAACGGTGATCGGGCTATACTCTATCGCTGGTAATCCAAAACGAATACGTAAATCAATAACAGGCACTATGGTACCGCGTAAATTCAATACACCCTTGACATAATCAGGTGCATTAGGAATGGCAGTACTTTGTTCCCAACCTCTAATTTCTTGTACTTTTAAAATATCGACGCCGTATTCTTCATCAGCCATCAAAAAAGTTAAAAATTGGCTACTATCTTCTAAGCTTTCATCTTCTTCGTCAGTTGCTGCTAGTCGCGCATTTAATTCTTGTATATTCATATTTAAGCGACCTCTTCTTTATTGAGGTGAGAGATCGAGCGCAGCGCTTTATTTATGCCAGCTAATTTAACTAAGCCCGCTACATCTATGATTAACGAAACGGTGCCATCACCTAAAATAGTGGCGCCAGAAATACCTTCAACGCGCATATAATTCGCTTCTAAACTCTTAATTACAACTTGCTGCTGAGCGAGTAACTCATCAACTAAAATACCGACTTTGCCATTGTCATTCTCAACAACAACTAGCAAACCATCTTCAAGCTTATTGCTATCGGCTGTGTGATTAAAAGACTCGTACAAACGAACAATCGGCACATATTCATCTCTCAATCTGAGGACTTCATATTCACCGCCAACGTTATTAACTTTGGATACATCAACTTGCAGTGATTCGATAATATTAACAAGCGGTATGATATAGATATGTTCACCCACTCTAACTAATTGCCCATCTAAAATAGCAAGCGTAAGTGGTAAACGAATGGTAAATGTAGAGCCTTGACCAGGGCGAGACTCCAACTCGATGGAGCCATTTAGTGCCAGTATGTTTCTGCGAACAACATCCATGCCTACACCGCGACCCGATAAATCACTAACCTGATCCGCCGTTGAAAAACCAGGCTCAAAAATCAACTCATTGATATCTTGTTCAGAAAGCTCATCGGTATCTTTGATAAGGCCGTTTTCAATGGCTTTACTGCGAATTTTCTCTGTATTAAGCCCTTTGCCATCATCGGCGATTTCCACTACAACATTACCGCCTTGATGGTAAGCATTTAATGTCAATAAACCGACTTCAGATTTACCACTAGCAACTCGTTCTTCTGGCGACTCCAAGCCGTGATCCATAGAGTTTCTGACCAAATGAACCATAGGGTCAGATATCTTTTCCATGACGGTTTTATCTAATTCAGTTTGCTCACCAAGTAACTTAAGCTCGATATTTTTACCCAACTTCTTACTGGTATCTCGAACGAGGCGAGGAAAACGACTAAATACAAAGCTAATAGGCAGCATGCGGATGCGCATGACACTTTCTTGTAGGTCTCTAGTATTGTGAGCTAGTTGTGCCATCCCCTCCTGAATTCTCGCTAGTTTACTGGAATCAAGTTCACCATCGGTTAATTGCGTTAGCATAGCCTGAGTAATAACCAGCTCACCCACCATGTTAATTAGTGAGTCAACCTTATCAATACTGACGCGAATAGAACTTGCTTCGGTATTTTTAGGTTCAGCTTTGGTAGGCGCTTTATTTGTTTCGGTGGGTTTTACAACTTCCGTAGGCGGGTCAGTAATCGATTCAGCCGTTTCTAGTTGAGTCGAAGCATTGTCATCTTCAGCTAGAGCATATTCTTGTTCAGAATCTTCAACCTCTGCTTTGATTGCGTCAATGACAATATCAGACTCATCAATAACCCAATCAAAAACTTCATCAACTGCGGCTTGTTCACAGTCTGATTTAAGCGCAATTTGCCATTGGAAATAACAGATTTCAGGGTCAATGTCGCCAAGTACAGGAACTTGTTCGACATCGAGCTGCACGTCAACTTCACCTAAATCAGCCAATTCCAATAGCATATAAATTGGCTCATTACCCGTTTTTAGAATGTCTAAACCCGGTTTAAAGCTGATATTCCAGCCTTGCTGTTTTTTATTGGCCTTCGGCGTTGACGGTTCAGCTAATTCAGCGCCTTTTGGCTCAGTTGGAGCGTCTTCTCCGGATAAAATAGCTTCAAACTGTTT
The DNA here is from genome assembly GCF_013328345.1 of Marinifaba aquimaris. Taxonomy (GTDB): domain Bacteria; phylum Pseudomonadota; class Gammaproteobacteria; order Enterobacterales; family Alteromonadaceae; genus Marinifaba; species Marinifaba aquimaris. The sequence continues at coordinate 5,325 of NZ_JABULX010000007.1, forward strand.
CTTAAGTTCCGAAGATACTTGGGTATCAGGTTCTTCGCTAGCTCGTAAGCTATCGAGCATTCCTCTTAGGCAATCAACAGATTGTAAAAATAAGTCAATTTGATGCTGAGTTAACTGTCTTTGACCATCTCGAATTTGGTCAAGTAAAGTTTCGACGACATGGGTAAAATCTGAAACGGAGGAGAAACCGAAAGTGCCGCTTCCACCTTTAATGGAGTGCGCAGAGCGAAAAATGGTGTTGATCGTTTCATCATCAGGAGTACCCGGTTGTAAGTTGAGCAACTCAGCTTCCATGACATCCAGCCCTTCAAAGCTTTCTTCAAAGAAAACCTCGTAAAACTGACTTAAATCCACACTCATAAATTATCTCAGTACTTTATTGATAGTCGCTAATAACTGATCTGGGTTAAATGGTTTTACAATCCAACCTGTTGCACCAGCAGCTTTACCCGCCGACTTTTTCTCTAAGCCAGACTCTGTGGTCAACATCAACATAGGTGTAAATTTGTACTGAGCTAGCTGACGCAATTCAGAAATAAGGGTGATACCGTCCATATTAGGCATATTCACATCAGAAATGATGAGGTCAAACTCACTCGTTTTAGCTACGTTCAAAGCATCCACACCATCTTTGGCATCAGTCACGTCGAAACCAGCTTTTTTAAGAGTGAACGAAACCATTTGGCGCATTGAAGCAGAATCATCAACGGCAAGAATTTTTTTCATGGGTATTTCCTGTGTACGTATTTAATTATTTAAGATTAAAATAAGATTCTAAGGCCAATGCCTTAACAGCATTATTAAAAGCAGTTGATGTTTTTGAAAAACTTAAAGATAAGTTTTGCTTTTCAAGTGTTTTTTGCATAGAGACAAGTAATTGCATGACTGCTGTATCCACTTTTTCTGTGTTACTGGCGTCTACTTCAACTGGGCATCCAAGCACAAAAAGCTCACGCATGTTTTTGAGAAGTTCTTCAGCTTGTGCGATTGTGGCGCTGGCAGGTAGTTCAAGATTTACTTTTTCAGCCATTCCTTTCTCTGATCTTATTATTTCAAATATATTTATATGTAATTGATACTAGATGTAATTTACGATTTAGCACAATATTTTTTTGTTAATGAAATGAAACCTAACTATAAATAAAAAAACTGATAGAAATGGCTTCAAATTGTTAACGACAGTGCCTTAATTACCTCTGGTAACTGCTCAAAATTAATGCTCGGTGGAGACATATTAAAGTCGGGTTTGACCATCGCCGTAATTTGCCCTTTTGGATTAATAATCACTAAAGACGCAGAATGATTTACCAAATAATCTTGCCCTTCTTTCCCTTCAACCATTGAGTAAACTAAGCCCAACTGTCGAGTAAAAGGCAGCAGAGTTTTATGTTCTGCTGTCACCCCAACAAAGTTAGGATTAAAAAATTGAGCGTAATCGTCCAACTTACTAACACTGTCTCGCTGTGGATCAGCCGATACTAAAACAACTTGATATGGCAAATTAAGTTGGCTTAGAGCAGGTTCTATTCTGGCAAGGTTGAGCATAGTAGCAGGGCAAATATCTGGGCAATAGGTATAGCCAAGAAACAAGATGTTCCATTTACCAAGTAAAGCTTGTTCGGTAAATGGTCCGTTTATGTGCTCAAGTTCAAATGAAGTTAAAGCTCTTGCTGGCTGATAAACCCGAACGTTTTCAAATTTTTCGCCTACATCATTTTTTGATTTTTGATCAGTACATCCAAGGAGTATACAAATACAAAACAGAGCAAAGTAGGTACGCAAATTTGTCATTAAAACCACTTAAAAAATAAAATGATCAACCATTAAAGCAATAAACAACAGCATAAGATGAATAATAGAAAATTTAAATAGTTTGAAGGCATCTTTATGATCTACTTGCCTTTTTAAACGCAATGCCAGCTGTAAAAAGCGGCCATTGAGCAAAATACAGGCAATTAAATAACAGTATTCCACCATACCAACTAACCAAGGCAACAAGCACACTAAAAATAAAATAGCCGAATAAAGCACAACCATGGTTTTGGTGAACTCAATTCCATGAGTCACCGGCAACATTGGTATCTTTGCTTTGCTGTAGTCTTTCTCTCTGTGAATAGCTAATGCCCAAAAGTGCGGAGGAGTCCAAGTGAAAATAATCATCACAAGCAATAAAGCATTGGGGTCAAGTTGATTGGTTACGGCTGTCCAACCTAATAGTGGCGGCATAGCTCCCGCTAAACCACCTATAACGATATTTTGTGGGGTTGCCCGCTTTAAATACAGAGTGTAAATAAAGGCATATCCAACTAAAGATGCAAAAGTTAACCAAGCCGTTAACCAATTAACGGCTAACACCAATATAGTAAAACCGAAACATGCCAACAGTATTGCAAAGCACAAGGCATGGGTACTGGTCACTCTGCCTCTAGCTATAGGCCTTTGGTAAGTTCGCGCCATTAAACTATCAACCTTTTGATCAACTACGTGGTTAATGACAGCTGCAGCGCCAGATAAGCTACCAATTCCCAAAATACTTGCAGTGATCAGTGAAAAAGAGGGTAACTCAGCTGACGCTAAGACCATACCGACTAAAGCCGTTAATAATATCAACAGTACAACTTTAGGTTTAGTTAACTCTAAGTAGTCTTTGTAGTGAAAACGACGACTAGCCCCCATGATCATACTCTTAGCCATAACCATGTTCTCCTGTCCGATATTTAATACTGTAGATAACAAAAACGAAGCTCACTAGCAGCAACAAGGCAACAAAATTGTGTGCAACCGCAACACTCAAAGGCAATAAGAAAACGATGTTACTAACACCTAGTGCGATTTGAGTGATCAGCAAAAGAGAAATTAACCAAGCAACTCGATGAGATACTTTGCAATTAGCGGCATGAAATAGATAAGCTAAAAAGATTAAAACAATTGCGGTAACAACCATAGCTCCAATTCTATGGCTTGAGTGGATGGTTACTCTTGCAGCAAAATCCAGCACACCAAACTCATAATTATCAGCAACTGGGCTGATGGGTGAAAAAGCCTGCTGATATTGATAAAGCTCCAGCCAGCCATCTTCACAAATAGGCAACTCGGTACAAACTAAGGCAGCGTAGTTAGCGGATGTCCAACCACCCAAAGCAATTTGTAAAAAGACAAATACCAAGCATAAACAACTTAATACAAATATCCGATTTTGCCGATAAAGATGTATGCGTATTTGATAGTGGCCAAGGCGAAAAGCCATCAAGCACAACAATGAAAAAATAGTAAAACCACCTAGCAAATGCCCCATTACAATAATGGGCATCAGGTTCATTGTTACCGTCCACATCCCTAGAGCGCCTTGGAAACAAACCAAGATAAGTAACAAACTTGAATGAAAGTAAAACCTTTGTTGCTTTAATTTAAAAGTGAAGTAGGTCAGTAATAAGATGCTAAAACCAAGTGAAGAAGCGAGATAACGATGAATCATTTCATTCCAAGCTTTATCAGGTTCCAATGGTCTTTCAGGATAAGCTTGCTCTGCGATAGCAATATCTGAACCTTGGGGAACTGAGAAAAAACCATAACAGCCTGGCCAATCTGGACAACCTAGTCCAGCATCTGTAAGGCGCGTGTAAGCGCCTAAGACAATCACGAAGCAAGCTAAAAATAACGATAAGTACACTAAAAAACGCATCATGAGCCTAACCTATCTTAGATAGTTTCAGCATTTTTTTAAGATCTTTTAACAGATCTCTAGCGACCAAAATACTTTGTTTAGCATCGTGCGAGATAGGGTATTTAAGCATTACATTGTTTAGTGGATCGGCGATAAATATTGCGCTTTCATTTTGATAAGAGAAGTTTGTCAGTGCCTTATCACTTAGATAATTGATTTGCCCATTGCTGTCAGTTTGCTTAACGGATGCAGATGATACCAATACCGCTTCGACTCTATCTAACTCTCGACCAAGTGCTAAACGTACATTATTCATACCTGACAACGCATTTTGACAAGACTGATCACAAGTATCAGAGTGATGACCATACAACAATAACCATTTACCTTTTAGGTGTTCAGGTCTGTCCATTTCAATTTGTATGACAGGAGATAAGAGTTCACCTTTAGCCATTACCCCTCTTTCAAACCAACCTTGTTTAAGTGCAATAGCTGCTAATAATACGGGCGCTACAAAGGCGACAATAAACAGTGCTAACTGGCTGTATTTGGTTTTTGGTAGCATATTCTGCATCCTTTTATTAGCATCAAGACTAAAAACACTGCAGCTAATGCATACCACTGTACGGCATAGGCTAAATGTTTTTCTGGTGGCATAACCATGGTTTTCCAGTGCACTTGAAAACCTACTGGTTGTTGGTAATCGAGCAATAATTTAAATCTAGCTAAAGGCATATCGAGCGACTGACTTAACATATTAGGTACCAGTTGCATGATTCGTTTTGGGTATTGATCACCCAGTACTAAATCCGACATGAAAGGGTTGGTATCGACCTCTCTAATCACAGCAATAAAAGTCACCGTTGAAGTGGGTAATACTATTGGTGAAATCAATTGACGTCCTTGACTCGCTGGTACCCAGCCTAAATTTACCGCCATGGGTACAGGATAGTTTTGATCTTTTATCAATGCCACAACGTCAAACCCGAGTTTTCCCTCTAACATTCTGTTTTCTATCAACCAAACCTTGTCCTTTAAAAAGCGACCAGATATGTGCACTCGGGTGTCATTTTTTAATAATTCAGGTTGGGATACAGCTTGGTTAAGTGCGACTGGAAAAGTACTTTTTAATGCCGCCATTTTTGCCAAGCGAACAGATTTCACATCCGCTCTATTAAGCTGCCAGTTACCCAATAAAACTAAAACACTGCAAACGACCACAGTTAAAATAGCGGGGAAAAACTGTATTTTTAGAACAATGCGTCCTAGATTAATTAACAAACAATAACTCCAAGGTTTATCAAATGGCGCTAATCATCAAAATAGCTATCGTCTTATTATTCTGCTTTGTTGTATTCAACTTAGCCCGTGCACTTTTCAGTATGCTGAAATCACCAGCACACGAAGGCGTTAGTTCATTTATAGGCAAACGTCTCTGGTTTGCCTGCGCGTTACTTTTAGTCTTTGTTTTAGCAGCGTCTTTTGGTTACATCACACCCAATCCAACACCCTATTAAACGGGCTAAATGATATAAACGAAGATGAAGAGACCCAGCCAAACAACGTCAACAAAGTGCCAATACCAACTCGCCGCCATAAAAGCAAAATGGTTGTCATTAGAAAAATGACCACACCACACTCGAGCGAGAATAACAATTAAGAACAAGGTTCCCACCGTAACGTGCATGCCGTGAAAACCCGTTAGTAAAAAGAAAGTATTGCCGTAAATGCCTGCATCTAAGGTCAGGTTTAAATCGCGATATGCGTGCACATATTCAAGTACCTGTAAATAGAGAAAGATAGAGCCCAGTAAGACAGTTAACGTCAAAAAGAGCTTCATTTGTTTGCGGTTGTTTTTCTCAAGCCCTACGTGTGCCATGTGCATAGTAATAGAAGATGTTAAAAGAATAAGCGTGTTGATAAGTGGCAACCCAGTCCATCCCATAGCTTGAGTTTCAGTGCCATCAGGTGTCTTTTCGAGGGGCCACATGGCTGTAAAGTCAGGCCAAAGTACTAAGTGAGTCATTTCGTTATTCGGCTCACCTCCCAACCAAGGTACAGATAACACTCTGGCGTAAAATAAAGCACCAAAAAAAGCCATAAAAAACATAACTTCAGACAAGATAAACCAGCTCATACCTTGCTTGTAAGAAACACCAAGTTGTTCACTATGCATGCCTTGCATTGATTCGTGAATTTGATCTTTAAACCAACCTATCATCATTAATACAACGATCACTATGCCAGCAATTAATACCGTTTTTCCCCAACCTGGATCGCCTGTTTGATGTATTTTGGCAATGGTTGTCCCAGCACCAAGTGCAATTAGAAACAAAGCAAAAGCACCAACAATTGGCCAAGGGCTTTGTTCAGGTACGTAGTAAGATTGAGAGTCATGTTGCTGTGACATTAGCTCGCTCCTTTATCAAGTTCAGACTTGCTGTATGAGGCTTGAACGGACTGAGCTTGATATAAAGTGTATGACAAAGTAAGTAGTGAGATATCTTCTGGTAAATCTTCATCGATAAAAAAGCGCATCGGATAAACCACGGTTTCATTAGCTTGCAGTATTTGCTGTGAAAAACAAAAACACTCGGTTTTATTTAGATAAAGTGAAGCAGTACCTGGCGAAACAGACGGAACAGCTTGGGCAAGTTGCAGGCTAGACGTTTTATTTTTAACTTCAAAACTCACCTCAGAAAGCTCACCTATTTTTACTTCGATAAACTTTTGGTTGGATTTAAAATCAAATTCATTTTTAGCGTCAGTTTTAACTAAGAATTGAATTTTTACCCGTCTATCTGATACCACTTTATCTGCGTCTGAATCTTCAGCCTTAACAATAATACGACCATTAATACCCGTAATTTCGCAAAATGTGTCGTACAGTGGCACTAGTGCAAAGCCAAATAAAAACATGCCAAACACGACCAAAACTAACTTTCGAAGTAAAACTAAATTGGCACGTGTCATCTTGCTAACCCCTACTTAATTTTTGGTGGAGTGCTGAAAGTATGGTAAGGCGCAGGCGATGCGACTTCCCACTCCAAGCCTTCAGCCCCATCCCAAACTTTTGCATCAACGGGTTTACCTTGTTTACGACATGCTTTAATTAGCAGCGCAAGAAAAATCAACTGAGATAATCCAAATGCAAAGCCACCAATACTGATCCACTGATTAAAGTCAGCAAATTGCAATGAGTAATCAGGAATACGCCTTGGCATACCCGCTAAACCAACAAAATGCATTGGGAAAAACAATAAATTGACCGAGATTAGCGAACACCAAAAATGTGCTTTCGCTAACGTTACGTCATACATTACCCCTGTCCACTTTGGTAACCAGTAATAGGCAGCAGCAATGATTGAGAAAACAGCACCCGTTACTAATACATAATGGAAGTGAGCAACAACAAAATAGGTATCGTGATACTGAAAATCGACAGGCGTTATTGCCAACATCAATCCAGAAAAACCACCAATTGTGAACAGAACAATAAAGGCCAGCGCAAACAACATAGGCACTTCAAAACTAATCGAACCTCGCCATAACGTGGCAACCCAGTTAAAGACTTTAACTCCCGTTGGCACAGAAATGAGCATGGTGCAGTACATAAAAAACAACTCACCAAAAAGAGGCATACCCGTTGTAAACATATGATGCGCCCAAACAACAAACGACAGTAAGGCAATAGAAGCAGTTGCATAAACCATTGAGGCATAGCCAAATAAAGGTTTGCGAGCAAACGTCGGCACAATAGCAGATATCACCCCAAAAGCAGGTAAGATCATGATGTACACTTCAGGATGGCCAAAAAACCAAAAGATGTGCTGGAACATCACAGGGTCGCCGCCACCCGCTGCATCAAAGAAACTGGTTCCAAAAAACTTATCCGTTAGTACCATGGTGACAGCCCCTGCTAAAACAGGCATGACAGCAATTAATAAAAAAGCAGTAATGAACCAAGTCCAGACAAAAAGAGGCATCTTCATCCAAGTCATGCCAGGTGCACGCATGTTCCAGATTGTCACAATGACATTGATGGCACCCATAATGGATGAAATACCCATAATGTGGACTGAAAATACAAATAAAGCCGTTGTATCGGAGCTGTAGGTTGTTGAAAGCGGTGCGTAGAAAGTCCAACCAAAAGCAGGACCACCGCCCTCCATGAATAACGTCATAATCAGGATGAGAAACGCAAAAGGAAGGATCCAAAAACTAAAGTTATTCATTCTTGGTAAAGCCATATCTGGCGCACCAATCATCATAGGTATCATCCAGTTAGCTAACCCGGTAAATGCAGGCATCACTGCACCAAACACCATAATCAAACCGTGCACGGTTGTCATTTGGTTAAAGAAATGTGGATCAACGATTTGCAAGCCTGGTTGAAATAGCTCAGCGCGAATAACCATTGCCATCGCGCCACCAATTAAAAACATAATAAAGGCAAACCACAGATACAAACTGCCAATATCTTTATGGTTGGTAGTATAAAGCCAACGTTTTAATCCTTTTGCAGGACCGTGGTGTGTGTCTGCTGTAGCTGCTACATTCGGGTTTTCAGTTAGTGTTGTCATCTAAAACTCCTTAGCTACAAAGAACGTTTAACGAATTCGTGAACATCTTTGACTTGAACGAGGTCGCCAGTGTTATTTCCCCATGCATTTCGCTCGTAAGTCACCACAGCAGCCACTTCTTTTTTCGATAATTGCTTACCAAAAGCAGGCATCGCGGTGCCTGTTTGGCCATTGATTACAATATTGATATGAGCATCGACATCACCCAGCGCAATTGGACTTCCGACTAGGCCAGGAAAGACCCCAGGCAGCCCCATACCATTGGGCTGATGACATGACGCACAGCTCGCTAAATACACCCGCTCGCCTTCACTCATTAGCTCTTCCATCGTCATATTCATTGCTAAGAGTCTTTGTTCTTCTTCTTGGGCTTTACGCTTTTCTTCAACTTTATCGGCCAGCCAAGTATCAAATTCTTCAGGCTCTTTTGCGATAACAACAACAGGCATAAAACCATGATCTTTACCGCATAGTTCCGCACATTGACCACGGTAGATACCTGCTTTATCAACCTTAGTCCACGCCTCATTTATAAAACCGGGGTTTGCATCTTTTTTCACCGCAAAATCAGGTACCCACCATGAATGAATCACATCATCTGAAGTCATTAAAAATCGAACTTTTTTGTCGGTAGGAATGACCAAAGGCTTATCTACTTCTAATAAGTAGTTTTCACCTTTGTCCCAGCGTCCATTTATTTGTTCTCTTGGCGTAGCTAAAACGCTGTAAAAATCGATATCGTGTTCAAAATATTGGTAATGCCATTTCCATTGAGAGCCGGTCACAACAATAGTCAGATCGGCATCTGATGGGTCTTCCATCGCAATCAAGGTTCGTGTGGCCGGTATAGCCATACCGATGAGAATTAAGAAAGGTACAATCGTCCAAGCAATTTCAACTTTAACGCTTTCATGGAAGTTAGCCGCTTTTGCACCTTTAGATTTTCGGTGGTGAATAAGTGCCCAAAACATGACACCAAAAACTAAAACACCAATAACGGCACAAATAATTAAGATAGTCATGTGAAGTTGATACACTTCAGCACTAATTTGAGTTACGCCTTTGGTCATGTTTAACGGCATTTCTACCGCTTTATCTGCTGCATTTGATACAAAGCTAATGGCGATAGCAACACAAGCAAATAGCTTAATAAGTTTCACTCGACATCTCCTCTGTCAGCAAAATCTCAATAGCAAATTCAGTTAACAGGTCAGTTAACGCAAGTCACCAGGGTTGAGCATTTTTTATACTTGGTATCTTTTCACCTTAGACACTGATTTAAATATCGTCCATTTTTTGTGCAACATTCTGAAATATATACCGCACTTAAAAGTGTGCAAAAGGCAATAAAGGCCACGGATAACGTGTTAAATAAGAAGAAATGTATCGAAAAGATTTTTTGGAAATTTTTTAACTGCAAAAAAATTTCAGTAAATTTGGTGGGTTAATGACAAAAAGTCAGTTGAGGGAATTGTGAATTAATAAGATAAAGGTTTACTGGTAAAAACCAGCAAACCTATTACATTTGAAATATTGATTTACATCCAGTCAGCGTTTCGAATTACACCAACGGCTAGGCCTTCAATTGCAAAAGGTTCATTATTTAAATCAACTTTAATTGCAGAGAAGTCTTTATTCTCAGCATGTAGTAAAACTTGATGACCGTTTTTCTCAAAACGCTTCACCGTCACATCGTCTTCAACTCGAGCAACAACCACCTGACCATTAGTCGCAACATTCGTTTTATGCACGGCAAGTAAATCTCCGTCCATAATGCCTATATCTTTCATACTTTCACCATCTACCCTTAACAGGTAGTCAGCACTAGGTTTGAACATACTAGGGTCGACTTTGTAGTTAGTCTCTACGTGCTCTTGTGCCAAAATTGGACTACCGGCAGCCACTTTACCAATTAACGGTAAGCCTGGCTCAGCTTCGTCATTAGCCGATAGTGATGGAACGCGAATACCTCGGCTCGTTCCAGGCATGATTTCGATCGCCCCTTTTCTTGCTAAGGCTTTTAAGTGTTCTTCAGCCGCATTTGGCGATTTAAAACCAAGCGTCTTTGCAATTTCAGCTCTTGTTGGCGGCATCCCCGTTTCTTGGATGTTATCTTTAATAAGTTGCAAAATTTCGGCTTGTCTAGGCGTTAATGGTTTCATCATGTCACTCAAATTGGGCTAACTAATAACTGTCAGTATATACAGCCTGTATAAAATCGCAAACATTAGCTAATTTTTGTATATAAACACTAACTACTCCCGCACTATTTAGACATCATGCTATAATCAGCGGAATCATTTGAGGCATGCTAACTATTTCCAACAAAAGTTATCAAACCGCCCTAATCCTAATAATAAAGTTGTAAAAGATGACTGATTTAAGACGCTTTTTTGGCCACCTCATAAAATGGCCAATGCGCTTATTGGTATCGAGTAAAGTGATACCTGAGCAAATACAAGAAAGTTTAGATATTGACTTAGCCAAACCCATTTTCTATGTATTAAGACATGACTCACTAGCCGATATTCTAACTCTGCAAAAGGTCTGTAAAGAGCAGTCATTACCCGATCCTCTTGATCCTGTCGTCATTCAAGGTAAGAGTTTTAGGCGTTATATTTGTCTAGATAAATTACCTTCTATTCTGAGTAACCAAACCGCTGCAACCCAAGCTGAACCTCAAGTTTTAGATTTATTAGCGTTACACAAATCACAAGCTGATTTAGATTGCCAACTCGTACCAGCATTTTTTGCTTGGGGTCGAGGGCCGGGCAAAGCGAGCAATGAAGGCGAAAAGATTTTCAACGATAAACGCAAACCTAACACCTTCAGAAAAACACTGATTGTTTTATTCTCAGGCCGCCACAACTTAGTTCAATTCAGCCAACCTGTGTCCATTCGCCAAGTGGCTGACAACTATGGTTTTGACAAATCAGTCGCCCATAAATTACTGCGCGTAGCCCGCTTCCACTTCCAAAGGCAACACTTAGCTATTGCAGGTCCAAGACTTTGGCAAAGAGAACAACTGATCAATTCATTGCTCGCTTCCGACGCATTGAAAAAAGCCATTGAGGATGAAGCAAAAACCAAAAATATCAATATTAGTGAAGCCCGTGAAACGGCTCGCCAATACCTTGATGAAATGGCTGCAGATTACAGAGAGGGCATGGTCAGAATTGGTGAAAAATTTCTGACTTGGATTTGGAATAAACTGTATCACGGTATTAATGTCAGTAATGCCGAGACAGTACGTAAATTAGCTCATGATGGTAATGAAATCGTTTACGTACCTTGTCATCGCTCGCACATGGATTACTTGTTACTGACGTATGTCATCTACCAACAAGGTTTAGTACCACCTCATATTGCAGCAGGCATTAACTTAAATTTCTGGCCTGTTGGTATCATGTTCAGACGCGGTGGCGCATTTTTCATGCGTCGCTCATTTCGAGGAAACAAGCTTTACTCAGCAGCATTCAGAGAATATCTCGCCCAGCTACTGAGCAAAGGTTATTCAATAAAGTACTACCCTGAATCGGGCCGCTCTAGAACAGGGCGTTTGCTTAAACCGAAAACGGGTATGGTCGCCATGACAGTGCAATCGGCTTTACGCGGTTTAGATCGCAATATTACTTTTGTCCCTGTGTACATTGGTTACGAGCATGTAATGGAAGTAAGTACTTACATGCAAGAGTTAAGTGGCCAGGCCAAAAAGAAAGAATCATTCTGGCAAGTGCTAGGTATTTTACGCAAGCTTCGCAACTTCGGTCAGGGCTTTGTTAACTTCGGACAACCTATTCACTTGACTCAAGTTTTAAACGAGCAAGTACCTGAATGGCGTGAAGACATTCACCCGACGATCCCGCAAAAGCCTACCTGGTTCCCTAATTTTGTTAACGATATCAGTCAGCAAATTATGTGTAATATCAATAGTGCTTCAGCCCTAAACAGTGTGACATTAACGTCAATGTCATTACTCGCCGCGCCTAATCATTCTTTATTTAGAGATGACTTAGAGTCGCAGTTAAGTCTCTGTGTTGACCTACTTAGAGAGGCCGCACCGTTTTCTAACCTGACTTTACCACCCACCGATAACAGCGCTAAGTTACTAGCCGAAGCGATTGCGATGGATAAGTTCCAAGTTGAAGAAAACCAAGGCCATAACGATATTATTTCGTTGTCTGATGATAATGCAGTCTTGTTGACCTACTATCGAAACAACATTATTCATCTTTATATCTTGCCTTCTTTAGTCGCTTCTTGTTTGTTAAACCAAAACAAAGTCACCAAGGCGGATTTAAATCAGCAAATAGCGCGCTTATTACCACTAATGTCGACAGAGTACTTCTTGCAAATTAGTGATGAACAATTACAAACCCACCTTACTCACGTGCTGAATAAATTAGCTCAGCACAAATTAGTAAAACTCGATGGTGATAATATTTACCCAGTCGCTCACGCTAAAGAGCCTTATTTACAACTACATTTATTGAGCTTATATGTGCAAGAAACACTGCAGCGTTATGCAATTGTACTGGCCACTGTCGAACAAGGTTTAGGTCGCATCGAGCTAGAGCGTCAAGCATTAACACATGCGAAGCAATTAGCTCAGATGCATTCAATCAAAGGACCTGAATTTGTTGATAAGAGCATTCTTAGTCAGTTTGTTATGCAGTTAAGAGAAGCAGGCATTTTAGTCACAGACAAAGATAGTAACCTAATGCCGGGAGAGGACTTCATCCCGCTTAGAGATACCATTTATGAATTAATAGATGGTGATGTGTTACATACGATTAAACACCCAATCTAAACAAAAATGCCGAGCTGATGCTCGGCATTTTTTTGGATAATCGTCTTTATCGAGTTAACTTTGCAGAAAATAATCTGCTGCAATACCCACAAACAAAACTAAACCGACATAGTTATTATTGAGAAAAGCTTGGAAGCACTTTGCTTTTTCTCTATCAGCAATGAGCATTTGCTGGCGAACAAATAAGATAGCAACCACTAAGCAAGCGAGATAGTAAAAGCCTTGCATTTGGCTTAACAAGCCAAGCACCATCATCAACGCAAACACTGAAAATTGCATTAAGCCAACACTCAGCTTATCGAATCGGCCAAATAAAATTGCAGTCGATTTAATCCCAATTTTTAAATCGTCATCTCTATCAACCATGGCATACATGGTGTCATAAGCGACAGTCCAAAGTAGGTTCATTAAATAGATTAACCACAGCCAAGTGGGTAGTTCGACTTGAATAGCCATAAATGCCATAGGAATTGCCCAACTAAATGCGGCTCCTAATACAAATTGAGGCAGGTAAGTAAAACGCTTCATAAAAGGATAAATACTTGCCAACAACAGAGCAACAACAGACAGGGCAATGGTTTGCCAATTTAAAAACAGCACACAAATGAAGGCAAAACCAACCAATAACGCAAATAAGCTTAGCGCTTCACCTTCACTAACTCGCTTTGCAGCCAAAGGCCTGTGTTGTGTTCTTTCAACATGGCCATCTAACTCTCTATCGGCAAAATCATTAATGACACAACCTGCTGAGCGCATCAAAAAAACGCCAAGGGTAAAAATAACAATCACTAGCAGGCTGGGAGTACCCTCTGCAGCCCACCACAAGGCCCAAAATGTTGGCCAAAGCAGTAATAAGGTACCAATTGGCTTATCCATTCGCATCAGCTGTTTATAAGCGAGGCGTTTGTCTGCATTAGCAAAGTCGAGTTTAGATAATTTAGTAAACATATTGATTGGGTAAAAAGATTTCACTTACGCTCAAAGGCAAGTTGGCTAGTTTAAAGATTGAACGCCGAGCCCAAATATTCTCTACCTGTTTTGTTACACTAGGATTGATTTCGCGAGGTAAAGACTGAACTGAAAAAGGGCAAATCTCAATGGGCTCACGCGTTAAATGTTCACTTTGAAAAATGGCTTCACCTAAAGAGCGGCTGCCCAAGCAACCGAGAAATTCATTGCCCTGCTCTAAAGTTTGCTGAGGAATTAACGTACTAGCAAAAACCCAAGGGGCATTGTCACAGCGAAGAATCACTTGCCTGACCAAATAACGCGAGTCAGGCATTGTCTCAAGTGCAGCAGGACAAATTTGATTAATACGCTGATTTTTCTCATGCCAGCTTTCATATACAACATCGACATTAAATGAATTGCAGTGCTCTTTTAATTTTGCCGTCAACGAGCTTGGGTCAAGCAACCAAGAAAGGGTATTGTTCGACGGTTCAATTTTGTCTTTGAGCTCTGATGCGCGCCATGCGCCCGCTAGCTGAATAGGATATTGCACAGATAAATGAAGCTAAAAATAACAGGAATGCGATGATAGCGGTTTTTACTAGCTATTGGCTAGTTTTGACAAATATCTAACGAAAAAACTGCTAATCAATTTATGCATTTCCATGATTTTTATTTTACAATCAAATTCAATCACACCTATTAATGCTGTTTTTAGAGTTACTTAATGAAGATATTCGGGAAAATTTTTGCCTTATTTTTTTTAGTTTTTGCCAGTCATCAAAGCTTAGCCAATGATTCATTCGGTTACTACGGGATGGAACCTGACATTATTACTAACTATATCACTACTCGTAAAAAGCCAGGATACGTCAGAATCACTGTCGAGTTAATGCTTAAAAATGCAGATAACATCGAGGTGGTTGAGCATCACGCACCTATGTTAAGAGATGCCATCATTAACATCGTCGGCAAAGAACCAGAAGAAAAAGTGAAATCACTTACTGGTCGTGAAGAGATACGTAAAAAGTGCGCTGAAAAAATAAAGCTGCTATTGAAAAAAGAAACCAAAGACGAAGTCATCCACGACTTACTCTTTACCAAATATTTATATCACTAAATAATAATAAGGCTGATTAATCATCAGCCTTTTTACTTTGTGTATGCCAAAATGCTAAACCTAGCCCTGCAATAAAACCAAAAAGATGTGCCCAATTAGCCATATTGATCCAAAGCACATCGGCAAAACCAATAGCCATCCATAACAGCAACATCCCAATCAATTGTCCAGGTAGTTTGAAAGCGTCAATATCAGTCTTACGTCCCACAACCCAGACATAAGCAAATAATCCGTAGATCACACCCGATAGACCAACAAAATTTGCGCCCACCAGATAAAACTGAGCCACATGGGCAAACAGAGCCGTTAATAAAGTAACATTTACTAACCGTCCCCAACCTTGATGCTTCTCTATTTTATCTCCAAGCCAAACCCACCAAAGCGCATTAAAGACAAAATGAGCCCAATCGCCATGTAACAAAATAGGTGTCCAAAGCCTGTACAGATCAAAGACACCTAAATCTGATAAATTAACAGGAAAGTGTAAAGCTCCAACCAAAAAACGAGCTGCGCCTAGGTTAACCGATAGCTGAACGAAAAAAATAAGGATCAAAAAACCAATGGTAAGGGGACCTGTGTTGAGTACCCAGTGGATAACCCCAGTTGCATCAAAGCCACCCGTTTTTACCGTTTGATTTCGCTGCCATGCTGCTGCAATGTACTTGTCCTGATTTGGGTTTTTACAAAAATCATCAGCTATAGCCATTGCCCTTTCCAAGTCCTGCCCCTCTGGGACTCTGACTTCGAACAACATATCGTCACCGGTTTGTTGAGCAAGACGCACAACTTGGGTTTCAACTTTTTGCGTATGCAAATAGTCGACGAGAGCCTGAGCAAGTCTTGGATTTTCAAATTGCGCTAATGGAGTCACGCGTCATTAGTCCTTAGCTGAAACGAATGGTAAATCTCTACGCCACAATTCAAAGCCACCATCCATACTGTAAACATCTTCATAACCTTGCTGGGCTAAATACTCAGCGGCGCCTTGGCTTGAACGGCCGTGATAACAAACAACGACAACAGGCTGGTCAAAATCAACTGCTTGCATAAATTGGCTCAAGGTTCCATTTGATAAGTGAAACGAACCTTCAATATGTGCTTGTTCAAAAGAATTATCATCGCGGATATCTGCAATAACACAGCCTTTTTGTGCAAGTTTTTCGGCTGTAGCCTGACAATCAATATGTTTAAATGAAGACATGTTTTTCCAATAATCTAATCAGCAAAGAAGTCATTCTAGCACGTTCAAAAAAACAATAAAAAAGGCCCACCTTCGCAGGCAGGCCTTGCTCACAAAGTGAGCGAGAGAAGGAATAAACTTTATCGATTAAAATGTATAACGAGCACCAAACATCACTACAAATGGGTCAATATCAACATCAACTTTTTGAATTGAATTGCCGTTTACTTTGACATTAGCTTCGGTATCAATATCAATAGCAGATACCATTAAGTGTAAGCCCCAATTCGCATCTATCTTGTAGTTAGCACCAGCTTGGAAGGCCAGTCCAACAGAATCATCTAACTCTAAACCTACGCTATCATTGGCACCTGCAACACCTAAAGCTTGTAAGGTAGATACGAGTTCAGCATCTGGCTCCTCATCAAAAAACACTGTGTAATTGATACCTAAACCAACAAAAGCACGTAACTTGTCATCTGCAGAACCAAAGTGATGTTGGCCAAATAATGTTGGAGGTAAGTGTTTGACTTCACCAATATTCAAACCATTAATAGCAGAGCCTTTAACTTGTACATCCTGACTAAATGGCGTTGCCGCAACCAATTCAATTGTCCAATTATCGTCAATGGCATAATCGATAGTTAAGCCCAGATGAGTGTTATCATCCACACTGACACCTGTTGAGCCAGCTGGTAAACCCGCTACATTTTCAATAACATCTAAATGACCACTGCTTTCATCAGGCGCGACAGTAATCGCACCAATATTTACACTAAAGTTAGCAAATGCAGCTTGGCTAACCAGCGCTAATGTGCAAACGGCAGCAAGTTTTGAAATGATTGTCATATGTATTCTCCAATATTATTGTCTGACAACCATATTAGAGAGAATTAGCCGGAAAAAGCTGTTCTAGATCAAGACTTAGCTGAGGGAAAATGTGTTTAACAGAAAAGTTTGATCTAGATTAACTTTTATTTACGGGAGAAGTAATTGATTAATGAGCAAAAAAAAAGAGGGGTTGAATACCCTCTTTTTATACTTGATGAACTCGTTCTAATTATTGCTTTTCTTGTGCTGAGACAGGATCGAGCTTAACGGTAAAAAGCACAGGTACTGCATAACTAATACTCGGTAAGCTGGCTAATTCTTTAAGCTTATCAACCCCGGCTTGTGCACCATACTTTTTCGTATCAATGATAAAAGGCTCTGTCGTGCTCACCAAAAAACCACCATCGCTGGTTTTAGTCGCGACAATTGAAAGCTCCAGCGGGCGTTGTTGACCGTGGAAATTGAATTCACCGGTAATTTTTGCACGTTTACTCTCACCTACTGATAAAGCTTCAAAACTGGCGATATCAAATTGAGCAATAAATTCAGCCTTAGCGAATTTTGTTGTTTCAAAAACAAATTCTTGAAGGCGTTCATTGCGAATTGGGATCATAGTATTTACAGACGTTAGATCAACTTCAACAGCAAGTTGCCCCTGCGAAGATAAAACGCCAGAGAAACGATCAAACAGATGCGTTTCAAAAATATGCTCTTTTTTAACAGACAAGAAGTTAATTTCAGATTGCTCAGCTTTTACTTGCCAAGCAGCATTAGAGGTAAAGCTAGCCACTAAGCCTAACGCTAGTAGTATCTTTTTCATCAAACACACCTTTTAAGTTCGATTTTAGAATGAACGAGTTGTTCTATGTGGCTTGATGATCTCTCGCCAAGGCCATTGCTCGTTGCCTAACACCATAAAATCTGGGTTAGAAAATGAAGTGCGCTGATTATAACTCAGTGCATTAAATTCGCTATCAAGAATTCTCCCGCCAGCTTCTTCAATAATGCAATGACTTGCCCCCGTATCCCACTCTCCTGTAGGCCCAGTTCGCAAATAACAATCGGCTTTACCTTCGGCAATGATACAACTTTTCAACGAGCAGCTCCCCAAAGGTACAAACTCGTATTCTTTAACCGAATCAAACAAGTGTTTAGTTGTCGTTTCTTTTTTCTGAACGCGGGACACCGCGATTTTTAATTTCGTATCTTGGTTCCTTTTTCTGACAAAAATTTGTTTACTACCGTCGGCCGTTTCTTTAAAAGCACCTTCACCTTCAACTGCGTAGTAAAGTACATCTTTAACAGGCCAATAGATTACCCCCATCACTGGCCAAGCTTTGTTGACAAGCGCAATGTTGACAGCAAAATCGCCACTGCGAGAGACAAATTCTTGAGTGCCATCCATAGGGTCGAGCAACCAAAAGCTATCCCAATGTTGGCGTAAATTAAGATTAACGGCAGGCGTTTCTTCCGAGATGATAGGAATGTGCGGATTAAGTGCTTTAAGTCCTGCGATTAAGACTTCATTAGCCGCATAATCAGCTGTAGTGACAGGCGATTCATCATCTTTTTGATAAAGCTCGAAATCGCCTTGTTCGTAAATGTCCAAAATAGCACGACCAGCTCGACGAGCGATCGCTTTTACTTCATCCAATAATTCAATCGGTTGGGGTATCAAGATTCAAATGCCTCCGAGCCAAAAATAAAGCAGCTATGCTGCGGGCTTCGTTAAAATCAGGCTGTGCTAATAATTGATCAACTTGACTAATTGGCCACGGGACAATTTCGAGTGGTTCAGGTTCATCACCTTCAAGTCTTTCTTCGTACAAACCTTTAGCTAATAGTATATGCATCCTAGCGCTAAAATAACTCGGCGCCATTGTAACACTTTGTAAGGAAATCAATTCATTGGCACCATAGCCAATTTCTTCTTTCAGTTCTCTGTTTGCAGCTTGCTCTGGTTGCTCGTCTGGATCAATTAACCCTTTGGGGAACCCGAGTTCATAGGTATGTGTACCACCTGCATATTCTCTGACTAGCAACATGGTTTCATCATCTAGCATAGGAATAACCATAACCGCACTGCGACCGGAACTTTTCATTCGCTCGTACGTTCTTTGATTACCATTACTAAATTCAAGTTCGACCGATTCCACTTCGAATAATCGACTTTTCGCAACCGAGTTTGTCGATAATATTTTAGGTAATTCAGTCTTTTTTGTGCTTTGTGTCATTTTTTCACTCAACTTAGCGCTTTCAATTGCTACACTAAAAGTTAATGTAAAAACATAACGTAATCACCCACATGCTGCAATGGAAAGATATTGATACTGTGCTTTTAGATATGGATGGCACATTATTAGACCTTCACTTTGATAATCATTTCTGGTTGGAATTTGTTCCACAGCGATTTGCTGAATTACAAGGCATCAGTAAAGAAGCTGCATTAGAAGCGCTCAAACCCAAATTTGCTGAGCAGGCAGGTCACCTTAATTGGTACTGCTTAGATTATTGGCAAAAAGAACTAGACCTCGACTTGGTTGAAATGAAAAAAGAAATTTGTCATTTAATCGATATGCGAGAAGATGTCCCCGCTTTTCTAACTGCGTTAAAAAAAGCAGGAAAGCGCATTATATTAGTGACCAATGCTCACCCTGATAGCTTAACGCTGAAAATAGAACACACTGAGCTTGATAAATATATTGATGAATTGGTTTCAACCCACACCTTTGGTGTCAGTAAAGAATCCAAGCTATTGTGGCAACAATTAGAAGAGGAATTGAAATTTGATTGCCATCGAAGCTTATTTATTGATGACAGTATTCCCATTTTAACAACGGCGAGAGAATTTGGTATCCGTCACCTTGTCGCGGTGGCAAATCCTGATAGTAAACAGGAAACACGAGAGATCACTCAGTTTGACTCAATTACCAGTTATAACGCCTACACCAACGAGCTTAATCAGCTTTACCTATAAACAAAAAAAGCCAACATTAAATGTTGGCTTTTTAAATTTATAGCTTGAGTAAAAGACGCTGATTTAACCGCCTTTTTGACGCTTCATAGCGTCGAAGAATTCGTCATTTGTCTTAGTCATTGATAACTTATCAATTAAGAATTCCATCGCATCAATTTCGGTCATATCGTGGACAATCTTTCGTAAGATCCACATTTTTTGTAATTCTTCAGAGCTTGTTAATAGCTCTTCGCGACGCGTACCTGAGCGCTTGATATCAATCGCTGGGAAAACGCGTTTTTCAGCAATTTTGCGATTTAAGTGGATTTCAGAGTTACCCGTACCTTTGAATTCTTCATAGATAACTTCATCCATTTTAGAACCCGTATCGATAAGTGCGGTAGCAATAATAGTTAAACTACCACCCTCTTCAACGTTACGTGCCGCACCGAAGAAACGCTTAGGTTTATGTAATGCGTTTGCATCCACACCACCGGTTAGTACTTTACCTGATGAAGGGATAACAGTGTTGTAAGCACGAGCAAGACGGGTAATTGAATCAAGTAAGATAACGACATCTTTTTTGTGCTCAACTAAACGTTTTGCTTTTTCGATAACCATTTCGGCAACTTGCACGTGACGCGATGCTGGCTCATCAAACGTTGATGCCACAACTTCACCGCGAACAAGACGTTGCATTTCAGTTACTTCTTCTGGACGTTCGTCGATAAGCAATACCATCAACTCACATTCAGGGTTCTTAGCTGCAATTGATTGCGCTAAGTTCTGTAAAAGCATCGTTTTACCAGCTTTTGGTGGTGCAACTAATAAAGCACGTTGACCTTTACCGATAGGAGACGCTAAGTCTAATACACGTGCTGTAATATCTTCTGTTGAACCATTACCACGCTCCATTACCATGCGCTCTGTTGCATGTAATGGCGTTAAGTTTTCAAATAAAATCTTGTTGCGCGAGTTCTCAGGTTTGTCGAAGTTTACTTGGTTAATCTTCAACAGGGCAAAATAACGCTCACCATCTTTTGGTGGGCGAATCTTACCGGCAATTGTATCACCCGTTCTAAGGTTAAAACGGCGAATCTGAGATGGAGATACATAAATATCATCAGGACCCGCCAAATATGAAGAGTCAGCTGAACGCAAGAAACCAAAGCCATCTTGTAAAATTTCTAAAGCACCGTCACCAAAGATGTCTTCACCACCTTTAGCGTGTGTCTTTAAAATTGAGAAAATAATGTCTTGCTTACGTAGGCGGGCGGTATTTTCTAAGCCCATTGATTCAGCTAGTTTTACTAGCTCATTAATTGGTTTTTTCTTTAATTCAGTTAAGTTCATTTTGGTGGGTTCTTTAAATTGAATTTTTTGACTCGAAGAACGGTTCTCGTCTTTTGCAATCTTTGCTGTTTGACAATTAAGAAATCGATTAGGTATGTCTGTTGGAAAGACCAGCTAAAGGTAGCAATAAAATTTGGATAGATCCAGAAAAAAGCCCAATTAAAATTGGGCTTTTAGGATTTTGATTAAATATGGCTGTTGATGAACTCAACTAATTGGCCTTTAGAAACTGCACCAACTTTGTTATCTACTACAGCGCCGTTTTTAAACATTAATAATGTAGGGATACCACGGATGTTGAACTTAGCAGCCACTTCATTTGAATCATCAACGTTTAATTTACCGATTTTAACTTTACCCGCTAATTCAGTTGCAACTTCGTCGATAACAGGAGCAATCATTTTACAAGGACCACACCATTCAGCCCAAAAATCAACCAAAACAGGTAAGTCAGAGTTAATAACTTCAGCATCGAAATTATCGTTTGTTAATTCAATAGTAGCGTCACTCATCGCTATCTCCAAAATGTCGATCTGCAACAGCGCAGATACAAAAGTTATAATTAAGGCGTTTTTTAAACGATTGTGTTTTTTATTGCAAGTTTAAACTGCTATGCTAGCAGCACTATGACTACTAAAAAACACTTAAGCGATGTCAAATTTGACTCGCTGGCGCTTGCGCCAGAAATAAAAAAAGCGCTTGCAGATGCAAATTATTCATACTGCACCCCTATTCAAGCCAAAAGTTTGCCAATAGCACTTAAAGGTGGCGATGTAGCAGGTCAAGCTCAAACCGGCACGGGTAAAACCATGGCGTTTTTACTTGCGACCTTTCATCACTTACTCTCTAATCCACTAGCTACACCTAAGCTTGGCAACCGTCCTAGAGCCGTTATTCTTGCTCCAACTAGAGAGCTCGCAGTGCAGATCCACAAGGATGCAGCATTGCTTGCCAAGCACACTGGATTATCGCTTGCTTTGATATATGGGGGCGAAGGTTACGAAGATCAACGCCAACAATTAGAAAAAGGTGTAGATATTTTAATTGGCACCACAGGTCGTATAATCGATTATTATAAGCAAGGCGAATTAAATCTATCTGCTGTTCAGGTTATGGTGCTCGATGAAGCCGATCGCATGTTCGATTTAGGCTTTATCAAAGACATACGCTACCTCTTTAGAAAGATGCCTCCTGCAGAAGACAGACTCAACTTAGTCTTCTCAGCAACACTGTCTCTAAAAGTACAAGAATTAGCCTACGAGCAAATGACCGATCCGACTCATGTTCACATCGAACCAGAGAAAATGTTGTCAGGTCGTATTACTGAAGAGCTATTCCACCCTTCTGATGAAGATAAAATCTTACTGCTATTAACGCTTATTGAAGACGAATGGCCAGATAAAGCCATTGTATTTTCAAACACAAAAATTGGCTGTGAAAACGTCTACCGTTGGTTAAAGTCAGATGGTCATAGGGCAGGTTTATTAACGGGCGATGTTAATCAGAAAAAACGCTTAGCAATTTTAGAAAGCTTTACTAAAGGTGATTTGGACATCTTAGTAGCAACCGATGTAGCAGCTCGAGGTTTACACATCCCTAAAGTAAGTCACGTTTTCAACTACGACTTACCGGATGACTGTGAAGACTATGTTCACCGCATTGGTCGAACAGGACGTGCTGGTGAATCAGGCCATGCAATTAGTTTTGCATGTGAAAAGTACATTTATAACCTACCGGCAATTGAAGCTTATGTAGGGCATGAATTACCAACCTGCCGTTACAACCCTGATGAATTATTGGATGATGTAAAAGCACCTAGACCTCAAGCGCGTTCAAAACACAGACACCATAATCGTCAATACCACAGCAGAAAACCTAGTCACTAATAAAAGGCAGTTTATGACAGTGATCCAAACCGCACCTATTTATGCAGCTATAGACCTTGGCTCTAATAGCTTCCACATGCTGATTGTTAGAGAAGTGAATGACAGTATTCAAACAATAGGAAAAATTAAACGCAAAGTGCGTTTAGCAGCAGGTTTGGATGATGAAATGAAATTATCGGATGAAGCAATGGCAAGAGGCTGGGATTGCTTGTCATTATTCGCCGAACGCCTACAAGATATTCCAACAAACCAAGTCCGCGTTGTCGGTACAGCAACGCTGAGATTGGCTAAAAATGTCGACGCGTTTTTAACCAAAGCAGAGCAAGTGCTCGGCCAACCTATCAATATCATTTCTGGGAACGAAGAAGCTGAACAAATTTACATTGGTGTAGCACATACCTCTGGCACAGCAACCAAAAAACTCATTATCGATATTGGTGGAGCAAGTACCGAATTAGTCGCAGGTGAAAAGTTTTCACCTAAAGTGGTTAATAGTTTTGATATTGGCTGTGTCACCTATTTGAAAAAATTCTTTGCAGATGGTCATATCGATCAAACTAAATTCGATGCAGCAATTGGCTCAGCTCAAGCCGTGATTCAAGAGAAAGTTGCTCTTTACACAGCACATGGATGGGATGCATGTTTAGGTGCATCAGGTACACCACAGGCAGTACAAGAGTGCTTAATCGCCCAAGGACATGATGAAATCATCAATCTAGCACGACTAGAAATGCTAATGGAGCAAGCCATTTCATGTGGCACGATTGAACAACTAGACTTAATTGGTTTAGCCGAAGAGAGAAAGCCAGTATTTGTCAGCGGTTTGGCTATTTTAATTGCTATGTTCCGAAGCTTGAACATAGGTTACCTCGTTCTTGCTGGTGGCGCATTAAGAGAGGGGCTCATCTATGGCATGATCGCGCATTTACAACAACAAGACGTTCGCGCCAGAACCACACATAGTTTTATTCAAAGGTACCAGCTTGATGCAACTCATGCTGAGAATGTCAAAGCAACAGCATTAAAGCTGTTTAGCCAACTCAATAATCAAAACCCTCATTGGAATCTAGCCCAACACGAAGGACAAGCGGTATTAGAAGCAGCGGCACTGCTTCATGAAGTCGGTTTTTCAGTCGATTTCAAATACGCGAATAAACACGGCGCTTATATACTCAATAACACAGCGATTCCGGGTTTTAGTTTATCTCAACGCAAGTTATTGATCGCACTGGTGGCAAACTTTAGAGATGATATCGATCCTAAAGTAGTGGAATCACAAACCATGACAAGCCCTGTGCTGGCTGCGCAGTTAACCTTTATCCTCAGACTCGCCATTCTTCTAAATATGAGAAGAAAAGACGAAGTAAGACCCGATGTAAAAATAACCGTTGATAGTGCCGAGCAGTTAAAACTCTCTTTTATGCCAGAGTGGTTAAAACAGCACCCACTAATGGCTGAAGAACTCAAACAAGAAAGCCAGCACCTCAAGCAACTTGGCCTTACATTAGTTTTTAGCTAAATCTATCTTTTTCTCTCAATCCTAGAAAGAAGCTAACAAATTCAAGATTTTGCCTATACTTAAATGTAGTTTGGGTAAAGTGCATGGAGGGAACCTTGTTAGCGATAACACCGGACAGAGCTAAAATGGAATTTGGTGTTTGGCAGCTCCACATTCCCAACTTCAGTCAGTTTCTGACAAGCCCCATCAAAACCAGTAAAGGCTTAGCGCTTTTTAGTGAAAGCGCGCCCCAAACTTTAGCTCAAGAGTATGAGCTCGTTTGCCCACAAGATCAGCAAGACTACCTTCAAGCTCATCAAGCACTTATTGAAGGGCAAACCCTCAACATTTGTTTTCAATTACAAACGCCATCTGGTGATTTCATCAAAGTCTGTAAGCAAGGCGCTATGATTGATGAGGACCTTGCTTGTGGCTGCATGTTTTTAATCGCTGATCACCCTCCAATTAATTTACCTTGTGAGCAAAAACAAAAGTTAGATGCACTAACACATGTTGCAAGACCCATAGCCCATGATTTTAATAACATCCTAAACAGCATTTCAGGTCATATCGAAATACTACAACTACAAGTACAGCAATCAGAAAATCTGAAAAAGCGCTGTGATACCATTTTAAAAAACGTACAGCGCGGCCTAGATTTCAACTACAGCCTAGCGAGCTGCGGCCGGGCTGCATTAGCAAAAAAAGTGGAAACTGACTTGAATGAGTTTCTGCCTATTCAAGTATTTCATTTAAAGCAAGAGCTCAATAACGGCCAAGACCTATCCCTAGTGATAAAAGATGCACTGCCCCATTTAGAGGTCGACCCTGAGCACCTTATCGATGCTTTAAAAGTACTTATTAGCAATGCAAGTCATGCATTGGAACCCAACGGCAATATTGAATTGCAGGTAGACACAAGCTCACCTAAAACGCCTTTGGCCAATAAACCTTTTATTCACTTTGCAGTTAAAGATAGTGGTCACGGTATTAAACAAGCCATCAAAGATAGAATATTTGCGCCATTTGCCAGTGATAAAGTGAAATCACTTGGGGCAGGTTTAGGTTTAAGTTTCGTTCACAATTTTATTAAAGCGCATAACGGGTATATCGAGGTCGATAGTAGTAGTACCGGTACGCAAGTCAGCCTATTTATTCCCACCCGAGCAGAATGCTTAACCATTAGCTCAAGTGTAGTGGCTGCAGAAAAAGACAAGGATATAAATTGATGCAACACATTCTACTCATCGATGATGATGATTTATTTGCTGAATTCGTCTCTGATGCCGCAGAAATTGCTGGTTCGAGCGTTACTACAATATCTAATGGTGAACAAATTGAGCAGCAAAACTGTGATGATTATGACTGCATAATTGTTGATTTAAGTATTCCTGGATACGATGGTGTTCAACTGCTGCGTTGGCTTAAAGATCATCGCTGTAATGCTAAGATCATCATTGCCTCTGGGTGTGAGCCAGCCATTTTAAATTCAGCCAAGCAACTGGCTGAAACCTATAAACTAAATTTAATTGCAGCGTTGAATAAACCGTTCTCGCTCGATACTTTCTTAAAAGCGCTAGAATTTGATCCCACATCAAACCAAGAGCAAATAAAAGAAGAGCAAGACATCAATGAACAACAGTTATTGTCCGCTTTAAAGGAAGCAGTCGATAACAATGCGTTAACGGTTTATTTCCAGCCTAAATTTAACCTAAAAAACATGCACTTAGTTGGGTTTGAAAGCTTAGCAAGGTGGTTTCACAACGGCGTTGCTATACCGCCCAGTATCTTTATCCCAATCGCAGAAGAAAATGGGCTAATCGATAAGATCACCTATCAAGTGATCGATTTGGTTTTACCACAACTCAATAAATGGTCCAAAGGTGAAACCAGTTTAAAAGTTGCAATCAATATTTCAGCTCGCTCACTTAATCAACTCGATATACCTGACTATTTAGCGAA
Organism: Marinifaba aquimaris; assembly: GCF_013328345.1. Taxonomy (GTDB): domain Bacteria; phylum Pseudomonadota; class Gammaproteobacteria; order Enterobacterales; family Alteromonadaceae; genus Marinifaba; species Marinifaba aquimaris. Next base: position 32,116 of record NZ_JABULX010000007.1, read on the forward strand.
TAAAACATCACAGCATGGCCTTTTGCCGCAACAAATTATCATTGAGCTGACTGAAAGTGCCCTCGCAGATGATCAAAGTAGTTCATTAGAAATTCTTACAAGGCTAAGAATGAAAGGCTTTAATTTATCCATTGATGATTTTGGAACAGGTTACTCTTCTGTTCAGCAGTTAAAGAATATTCCTTTTAATGAGCTAAAGATTGATCGCTCATTTATCACAAACTTTTCTGACAATATTCAATCGCGTACCATCATCAACTCTACCATTGAAATGGCTCATAAACTGGGAATCAAAGTCGTAGCTGAAGGTATTGAAACCCAAGAAGCTATTGATGAATTAACCAAATTAGGCTGTGATATTGGCCAAGGTTTTTACTACGGTAAACCCATGACAGCGGATGATGCTGAAAAGTGGATGAAAGCCAACCCAAACTACATAAATATCAACAGTGGAAAAGACGTGGGGTTTACTGTCTGTGCAGTGGATGATGACCTAGATTTTATTACGTTGCTGGGCGAGACCTTAGCAGAAGAGTTCAATTTTACTTCGTTTACTTCGGCTCAACACTTTTTAAATGAGGTTGAAACAGTAAATCCAGATATTGTACTACTGGATATTAATTTACCTGGTGTAGATGGCTTTCAAGTTTGTGAAAAATTAAAATCTCTTTATAAGCCGCCTTCTGTTATTTTTATATCTGGTTCAGATACTAAGGAGCAAAGATTAAAAGCTTATTCTGCAGGAGGGGATGACTTTATTGGTAAACCGCTGCAGTTAGGCGAATTGCTTTCAAAATTGAGAAGGTTATACAGTTATCACCTCGATCAGGAAGAGCTGAAAGAGCAAGGTGATGAAGCGCAAAATATGGCATTCCAGTCAATGACGGAAGCGTCACAATACGGCTCTATATTACGCTTTTTTAAAGAATCTTTTGCTTGTCAGAATGACCAAGAATTGGCTAATTTATTTTTTGGTTTTATGGATGAGTTACAACTTAAAACCTGTATCCAGTTTAGATCAAGTTTTGGTACGCGGTCTTTTGCACCAAACAATACCAGTTGTAGCCCAATGGAAGAGAACCTATTCGAAATGTTATTACCGGCAGGCCGTTTATATCACTTCAAATCAAGGACCATGGTTAATGATGAACATGTTTCCTTTTTGATAAAGAATATGCCTACAACAGATGAGGTACTTTACGGTCGCTACAACGACATTATTGCTGCGCTAATAGAAGGTTTAGAAGCCAAGTGGGCAGATTTGATAAGACAGCGTTCAACCAATGAACTCATGTATGGCCTAGACGATATTTTAGCAAGCTTGCGAACCAAATTTGATGAATATGAAAAAGAGACTCATGAAGTAATCGACTTGTTAATTTTAGATGTTCGCTCTTCTATACATGTTTTAGATTTAGCAGAGGAGCAAGAAAACTACCTAATTGGTTTAATTGAAACAGGTGTTGAACGAGTAATGGAGCTAGGTGATAACGGTCGGGATATTGAGCTGTATTTTGATGAGATCTTAGCCAAGTTCAAACAAGTCTATCAGTAGCAGAAATAATCTTTTAAAAGAGCTTTAATGCATTCTGATTTTTCTGCATACTATCAAAGGTGGTTTTTTACTCAAATTACACATTTCTGTAATAATAATAATTATAAAGTAGGTTGTAGACGCCATGTTTTTTAGAACCTTTGCGTTTCTGTTACTTGCTAGCTTTATGCTAATAAGTACAGTTTGCGCTCAGGAAAACAACTCTATTCTCAAACGCGGTCAAGATTTCCATATCATTTATGATGAGGATAATAAGTACCAAGTTAATGATGCGATCTCAGCAATCGATAGCTACCCTTTTATGTCTTCGGACTACATCGAGCTCAACTTTGCTACAGGGACGGTTTGGCTTGCCACATCGATCAAAGACCTGACACCGTCTAACCAACCACTTATTTTCGAGTTACAAAATTCCTCCAGCTTTGCCGCTGAGTTTTTTTTAATACAAGCCGGCAAGGTGATCCAGCACTTAGATATCAAAAATAGCAAACCAGAATTTAGACACCACAGTCCAAGCTTCGCTTTTAAAAGCAGCCAAGAAGATATTACTCTGCTAGTAAAACTCTCTGGTGTTAACAGCGGCACTCGCCCACTTATATGGACACAAGCAGCTTTTATCGATGAACAAATTTGGCAACTGCCACTCAAAGGAGCTTTCATTGGTATTTTGCTCGCTTTGGCTTTGTACAATATCATCAACTTCTTTGGCATCAGGCACAAAGCTTATATTTGGTATTCAAGCTACATACTGCTCACAATTTTGTGGCGTAGCTTATTTAGCGGTTTCGGCCCTATCTATATCGGTGAACAGCTCTATAGCTTATTACTACCCTTCACTTATTCATTTGTACTGGCCGCTATAGGTTTTGCAGGTTTATTTTGCGCCGACTTTATAAACTTAAGACAGTATTCCAAACCCTTACTGAAGATCATTAACTTGCTGACTAGCGTCAGCTTTATCTTGACGATTTTTGCTTTAGCATTGCCGCCATCTATTGCCATGATCGCCATTAGTGCACTAACCGTTATTGCAGGCCCTACTTTCTTGATTGCCGCGCTAACCTGTTGGCGAAAAGGTGAGATCACCGCTAGGTTTTATATCTTTAGCTGGCTACCACTTGTCGTCGCCGTTGCATATATTCAACTCACTATTTGGCAAGTAATACCAACAACAGAATGGCGAACACACTGGCTTGATTTAGCACTGTTACTCGAAGCATTGCTGATGTCTGTGGCGCTGGCAGATAAGTTGCGACAAAACGAAAAAGAGAAAGTATTTCTTGCCACACACGATCCGTTAACGCGCTTACCAAACCGCAATTTAGTTTATAAAGAGCTCAGCAATTACAAAGCTTTTTTAAACTTCACTTTGTTGCAAATCGACTTGTGCAGAATTGATGAAATCCGCAACACCATAGGTTTGAAAGCGGCAAATCGCATACTCTGCCTATTGTCTGAACGATTGTGTATTTGGAGTCAGAAACAAAAAAATGCACTGACTTTTGAAGTAGATGGTAGTTATGGGCAAAAGCTTGCTCAGCTTGAGCGTGGTACCTTAGTTATAGCCTTTAGAGGTTATAATGCTGAATTAGGTGAACTTTGTGATGAGATTCGCGAACTCATTCAAAAGCCGATCAATTACCACTCTCTCAGTTTAAGCTGTGATTGCCACATCGGCGCAGTGTTTTCGAACTTACACGGCAATACAACCGAGCAATTAATTCAAAACTTAAATATCTCAGCTAATTTAGCCACTCAGAAACAACTCACCTTTGTTCTTTATTCTGATGAGAAGAACCTTTATACCGAGCGAAGGCTCGCCATGATGGCGGCTTTAAAACGCGCGTTATCAACACCTAATGAGCTCGCACTATATTTACAACCTCAGGTTGATTTACAAACCAATAAAATTATTGGCGCTGAAGCACTGATACGTTGGCAACATATTGAACACGGCAGTATTTCACCTAAAGAGTTTATTCCCCTTGCTGAAGAGTCTGGTTTGATTAACGAATTAACCTCTTGGGTATTAAAAGAAGCCCTACAAATTAATCAAGTCATAGACAGAGCTTGTCCAGGACATCAAATATCGGTCAATATCTCAGTTCAGGATTTAGAGCTGAGCAATTTTATTCAGCGTCTGAAATCTGCTTTTGAATCAACTCAGTTAAAACCGCAGCAGCTATTGTTGGAAGTAACCGAGTCAGCGATGATCTCGGACCCAGGTCAGGCGCACTTAGTACTCGAAATGGTCAGTGAAATGGGCATATTGACCAGTATTGATGATTTCGGTACTGGTTACTCATCGCTATCCTATTTGAGCTTATTACCCGTTAATGAGCTTAAAATCGACAAGTCATTCGTCGTTGGTATTGCAAGTAAAGAACAAAACTACACGATCACAGAAAATATCATTAACCTGAGTAACAACCTTAGTTTACAAGCCGTTGCAGAAGGCATTGAAGACAAAGCAACATTTGAAACACTCAAAGACTTAGGTTGTGATATTGGCCAAGGTTTCTACTTCAGTCGCCCACTTGCCCTAAACGATTACTTAATTTGGCTCAATCAGTGGAATCAAAAGCACAGCCTTAATCACCCTATCAATATCAACACAGGTTAAGCTTCTCGCATTGCTAAGAATTCTTTGATAACTTAAAGACATAAGTCAACAAAGGGCAAAACATGAATATCCACGGCTCGCTGCTTTCTCCCATCAAATTTAAAGAACCTGAAGAAAGAAAGTACAAAAGACACATTGAAAATCGAGCCCGCCCTATTGTTGCATTTGTTTATTGGCTAGGTGGGTTATTACCCCTAATATTTTTACTCAGTGACTACTTTAATCACCCCGAACAGTTCGACCATTTAGTGCAAGTACGCAGCATTTACTTGGTTTTTTGGGGCTTGATGACCTTTCTGACGATTTCGCGCTGGCGTTTTTTTAGCTTACGGCAATCTTTACTTATTTATGTCAGCGTAGGCATTTTTTACATTATTTTCCTCAATGTCATTATGCTAGAACGGCATATGCAAGTTGTCCCTTCCGCTTTATTTTTCTTATTTGGCATTGTGATCTGTCAGCTTGGTTCTAAATTATCTCTACTTGCGGGTGTCGCCTGTAGCGCTATACCTATAGTGACACTTGCCTATTTTGATCGCTTTGGCGATGTCGAGCGTACGGTCATTTTGATGTTAATCATCTGGTCAGTTGCTACCTGGCTTTCCAGTATCATCTTAGAAAAAGTCAACAGAAGGCTTTTTTTATATGAACAAGACATCAATTTAGCGAATAAAGAAAAGCAGCAATTACTCGAACGTGAATTTGAATCGAACCGATTCAAACGTGAGTTTTTAGCCAATATGAGCCATGAAATTCGCACGCCACTAACCGCAATAATGGGTTATGCCGATAGTTATTTTCAGGACAATCAAAGTCGAGAAACAAAAGAAGGCATAGTAAAAACCATCTATCACAATGGTGAACACTTACTTACACTAGTTAATGACATACTTGATTTATCTAAAATTGAAGCTGGGAAATTTGAAATAGACTCAAAACAATGCGAGTTGTTTGAATTACTCAAAGACGTCGAGACAATGCAAACAGTCATTGCTGGAGGCAAAGGACTGAACCTCCAGCTGCATTATCACTTTCCACTGCCGACACATATTCAAACCGATCCTACTCGCTTAAAGCAGGTTTTAATCAACCTGTGTACCAATGCCATCAAATTCACCGATAAAGGCAGTGTTGATGTCGATATTTGTTATCAAGCCGAGTATGACGAATTAGAGTTCACCGTTAGAGATACCGGAATAGGTATGTCTGAAGAAATGCAGCAAGCCTTGTTTAAACCTTATTCTCAGGCAAGCACAACGTTTAAACGCAATTCAGGCGGTACAGGGCTAGGATTATTTATCAGTAAGCAACTAGTTGAAAAAATGGGCGGTAACTTTGATGTCCACAGTAAAGTAGATGAAGGCTCGAGCTTTCACTTCCAAATCAAAGCCCAGGCAGATGAAACAAACTTGGTTATGTGTATGCCTGAAATTGCCGTAAACCCAAAAAATCAGCAAAAACGAGCGATTCAATTACAAGGTAAAGTTTTACTTGCCGAAGACCATACGGATAACCGTCAATTGATCTTAATGCACTTACAACAACTTGGATTGGAAGTCGACCAGGTATGTAATGGTGCTGAAGCAGTAGAACATGCCATCGTTAATGAATACGATTTAATACTGATGGATATTCAAATGCCCGTGATGTCAGGTGAGCAAGCAACCAGCATCATACGTCAAACTGATTCAGATACGCCTATTATTGCCCTCACTGCAAATGCGATGACGAACGAGGTCAATCATTACCTGACGAATGGATTTAACGCCCATATTAGTAAGCCGCTCAATATGGCAGAGTTCCACAAAGTTATTGGTAGTTTTTGCACTGAAAACAATGACCAAGCAGATATTGAAAAAACAGAAACGACTACACAAGTGCCGCAATTTAGTCTCAATAGCCAAGCCTACCAAAGACTAGTTAAAGAATATGTTGAAACCTTGCCATGTGAAGTTGAAATGCTCAAACACGCCAAATCAACCCATAACTGGGAGAAGCTACAAAAAGTTGCCCACAACTTAAAAGGGGCTGCTGGTAACTTTGGCTTTGCTGATATTTCCAAGCACGCTGAACGTTTAGAAACAATTTTAAAGACGGGAGATTTGGCAGAGCTCGATTCGATCTTTGATGATCTTCACTTCGAGCTCAACCAAGTGCTATATCAGCACGATTAATTGACTTTGAGCGTTTGCCAGTGAGCGACGCGCTCATTCATAAAACCTGACTCACGATACGCTTGCGCATAAGCACCAGAGTCGAGTAACTCTTGTAAGCCTTTGGATAACGCTTTAAATATAGCATGGCCATCAGGATGATTCTTGGTCACGATCCAATGGCGGGTATCATCTAAAGCGATTTTAAAGTTAGGAATAGGTATAAGCTTTTTACCTTCAACAATCAGTGACATATCTGGCGTTGATTGAAATGGCGCTAAAGTGAAATCGCCTTTTAACTCAGATACATGTTTAACCATTCTAGGCCATGGTCTGACGCTCTTTACCTCAGCAAAGTCTAAGCGCTTCAGCGTTCGCCAATCGACAAACCACTGGCGATTAGCAATAGCGGTCAGTGATTTAACATCTCGTTCAGTTTTACTCGAAAGGGCTTTGGTATTAGCCGGGGAGGTATAAAGACCAACAATAAAGTCACCGATGTTAATTAAGCTTTGCGATATAAAAACTTCATCAGATGTACGATAGGCGTCGTTACCCCAAGCAGGCGTTCCTCTGACAGTGGCAAAACCTGTCGCGACTAACTGAATAGAGTGATTGTAACCTTGAGTAAGTACCCACTCGACTTGTGCAGGATAACCGCCTAAATGTAGTGCTTGCTGTAAGATAATCAGTTCTACAACATCTCGACGAGAATGTTCACCAGAAAAATCGGTGATCGTTAACGGATCTCGACCTTTTAAAAACGCATCATAATCGCGCTTAACATCCAGATCGACAGTCGCTTTAACTTTGGGTAGCGTTTGTGCTAAAGCAAGCGAAGGGATAAAGAAAACAAGTAGTAAAATCTTAGCCAAAAAAGACATAGGCACTCACTGCATAGAATTAAACATCATGCCTAACCACATAGTAGGCACAGATAACCCTTGAATATTGTTATTAATTCCATTGATCTAATGGGTAATTAGACCATTTAGTGCTTTTTATTATTAGTCATATGATTGTAACAAAACTATATGTAAATAGCTTGCTAACAATTGTAACGCGTGATTGTTGAGTTGCTTTAAACGCATTACTTCTTAACGAGTGAGCTCGCTTTGCGTAATAACCTGCCAAGGATGTGTTAAATCGATACGCCATCGCTTTTTGTGGTAATAGGTTTTTCCACGAACCACAAATAGCTCACCTTGACGCTCTTTAGATAATTGATATTTTTCAAACAAGGCTAGATCTTTAAAGCGGATCCCCAAATACAAGTACTTATCAAGAACAACCCAAGTTACATTGTCATCATCACTCCAAACACGGGTAATTTTACCTTGATATTCTTTATATTGCCCTCGGTAATACCTTGCCTCTTCGCTACTTAGAACATTACTACGAGTGGGAAACCAAATATTTTGTTTTGCCTGCCTAGCTTTAATTTCTGCTTTTTTGTAGCAAGGCCAAAATTGATCGTTAGCGCCGATCACCCAATGCTTGGCTAGTCCTGCACTGAGCATGGCCGCCTGTAAATTTTGACCTTGGTCATTATACAAGTGGGCTAACATGCGGTTGTAGGGATCAATAAAATCTTGATCAAAACTGAGATGCACTTTTTTCTTACCAATGAGCTGTGCCAAGTATTCTTTGGCTTTAAGTGCATCGGCCTCACTTTTGGTCGCATCATCAAAGTCCATTTCTGGCGCATCGATACCAATTAATCGCACCAAGCTGCCATCCCTCAAGCGCACTGTATCGCCATCAATAACTTTGGTAATAGTTTCGGTTTGATCAAAGCTCGCTGCTGAACATTTAGCATTTGCTAAAGCATAACAAGGGAGCATTAACAGTAAAAAAAAGGATAACAGTGACTTAAACATCTTAATCAGTATTCTGGGTCATTGGGTAAGCAATGAAATATGGCTTTACTCGTTGATAAACTATGATGATAGTTGAAAACTAAGCCAAGGATGAAGCGTTTTTATTGGGAATAATAGAGAAAGAAAACAGGCAGGTACAAAAAAAGGCGCTAGATAGCGCCTTTTTAGAATCGTCTAAGCAAATATTACTTTTTGCTAGATAAAGCGCCAAAACGCTTTTTGAAACGATCAACACGACCACCAGTATCAACGATACGTTGCTTACCTGTGTAGAATGGGTGACACTCAGAACATACGTCTAAGAAAATGTCTTTGCCAACAGTTGAACGAGTTTTGATTTCGTTACCACAAGAACACTTTGCAGTGATCTCTGCGTATTCTGGGTGAATACCTTGTTTCATTTTGGATTACCTTCTTAATTGAGGCCACATCGCCAAATGGTCAACAAAAAATGTCACCAAACACCATGTGAAGTTACTATAAAATTCGGGCGCGAATAATAAGTGATCTCGCCTAACCGATCAAGCATTTATCAAAAAATGAGCAATTAAATTGCCGTCCCCGAGCTTGCTTGGTTAAAGCAGACAATGATAAATTAGCGCACCACTTCTTTTCATGCGCCCATATGCTATTTGCTCACGTTGCTGTCGCCGTTCCATTAAGGCGTTTATTCGATTACAAGATCCCTGAAGCGTTAGAAAGCAGCCTATCAATAGGCAGTCGTGTTGAAGTGCCTTGGGGCAGACAAAAACAAATTGCCGTTGTTGTAAATATCAGTGATAAAACAGAATTTTCAGCGGATAAAATCAAACCGCTGTCACGCATCATTGACCATATTCCTCTACTAGATCCCGCAATGGTCGCCCTAAAGAACTGGGTTGCACAGTACTACGTATGCCCACCAGGCGAAGTCTTTATCAACCTGCTACCGAAAAAGCTTAAAACAGGTGAAATAGCGAAGCCAGAAATGGAGACCTATTGGCAACTAGGCGATGAAAGTGCCTTTAGCCAAATCAGTAAACGCGCCAAAAAACAACTGTCCTTGATTGAAGAGTTAAAACAAACAGCAGAAATCGCAGATAGTCGATTAAAACAACAAGGTTATGCACAAGCGTTAATTAAAAAACTCAGTGAATTGGGCGCGATAACAGCAACTGAGAAAATTCCACTCGAGCACGATGTCAAAGCGCCAGTGAGCTTGGCAGAAACGCCGCTTACGTTGAATGATGAGCAAGTAATAGCACTTGAACAGATCAATCAACATTTGAGTACATTTAAACCCATACTACTCGAAGGCGTGACAGGCAGTGGTAAAACCGAAGTTTATTTACAAGCAATAGAACAAGTACTAAAACAAGGAAAACAAGTGCTGGTATTGGTGCCAGAAATCGGTTTAACGCCACAAACTTTAGGCCGCTTTCGCAATCGCTTTAATACCGAAATACTCACTTTACATTCAGAACTCAATGACACTGAACGACACAACGCCTGGCTTAAAGCGAAACTCGGCCTTGCGCAAATCATTATAGGTACCCGCTCATCCGTTTTAGTGCCCATGCCAAGCCTAGGTATGATCATCTTAGATGAAGAGCATGATATCTCTTATAAACAACAAGATGGTCTGCGTTATAACGCTCGTGATATTGCAGTGAAAAGAGCACATTTACAAAGCATCCCCGTTATTTTGGGTTCAGCGACACCGTCTTTAGAAACGGTTAACAATGCAAATCAAAACCGATATTTAAAGTTAAAACTCACTAAAAGAGCGCAAAAAACAGCTCCGCCAGTTCCCGAGTTATTAGACATTAAGCATCAGCCTATGCAAGCAGGCCTCGCCTATGGAGTGTTGCAGTGTATTGAACAGCATTTAAATGCAGGTAATCAGGTTCTCATTTTCCTCAACCGCCGAGGTTTCTCCCCTGCTCTTATCTGCCATGAATGTGGCTGGGTTTCAGAATGCCAACGCTGTGATAATCACTACACTTATCACAAAAGCATCAATCAATTGCAATGCCATCACTGTGGTGACATACAAGCGGTTCCGATGCAGTGCCACGATTGTGGTTCAACACAAATCGTCGACTGGGGGGTAGGAACCGAGCAATTAGAAAGCTTTTTATCAGAACGCTTTCCAGAAGCGAATACCTTGCGCATAGATAGAGATAGCACTCGTAGAAAAGGCGAGTTAGAGCGCAAACTAGAAGCCATCAATAAAGGCGAGCACCAATTATTGATTGGCACACAAATGCTAGCCAAAGGCCATCATTTTCCAAACCTGACATTAACAGTAGTGATGAATTTAGATCACGCTCTTTACAGTGCAGACTTCCGCGCACTGGAGCGCATGATGCAATTATTAGTGCAAGTATCTGGCCGTGCCGGACGCGGTGAAAAAAAAGGACAAGTGCTACTGCAAACTCACAATCCAGAACACGAGTTACTACAAACCATCATTAAAAAAGGTTATGCAGATGTGCAAAACTACCTGCTCGATGAAAGAAATGCGATGAAGCTCCCTCCTTTTCAATCATGGGCATTATTAAGAGTAGAAGCATTGCAGCTAGAAACCGTTCTGGCTTTTTGCCAACAAACTTCAAATACCTTTAATCCTTACTTGCAGTCTCACTATCAAAAAGTGGTCGCTATACCCGCCATGCCAGCACCTCAAGAGAAACGCGCCGGCCGATATCGTTATCTCATGGTTTTTGAATCCAATCACAGAGGTCATTTAAATGCGGCAATGCAGCATTTAACTCAATTACTTGAAGCTCAAAAAGGTTACAGCACGGTGCGTTGGACCTTAGATATCGACCCACAAGAGCTCAATTAAGCCCAGTTAATGAAATTAAATTTATCTCAAACGAGTGTTAATTAGCCGATATCCACTACATTTTTATTTTTTTTCAGCAAAGATATTTGTAATTAAAACAACCAATTAATGGATATTCAATGCGCTACTCTCTTAATAAAAATCGTCAATTTAAACTCGCTTTGATTAGTTTTGTCACCTTATTAATAGCCTTAATAATGCCTGCTAAATTATTCGCTAGTGAAACAAGTAAAATCACTCAACTTATCAATCAATCCAACCTTGATTACGCCCACAATGTAGTTAAAGGTGATATCAGTGATATTCAATATCGATATACCCCAGATGCTTGGTTGATAGGTCATGGCGGGATGCGAATTCAGGGACGAGAAGCCATTACTCAACACCTCAATGAAGTACTCGTGCAAAGGCCAGTGTCTGTGACGGTAACTACGATATCGCTAGAAAAAGCAGGCGATAAATATATCGAGCTAGGTGAAAGTAGAGGTACTGGTCAATCGGGTAGCACTTGGCTTGGTCATTACATGTCTATTTGGGTTGAGAAAGATGGTCAATGGCTAATTGAAAAAAACATCTTCAATTAACGAGCTTATTTTTTCGTTAAGAGCAGCTTGTTACTGACTCGATTATAAGCTGTTCTTATCATGCATTAAACCTGAATTTCGATTACATCAATTAAGCTAATATCCAGATCATACAGATTAGACAGTGAATGGCTTGATATTGATCAGTGGGTGGCTAATTAAAAATAAATGTACATTTAGTACAAAAACTTACAATTTATCTGAGCTTTGGCTTACTGATTTTTATCAACACATAAGGTTATAATCGCCGCTTGATTTGCCTTATTTTTCACAAGCTTTTTATTTACATGGCACCAAGAGATTATAAAAAACGTGGCCCAGCTACAAAAAAGAACACCCCACCCGCCCCTGAAAAACCAGCCCTTGGCATTAAAGTAATTTTAGTTGGCGTCATAGGCTTAATTGGCTTATTGGCTATGGCTTATGGTTTGTACGCAATTAATGGTTCTGCAGAAGATACACCCGCTTCAACGCCTGCACCCATTGAGAAAAAAGCAGAGCCTTTACCAGAAAAGCCAAAAGAAAAATGGAGCTATATTAAAGATTTACCTGAAAAAGAAGTGGAAGTTGAAGTACCAGAGCGCGAAAAGTCAGACAAACTGTATCAAATGCAATGCGCATCATTTAGAAGCAATAACCCAGCAGAAACGATGAAAGCGAAAATCGCATTTATGGGTATAGAGTCACAAATTAAAGTGACCGAAGGTAAAAATGGTAAATGGTACCGAGTTGTTCTTGGCCCTTATCAAACTAAACGCGATGCTGAGCGCGATCGTCACCGCTTACAGAACAACCGCATCAACGGTTGTAAAATTTGGTTATGGAACTGGAAATAGCATAAGCAAATCTTGTCATACCCTTGAAATAAAGAAATTAGCGCCCATTAACAGAGTAAGATTATTTTGTTAGTGGGCGTTTTTATTTCTGCCTCTTTGTCTATTACTTATAATAGACATGACACTTCCCACTGACCTCAAATAGGAATATACAATAGTGACAACGATAGTTTCAGCTCGTCGTGACGGTAAAGTTGCCATCGGTGGTGACGGTCAAGTTTCTTTAGGCAATACCGTAATGAAAGGTAATGCTAAAAAAGTACGCCATTTATACAATGGAAAAGTGATTGCAGGCTTTGCAGGCGGTACAGCTGACGCCTTCACATTATTTGAACGCTTTGAAAGCAAATTAGAAATGCATCAAGGTCACTTATTGCGCTCTGCTGTCGAATTGGCAAAAGACTGGCGTACCGACCGCGCATTGAGAAAACTTGAAGCCCTACTCGCTGTAGCAGATAAAGAAACATCGCTAATTATTACAGGTAATGGCGATGTTATTCAGCCTGAACACGACCTTATTGCTATTGGTTCTGGTGGCCCATTTGCACAAGCAGCCGCTACTGCTTTAATTGAAAATACCGAATTAAGTGCCCGAGATATTGTTGAAAAAAGCCTAACAATTGCTGGCAATATTTGTGTTTACACCAACACTAATCAAACGATTGAAGAACTTTAATCCGCACGAATTAAGCTAAAGAGATTTTGTTATGTCGGAAATGACACCTAGAGAAATAGTATCTGAATTAAATAGCCATATTATTGGTCAAAGCGACGCGAAAAAAGCCGTTGCTATCGCCTTGCGCAACCGCTGGCGTCGTATGCAGTTAAATGAAGAACTGCGCCAAGAAGTGACACCGAAAAATATCTTAATGATTGGCCCAACGGGCGTTGGTAAAACTGAAATTGCACGTCGCTTAGCAAAACTGGCAAACGCACCTTTTATCAAAGTAGAAGCGACTAAATTCACTGAAGTGGGCTACGTCGGTAAAGAAGTTGAAACTATCATTCGCGATTTAGCCGATATCTCAGTAAAACTGGTTCGCGAACAAGAAACGAAAAAAGTTAAAAATCGTGCAGAAGAAGCCGCTGAAGAACGCATTTTAGATGCGTTACTCCCTCGCCCACAAAACACTTTTGGCGAAGTTGAGCAAGTTGATGATTCAAGCACGCGTCAGGTTTTCCGCAAGAAATTACGCGAAGGTCAATTAGACGAGAAAGAAATCGAAATTGACGTTGCCGCACCACAAGTAGGTGTAGAAATTATGGCGCCTCCTGGTATGGAAGAAATGACAAACCAGTTGCAAGGCATGTTCCAGAACTTATCGGGTAAAGAAACGAAACAGCGCAAACTAAAAGTGAAAGAAGCCTTAAAGCTTTTAGTCGAAGAAGAAGCGCAAAAATTAGTTAACCCAGAAGATTTAAAAGAAGCAGCTATTAACGCTGTTGAACAAAACGGTATCGTCTTTATTGATGAAATCGATAAGATTTGTAAGCGCGGTGAATCATCAGGTCCTGATGTCTCTCGCGAAGGTGTTCAGCGTGACTTATTACCTTTGATCGAAGGTAGCACGGTCAGTACTAAACACGGCATGATCAAAACTGATCACATTTTGTTTATTACATCAGGTGCTTTCCAAGTCGCTAAACCATCTGACTTAATTCCTGAATTACAAGGTCGTTTACCAATCCGCGTTGAATTATCAGCGTTAACGTCTGAAGATTTTGTTCGAATCTTAACTGAGCCAAATGCCTCATTAACTGAGCAACAAATCGCGTTAATGGGTACTGAAGGTGTTGATATCAGCTTTACCGAAGATGGTATCGAGCAAATTGCCAAAGCCGCTTGGCAAGTTAACGAGAAAACAGAGAACATTGGTGCACGTCGATTACACACAGTAATGGAGCGCTTAATGGAAGAGATATCTTATGATGCGTCGGAAAAAAGCGGCCAGTCATTTGTGATTGATGCAGCATACGTAAATAAACACTTAGATACCTTAGTAGAAGACGAAGATTTAAGTCGCTTTGTACTCTAATAAAAGCTTGTAACTAGTTAAAAAAAAGAGCGGTTATCCGCTCTTTTTTATTGCTCATTGTCAGCCACTAGGATTTCAGTCGCCAGACTGTCAGATGGCTTTTTTGCACTGATAAACATCGTGCATTAGTACCTTGTGATTGCAATAACTCTTCTTGGGTGACTAAGTCAAAGTGCGTACTCAAGATACTTTGTAAAGCATCAAACCCTGTTAGATTCTCACCATTAACCTTAATACCACCCAACCATTTCGCTTTTTCAGTTGCGCTTTCATCCCATTGATAAGCGGAATTAAGAACCAAATAGCCTTGTGGGTTTAATCGTTGCTGTATTGCTGATAAACACAATCTAGGGTCGTAAAGGTGCTCAAGTAAGCTATCGGCATAAATTAAATCATAACCGGTAAACTGAGGCTTTAAGTTATGCGCATCTCCCTGATAAAACCCTACCTTATCTGCCAAAGACGTGAATTTAAGTTTGGCTAAGTTAACCTCGTGATAATCGAGGATTTCACCTTCAATCGATGTCGCAAATCTAACTGTTTGTTGCTCCTTGATAGCTAACGCATGTTGAATATGTCTTGCGGTAAAATCGATACCATCAACATGTTCAAAATATTTGGCTAATTCAAATGTGCCTCGCCCGACACCACAGCCTAAATCAAGAGCACGTGTTGCTTGAGGTTTAACACGTTTTAAAATATGTTCGACCCGCTTTGCTAACGGTTTTAACTCAGCAATATTCAAACCGCTGGAGAGGTACTGATCTTGTAGTTGATTGGCAATATCCGCTTGCGTCTCACAAATCACTACAGGCTCTACTGGTAGCTCTGAGGTTTGACTGCGGATGTAACGAAAACCTGCGTGTTGAAAAAAGTGGCGCCTAAATGCGTAACGCGAATCTCGCTGTGCTTCATTACCCGTTGAAATCCAAGAGCCACCTTTGATGAGGTTGTGTTTACCATCAAAAGTTGGTGTCGAGAAATCGTCGTATAAGGGGTGCACCTTAAAACCGTCAAAACCATCGATTGGTGTCTCTGTCCATTGCCAAACATTACCTATCACATCAAAAAGACCATCGACCTGAAAGCGATTGACCGGACACGAAGAGGCAAAAAACTCTAAGTTAATATTACCCGGCGCCTCATTCCAGTTAGCTAACTCAAGTGGCTGAATATCTCTTAACAACTGCCACTCAGCTTCAGTTGGCAGTCTAATAAATTCGCCAGTTGTCTGTGCAAGCCAATTGCAAAAAGCTTTAGCTTCGAGGTAATTTACCTCTACGGGCCAATTAAGCGGTAAAGGCATTTCGGAAGTTAAATTACGTTGCCAATACTGTCCATTACGCTTTGACCAAAACCTTGGCATATTTGGCTGTTGTGATTTAAGCCAAGCTTGACCTTCTTCTGTCCAGTATTGCGGTTTTTGATAACCTCCAGCTTCAACAAAACTCAAGAACTCTTGGTTAGACACTAAATATTGGCTCGCTTCAAAATCAGCGACATCCATTGATTTTTGGCCGTATTCGTTGTCCCACCCGTAGGTGGCATTAGCCTGAGGTTTACCCTGTTGTAAGGTTTTTCCGGTAATCGCCACAAAGCTATTTTTAGGTGCTGGCGCACTGTCTTGGCAAGCTTGCCAACCAGCTTGCTCAGTAATATCGGATGTATCCAACATACGGATTATGACAGATGAGGTCTCGAGGTGAATGCGCTCATGCTCAATCCCCATCAAGATAATCCAAGCCAATGAATCTTGCTGAATAGGCAATAAAAGCGGCATGTCATCAATAATTTGATTGATCAGTTTATAAACCTTATCGCGATAGGCCCTAACAGCGTCAACTGCTGGCCAATCATAATTTTTACTATCAAGATCATCCCAAGACATTTCATCCACCCCAACAGCACAAATTGCTTCAAGGTGTGGGTCGATTCTTTTATCGATATATTTACCCAATATCAATTTATTGATAAAAAATGTCGCGGTATGGCCAAAGTAAAAAATAAGTGGGTGGCGTAAACGTTCGGCTTTTTTATAAAACGCGTCATCATTATTGATATTGCTAAATAGCGATTGATATTGAGTCCATGAGTTATGGAAATAAGCTTTGATTTGCTGGCGTTTCTGCTCAATTGATTCACCCGTTAATAGGGGTGGTTTTAATGTTGGCTCAAAATATTCCATGTCTAATCTATATAATTATGTTTTTTTGATACTGAGCTAATACGGCTGACTTTAGCTTTTCGCCTAGTTGTAAATGCGCTTTATTGTGTTCAACTTGGCTTACAAGTTGATGAATGGACTCAACAAGCCAAACATCACTTGCAAATAGGCTGATGGCACCTTTTTTTTCACCACTATCATTTAGGCTTGTGGGTAACAAGACAGGCGTAAACGCCTCATATTCAGGCTTAATACGCTTATCAAACTGACCTAAGTGGTTGATAAATGGCTTAATTGCATTCACTACATTGGCTAAAGCATAGACCATATTAAGAAAAGGGTTATATAAATGGCTCGATGCCCCTAACCTATGCTCTATGCGTGCTGTTTTCTGCCAAGCGAACTCACTGAGCAACACATTTCCGTTGCAATCGGCCAATAGCGCCTTTTCTCCAAGCACTTGATTGTGCTTACCTAGCTGTCGATATAAAGCCACACTCCCTTGATGACCGCCGGAAATATCATTCGGGGAACTCAACTCTGATTCCAAATCAAAATCAGATTTTAAATTAAGGCGTTTAAACGCATCCTCTTCGGGTAGGTACAACAAACAATTATTCAGACTTGTTGATAATAAACAGTGCTGTAAATATTCGCCCAATTCGGTTTCGGCGACTAAATTGTTATTGTGTTTATCCCAAACGCTAATATTAATTTGTACAGCATTAGGAATATGCACTGCCTGCTTTTGCGGTGCAAAAATATCTTTAGTTCCCGCGGCCATACGCACTGAATCGGCCGACCAAAGCACAGGCTGGTAATAAACTTTAGCTATGCCTTGCTCGGCGAATAAATGAGGTAATAAAGTGAGGGTTTTAGCTAAATACTCGGCTTCTTCTAAAGGTGTTTGACCATTAAACAGTGACACGTATTCCCACTGATTACGCCAGAACTCAGGTTTCAATTCACCAGCTATACCATGTTTTTTCAGTGCTGCATTCACCTTGGCATAATTTAAGCCGTGATGCTGCATATCCGATTGACGCAGGGGGGCTGAAAAACCGCCTTCAAATTCGAAATGGATAGCCGCATTCAGCCCAATTTGTTTCAAATGCTGTTGATAAAGCGTAATGATCTGACGAGAAAGAAAAGTAATGCTATCCATTTGCACTGTATTTATATAAACCAGACAATAAATACGATAGCGGATAACATTTAGATTGGCTAATAGATTGTTTTTAAAGATTTATTGCGTATCAAGTGAAATACCAGTCAAACATAAAAAAATCCCCGCTAATTGCTTAGCGGGGATTTTTTATATTCAAACAGTGAGCTTAAAGTTTTTAGCTCACATTCAGCACTGTCGACTATACGCGTTGTACTGGGATGAACTTAGTTGTCATCTCTTCTTTTGGTGGCTCAAAGCGAGTTAAGTCAATACCTTCAACTGCAGCTTGGTACTCATCCATAGTTGGGAAACGACCCAAGATAGTTGAAAGAACAACAAGAGGTGTTGAACCTAATAAAGACTCACCTTTCTTCTCAGCACTATCAGCAACAACACGGCCTTGAAATAGACGAGTTGAAGTTGCGATTACAGTGTCACCTGGTTCTGCTTTTTCTTGGTTACCCATGCATAAGTTACAGCCTGGGCGCTCTAGGTATAAGATGTTTTCGTAAGTCTTACGCGCTTCACCTTTAGGGTTATTGTCGTCGAATACGAAACCAGAGTACTTAGCTAAGATATCCCAATCGCCTTCTGCTTTTAACTCATCAACGATGTTATACGTTGGTGGAGCTACAACTAATGGCGCTTTGAACTCGATAGCACCGTTTTGCTTTTCAAGGTTACGGAACATTTGAGCGATAATTTGCATGTCACCTTTGTGAACCATACAAGAACCAACGAAACCTAAGTCAACTGGCTTACCATCGTAGTAAGAAACAGGACGGATAACATCGTGCGTGTAACGCTTAGATACGTCTTCGTTGTTTACATCCGGGTCAGCAATCATAGGCTCTACAATTGAATCTAGATCGATTTCAACTTCAGCGTAGTACTTAGCGTTGTCATCTGGTGCTAATGCTGGTTGCTCACCAGACTTGATGCCCTCGATGCGCTCATCTGCTAACTTGATTAAACCAGCTAACATACCCGCTTCGTTATCCATACCCTTGTCGATCATGATTTGGATACGAGATTTCGCTAATTCGATAGACTCAATCAATGTCTCGTTATTAGAGATACAGATTGACGCTTTCGCTTTCATTTCTGCAGACCAGTCTGTGAATGTGAATGCTTGGTCAGCTAATAATGTACCGATATGAACTTCGATGATACGGCCTTGGAATACGTTCTCACCGTCAAATTGCTTAAGCATTTGCGCTTGAGTTGCGTGAACGATGTCACGGAAGTCCATGTGGCCAGCCATGTTACCTTTAAATGTAACTTTAACTGACTCAGGAATTGGCATCGCAGATTCACCTGTCGCAAGAGCGATTGCAACCGTACCTGAATCGGCACCGAATGCTACCCCTTTAGACATACGTGTATGCGAGTCACCACCGATAATAATTGCACGGTCATCAACTGTGATGTCATTCAATACTTTGTGAATAACGTCGGTCATTGAGTGGTATACGCCTTTCGGGTCACGAGCTGTGATCACACCAAACGCGTTCATGAATGCCATTAACTTAGGCGTGTTTGCTTTTGCTTTGTTATCCCATACAGAAGCGGTGTGACAACCTGATTGGAATGCACCATCAACAGAAGGAGAAATAGTAGAAGCAGCCATCGCTTCTAATTCCTGACATGTCATAGGACCTGTCGTATCTTGAGAACCAACGATGTTAACTTTAACACGAACGTCAGAACCAGCATGTAAAGGCGCATCTGAAGCAACACCTACAGCGTTACGGTTGAAGATTTTCTCAACAGCCGTTAAACCTTGGCCTTCATGAGAAACTTCTTTCGCTAGTGCGTAAACAGCCGGCGCTTCAACACCTAATGTTTCAGCAGCGAATGTTTGGATTTTCTTACCAAAAGTCACGGCGTAAGAACCGCCAGCACGCATAGATTCAACTTTTTGCGGCGTGAATGCTGAAGAAACATCAACTAACTCAGTATCGCCGTTGTAAAGCTTCTTAGCTTTAGTGTCGATAGTTAAGCATGTGCCAGTTGCAACTGAGAATGCTTCTTCTAGTACTGGGTCGCCATTAGCGTCAGTTACTGTGTTGCCGTCTGCGTCTACTTTCTTAACCCAGTTTTTAAGGTCAAGACCGATACCACCAGTTACGTCAACTGTTGTTAAGAAGATTGGTGCAATACCGTTAGTACCAGCAACAACTGGTGCGATGTTAACAAATGGAACGTATGGAGAAGCTTGTTCACCTGCCCAAAGAGCAACGTTGTTAACACCAGACATACGAGATGAACCAACACCCATAGTGCCTTTTTCAGCCACTAACATGACTTTCTTGCCAGGGTGCTTCTCTTGAAGTGCAACGATTTCTTGTTGTGCTTCTGGAGTGATCATACATTGGCCGTGTAACTCACGGTCAGCACGAGAGTGAGACTGGTGACCAGGCGATAATAAGTCAGTAGAGATATCACCTACACCTGCGATGTAAGTAACCACTTCTACTTTTTCTTGTACGTCTGGGAGCTTAGTGAAGAACTCAGCTTTCGCGTAGCTTTCTAAAATTTCTTTAGATACTGGGCAGCCTTTTTCGAATGCCGCTTTTAAGCGAGCTAAGTCAGCATCGTATAAGAATACTTGAGTTTTAAGAACATCTGCCGCTTGTTTTGCGATTGCAGCTTCAGTGCCTTCGATTACTAAATCAAGTAATACTTCGATTGAAGGACCACCTTTCATGTGAGAAAGCAATTCAAATGCAAACTCAACTGAAATCTCAGCAACAGTTTCGTTACCTAAGATGATGTCTTTTAAGAAAGCCGCTTTTGCGCCTGCAGCACTCGTTGTACCTGGAAGCGTGTTGTAGATGAAGAACTTTAATGAATCTTCACGGTGCTCATTAGCAGTGTCTTTGATTTGCTCGATGATTTCAGATAATAAATCTGCGCTATCAATTGGCTTAGGATTTAAACCAAGCTCCGCTTTACGCGTCTCGATTTCAGCCAAGTAATCTTGATATAAACTCATGTAAATTTCTCCGGGCGAATAATTTAAATAGAATTCTAGTTTTGAGCCTAAAGGGGCTGTACACCTTGATAAACCTTATTTTCAAAGGAAAATCAAAGTAAAAAAGTGAAAAGAGTATAATGGATAAGTAAGGCTATTTCAGCCTTTGTACTGGCTCAGAGAGGAAAATTACAGTGATACTCGCCATAAATGTGGTTTATAGCGAGTTAGATATTTATAAATGAGAACTATTGTTATTAAGTCGTTGCTCGTTTAATCGGTAAAAGCCTGTTTTAATTCAGTTAATCGTTTTTGTAGCGCTTCTTCGTGATAAGGCTCATCAGCTAAATTTCCCCAAACAGGTGAAGGCCAGACAGGGTCATTTTTGTAGCGACCGATAACATGTACATGCAATTGACTAACAACATTACCAATAGCAGCCACATTCAATTTATCTGGTTGATAGAGGTCGTTTAAGATATTTGAAGCTTGATTGACCTCAGCTAGAAGCTCAGTTTGTTGCTCAGCAGATAAGTCGATTAATTCAGTTGCTCCAGCTACTTTTGGTACCAAAATAAGCCAAGGTAACTTGCCATTATCAAGCAGTAACAGCTTGCTGAGCTTCAATTCACAGATTTCAAAACAATCAGCTTGTAAGCGGGTATCCAGTTCAAATTCAGTCATGGTATTTATATAAAGCTTAAATAAGAAATCGTTATATTAACTTAAAAGTCTATCAAAGCTTGTATTTTTTCAGAAGGAAATAAAGAACGGTACTCGTCATTCGATAATTTTTTTCCATTTATAACAACTAGCGGTCGCTCTAGACTTGTGATATCAAAAATAGCTCTCAACTCGGTTTGCAAATTAAAGGTTTGCTCGGAGCAACTGGTATGTGTGCAGCTTCCAACTGTACACCATGTAAACCAAGTTTCATTGAGCAAAGTCTTTTTCAAGCTATTTAAAGTTATCGAATAATCACCTGGTATGAATAAAATAGCTTCATGCAGACCAATTTGGTTATCAGAATTAATTTTTAAATTCGAGTAACGCTGCCAATTAAGCTTTATTGGCGTTTTTCCCAACGAATTCGAGAAGTGATATTTTCAGGACTAGCATCTGCAGTAGATATAGTAACCAAGTTGTAACCTCTTTTTACATGTATGATATCTGCAACATCTAAACCACTTGTCAATATCATTGTTTACGCCAGGGAAAAATCATTTTTCTATGCATTACTTAATATCCAATCTAAATCAAATTTTCTGTCATACATTGCTTCGTATTTTGTTATAAAGCTTTCGCTTACCTGAAAAGGTAATTTTGTAGTCCTGTATAAATTTTGTATAAAATCGTCAACTTGCACTTTCAAAGCATCAGGCCTCAATTCAGTCAATTCAATATTTTGCCTTGAGCTTGTAGCTACATAAACTAAGTAATGCGACGATAATGTTGACGTACCACCAGTTCCTGTTGTTTGTAAAACCTCTGAACTCAAAATAATCTTATTCAATCCATTGTAATTATTCACTCTCTTCCATAAGTAGTTGCCGACAACAATTTTTACCTGATTTTTATTCAGGTAAACTTTGTAAGAGCTAATCATAAAACTAAAGCTTATAACTTCTAAAATCAGAAATAATACATGTAAATAAATTGGCCACTCTGCATGTGCGTACTTAATATAGTTTCCTGTAGAAAAAATAAAAAAGAAACCACCAACTAAGCGAAATAAACCAGTGTAAACCCTATTGGTTATAATTATCTCATTCATAATTAAAATACCTACTCAGCTTTTATTTCACCCTTAATATCAAAAATACCAAGAACTGAAGCTTTTACTTAAGATACTCCTTGCCGTTTGATAGGTCCCAAAGCAGCATTCATTGGTAGCCGATATTTTTAACTTCACCACGCCAATAGATTCAGCGCCCTTATACTGCAACTATTTGAACATCATATTTAATTTTGCTTTTGCTTGTAAGGTCGGTTTGAGCGTAACCTGATATTTTCTCACTTTGAAAACAAAAATTGTCATATACCTTTGATCGTTGCGGATAATATTTCAGTGAACGCTGATGGAAAGGTCAGTTGCCATTTATTTTTGGGTACAAATTTGATGCTTGCTAAACAATTCAATAATGAGAGCTTTTTAATGCGACCAAAGCATTCATGCAAGAAGACAAAATAACCGTAAAAATTAACCCTCCAGAAAATAAAACATCAACTTTGTCTGATTTATATACCACAAAAGAACTTCGTCCAATGCAAAAACACCCAATACCAATCTATCGAGGAACAGAAAGTAACATTGAGGTACTAATTACTAATCATGGTATTGGTCATGACTTTCCTGGCGGAGCAATCGACCAGAGTGAAGCCTGGGTTGATTTTAGAGTTTATGACGCGAATAAAAAACTAATACACTCTAGTGGTCATCTAACTAAAAATCACGAGATATCGAAAGGAACTACAATTTACAAAGAAATTCCTGTAGACAGAGAGGGTAAAGATGTATGGCGACATGATTTGTTTAATATGGTTGGAAAGGCCTACTTAAACACAATTCCATCTGGGGATAAAGATTTTATTAACTATGCCTTTTATGTACCTGACTGGGCATCCTCTCCACTGACCATTAGCTCGGCATTGAAGTACAGGACATTAAACCCTAGATATCTGAAGTGGGTAAATAAAAAAACCAAGTGAAGGAAAATCCGATCATAGATATATCAAAGGATACCATTTACGTTCCTTTAGTTAAGAGACTAAATGTACGAAATTAGCCCATAAAAAAACCGCCAAATGGCGGTTTTTTTAATACTTTACAAAAGAAGGAGCTACTTCTTTTTCTTCGCTTTAGCGTTTGGTAAGTCAGTAATTGAACCTTCAAATACTTCTGCAGCCAGACCAACTGATTCGTGTAATGTTGGGTGAGCGTGAACAGTTAAAGCGATATCTTCTGCATCACAACCCATTTCGATTGCTAAACAGATTTCACCTAATAACTCACCACCGTTAACACCAACGATTGCACCACCTAATAGGCGTTGAGAGTCTTTATCAAAGATAAGCTTAGTGAAGCCATCTTGACAACCTGAAGCAATTGCACGACCTGAAGCTGCCCATGGGAATACAGCTGTTTCGTAGTTTAAGCCTTGCTCTTTCGCTTCTTTCTCAGTTACACCAGCCCAAGCAACTTCTGGTACTGTGTAAGCAATTGAAGGGATTACTTTAGGTTCGAAGAAGTGCTTCTTACCAGCAATGTTTTCAGCTGCTACATGGCCTTCATGCACACCTTTGTGAGCAAGCATAGGCTGACCTACGATGTCACCGATAGCATAGATGTGTGGAACGTTCGTTTGCATTGCAGTGTTAGTTTCAATGAAACCACGATCAGTAACTGTAACACCTGCTTTTTCAGCATCGATTAGTGAACCGTTTGGAGTACGACCTACTGCTACTAATACAGCATCGTATTTAACTGGTTCTGCTGGCGCTTTCTTGCCTTCGAAAGATACGTAAATACCATCTTCTTTTGCTTCAACTGCCGTTACTTTTGTTTCTAACATGATGTCACCAAGCTTCTTAGAGATAGCTTTAGTGAAGTTTTTAACGATATCTTTGTCAGCAGCTGGAATTAATTGGTCCATAAACTCAACAACATCAATTGTTGAACCTAATGAGCTGTATACTGTACCCATTTCTAGACCGATGATACCACCGCCTAATACCAACATTTTTTCAGGTACAAATGGCATTTCTAATGCATCAGTAGAATCCCAAATACGTGGATCTTCATGAGGAATGAAGGGTAATTTCACAGGCTTAGAACCTGCTGCAATAATAGCATTATCAAAGTTAATTGTTGTAACTGAACCGTCTTCAGCTGTTACATCAATTGTATTACCGCCAGTAAATTTACCGTAACCGTTAACCGTCTTAACTTTACGCATTTTAGCCATACCTGCTAAACCGCCCGTTAATTGACCGATAACTTTTTCTTTGTGGCTACGCATTACATCGATGTCGATTTCAGGCTTGCCAAAAGTTACACCTTCATGTGCCATAGCTTGCGCATCATCGATATGCTTAGCAATGTGTAATAACGCCTTTGAAGGGATACAACCAACGTTTAAACAAACACCACCTAGTGTTGAAAAACGTTCGATAATAACTGTTTCTAAACCTAAGTCAGCAGCACGGAAAGCAGCTGAGTAACCAGCAGGGCCGGCACCTAGGACAACAACTTGTGTTTTAATTTCGTTGCTCATGAGTTCCTCATGTATTTTTTTATTAGGGCTTGAGTGAGATGGATTCTAACCAATCCCAATATTTATTTCTCGTATGAATTTAAATTAATGTATTCATACAATTCATAATCAGTATTTGTAGCATTTGTGGGCAAGAAATTATTCCCTGCCAACACAATTTTAAATCTAAGTAGTTGTGCTTTAGACAAAAGCTACCGCGTCTTGCTTTCGCCTCTTACCTACATCCATGTAGGTAAGCCGCCTTTTGACGGCATGCCTAATTTATCAATTACGACGATTTAAAGAATAAAACGACGTAAATCGCTTAAGTTAGCTGCAATCTCAGTTGAGAATGCTGCACCTTCAGCACCATCAATCACTCGGTGATCGTAAGATAGTGATAAAGGAACCATTAAGCGAGGTTCGAACTCTTTACCATTCCACTTCGGCTTAAAGTCAGACTTAGATACACCTAAAATACCCACTTCTGGTGCATTAACGATAGGCGTAAATGAAGTACCACCGATACCACCAAGACTTGAGATAGTGAAAGTACCACCTTGCATGTCAGCGGCTTTAAGCTTACCGTCACGTGCTTTCTTAGATGTTTCGATTAACTCACGAGAAAGCTCTTCGATACCTTTTAAGTTCACGTTTTTGATAACAGGAACAACCAGACCACCAGGTGTCGCAACCGCGATACCAATGTTGATGAATTTCTTAACGATTAAGCTCTCACCGTCATCAGATAATGAAGAGTTGAAGTTAGGGAACCTCTCTAGCGCACGCGCTACCGCTTTCATTACAAATACTAGTGGTGTGATCTTAAGACCCGTCTGTTTCTTCTGATGGAATGCATTTTGTTCTTTACGGAACGCTTCTACATCAGTGATATCCGCTTCATCGAACTGAGTAACATGAGGAATAGTTGCCCAGTTGCGGTGTAAGAATGGACCTGAGATCTTTTGAATACGTGATAATGGTTTAACTTCTACTTCACCAAACTTGCTGTGATCAATAGGTTTAACCGGAACAATTTCAAGTACATTTTCAGGAATAGGACCTGATGCACCGCCAGCCGCTTTTGGTTTAGCAAGCTCAGCTTTAACATAGTTTTGAACATCTTCTTTAAGGATTCGACCCTTGCGACCTGTTGCTGAAACAAGTGTTAAATCAACACCGAATTCACGAGCAATACGACGAACAGATGGTGAAGCGTGCACATTTTTGCTTGGCTTAGCAGGTTCTACGTTAGCTGTTGGCTCTGTTTTAGCAGCTGGGGCTGCAGGAGAAGGAGCGGCTGCAGCTTGTGGTGCTGGAGCAGGTGCCGGAGCGGCAGCTGGTGCAGCAGAACCTTTTGTTTCAACTAAAACAATTAGTGAGCCTTCAGAAACCTTGTCGCCTACAGCTACCTTGATTTCTTTGACTGTACCTGCAAATGGTGCCGGTACGTCCATTGTCGCTTTATCCGTTTCTAGAGTGATAAGACCTGCTTCTTCTTCAATCTCTTCACCAACAGAAACTAATACTTCGATGATATCAACATCAGTGTCACCACCGATATCTGGTACTTTCACTTCTTTTACTTCAACTGCTGCAGGGGCAGCAGGCGCTGGAGCAGCGGCAGCTTGAGGTGCTGGAGCAGGCTCAGCAGCTGGTGCGTCTGTTGCACCGCCAGCCGTTTCAAGAAGTAGTACAAGTGTACCTTCAGACGCTTTGTCGCCAACAGCAATCTTAAGCTCTTTAACTACACCATCTTGTGGACAAGGAACATCCATCGTTGCTTTATCAGTTTCTAAAGTGATTAAGCCATCTTCAGCAGATACTGCATCACCCACATTAACTAATACTTCAATGACTTCAACGTCTGTGTCGCCACCAATATCTGGTACCTTAACTTCAACAACAGCAGTTGAAGACGCCGCTGGTGCAGCTTCAGCTTGAGGAGCTGCTGCAGGAGCTTCTTCTGCAGCTGGTGCAGGAGTAGCTTCAGCTGCGCCTGTTTCAACAGTCACAATTAAAGTACCTTCAGATACTTTATCGCCCACTGCAATTTTGAACTCTTTCACTGTACCTGCAACGGGTGCAGGAATATCCATTGACGCTTTGTCAGATTCAACTGTGATAAGTGAGTCTTCAACTTCAACTGTGTCACCTACGGCTACACATAGTTCGATAACTTCAACTTCATCACCGCCCACATCAGGGACTAATACATCTTGAATTGCCATTTATCTATTCCCCTATTAAGCGTAAAGCGGGTTGATCTTGTCTGCGTCGATACCGAACTTAGCAATTGCTTCGGCAACTACTTTCTTCTCGATTTCGCCACGCTTAGCTAATTCGTATAACGAAGCAACAACAATGTAATGCTCATTTACTTCAAAGTGAGTACGTAAGTTTTCACGGCTATCTGAACGACCGAAACCGTCAGTACCTAATACACGGTAATCGGTAGGAACGAAACCGCGGATTTGGTCAGCGTATTGCTTCATGTAATCCGTAACAGCAACAACAGGACCTGCAGCATCTTTCAATAATTCAGTTACATAAGGTACTTTTTCTTCAGCTTCTGGGTGAAGCATGTTGTAACGCTCACAATCTAAACCGTCACGCGCTAACTCGTTGAATGAAGTTGCAGAGTAAACATCAGAGCTGATGTTGTAGTCTTCCGCTAAAATTTGAGCAGCTGCACGAGCGCGCTCTAAAATTACACCTGAAGATAAGATATTTACATTAGCAGTAGGTGCTTTAGCAGCAACTGTCTCTAACTTGTAAAGACCTTTTCTGATACCTTCTTCAACGCCTTCTGGCATTTCAGGTTGAACGTAGTTTTCGTTCATTACTGTGATGTAGTAGAAGACATTCTCGTTATCACCGTACATACGCTTGATACCGTCTTGAACGATAACTGCAAGCTCATAACCGTAAGTTGGGTCATAAGTAATACAGTTAGGAACCGTACCAAAGTGTAAGTGTGAGTGACCGTCTTCGTGCTGTAAGCCTTCACCGTTAAGTGTTGTACGACCAGCAGTACCACCAATTAAGAAACCACGTGCTTGTAAGTCACCTGCTGCCCAAACCATATCCCCAACACGTTGGAAACCGAACATTGAGTAGTAGATGTAGAATGGAATCATTGGTAAGTCAGAATGCGAGTATGAAGTCGCAGCTGATACCCATGAAGACATCGCACCTAATTCGTTGATACCTTCTTGTAATACCTGACCTTTAGTGTCTTCACGGTA
The DNA here is from genome assembly GCF_013328345.1 of Marinifaba aquimaris. GTDB lineage: Bacteria > Pseudomonadota > Gammaproteobacteria > Enterobacterales > Alteromonadaceae > Marinifaba > Marinifaba aquimaris. The sequence continues at coordinate 60,423 of NZ_JABULX010000007.1, forward strand.
GTAAGCAACTTGGTCTGCATCTTGAGGTGTGTATTTTTGACCTTCGTGAGCGTAAATACCGACTTGACGGAATAAACCTTCCATACCGAAAGTACGCGCTTCATCTGGAATGATAGGAACAATGTTCTTACCAATTTGCTTGTCTTTTAATAATGCTGTTAAGACACGAACGAATGCCATTGTCGTTGAAATTTCACGACCTTTAGAACCAGCCGTTGTCGCTTTAAACGCATCCATTTGTGGAATAGTTAACTCTACAGATGAGTTTTCACGACGAACAGGCACCACACCACCTAAAGCATTACGACGGTCCATCATGTACTTGTATTCTGGGCTGTTCTCTGGGAAACGGTAGTAAGGTAAGTTTTCTAACTCTTCATCAGAAACAGGCACATTGAAACGATCACGCATGTGGCGGATGTTGTCTAAGTCCATTTTCTTAACGCCGTGAGCAATGTTCTTACCTTCAGCCGCTTCACCCATACCGTAACCTTTAACTGTCTTAGCTAAGATTACGCTTGGACGACCTTTAGTCGCTTTTGCTTTTGCGTATGCAGCGTATACTTTCTGTGGATCGTGACCACCACGGTTTAAACGCCAAATGTCTTCATCAGACATGTTAGCAACCATTTCTTTTAATTCAGGGTACTTACCAAAGAAGTGTTCACGCGTGAATGCACCACCTTTAGCTTTGAAGTTTTGGTATTCACCATCAACTGTTTCGTCCATTAACTGTTGTAATAAACCGTTAGTGTCTTTAGCTAATAATGCATCCCAGTAACGACCCCAAACAACTTTAGTCACATCCCAACCAGCACCGCGGAAAGTACCTTCTAATTCTTGGATGATTTTACCGTTACCACGTACCGGACCATCTAAACGCTGTAAGTTACAGTTAACGATAAACACTAAGTTATCTAACTCTTCACGTGAAGCAAGGCCGATAGCACCTAATGATTCTGGCTCATCAATCTCACCGTCACCTAAGTAACAATATACAGTTTGCTCTGAACAGTCTTTTAAGCCACGGTCAGTTAAGTACTTTAAGAAGCGAGCCATGTAGATAGCTTGCATTGGACCTAAGCCCATAGATACCGTAGGGAACTGCCAGTAATCCGGCATTAATTTCGGGTGTGGGTAAGAAGATAAACCATCAGCGAAAGCTTCTTGACGGAAGTTATCTAATTGATCTTCTGATAAGCGACCTTCTACGAAAGAACGTGCGTAGATACCCGGAGAAATGTGACCCTGGAAGTAAACTAAGTCACCGCCGTCTTTTTCATTTGGTGCACGGAAGAAGTGGTTAAAACCTACATCGTATAACATAGCTGAAGATTGGAAAGACGAGATGTGACCGCCTAACTCTAAATCTTTTTTAGAAGCACGAACAACCATCATCATTGCATTCCAACGAATTACCGCACGGATACGCGCTTCTAATTCGCGGTCACCCGGCATTGCAGGTTCTTGACCAGCAGGGATCGTGTTGCAGTATGCAGTAGTTGCATCAAATGGCATGTGAGCACCATTGCGGCGTGAAGTTTCGATCATTTGATCGATTAAGTAATGCGCGCGCTCTGGGCCTTCGTTTTCTAATACAGATTCAATTGAGTCGATCCAATCATGTGTTTCGATTGGGTCTACATCATTTTTAAGGATGTCTGACATCAGTTTTTCCTTATTGCTATTAAATTTTTTACCTAACTCTTGCTTCCATTGAATCAAGAGAAAAGCGTGAAATTAAACTTCTGTTCTATTGTTTCGTACTTTGTTGCAAGCGGCGTAAAGCGCGTTGGTTTCGGTCTAACTCCGATCCCATTTGCAGCAATGTTTCTTCAATAAAAGCTAAATGATGGTGCGAAGCATTGCGGGCCTGTATAGGATTGCCCGAAATAATCGCATTCATCAGAGATTCTCTATCATCATTTACTTGTCTTGCCGTATCCGGCTTAGACTTAAGCATCTGAAAATTAGTTTCAATATTCTGCTTAAGCAGAGGGGCCATAGCATTAACTAAATGCGAGATCACTAGGTTGTGAGAAGCTTCTGCAATGGCCTTAAAAAATTCAAATATGGCATCAATTTGATCGCCAACCATATTATCGTTGCATGAAATAATAGACTCAAAACTGAGTTTTATCCTTTCAAAATCAGCTGGGGTACCTCGAAGCGCAGCATAATATGCAGCAATCCCTTCTAATGCGTGACGAAACTCGAGTAGATCGAGCTGTGATTCAGGCTTAGATAAGATGAGTTCAAATAATGGATCGCTAATAGCACTTTGCAGGTTTTCACTGACAAAAGTGCCCCCGCCTTGACGACGAGTGACTAAACCTTTGGCTTCGAGTTTTTGAATGGCTTCACGCAGAGAAGGGCGAGAGACAGCAAACTGAGCAGCGAGTTCACGCTCAGGAGGTAGTTTTTGACCGGGCGTCAAACTACCTTCCAAGATCATGGCTTCAAGTTGCTTTAAAATAACATCGGCTAATTTTGGCTGGCGTACTTTATTAAACGTCATGCGTTAGCTGAATTTCTCTCTTTATATTTGAGCCAACTACTCAGGTTTGAAAAAGGTTTGGCTAAGCTTAGTACAAACTCGGCAAACATCGTAAAACTTCAACCATTGCGAGATACACCACAACAGAAATGCTTGCCAAACCACCACAATCAAACTCGGTAAATTGGTCTTACCAATCTAAATTTGCGCAATACTTTAGCAGAATTGGTGGTCTATGCCAATGCTTATTAGAAAATGTAACAAATTGGTCAACTAGCTTTACGTAAAGTAAAAAAGGTGAAAAGAGTCGATAAATGAATTGTTTAGAGGCTTGGTGAACGGTTAGATAAATACAAAAAAGGCCTGAAAAACAGGCCTATTTGATAACAGATTGGCTATTGTAAAATGCCAGCTATGGTCAGTGTAGCAATCACGGCAATACAAAAAACGACAGCCCTTTTCGCTAGTTTCAACATGACTTTTGGTTCAGTCAAACAATCACCATCTGGGCAAGTAAAATCTTCTGCAGCAACGGCTACTTTCCTCACATACTCCCTAGTATCGATTTGAGTATCAAATAAGTGTTCAAACCAATAACCAACAGCATTAGAAAAATTCCCAACAAACATATAAGCAAAAGTGGCTATTCTCGCTGGCACGAAGTTGAGCACCAGTAAAATATGATCTAGGACAGGTTCTGCATGGACAAAAGGCGTCTCAGCCCCCTCTGCTTTTAATTTCTGTATTTCGCTGAGCATAGCCATGCTAAAGGCATACAAAATAGCTCCCGCAGGCCCCAGTAATGCAAACCAAAAAATGACACTTATATAGTGGCGAAAATTAAGCCAAACAAGTGTTTGACCAAACGTTTCTTTGCACTGTTCTTGCTCATCAACTTGCATCCCAAGCTGCCTTGCGTACTCATAACACGCTTGTTTATCCCCTCTGTTGGCCGCTTCTAAATACTTTTTGTAAAGCATGCGTTGATTTGGGCAACCTAAACAAACGAATAAAATTAAACAACTGAATAAAATGCCAAACAGACTAAACCCAAGCAGGTGCTGAATGTAAAACAAAATAAGTACTGGCAGTAATAAACAAATCAATACTTGTTTTTTTAAGCTATTGATTGAATCAAACTTAATTTGATCGGCCAGTAAATTCCTATATATATTGTACCAAGAGGCATAATGTAATGACGATTTGGTTAACGCCATGCGTTCTAACAGTATTACCACTAATAAACTAATTAATGTCATCTTATATTCTTATCAAATTGGAAAGTAGGTTTTTGGGCTAAAGTTCGCTTTTATAGTAAGACCAATCAAAGCCCGTTCCAGGGTCCGTTTTTCGGCCAGGGGCAATATCACTATGCCCAACAATTTTGTCTAAAGTAATCTTAGGATAGCTTTGCATAATCGCACGCGTCACTTCTATTAAACTTTGGTATTGGGCAGATTCAAACTCACTATCATCAGTGCCTTCTAATTCTATCCCGATTGAATAATCATTACAGCCATCTACACCTGCAAAACTTGACACACCAGCATGCCAAGCGCGTTCATTAAAAGGTACATACTGGATAATTTCGCCATCTCGTCGAATCAAAATGTGTGAAGACACCTTAACGTCTTTTAAGTCAGCAAAGCTCGGATCGGCCTGACAGTCTAAGCAGCCTAAAAATAAGTCATCAATATAAGGTAACCCGTATCGCCCTGCTGGTAAGGATATGCAATGGATCACCAGTAAATTGATCTCTGTATTTGTGGGTCGAGTATTAAAATGTGGGGAAGCTTGGTAATGCACATCTGACAAGATATGATTAGCAATAGACAAGTTCTTCATTGTTTTATTAGGGTAGCTAAACTATGTCTGATGATTATCAACCAAAAACGCAAGATAGCACACAAAAGTTTGCAAAATGGATGCATTACGCCGCTTGGTTGAGTGCATTGCTACTGCTCTATGTGTTTTTTGATGACAGCCTGCAAAAGCAAGTTAACCCTAACATGGATCCCAACGCTAGGTTTGAAAATGGTGTTGCTCAAGTTGAGTTAAAGCGCAATCGTGCAGGTCACTATGTCACCACGGGTTTCATTAATGGCAAAGAAGTTACTTTTCTACTCGATACCGGAGCAACTAACGTATCTATACCTGAAAAGTTAGCTCAGAGATTGAACCTGGAATACGGTTACGAGCAAAGAGTTAATACCGCTAATGGTCAAATTACCGTATACAGTACCAACATCCCTACCCTAGAAATTGGTACCATTAAGTTGAGAAACATCTCAGGGAATATCAACCCTTATATGGATGGAGAGGGCATCTTATTGGGTATGAGTGCACTAAAACGGTTGGAGCTGGTGCAAAAAGGTGATTATCTGACGCTGCGCTTATAAATAGCTATTCTGGCTGATATCCATTAATATTTGCTGCATCAAAATATTAAGACCTTTGTTATGACGTTATCAGCCTCTATTCAATCTCAAGTAGCGCAAGCTTTATTCGAAGACTTAAACGGCAGCCAAGCCGATTTAGATATTACCGCGCAACTAATACCTGCCGCACAAACATCAAATGCAAAAGTCATAACGCGTGAAGATTCTATAATTTGTGGTGTAGATTGGGTTAATGAAACATTCAAACAACTGGATGAGGGCTTAGAAATTCAATGGCTAGTCAAGGATGGCGACGAAGTTAAAGCAAATAGCACTTTATTTACGCTATCTGGCAATGCCCGAGTGATATTAACTGGTGAACGCACCGCTCTAAACTTCTTACAGACGCTGTCAGGAACGGCAACTGCTACGTCTATTTATGCCAAGCAAATCGCTCATACAGACACCAAATTACTCGACACAAGAAAAACCATTCCAGGACTGAGACTAGCACAAAAGTATGCAGTTAAATGTGGTGGCGGCGCCAATCACAGAATTGGCTTATACGATGCGTTTTTAATTAAAGAAAACCATATTGCCGCTGCAGGCGGTATTGATAAAGCAGTTGAGCAAGCCCACCAAATTGCGCCGGGAAAAAAGGTTGAAGTAGAAGTGGAAAATAACGATGAATTAAAACAAGCGCTTAACGCTGGCGCTGACATCGTGATGCTTGATAACTACCAACCTGAAGATATCGCTAAAGCGGTCGAAATAGCCAATGGCCAATTACAAATAGAAGTATCAGGCGATATCACCATAGAGACAATTGCCAACTACGCCCAACCTGGCGTCAACTTTATTTCAAGCGGCGCTTTAACTAAACACGTTAGAGCAGTCGATCTTAGTTTGCGACTCGAGTGATTCTAACAATAACGGTCATGCAGACTAAAAAAACACCACAATTTATTAACATTCTCTAAAAACGGCTTAATTTTAAAAGCCGTTCTTTGGAAACAAATCGCTTTATTTTGAAGCCCCTTACAAACTGGACAGACCTCTTATGTGCACTGCAAGGCCTTGTAAATAAAGGCCTTAAGCCATTAAGATGTGAATTACATTCCGTTACAAACATTAACCTAAATTAAAGCTTGTTTAGGTTTTTTTATTGATCTAATCTTAGCTTTAACGTCTGTCAACAATAATAAAAGTCAGGCGGTTACTGACAGTTTGTAGTCGTTGGTAACGGGCTGTCGCCTAAATAACAACTTTGGAGAAACTAATTTATGAAAAACCAAATGAAAAAATCGCAAGGTTTTACATTAATCGAATTAATGATCGTAGTAGCGATTATCGGTATCTTAGCTGCAGTAGCGGTACCTGCGTATAATGATTACATTAACTCAGCTCGTCAAACAGAAGCAGTGCAAACAGCAGAGTCACTTAAAAAAGTGGTAGCGGCATGTGTTACAACTCAAACAGCGCTAGGTGCTCCTAACTTGAATGCTTGTGTTGCAAGCCAAAATGGTATTCCTGCAGCTATTGCTGCTACAGCAGGTTCAACTGTTTTTTGTGCTAACGTAGTAGCCGGCGGTATCATCCATGTCGAAGCACAAAGGGATGCTCCTGCGGCAGGTGCGGTGCAAAATGATATTGATTATGGTATTACATTAACACCTGTAGTAGCAAATAGCCGTGTTACCTGGTTAACTTCTGAAAATATCGATGGCACAGCAAACAACCAAGCTGGTGCAACGGCCTCTACAATAAACGGGAACTGTGCTAACTAGTTTTAATTTTCCCTTTTAAAAAGCGGCTTATGCCGCTTTTTTTGTATCTGTAGTAAACTCAGTGTAAAGTTAAAAAAGAATAAAAAAGAATTAGCTTTATATGAACACTAGCTTAATTTCCAGTCTTACACAGATTGGCCTAATCAATAATGCAATTACAGAAGAGTTATCCGCGCTCGAAGAAGTCACTAATGATTTATCTTTTATTAAAGCACTATGCAATAAAACAGATAACCTAAACGCTTTTTCAATCGCTGAGCAACTTAGCCGTTTTCATCACATTCCTTTTGTAGATATTGAAAGTATCGATTTTTCAAACTTCGATCGAGAAAAAGTCAATGAAAAACTCATTCTCAAACATCAATGCTTACCTATCCATCAAAAAGGCAGAGTTTTATATTTAGCAACTGCGAACCCGCAAAATTATGCCGCGTTAGAAGATTTCCAATTTAGCACAGGTCTTGCTGCTGAATTTATCTGTGTCAGCGCTGATCTTCTTCAGCAAACCATTGATAAATTATTAGAAGAAGAAGAGCTGGGCCTCGATGACTTTAATGAGGAAGAGTTAACGGGTATTGAAGTTGCTGAAGATAAAACACAAGATGATGATGATGCGCCAGATAAAGATGATGCACCGATTGTTGTTTATATCAACAAAATTTTATTAGATGCCATTAAAAAAGGCGCGTCCGATTTACATTTTGAGCCTTATGAAAACTCGTATCGCGTGCGTTTTCGAATCGATGGTGTTTTACATGAAGTTGCATCCCCACCAGTTAACCTATCAACTCGTTTAGCAGCACGTTTAAAAGTCATGTCGCGTTTAGATATTGCAGAGAAACGTAAACCGCAAGATGGACGTATCAAGCTAAAGATATCGAAGAAAAAATCTATAGATTTTCGTGTTTCAACCTTGCCTACCATGTGGGGCGAGAAGGTAGTAATGCGTATCCTAGATTCATCAAGCGCAATGTTAGGGATAGATGTATTAGGTTATGAAGCAGAACAAAAAGAAAAATATTTAAATGCATTAAATCAACCACAAGGCATGATTTTAGTTACAGGGCCGACGGGTTCGGGTAAAACCGTATCGCTTTATACTGGCTTAAATATCTTAAATACTGCAGAGCGTAATATCTCAACAGCTGAAGACCCAGTTGAAATTAACTTAGAAGGCATCAACCAAGTACAAATTAACCCAAAAGCCGATTTAACCTTCGCAGCAGCATTACGGTCATTCTTACGTCAAGACCCTGACATTGTTATGGTTGGTGAGATTCGTGATTTAGAGACTGCCGAGATTGCGGTAAAAGCGGCACAAACTGGTCACTTAGTATTGTCAACACTTCATACTAACTCAGCACCAGAGACACTCACTCGTTTATTAAATATGGGTGTCCCGAGTTTTAATATTGCAAGTTCAGTATCACTTATTATTGCTCAACGTCTCGCTCGTAGGTTATGCAAACACTGCAAAGAACCAGAAACGGAATTACCAACAGAAAATGAGCTTTTAAAATTTGGTTTTACTCAAGAACAAATAAGCAATATGACGCTATACAAACCTGTTGGCTGTGAATTGTGTTCTGGTGGTTATAAAGGCCGGGTTGGTATTTATGAAGTGGTACCTATCACATCAGAAATTGCTCATTTAATTATGCAAGAAGGCAATTCATTGCAAATTGCCGAGCAAGCACAAAAAGAAGGCTTTAATAACCTAAGACAATCAGGTATCAAAAAAGTGCTAGATGGTGTGACAAGTTTAGAGGAAGTATCTAGGGTTACTAACTATTAAATCAATAGACTGAATATAGTTATATCAATTGCTAGGCTGACAAAAAATTATGCAGGCGTTATAGTAATCGAATATCAGGCTCTTAGAGCTGAAAATTTAAAATCCAATAGCAAAATTAACCTGTCGATATCAGGTCGTTATTGTTAGGTTGAATCACATGGCACCAAAAAATACAAAAAATAAAGTCAAAGAACCCAGTGAATTTCAGTGGAAAGGTGTTAATCGCCGCGGTGAAAAAGTTAATGGTACTCTCGTTGCGGAAACATTAGCCCAAGCTAAATTACAACTCCGACAACAAGGTGTAACCCCAACACAAGTTAAAGCAAAAGCTAAATCGAGGAAAAAAGGCAAGGTTACCTCAACTGATATTACCGTAATGACTCGCCAACTCGCGACCATGCTTGCTGCAGGTGTACCATTAGTGCAATCGGTAGAACTCATCTCTCAAGGTTCAGACAACCCAGCATTAAAGAAATTACTGGCAGATATTGGTACCGATATAGCTGCAGGTAATCCATTAAATCAAGCATTAAGGAAGTACCCTCTTCACTTTGATGATTTATATTGTGATTTGGTCATGGCAGGTGAGCAATCTGGTGCTTTAGAAGGCATTTATGACAGAATTGCAGTTTATAAAGAAAAATCAGAAGCGTTAAAATCTAAAATTAAAAAAGCAATGTTCTACCCTGCTGCAGTAGTCGCTATAGCAACGATTGTCACGATTATTCTTCTGTTATTTGTAGTGCCACAATTCCAAGAAATTTTTGCCAGTTTTGGAGCAGAATTACCTGCTTTTACTCAAATGGTCATTGGAATTTCAGAAGTTCTACAAGACCACGGGCTAAAAATAGCCGCTATTTTGGCCATTGCAGTGGCTGCATTTTTATATACCTACAAACGAAACCGCAAACTCAGGGACAACCTAGACGGAGTGCTATTAAAACTTCCCGTAGTTGGCATGATAGTCAATAAAGGATCACTTGCTCGTTATGCAAGAACATTAGCAACAACCTTTTCTGCTGGTGTACCATTAATCGAAGCACTGGATTCTGCAGCGGGTGCATCTGGGAATGCTGTATACCGTAAGGCAATTTTAAATATCAAACACGAAGTATCAGCTGGTATGCAAATGAACATTGCTATGCGTAACACTAACCTATTCCCCGCTATGGTTGTACAAATGGTGCAAATTGGTGAAGAGTCGGGTGCAATTGACGATATGCTAAATAAGGTTGCCGCTATTTATGAACAAGAAGTTGATGATGCGGTAGATGGCTTATCATCATTAATCGAGCCATTAATTATGGCTGTGTTAGGTGTTGTAATTGGTGGCCTTATCATCGCCATGTATCTACCTATCTTTGAGATGGGTAAAATTGTTGGTTAAGTTACTAAAATTATATGTTTGATAATATCTTCACTCTTTTTCTCGAAAACCCTAGCCTTTGGCTAGGGTTTGTTTTTATTTTCAGCCTTTTAGTTGGTTCATTTTTAAATGTCGTTATTCATCGTTTACCTATCATGCTCGAGCGAGAATGGTTTTGTGAATGCAGAGATTTACTTGCAGATGAACTGAATAACAAAGGCAAAGACAATCAAAAAAAACAACAAGAAACTTACAACCTTGTTTTACCTAACTCTACCTGTCCTAAATGCAAATCATCTATCAAGCCATGGCAAAACATTCCCATCATCAGCTGGCTAGTTTTAAGAGGAAAGTGTGCTAATTGTGATAATCCAATTTCTGTACGGTATCCTCTAGTTGAGCTACTAACAGGCTTAGCAGGTGCTTTTGCCGCTTGGCATTTTGGCTTTGGGCTAGCAGCCATTGCCGCACTTATTTTTACCTTTATGCTGATTTCATTGACCTTTATTGATCTTGATAAAATGCTACTGCCAGATCAAATCACCCTACCGCTATTATGGTTAGGTCTATTAATCAACATTAACTCAACCTTTGTTACGTTAGAAAGTGCCGTTATTGGTGCAGCATTGGGTTACCTGTCGCTCTGGTCTATTTTCTGGCTCTTTAAACTAATCACAGGTAAAGAAGGTATGGGCTATGGCGATTTCAAACTACTCGCAGCCCTTGGAGCTTGGATGGGCTACCAAGCTTTACTACCCATAATATTAATTTCATCTTTTGTCGGCGCTATTTTGGGTATATTAATCATGAAATTTCAAAATGAAGGTGAAAGTAAACCCATTCCCTTTGGTCCCTATTTAGCTATAGCTGGCTGGATTGCATTTTATTGGCGTGACGACCTTACTCAGTATTACTTAGCAAATTTCGTTTAAATTCAAAAATGACTAAACTAATTATTGGCTTAACCGGTGGAATTGGCTCTGGTAAAAGTGCGGCTTGTCAGCTATTTGAAGAATCTGGCATCGATATTGTCGATGCAGATCTAATCGCAAGAGAAGTCGTTGCTAAAGGTCAGCCAGCACTTGAGGAAATTAGTACTTATTTTGGCTCTCATGTTCTTCAAGACGATTGCGAGCTAAATCGAGCCGTACTAAGAAAAATTGTATTCTCTACTCCAAATGCAAAAGCTTGGCTCGATAATTTACTTCACCCAATTATTCGAGAACAAATGATTGTTCAAGCTCAAAGCGCTCATTCAGCTTATGTTATTTTGGCCATCCCACTTTTAGTAGAAAATAACTTATCTGATCTCGTCGATCGTATTCTAGTCATTGACTGCCCAGAAAGCTTGCAGATTGAGCGAGCTAGCAAACGCGATAAAAACTCAACTGACTTAATAAAAAGTATAATAAAGACCCAAGCAACAAGAGAACAAAGAAAAGCAGTAGCTGATGATATTGTTGATAACAGTCGCGATCTTGCCTATTTATCCCAACAAATTGACAGTTTTCATCGCAAATATCTAAGTTTAATCTAAACTAGTTGTTAACCTTAATAAAACTAAGTGTTATTGTAGGCGATTAAGTAGAAAAATAAGAATCATGACCATGGCTTGTGTTGAATACGAATTCCCACTAAATGAGAAAATACGTACTTATCTCAGAATTGAGTATTTGATCAACCGTATGAAGTCATTGTCTACTGACCTATCAGCTGAATCTATGATAGGTTTTTTCGAAGCCTTATTTGCAATAGCCGAAGTTACAGAACGCGGTGATTTAAAAGGTGACCTGCTCAAAGATCTAGAAAAACACGAAAAAAACCTAGTAGCATGGTCACAACACCCCAATATTGACGATTCTGCACTCGGCGATGTGCTACAAACAGTAATGCGCACTACCAATGCTTTACAAAAGTCAGGCCGACTCGGTCAGGAAATCAAAGAAGATAAATTTCTTTCCTCTATCAAGCAAAGATTTAATATTCCCGGTGGTACTTGCTGCTTTGATCTACCACACCTACATTTCTGGCTGCATCAAGACGAGGCTTGTAAACGTCAAGATATCAATAACTGGCTCGGATATGTCGAAATACTGGACAACGTAGTTAGCTTAGATCTTAAGTTTGTTCGAGACCGTGGCGAAAGTGCTCACGTAACTGCGAATAACGGTTTTTATCAAGACGCGACCGAAAATACTGAACTATTGTTAATTTCAGTGCCTGCTGAATCTCAAACCTACCCAACCGTGAGTGGCAACAAACACAGGTTCTCTATTCGCTTTATGGAGCTTTGTAACGAGCAAGGCAAGGCTGCCTCAGAAACAGATATTTCTTTCAAACTCACTTGCTGTTAATTTTTACCCTATGAACGTAAATTGTCCTACCTGTAAAAAAGAAGTTGTTTGGTCAACAGACAATGAATTCCGTCCTTTTTGCTCTAAACGTTGTAAGTTAATTGATTTAGGCGAATGGGCTAGTGAATCTAATGTAATAAAAGGCGAAAATCTTAAGCCTAATCTGACAGGTCATATCGATGAGTTCGATATTGAAGAGATGTTAGGTGAGCAATTAAACGAGCAATTTTTTAAAGAGTAAGCCTGAGTGTTCAGGCACCCTATCATTTAAAGCTGCTCAATAGCTTGTAAAATAACTTTATTCGCTTCTGGAAATTGATAGTTGTGAAGCTCTGCTATTTTAACCCACTCAACTTTCTGACCTTCTAACCCTTTTGCATCACCACTAAAATCGTAGCTAACTAAAGTTTCTAATTTTACTGCTTTATCACCGTAATCGTGCTCAACGGTGATCAAAGATTGAGCTGTATTGATCCCAATATTAACTTCTTCAAGAAACTCTCTCTGCAGAGCCTGAAGACAGCTTTCACCTTCCTCTACTTTACCGCCAGGAAATTCCCATAAACCGCCCTGGTGCTGCTCTTGATGCCTTTTTGCTAACAAAACCCTTTGATCTTGGTCAATAACAACACCAACGGCAACATGTACTTGCTTTTTCATTCAATAAATTCCACTTTAATAAAAAACCCGAATAGCAATGCGCTATTCGGGTTTTATTTTTCTAGCTTGATACCCTTTAAACTATGATAAACGGCCGTGACAAGCTTTGTATTTTTTACCAGAACCACAAGGACACGGATCATTACGGCCCACTTTAGCATAAGAATCTCTTACAACAGGTGCTTGCTGCTTTTTCTGCTGTTCTGCTAATTGATTTTGCTGCTCGTGTTGCAGTTGTTGCTCTTTAGCTTGTTGAGCACGGCGTTGTTGCTCAATCGCCTCTGCGTCTTCATCACGTACTTTTACTCGACATAAGATACTGACAACATCTGTCTTCAATGCATCAAGCATTTGTGAGAACAACTCAAAAGATTCACGTTTGTATTCTTGCTTAGGGTTCTTCTGTGCATAACCACGTAAATGAATACCTTGACGTAAGTGATCCATTGCCTGTAAATGCTCTTTCCAATGACCATCTAACGTTTGCAGCATGATACCTTTTTCAAAGTTGCGTAATACGTCTTCACCTACCTGCTGTTCTTTCTCGGCATAATCATCAATAAAGGCTTGTAAGATACGCTCACGTAAGTTTTCTTCATGTAACTTATCATCTTCGTCTAACCATTTTTGGATTGGTAAATCCATCATGAACTCTGATTTTAATCGCTCTTCAAGACCCGCGACATCCCACAACTCTTCAACCGATTGAGGAGGAATAAACTGATCGACGGTATCCGATACTACGTCCTGACGAATAACATCGATTGTTTCTTTAATATCGCCTTCATCAAGTAATTCATTACGTTGCTGATAAACAACTTTACGTTGATCATTTGCCACATCATCATATTCAAGTAACTGCTTACGAATATCGAAGTTACGACCTTCAACTTTACGTTGGGCATTTTCAATAGCACGGTTAACCCATGGGTGCTCAATTGCTTCACCACGTTCCATACCTAACTTCTTCATTAAGTTAGATACTCGCTCTGAAGCGAAAATACGCATCAACGAATCTTCCATTGAAAGATAGAAACGAGATGAACCTGCATCACCCTGACGACCTGCACGGCCACGTAATTGGTTATCGATACGACGAGATTCGTGACGTTCAGTACCAATAATATGCAAACCACCGGCATCTAAAACGGCATCATGACGTTTTTTCCATTCAGTTTTTGCATGCTCTGTTTGTTGTTCAGTCGGCTTCTTAAGTTTAGCTAAATCAGCGTCTAAGCTACCACCTAAAACAATATCCGTACCACGACCTGCCATGTTTGTCGCAATAGTTACAGCTCCAGGTAAACCAGCTTGGGCAACAATATCAGCTTCTTTTTCGTGGAATTTAGCGTTTAATACTTGGTGGTCAATTTTTGCTTTCTTCAAAGCAACTGATAAGCGCTCTGAGCTTTCAATTGAGATAGTACCAACTAGTACAGGACGTTTATTAGTGACACAGTCTTTGATGTCTTCAATAATCGCTTCGTACTTTTCTTCTTCGGTTAAATAAACCAAATCAGCCATGTCGTTACGAACCATAGGCTTATTAGTTGGTACAACAACTGTTTCTAAACCGTAGATGTGATTAAATTCAAAGGCTTCTGTATCTGCGGTACCTGTCATACCAGCAAGTGTCTTGTATAAACGGAAGTAATTCTGGAAAGTAATAGAAGCGAGAGTTTGATTTTCGTTTTGAATTTTCACACCTTCTTTTGCTTCAACAGCTTGGTGTAAACCCTCAGACCAACGGCGACCTTCCATTGTACGACCAGTATGCTCATCAACAATGACAATTTCTTGGTCTTTAACAATGTAATCTACGTCTTTTTCAAATAACTTATGCGCACGAAGAGCAGCGTTCACATGATGGAATAATGCGATGTTACCCGCTGAGTATAGAGAATCATCTTGGTCGATGATACCGCGTTCTTTTAAGATTTCCTCGATGCGCTCTTGACCGCGTTCAGTTAAATGAACCTGCTTTGACTTTTCATCAAGTGAGTAATCACCTGTGCTTTCAACACCTTCTTCGTCTTCTTTCTCTTGCTCTTCAAGCAAAGGAACGATTTCATTAAGGCGCTTGTACATTTCAGAACTATCTTCAGCTGCACCAGAAATAATAAGCGGAGTACGTGCCTCATCAATTAAAATTGAGTCAACTTCATCGACCACAGCAAAATCTAGGTTACCTTGCACGCGCTCTTCAGGACTAAACGCCATGTTGTCTCTAAGGTAATCGAAGCCGAATTCATTGTTTGTACCATAAGTAATATCTGCTTGGTATGCGGCTTTTTTCTCAGCGCCGTGCATACCAGGAATATTACAACCTACTGTCATTCCCAAGAACTCAAATAATGGACGAGCCCATTCACCATCACGTTTAGCAAGATAGTCATTCACTGTTACCACGTGAACAGAACCGGCCAAACCATGAAGGTATGAAGGTAACGTTGCCGTTAAGGTTTTACCTTCACCAGTACGCATTTCTGAGATTTTGCCTTGGTGTAAAATCATGCCACCAATAAGCTGTACATCAAAGTGGCGCATACCAAATACGCGCTTACTCGCTTCACGAACAGTGGCAAATGCTTCAGGAAGTAATTGGTCAAGCGTTTCGCCTTTTTCTAGGCGAGCTCTAAACTCAGCGGTTTTTGCTTTCAATGCATCATCGTCTAAAGCTTCAAAGCTTGGCTCTAATTCATTGATTTGTTTAATTACTTTGTTGAATTTTTTTAAAATTCGGTCGTTTCTACTACCAAATATTTTGGTTAGAATTTTACTGATCATCAATCTGTTTCCTGAAGCTTTGCTTGCCCATCGTGATTGTTAGCGGCAAGCGCCATTTTGCTGATGGCTTCTAATTATTTGTTATCTGCGGTCAAATTAACTAAAAACAAGTTTGAACGCTACTTTTTTTGCTTACGGTAAACATATTTAAGTGGGTCGATTTGTTTACCATTTTTTAAAATCTCGTAATGAACATGTGGTCCAGTGGACCTACCTGTACTACCCATAACACCAATTTGTTGTCCTTTAGTGACAACATCACCTAAAGATACAGTAATCGCCTTGTTGTGCCCGTAACGAGTTTTTAAGCCATCTCCATGGTCGATTTCAATTAAATTACCATAGCCATATCGCTCACCAACCCAGGTAATAATTCCTGCACCGGTAGCGACTACTTTGTTGCCTTCTTCCCCAGCAAAATCAATGCCTTTGTGCATGGCTGGTAAACCACTGAATGGGTCTTTGCGCATCCCGTAATAGGAAGAAAGCCAACCGCTTGTGATAGGCCGGCCAGATATGTAGCTTTGAACATCAACATCGTGATTCATCATCACTGACTCTAATAGCCCGAGCTGACGCTCTTGCTCTTCTAGTTCAGCTAACATCGAATCAATGTTGGTTAAAATGTGATGTTCCGTATTCTGCTCACCAAAACTGGCTAAGCTTAATTCTGACGCAGGTCCACCCGTTGCAGGTAGTACTTCAAAGTTAAATTCATCACCTTCTAGGTTAGCTTTGGCCTGTAGGCCAGCTCCGAGTGCATTTATGCGCAGCATTTGCGACTGAAGTTCACCTAACTTGAGCTTTAATGCGCCCAGTTCTAGCTGAGTTTGCTCTCTGAGCTCTTCAACTTGCTGTTTTTGATCGGCTAGTAAATTTTGTGCTTTTTGTACTGGGGTCAAATTATCGGAAGCGGGAGAGGCAGTTAACCACGAGATGACAGATAGAGTTAACAAGGCAAGACTAAACATTACAATAAGCAGCACAATCCAGTGTCGTTTGTCTAGACGCCACTCAAGCTCCACATCGTGCTTTTTGTAGTTAATTGATAATGCCATTAGGTTATAATCTCTATATCCGCAGGGGGCCTATTGTATGACCACCGTTTTATTCCAAATAACTTTGTATAAGTATAGCTATGAAAAAGAGGCCTAAATCGCTCCAGCAAGTTTTTGATCAATCAAAATTTGCCCAGCCAAAATATGACCAAAAGGCCGATTATAACAGCCAGTTACAACATGAGCTAGCGAATTACCTACCGCCAGAATGGCAAGGACAAATTTTTGTCAAAAGTTATAGTGATGGTATTTTAGAGTTAGCTATTGCTAATGCCGCATTAAAAATGCGATTTAATGCGTTTCGGCTCGATCTGCTCTCGCATCTACGTACCCAAATACCCGAGTTGATATCAATCAGAGACAAGGTTGATCCCAAAGCAGGAAGTCATCAACAATCACCAAACCTCAACCAAGTTAAAATAGAACAATCGGTCAACGCTAGGCCATTATCAGAAAAATCCAAAAGCCTGATTAGTCAGAGTATGCAAACTATGCCAGATGAACTGCAACAAGCGCTGGCACGTCTAGTCAAGATAAGTAAGTCAGGTAAGTAGCCAAGGCATTATGCATTGGCTGGAATGAAGTTGAGTGGAGCTTGATCTTTTTCATTAAAGTCAGCCCAAGACCAAGCATCTGTGTTTTCCATAATAGCTCGAAGTAGCATGTTATTGAGGGCATGGCCTGATTTATAAGAGCGCATCTCACCTAATAAAGCGTGGCCTGTCATATACATATCGCCAATAGCATCTAAAACCTTATGCATGACAAATTCGTCATCATACCTCAAGCCATTGGCGTTAAGCACTTGGTACTCATCAAGTACGACAGCATTGTCGAAACTACCACCCAAGGCCAGATTATTTGAGCGCAAGTACTCAAAGTCTTTCATAAAACCAAATGTGCGAGCTCGGCTTACTTCTCGGATAAAATTATCACTCGAAAACTCAAAATTAACGTGTTGCTTAGTAGCCGCAATAGCTGGGTGCAAAAAATCAACACCAAAATCTAATTTAAAGCCTTGATAAGGTAAAATTTCAGCCCACTTATCACCGTCTTCAACTCGAATTGGTTTATCGATACGGATAAAGCGTTTAGCAACATTAAGTTCTTCTATCCCTGCTTCTTCAATTAAGAAAATAAAAGGGCTAGCACTACCATCAACAATTGGAACTTCATTGGCATCAAGTTCAACGATGAGGTTATCGATACCTAAACCAGCAAGCGCAGACATCAAATGTTCAACTGTAGAAACTGCCACACCATTTTCGTCTGTCATACAGGTACACATACGGGTATCTGTAACGGCTTCTGGACTAACCTTTAGATCAACAACGGGATCACAATCTACGCGGCGAAAAATAATACCAGTATTAGCAGGAGCTGGACGTAAGGTCATATGAACCTTCTCACCTCTGTGCAACCCCACACCAGTATTTGATACGCTTTGTTTTAAAGTTCGTTGATAAATCATATTTAGGCGTCGTTTTTCCTATATTCTTGTTTAAATTATAGCCACTCTTGACTAAAAGGGCGGCGATCCTAGCATATCCAAGCCATTTGTAACAAATCGGATTGTTTTTATTAGTTTTAGTTCACTCTAAATCCATAAGTTTGTTATTTCTGTATCCTTTCGTATCTTCCCTGCATATATGTGCATTTGCACATTCCAATCCAAGTTCAAGTTTTAAACTTAAATTTATTTCGCTCAACGCGAAAACCCGTTTGCGGTTTAAGCCGCAAACGGGACAAAGCAGGGTGTAACCAATTCAGTTACACCGAGTGGAGAACTGCTTTAACAGCTAGAAATCTAGCCAAATAATATGTTATTTAGTCAGCTTGCTTTCTTAAGAAAGCTGGAACATCTAAGTAATCTAAGCTTTGTTGTTGTCCTGGCTGACTTGCTGGTGCTGCGGCTGGAGCAGCTTGTGCAGGAGCAGCAACACGAGATTCGATATTCACTGCCGCAGAACCGACTTCAGTGGCTGTGAAACTTGTAGCAGCTACTGGCTCTGGACGAGCACTCGGGACTAAAGAGATATCAGCTTTTCTTTCACCAATACCGGTTGCAACAACCGTTACTCTTAGTTCGTCTGACATATCTGGGTCAATAACAGCACCAACAACAACTGTCGCATTTTCAGAAGCAAATGCCTTAACTGCATTACCTACCGTTTCAAATTCATCGATACTCATATCCATGCCAGCAGTGATATTAACTAAAATACCGCGTGCACCTGATAAATCGATATCTTCTAAAAGTGGCGATGAAATAGCAGACTCAGCCGCTTCTTCAGCACGGTCTTCACCAGAAGCAACACCTGTGCCCATCATAGCTGTGCCCATTTCAGACATCACTGTACGTACGTCTGCAAAGTCAACGTTGATCAAACCAGGGCGCGTAATTAATTCTGCAATACCTTGAACCGCACCTAAAAGCACATCATTCGCCGCTTTGAAAGCATCTAATAATGTTGTGCCTTTCCCTAAGACTTTTAATAGCTTGTCGTTAGGAATAGTGATAAGTGAATCAACTGATTCAGCTAAGTGCTCAATACCTTGCTCAGCGTAGTTCATACGCTTCTTACCTTCAAAAGGGAAAGGCTTAGTTACAACGGCAACCGTTAAAATGCCTAGCTCTTTTGCAACACTGGCTACCACAGGCGCAGCACCAGTACCCGTACCACCGCCCATACCGGCAGCGATAAAGACCATATCAGCACCTTCAAGTGTTTCTTTGATCGCTTCGCGATCTTCTTCAGCACTCTTGCGACCAATCTCAGGGTTCGCACCAGCACCTAAACCTTTAGTAACTGTATGACCAAGTTGAATTGTTTGTTCAGCTGAAGAGTTACGCAATGCTTGTGCATCCGTATTCGCTGTAACAAATTCAACGCCTTCTATTGTGTGTTTTACCATGTGTTCGACAGCGTTACCGCCACCGCCACCAACACCTATGACCTTAATGACAGCTTCGTCATTATGCTCACTCATTAAATCAAACATGTTTTTCTCCACTTACCTGTTTGTTACTTTAACATTAATCTTAAAACTAAGATTCATTTTTTTACTCAGTGCAAAGCACTAAAATTCACCTTTAAACCAGCTAGTTAGGCGTTGCCACCAACCAGCACTCTCAGCGCTGGTTTCATTTGAAACGCCACTGGATAATTCAACTTTCCCGTATTGCAAAAGCCCGACGGCTGTTGCATAAGCGGGGTCATCAACATATTCCGTTAAGCCTTTAATTTGTGCAGGGCTTCCTAAACGTACCGGCATTTGAAAAACATCTTCGGCAAATTCAACCGCGCCTTCCATTTTGGCGGTACCACCTGTTAATACGACACCTGCAGCAATTTTATCTTCCAAGCCACTGCCGCGAATCTCTTCCATAACTAATTCAAATAGCTCTTGGTATCTCGGCTCGACAACTTCCGCTAGCGTATGTCTAGACATAGAACGAGCAGGTCGACCACCAACACTTGGAACTTCAATACTGTCTTCTAAGCTCACTAAATTGCGCAACGCGCAGGCATATTGCACTTTTAATTCTTCAGCATGGCTAATCGGCGTACGGAAAATTTGAGCAATATCTTTGGTAACTTGGTTACCCGCAACGGCGATAACAGCGTTGTGACGAATCGCACCGTCAACGTAAATCACCACATCGATAGTGCCGGCGCCTATATCAACAACGGCTACACCAAGCTCTTTCTCATCTTCGGTTAATACTGCATCACTTGAAGCAATAGCCGAAAACACTAAGTCATCCACTTTGAGACCGCACTTTTCGGCGCATTTGACAATGTTTTTTGACATATCATTAGCGCAAGTTACCAAGTGCACTTTCGATTCCAAGCGAACACCCGACATACCAATTGGGCTTTTAATACCCTCTTGGATATCAACACTATATTCTTGTGGTAATACGTGTAACACCCTGCGTTCAGCTGGCAGCGGAACCGATTTCGCAGTATGAATAACGTTATCTACATCCTCCTGCGTTACTTCATGTTCGCTAATAGGCACCATGCCATTTTCGTTTTGACATTGGATGTGGCGACCTGAAATACCAAGATAAACCGATGCAATTTGGCAATCTGACATTAATTCGGCTTCTTCAACGGCGCGTTGAATAGATTGCATGACTAAATTGAGATCGTTCACGCCACCTTTATCCATGCCGCGAGAAGGATGAGAACCTACACCAACAATACTAATTGCACCATCAGGTAAAATTTCACCAACGATCGCAACAGTTTTTGCTGTTCCTATATCTAAGCCAACAATTAAATCTCTTTCCGTTGTTTTTGGCATTATTTCACTCTATCTCAATTACTTAGTTTTAGTCTCTTGTTCTTCTTTAACACCCAAGGCAAAGCCGGTGTCATACCTTAAATCAACATATTCAATGTCGTGTTTAGCAGCTAATTTAGGCAACAAATCCAAAAATCGCTTACTGCGGTTTAACCAATCCTCGCGACCCAAGTTCACGTTTATGCCATTATCCAATGTCAGTGATAATGCATGACGTTCAGATAGCGCCATTTCATTAATGGCTAAACCGTATAAGCTAATTAATTCAGTTAAGTCTGAATAAATTTTCAGTGCTTCTTTTTCATCCCCTTCAGGGCCATATAGCTTAGCTAAAGCTTGTTGTAACCTGGACAAATCTGCCTGAAACACATCGCCTTGGGTGTTGAGTAAAAAATCCCCATTCCAATGCACCGCAGGTGCTTGTTCCGTTACATAAATTTTTAAGCGATTAGGCCACTCTTTTCTCACCGAAACTCGGTAAACCCAAGCAAGTGACTCAACGCGCTGTTGTACCTGGTTAACATCCAATGTAAAAAAGCTTTGTCGCATTTGAGGCCTCAAAGCCTCCAGTACATCGCTGGGTATGACATACTCTTCATGGCCTTTGACCTCGAGCTTCTCTATTGGCAATGCATTCTCATCGTGTAACCATTTGACACTGTATTCAAATAAACAAACAAGACCGATGACAGTCCAAAAAAAGAACACTAAACCAGCCCAAAACGGCCAGCCTACCTGCTGGGCTTTTTGCTGCCAATCAGCCCAAACATGCTCACTCATATTCGTTATTTAGCCGATTCCAAAATGGTGATGACCAAATCAGAAAAATCATAGCCTTTAGCTTTAGCAGCCATCGGTACTAAGCTTTTTTCAGTCATACCCGGTACGGTATTGGCCTCTAATAAATAAAACTGACCATCGGCATCACGCATTAAATCAACTCGGCCCCAACCTTCTGCGCCAGCGGCTTTAAATGCCTTAGCAGCAATATCTGCTACATAACTTTCATCTTCTGGGTTTAATCCACTGGGACAAAAATACTCTGTCGAATTGGTTAAGTATTTGGCTTCGTAATCGTAAAATTCGTTTGGCGTTTCCATGCGAATGCTAGGTAAAGCGTCACCGTTTAACATTGCAACGGTAAATTCAGGGCCATTAATAAATTGCTCAATTAAAATATTCGTGTCGTATTTCAAGGCATGCGTCACAGCAGCTTCTAATTCCGCAGCATTAGTCGCTTTATTCATACCAATGCTTGAACCTTCATGTGCTGGCTTTACAAAAACAACACCAGATAGCGTTTCAATAGCATGCTCAAAATCAAAGTTTGCTAAATCCGATTTGCTTAATTGGATAAATTTAGCAGTGGGTAAATTTAAACTTTGCCACACTAATTTAGTGCGAATTTTATCCATAGCTAACGCTGAACCGAGTACTCTAGAGCCGGCATATGGAATCGCTAAATAATCCAGTACTCCCTGAATAACACCGTCTTCTCCTCCGCGACCGTGTAAACAGTTGAAAACTCTTTTATAGCCTTGCTCTTTCAACGCAAGAGGCGATTGTGTTTTCGTATCGAACAGATGCGCATCAACCCCTTTCTCAATTAGGGCATTATGGACAGCTGTTCCAGATTTTATTGAAACATCACGCTCGGCTGAAGTACCACCGTATAGCACCGCTACTTTACCAAAGTCAGTCATTTGTCTGCTCCTTGGTGTATTGGGCCATTTTTGCCTTATCGAGCTTTAACTCTGCTAATAGCTTTGCCATACCGCCGATATTGCCCGCGCCTTGTGTGATCAATACATCATTTGGTTTCAAACTCACGGCCAATTGTCCTGGTAACTCAGCGAGCTCAGCCACATAAATTGGTTCTTGATCCGTTGTTTGACGAATAGAACGGCATAATGACCGGCTGTCAGCGCCTGCAATTGCATCTTCGCCAGCACTGTAGACTTCGAGTAATATCAACTGGTCAACTTGACCTAGTACACGAACAAAATCTTCATACAAATCACGGGTACGTGTATAGCGGTGAGGTTGATAGACCATCACTAGACGCTGCTGAGGAAAAGCAGCACGTAGAGCTTTAATCGTTGCCAGTACTTCCGTTGGGTGGTGCCCATAATCATCAAGCATTTCCACCGGCGCGTTATCTTCAGTCGCTAGATCAAATTGCCCTAAGCGTTCAAAACGTCGGCCAATGCCTTCAAACTGACCAAGTGCAGCTAAAATAGCATCATCGGCAATGCCTTCATCACAAGCAACGGCTATTGCAGCAGTCGCATTGAGCGCATTGTGTTTACCCGGTAAATTCAGCCCGACAGTTAAATCATCACCTTCTGGACGTTTAACCTTAAACTGGCAAGCTGAGCCTGTTTGCACAAAATCAACGATTTGGTAATCCACACCATCACTGAATCCATAGCTGATGTAATTACGGCTAATTTGGGTTGCTAACTCACGTACATTTTCGTCGTCAAAACATAGAACAGCAACACCGTAAAATGGCAAGTTATGTAAAAACTCACGGTAAGTTGCCATCATTTTACTGAAATCACCGTCATAGGTATCCATATGATCAGCTTCAATATTCGTGACAATGCTAACCATAGGTTGTAAGTGCAGGAATGAAGCATCTGATTCATCTGCTTCAGCTACAAGGTAACGGCTTTTACCTAATCTCGCGTTGGTGTTGGCGCTGTTTAGCTTGCCACCAATAATGAAAGTGGGATCGTAGTCAGCTGCAGCAAATAAACTCGCCACTAAGCTTGTTGTGGTGGTTTTACCGTGTGTACCTGCCACGGCAATGCCGTGACGATAACGCATTAATTCAGCTAGCATTTCAGCGCGCTGGATAACGGGAATACGCTTATCGTTAGCTGCAACAACTTCAGGGTTTTGTTTAGATACTGCACTAGAAATCACGACTACATCGGCTTGTTCAACATTAGTATCATCATGGCCAATAAAAATATGTGCCCCTTGACCTGATAATCGCTGAGTATTTGCACTCTGCGCTATATCTGAGCCTGAAACCTGATAGCCATCAGTCAGCAGAACTTCGGCGATTCCGCACATGCCGGAACCCCCTATGCCCACCATATGAATGCGTTTTACACGACGCATTTCAGGTATTTCAAAATCAGCTATTCGACTCACTTTATCCTCTATTCTTCTAACAACTTGCTGTATTAACAACAATATTGGCAACTTGTGATGTCGCGTCTTTAACGGCGACATCGGCACAAGCTTTTGCCATTTCATTTAACTGTTCTGGTAACTCAGCTAATAAAGTTAACTGCTTTACCAACTCGCCCTGCTCTAGTTCATTTTGCGGTAATAAAATACCGGCACCAGCATGAACTAAAACTTCTGCATTTCGCGTTTGATGATCATCAACGGCATGGGGTAATGGCACTAAAATACTCGGTACGCCTGCAAGGGCTAATTCAGACACTGTCAATGCGCCCGAACGACAAATAACAACATCAGCCTCTTGATAGGCCGACGCCATATCCGCAATAAAATCAGTTACAGAAATATCTGCGCCCTGCTTTGTAGCTGCGTGATAGTTTTGTTCAACCTTGCCGGCTTCATCTTTACCAGCCTGATGTAACACTCTGATTCTATTGCCTTGTCCGGCAAAGATACTGACAGCTTCTGGTACCTTTTCATTCAGGACTCTTGCACCTAGACTGCCCCCGACCACCAGCACATTGAGAGTCGGCCCCATTGATTTTGGTTTAGTGCTTTGAATACTTGAGCGGACAGGATTACCTACAATTGCATTGGCTTTTAAACCTTTAGTACCCTTAAAAGCCACCAGCACTTTATTAGCAATTTTTGATAGGACCTTATTTGTTAATCCAGCAGCCGCATTTTGTTCATGAATCACCAGTTTCTTTGCTAAAAGTTTTGCCGCAATACCACCCGGTAAAGCGGCATAACCACCAAAGCCCACCACGACATTGGGATCAAACTGGCGTATTAGCTGTATGCCTTGCCAAACAGCATGTATGACCATAAATGGTGTCAGTAACTTTCGGAGCAAACCTTTATTACGAACACCTTTAATATCTATAAATTTTATTGGATAGCCGTGATTAGGAACCAATTGAGCTTCCATACGCTCGGCTGTACCTAACCACAAAATTTCCCAGCCTTGTGACGATAATTCATCAGCTAGAGCCAAACCTGGAAAGATATGTCCTCCAGTACCACCAGCCATGATTAGGGCGCGTTTAGATTGACTCATTTTGACCCCTTTCTTTTTCTGGTAGCTTGTACTTTTTCAATTCTCAGTTCGTAATCAATACGAAGTATTGCTGCAAGCGCTAAGCTCATTACAAGTAAGCTACTGCCACCATAGCTAACTAAAGGAAGCGTTAATCCTTTTGTCGGTAACATACCAGCACTGGCACCAATGTTTACAAAAGTTTGAAAACTCATCCAAATACCAATAGCAAAAGCAAAATAGCCTTCAAATAGTCGCTCTGATTTCATTGCTCGGTTACCCAGCGCAAGGATTTTTCCCACCAGTAAAAACATAATGACAATAACGGTTAGTACACCGATAAAACCCGTTTCTTCAGCCAACACAGCAAATACAAAGTCAGTATGTGCTTCTGGTAAAAAATGCATTTTTTGAATGGAATTACCCAGCCCCATGCCAAACCAATCACCTCGTCCATAAGCCATTAAGCTTTGTGTGAGCTGATAGCCACTCCCAAACGGGTCACTCCAAGGGTCTAAGAAAGAAGTCACTCGACGCAAGCGATAAGGTTCAAGTAGTATCAAAGCGACAACGGCAGAACACCCGGCCATGAATAAACCAAAGAACTGAACAAGCTTAGATCCCGCTAAAAACAATAAGCCCACAGTTGTCATAAACATGACAATAACGGTACCTAAATCAGGTTGCAGTAATAGCAATAGTGCTAAAAAGAAGAACACAGCGAGAGGTTTGATAAAGCCTTTGATGTTTTCTTTCACCTCTTGCTCTTTTCTCACCAAATAACCAGCTAAGTAACAAAAGAAAAATAACTTAGCAGGCTCTGCAGCTTGAATATTAATCGGCCCAAGTGCTAGCCAACGGGTACTACCGTTTACTGTCTTGCCTATCAATAACACCAACACAAGTAGTGCGAAAGCGAGCAGTAGCAAATAAGGATTTTTATCTTTCCACCACTGCATTGGGACTTGCACTGCAACAGTAATCACAATGCCGCTTAAAACAATGTAAAAAATATGTCGAATAGCAAAATGAAGGGGGTTGTCATACAGCTTACTCGCCACTGGCATTGAAGCTGAAACCACCATCAATAAGCCAATAACCAGTAAACATCCGCAAAGAATAACTAACGTACGATCATAAAGTTTATGACCCTCGTTGGCATAGAAGAATTCGTGCCAAGCATCCTGTAGTTTATCTTTAACAGTGGTCTGCATCACTTGCTCAGTACTCATGACAAGGCCTCCACTGCATGCTGGAAGGCTAACCCTCTTTGTTCAAAGTTCTTGAACATATCTAAAGATGCACATGCAGGTGAAAGCAAAACAATATCACCAGGTACAATATGACCTTTTGCAATTTTCACGGCTGTTTCTAGGCCATCAACTTCTATAGCGCCATCAATTAAGTTTGCTATTTGACCGCCATCGCGGCCAAAGGTAATCAATTGTTTTACTGATTTTTCAAATGCAGGTTGTAGTGGCGTGAAGTCAGCCCCTTTACCTACGCCTCCTGCTAACAAAATTATGTTTTTGTTTTCTGCTAAGCCTTGAAGTGCCGCGAGTGTAGCTCCTACATTTGTCGCTTTTGAATCGTCTATCCATAAACAATCGAGCTTTCTGCTGACTAATTGGCAGCGATGCGCTAAACCTTGATAATTCGTCAATGCATGCTCAACGCTTTGTTGTTCCAACTGATAGAAGTCTGCCACCGCTAGTACCGCGAGCATGTTAGCTTGATTATGTTTACCAACCAATGATGTTTGGGAGAGCGAGTAGTTAACGCCAGATTTGCTAATCGCTTGTTGTGAAACAATATACCAATCTGCACCTTCTGCTGACGATAGACCAAAATGAGTTGCTTGTTTATAGTCTTTTGCCAACTCATCTTTGACAGGGAAAGTTGAGTCATCATCACGGTTATAAACAATTAAGTCAGCGCCATTAAAGATTCGACGTTTCACCAGCGCGTATTCGGCAATATCTGTATATCTATCTAAATGGTCTTCGCTGATATTTAATAACAAAGATACGTTGGCTCTAAAGCTTGGGCAGAACTCCAATTGAAAGCTTGATAGCTCCAAAACGTAGAAATCTGCATCTGGTTTATCGAGTAACAAGGTTAGAGCCGGGATACCAATATTGCCGCCAATAGCAGCACTTTGATGAGCTTGTTCAAACACGTGGCCAAGTAAACTGGTCACCGTAGATTTGCCATTTGAACCCGTAATAGCAATGATCTGCTTATCACAAGCATGGGCAAATAACTCTATTTCATTAATAAGTTGAACACCATTTGCTAACAACTTATCAAAAATAGGACCTCTTGGGTCTAAGCCAGGGCTCATCACTAAGTAGTCGAGCTTAGATAGCGTATTAAAGTCAAGTTCACCCAGATGCACGCGTTCTTGATTTAATTGCTGATATATCTCATCAAGATTGGCTAAGTTTTCTCTGGTATCAAAAACATCAGGCTCAATATTTTGAGCTAATAAAAAACGCAAACAGGACTGACCACTTAGCCCTAAGCCAAGAATGCCAAACTGTTTATGTTGATTATCGTGAAACCAGTTCATGAGAATAATGACCTAACGAATCTTCAAAGTGGCTAAGCCAACCAGTACTAACATCAAACTGATGATCCAAAAACGAACAATCACCCGCGGTTCTGGCCAACCTTTCAACTCATAATGGTGATGAATAGGTGCCATTCTAAAGATGCGCTGACCTCTCAGCTTATAACTGCCGACTTGCAAGATGACGGAAATGGTTTCCATCACAAATACACCACCCATAATGAATAACACGAGCTCTTGGCGAACAAGGACTGCAATAACACCCAAAGTAGCACCTAGTGCTAATGAGCCTACATCTCCCATAAAAACTTGAGCTGGGTACGTGTTAAACCACAAGAAGCCTAAACCGGCACCTATAATTGCTGTGCAAACAATGACTAACTCACTAGTTTGAGGAATATAAGGAATATTGAGGTACTCAGAGAAATTAGCATTACCTGTCATGTAGGCAAAAATGGCTAACGCTCCAGCAACCATCACAGTTGGCACAATCGCTAGACCATCTAAACCATCAGTTAAATTGACGGCATTACTCGTACCGACAATGGTGAAGTAAGCCACTAACAAATAAAGCGCACCTAACTGAGGTAAGACATCTTTAAAAAATGGAACAACTAACGCAGTCTCTTCTGGTTGCTGTGCGGTAAAAAACAAATATGCGGCAACGGTTATCGCGATAGCTGATTGCCAAAAATACTTCCAACGTGCAATTAAGCCTTTGCTGTCTTTTCTAATGACTTTTCGATAATCATCAACAAAGCCAATGACACCATAACTAATGACCACAAATAACGTGACCAATACATATTTATTACTTAAATCTGCCCATAACACAGAAGAAGCAACGATGGCCGCTAAAATCAGGAGCCCGCCCATTGTTGGCGTCCCTGACTTTGAAAAGTGTGATTCAGGGCCATCATCTCGGACCGTTTGACCAATTTGCATTCTTTGTAAATAACGAATGAGTTTTGGTCCAAAATACAGAGATATGAGTAATGCCGTTAAGATACTCAAGATAGAACGCATTGTCAGATATGAGAATACGTTAAAAGACGGCTCAAATTGTGTTAGCCATTCTGCCAACCAAACTAACATGAGCTAACTCCTTGTTGTGCTTGTAATGCCGTTACAACTCTTTCCATTTTGGCACTACGTGAGCCCTTAACTAACAGACATACAGGTTGTTCAGTTAACGTTTCTAAGCGCGCATTTAGGCTGTGCATCAGCTCTTCAAATTCAGAAAAATGTTTATCGTCTTCATGCTCTGATTGAGCATGTAAACTCAAACTACCTAAGGTATAGATTTCATCTATGCCTAATTTACGAGCGTATTGGCCAACTGCAGCGTGTGCATCAAATGCATACTCTGCTAACTCTCCCATATCACCCATAACAAAAATTTTGTGCCCCTTTTCTTGGGCTAATACATCTAACGCGGCTTTCATTGACGCTTCGTTAGCATTGTAACTATCATCTATGGCTAATAAATTAGCTTTAACTTGAATGCGATCAAGGCGACCTTTAACACTGTCTACCGCTTCCAATCCTTTTACAATTTGTTCGTTTGTTAAACCTAGCGCGAGTGCACATGTTGTTGCAGCTAGTGCATTGGCAATATTGTGCTGACCAGATAAATTCAATTTAACAGGGAGTACTTCGCCTTTGATATTAAGCTCGAATTGACTGGCACCATTTGCATCTACATTTAGTTCAATATTTTCAGCCGTTACATCAGCAACACTTGAGTCCATAGAAAATGCCATCATTTGAAGCTTGTCTAAACGGCTTTGCCAGCTGTGTATAAATTCACAATCAAGGTTAACTACGGCAGTGCCAGATTCAGTCAACCCGCCATATATTTCACCTTTTGCCTGTGCAACGCCTTGCAAAGAGCCAAAGCCTTCCAAGTGTGCACCTGCAACATTGTTAACCATAGCGACGTCAGGTTCTGTTAACCCTACGGTATAAGCAATTTCACCGATGTGGTTGGCACCTAGCTCAATAACGGCATATTCATCACTTTGTTCAAGACCGAGTAATGTTAGTGGAACGCCAATTTCATTATTAAAATTTCCACCTGTCGCATGGGTTTTTCCCGCTTGGACACATATTGCAGCAAGTAATTCTTTTACCGTGGTTTTGCCGCAACTCCCGGTTATTGCAACCGTTTTAACATCGGCTAAACGCTTTACTTCACGACCAAGTAGACCAAGTGCTTTTAATGTATTCTTTACAACAATTTGCGGGACTGTAGTATTCACTTCTCGTTCGACGATTAATGCACTTGCAGCAGATGCGTTTTCTATAAAGTCATGTGCATCGAATCGCTCCCCAACCAAGGCAACAAATAAATCACCTTGATTAACGGTACGAGTATCAGTAGAAACCTTGTTAATCACCTTTGCTAAAACACTTTTGTCATTCGCACAGACTAATTTACCTGAAGTAATTTCTAATACTTTAGCTAGCGTTAATGGAATCATGCTGCGGCTCCTATCAACTGGTTAATAAAGTGTCGTTCATCATAAGGGTGACGCACCCCATTAATTTCTTGATATGCCTCGTGTCCTTTGCCAGCTACCAATACCAAATCATTGGTATGGGCACATTTTAGCGCCTGTTCAATAGCGATTTGACGATTAACTTCAGTGTTATATTTAACTTGGTCAGAAAAGCCATTTGTAATGTCAGCAATAATGGCATCCGGTTGCTCAGTTCTTGGATTGTCTGATGTTACCCAGATATGATCTGCGTATTGTGCTGCTATTTTTGCCATCAGCGGGCGTTTAGCTTTATCGCGATCACCGCCACAGCCGAAAACTAAATGTAATTTCGTGCCTGTCGTTAAATGAGAACGACAGCCCTTCAACGCTTTTTCTAAACCATCTGGTGTGTGGGCAAAATCAACAATCACATTACAATGTGATTTAGAGTGAAACAGCTCCATTCTACCATTTGCACCTTTCACCCCAGCTAATGCTTTACAGGCTTGATTCAAATCCCAGTTCGGTAACTTTAGTAAACACCCCAGTGCCAATAACGCGTTATCAACATTAAAGTCTGCTAAAAGTGGTAAAGACAAATTCTGTTGCTGCGCAGCTGCTGAGACAGTTAAATCAAAACCAAGTGAATTCGGAGAAAAGTGTTGGCAGTACAAATCACTTGCGGCTGAACGAGAAACTCGTGTTAGCGTCGGTTTCTGCTTGTGCTCAGTCGTAATTTGTAAAGCCAACATCTCACCCCACTTGTTATCTGTATTGACGATGGCATGCTGTGCAGAGTAATCACTAAACAACTTGGCTTTTGCTTGAAAGTAATCATCCATATCACGATGAAAATCGAGATGGTCGTGCGATAAATTTGTAAATGCGGTTATAAGAAAAGTCAGCCCCAAGATACGCTGTTCAGCTAATGCGTGGCTAGATACTTCAATAACAACGTTACTAACACCGCTTTTTGCAAAGCGTGCTAAATGGCGATATAAATTAATTGCGACAGGTGTCGTATTGGGGTTAGCAATATCCAATTCACTTGAATACATGCCCAACGTACCTATGTAAGCGTTTTTACCTGGCTCATTTTGTTCAAGGCATTGATAAATTAAATCTGCAGTAGTGGTTTTGCCATTTGTGCCAGTAATGCCAATAAGTTTTAGATCTGCGATATCACCTTGATAATAGGCTTTTGCTAGCTGGTTTTGTTTATCTGCTAGTTGATAAACATTCACAACCCATGCGTTGTATTGTTGATAGCTTTGGCCGTGCTTAGCTATATGCTCAGTTTCTCTGAGAATAAGCCCTGCGCCTTGGGCAACCGCTTGTTCAATATAATCACGGCCATCATTGTGCTGCCCAATAATCGCAACAAACACATCACCTTGTTTTATCGATCGAGAATCTAGCTGTAAGTCGTTAACTGAGATTTCAGGTAATGAACAGTTTAAAACGGACTCAAGATGTAGAAGGTTAGACACTAGGTGTTCCCTCCTGATGCTGAGCAATTTCTAAGGTTTTTTCTGGTAACTGATCTGGATTTTGATTAAGGATTCGAAGTGCGCCAGATACTACTTTACTGAAGACGGGGGCAGCGACGTCGCCACCGTGATATTCATCGCCTTTAGGATCATTAATGACAACAACGGTTGCAATTTTAGGGCTAGACATAGGCGCAACACCAGCAAAGGTTGCGTAATAATCATGACCATAACCACCTGCAACAGCTTTTCTCGATGTGCCTGTTTTACCAGCAATTCTAAACCCTTTAACGGCAGCTTTGATACCAGTGCCGCCTTCTTGAGTCACTTTTTCCATCATTTTCAAAACTTGATTGCTGGCTGTTGCGGAAAAGCGCCTTTCACCTTCATTCGGCTTGTCGAGCTTTAAAATGGAAAGAGGGCGTTGAATGCCCCCAGCTGCAATAGTTGCGTAAAAGTGTGCGATTTGTAATGGGGTGACAGACAACCCATAACCAAATGACAGTGTGGCTAACTCGAAGTCTGACCAGCGCCTCCGATCATAAAATACGCCAGCACTTTCACCTAAAATCATACTGCCAGTATCAGAACCAAATCCCGCGTTGTAATAGGCATCTAGGTAATGTTCAACTGGCATGGATAACGCTAATTTAGTCACCCCGACATTACTCGATTTTTGCAGAATCGACACAAGATCCATTTCGCCATAATTTTTAGAGTCGCGAACACGTCTACCACCAATTTGCATCCAACCTGGTGCAGTATCAACCATATCTGTGGCTGCTATCGAACCAAATTCAAGAGCTGAAAGAACCACAAGGGGCTTGATCGACGAGCCAGGTTCAAAGTTATCAGTAACAGCGCGATTTCGGGAGTTTCTCGATGTCAATGTCGAGCGATTATTTGGATTAAAAGAAGGGCTATTAACCAAAGCTAAAATTTCACCACTGGTGACATCTATCATCACCAGTGAGCCTGAATCTGCACCGTGGTATTTGACTGCTTTTTTCAATTCTTGATAAGCAAGTGCTTGAATACCTTGATCGATAGACAAGTAAACATCTTTTGCAGGTTTAGACTCTTCCTCATCAAGAACTTTGATGACACGGCCCCTTGCATCTTTTAATACATGTCGTTTGCCTGCTTCACCCGTTAAGGCCTCATTAAACTGCTTTTCAATGCCTTCGATACCGTCATCATCAACATTGGTAAATCCCACTAAGTGGGCACTTACTTCACCGTAAGGGTAATAACGCTTTGATTCTGCACGAGTGTAAACACCAGGAATATCAAGTTGCTCGACATACTCAGCCATTGATGGCGGAATATGACGACCAAGGTAAATAAAGCGTCTCTGTTTTTCGATAGCCGTTTCTACCTTCGCGAGCAATTTGTCATGTGGCTTATTAAGCACTTCAGATAATGCGCGCCATTGGCGAGTTTTTTCTAGTCCTTGATGTTGACCAATGACTTTTGGGTCGGCCCAAACCGTATTAACAGGCGCACTGATGGCAAGCTCTAAGCCGTTGCGATCTTTAATCATGCCGCGATGAACTTGATTGGCCAAAAAGCGGTGAGTACGTCTATCACCTTGTTCACGCAACATTTCAGGATCTATCACTTGGATATAGGCAGCACGAAACGCAAGGCCGGTAAAGACCAAGGCAACAGCAGCAAAAACAGTATAAAACCGCCAATTGCTTATTTGCTTTTTCTGTTTTGCGTTACGTTTATTCATTCTGCTGTGATAACCACTTCGTCCTTCCTTTCAGGACGTTTCATTTGCATTTGTTTACGTGCAACTTTTTCAACTCTGCTGTGTTCAGACAGTGCGTTGTGTTCTAACAACATATGTCGCCAGTCGACATCTAGTGTGTCTTGTTCATCTTGCAGCTGTTGTAGCTGCGTATTTAAATCTCGGTTTTTCCAAGCAAAATAAATCACCGAATAAGCACTGGTTAATACTGCTAAGATCAATACTATGATGACCTTATGTGCCCACCAATCAGACATAATAACCCAAGCTAAATTAGGCTGTTTGCTTTTATCTTTTTTCGGCTTAACCGTTTTATCTTGCTTGCTTTCTTTACTCATAAAGTCACTTGTTTTTGACTTTATGCTAATCGTTCAGCGACTCTTAGCACTGAGCTTCTCGACCTTGGATTAAGCTCGATTTCTTCTTTTGAAGGCTTTTGTGCCTTACCAATGGCTTTGAGCTTTATATCTTTACTCAATTCATCATCGGTTACAGGCAAGCCTCTTGGAACAGGCTTAGCTTTACTCTCTTTGTTAATGAATCGTTTAACAATACGGTCTTCTAACGAGTGAAAGCTAATAACCGATAATCTGCCTTTTGGCGCCAACACTGCTAAGGCAGCTTCAAGTGCCTGAGTAATCACACCTAATTCATCATTAACCGCAATGCGAATAGCCTGAAAACTTCTCGTAGCAGGGTGTTTTCCCGGCTCTTTTTTCTTAATAATCCGCTCTATCAAACTAGCTAAATCATTAGTTCGAAGAAAGGGTTTTTCCACACGGTCTTTGACGATCGCTCGAGCAATGGCTCTTGCCCATTTCTCTTCGCCGTATTCTTTTAATACACGGTTGATTTCATCTTCATCCGTTTTGGCTAACCATTCAGCTGCAGATTGACCTTGTTCAGGGTTCATCCGCATATCTAATGGACCATCACGTAAAAAGCTGAACCCTCTTTCAGCATCATCAAGCTGAGGCGAAGAAACACCTAAGTCGAGTAACACACCGTCAATCTTGCCAATTAACCCGCGCGCTTCTATACATGCAGCCAAATTGGCAAAATTACTGTGAATGATCTCAAAGCGAGGATCGTCTGCAAACTGTGTCAACGATGATGCATGAGCAATTGCTGTTGGGTCTTGATCAAAAGCAATCAACTTACCATTTGCTGATAATTGCTTAAGGATTTCTCCACTATGGCCACCGCGACCAAAGGTTCCATCAACGTAAACACCATCAGGATTAATCGCCAAGGCATCAATCGACTCGTGTAAAAGAACGCTAATATGAGATTTGCTCTGTTCAACTTGGGCTTGGATTTTATCAACCATGAAATACCTATTTAGAAGTTAAAATCCATCAATTCAGAAGCATCGGCTTGAATAGCCTCTATATCTGCATCCATTTGTGATTGCCAAACACTTTGGTCCCAAATCTCAAATTTGTTTAACTGACCGACCAACATTAACTGCTTTTCTAAACCAACTTTTTCGCGAAGTACCGGCGGTAAAACAAAGCGACCGTTTTTTTTATCGATCTCGCCTTCAACCGCAAAGCCAAGTAACACACGTTTAAAAGCTAAAACTTGCTTGGTGTTACTTTGTTTTTTTAACTCTGATTCAATAACTTCCCATTCAGATAATGGATAAAGCATCAAACAATCAGGCTGACGAGGGTCAATCGTACACACCACAGCGCCATTGCATTCTTCATGCAACAGCTCACGGTAACGAGCAGGGATAGCAATGCGCCCCTTATCGTCCATTGTGATGTTGTTTGTACCTCGTAACACTATCGTTTACCCAGTAATCAAAATTGGTTTAAAAATAAATTTTTATTAAAAGTGATCCACTTTGATCCACTTTATTCCACAATTGCACAGTTTCGACCGCTAGACTAGTTTTGTCAAGCCGTAAATCGACTCATCAGAAAGCAAAAAAGCCCATAAACCACGGGCGTTTCGAGCAAGGTGTTGAAAATAGTGGGGAAAAGTGGAAAAGTCTGAAAATGAGATTTTTTTCGTTACAAAATTGCAACAAAAGACACCTATTTCTAATAGGTGCCTTGGGGTAGCAGAAAAGTAATTAAGGTTTTGTGAACGGCGTCACAAAAGTAGGAGAATCGAGTTGGGCAACAATATCTGTTTTACTGAGGATACCAGTGTCGCTATTGCGCTTAAACAACACGAGGTTGTTACTTTTTTGATTAGCAACAACAAGGTATTTCTCATCTTCAGATAAAGCAAAATCGCGCGGCCAATCACCAAAGCTTGAAATGTGCTGGATCACTGTCGCATAACCTTCATTATCGACTTTGAAAACACTCACTAAATTTACGCCGCGCATAGTAATGTACAAGTAGCGTCCGTCTTTAGAGAACTTAATCGCTGCCGCATAATTTTTACCTTCCGTATTTTTTGGCAAGGCATTAATGCGCTGGAATGCTTTTAATTGGCCTGTTTCCATATTGATATCAGCACCAACAAGCGTGTTACTCAATTCATTTAAAATATAAACGCGATTCTTGTGAGGGTGGAAGGCTAAATGTCTCGGGCCATCACCTGATAACATACTGAGCGTTTTTTCGGTTTCAAAGCGAAAACCATCGTCTTTGTGAAGATAAACACTGTCAGTACCTAAATCGATTGAATATGCAAACTGACCTGTCGACTCCCAATTGTAAAAATGCATATGAGAGGTTTCTTCTTTTTTACCTCTAGCCTTGCCTTGAAAGTTAGCTATTTTTTTTAGTTTTCCGCGTCTATCCGCAATTTCAAAAACATTTACATCGCCTGAACCATAATTAGCGATTGCTACCTGTGTTTCCGCTGGATTAAAGGCAATATAGCAAGGTCCATCACCAACATTAGAGACGCGCTGGCGATACTTAAACTGCTGAGTAGGTGTATGCCAAATAAATTGATTGATTGCACCATTAGCACTTTCATCTACAGCATAAAGACGAGTGTGAGAAAAATTTAATGCAAAATAAGAAGGGTTTTTGCTAACAGCAACCGTGCCTTTATTTTCAAAGGTTTTAAGGTGTGGGGTGTAAGTGAATAAGTTGATACCTTCACTGCTACCAGCAGTGTAAGAGCCAGTAAGGAAGTGTACAGGAGGACCTTGCTCATCACTAGAAGCAAAAACCGCTGTACTAGCGAAAATTGAACTGGATAACAACCACGCAAGCGTTAGCTTGATGCGACAAAAAAATTTAGCATTAATCATGCATTTACTTCACATTTTATAAACATCTTTAAAGAGTCTATCGCAACTCTGTTGGCAGATAAACCTTAGTTTGTTGAAACTTCAACCACTTAAATAGATTAACCAAAACTGATGGGTAACGTGGTGGTATTTTTTACTTCAGTCATAGTGAAATGACTTTGCGCTTCTAATATATGAGGGAGCTTGAGTAAACGACTTCTCAGAAAATGCTCATAGGATTCTATATTTTCAGCAACCACTCTTAAAATATAGTCCATAGAACCAGAAATAGTCCAACATTCAACAACTTCAGGGTAACCAACAATTGCGTGCTCAAATTCTTCAAGCATATTACGTCCATGGGAAGACAACTTAATATTGACAAAAACGACGACTCCCAGACCTAATTTGTGTCGGTCAAGCAAAGCAACATTTTTAGCGATGTAGTTTTCTTCTTGTAAGCGATGAATTCGACGCCAACAGGGTGACTGTGATAGGCCTACTTGCTCCGCGATTTCTTGAGCGGTGAGTGTTGCATCAGATTGTAGTAAAGCCAGTATTTTTTTGTCTGTTTTATCTAAAGGCGCTGTCATTTATGCATAAATTTTCTAATAGTGATCGCCTAATCATAGGCGATCAATTATTGAAGATAGAAATGCGCCAGATATCAACGACTCTGAAATTTAGCTAAAATGGAAAATAAGGTTTCCAGTTCATCGATTTCGTTGTAGTGCATACAACCAATACGAATGACACCACCTTTATCGGCCAAACCCAATTGCTCAACCAACCCCTTGGCGTAGAAGTGACCATTCCACGCACATATATTCTGCTTGGCAAGTGCCTTTACAACAACTTCAGGACTATGCTCAGCAAATCGAATTGCGAAAGTAGGAGTCCTTTGTTCAGCACTCGAGAGGCCGTAAAGCTCTACGCCATCAAGC
Source organism: Marinifaba aquimaris (assembly GCF_013328345.1). Taxonomy (GTDB): domain Bacteria; phylum Pseudomonadota; class Gammaproteobacteria; order Enterobacterales; family Alteromonadaceae; genus Marinifaba; species Marinifaba aquimaris. Next base: position 98,109 of record NZ_JABULX010000007.1, read on the forward strand.
TTTTGTAAAGCGTTTAAAAAATAACGAGCTAACTGTTGTTCATATTCAACAACGAGTGCAAAGCTTGCTTCAAGTCCAGATCTTTTATCTGAATAAGGGCCCGCAAGGCCAGCTAGGTAATCAATCGTTTTGACAAAGCCAGCCATTGCTTCGAAGTTTTGTGTACCGGTTTCAAAGCAAAAAGGAATATTATCTGGTGCGGGCTCAACTTTGTAAGGCTTTAACATCTTTAGCACTGATTGCTTTGCATAGAGCACACCTAAATGTGGGCCAAAATACTTATAAGCGGATGTGACTAATAGATCACAGTCTAAACGTTGAACATCAAGCAAACCATGTGGGGCAAAATGTACTGCATCTATATAAGTTAATGCACTAGAGTGCTGCTTTACTATGTCTACAACTCCCTCAACATCAACAACAGTGCCCGTTGTATTAGATGCATAAGTAAAAGCGACAAGGCGTGTTTTCTCATTCAGGCATGAAGCTAGATGTACTAAATCCAGATTGCATTCGGGCTCAGTCACCTTGATAAGATGAACTTTGACACCTTTTTCCTCCGCTGCAAGTACCCAAGGCGAGACATTTGAATAATGATCCAGTGCAGTGACGATAATCTCATCACCTGGCTGCCAAGTATTGGCTATCATTCGGCTAAAGCTAAAAGCTAGGCTTGTTGCATTGGCCCCAAATACAATCTCATCAGTCGAGGCGGCATTGTAAAAAGTTTGAGCAGAAGCTCGGGCTTGTGCCATCAACTCAGTAGTCACTTGGCTAGAAAAATAGTGCCCACCTAAATTTGCATTGTATCTGCCTAAATAACTTATCATGGCATCGAGTGCACTTTGATTAACTTGGCTACCGCCTGGGCCATCAAAAAAACACACTGGCTTATCATTATGCAATTGTGCTAACGCCGGGAATTGTTGGCGGATAGCTTGAATATCTAGCTCTGCAGTTAACTGCTCTGCCGTATTAACAGCCGACATTAACTATTTACCTCAACTAAGCGATTAACATTTGCAGTTAATACGAAAACATCCATGTGCGCATCACCTTCTTCTGTCGCTGTTATTTCAGCAGCGCCGTGATAAAAGCGGCGATCGTTTAAAACAACAAACTCACCGTGATCAAAAGCATATTGCATAATAGGCGCGCTGTCGCGGTTTTCGTAAATTTGTAACTCACCACCAGAAATATGTTCGCGATCGATCACGAAAATACCAATGCGATCAAAACCGTCTTGGTGAACTCCTTCAGGTGCAACAGGAGTCGGTTTACCCGGAGAAGCTATGATGCGAATTTGGTGTACTTCAATATCTGCTTCATCGTCTACATGCGCCATCGCTTTAAACTTATCGAACATTTCATTAAACGCGATGCTCTGAACAATGTTGTCTTCAATTTCTTCGTATTGACGCTCAACATCACCTTGGAAGCGATTGATCTCGCTCGACTGCACAAATGTCTTTGTTGGTAAACGAGATAGATGACCATTGGTGTAGCGAAAATGGGAATAACGGCGAAGGCGAAAGCCGCCATCAAGATAAGGGTTGGGTGGTAAGTGGTCGAAAGACTCTGCTAAAAAATGAATATTATCTTGGTCTAATTTCCCAAGTTCCAAAAAGAAATCTTCTTTAAATGCCAGCATGACACACCTCAAATTTATCTAATAATTGTTATTTAAGTGTACGTAAGCTCGGGGGGTGTTTTTTTGCAAAAAGCAGTTTAAGTTATCAAGGAATTAGTATTTTTTTTCAAAAATAGCGGTAATTTTAGAACGAAATTACCTTATTGGAGTCGTCGTCTATCTAGTTTGAACTTGAGTTCTAAATTGAGCTGGACCATGCTTATAGTGTATCTAAGGAGAATGCCACCATGAGTCGATTACATCTGTTGTTGGTAGCAAGCTTAAGTGTTTTTAGCTTAACTGCTTGCCAATCAACGTCTGAACCTGACTTTTCAGTTTCTTCTAACCACGCTCAGTATTTTCAAGATCAAACCTTTGATCTAAGCTTTCAGCAGCAAGTTGAAACGAAAGCAGATATCTTCAAATTAGATCCAGAAATTATCGATACTGTTCGAGGCCAATTCGAATTAGGCCAACGCGCACAAATACGCATTGAAGCCTTTATGCAACAAGTATTAGGTAAGCCCAATGTTGATATTTTATATCAAGCCCATGCTGACTTAACGGCTTCTCAAGCATACCGCAACAAAACCGCCAACTGCTTATCTTTATCAATTATGGCTTATGCACTTGCCCAGCAAGCTAAACTGGACGTCGAATTTCAAGAAGTAAAAGTACCTGAACTTTGGACAATGCGAAATGGAAATCGATTAGCCAATGGCCATGTCAACGTTAGGATTTTAGCTAAAGATTATTTACACGATGGCCGTCATATCACTTATGAGCGCACATTAGATTTTGCACCAGAGATCGCAGCCCAAAAATTTAGAGCAAAGCGTATAAGTAAACCCAGAGTTCAAGCATTGTTTTACAACAATAAAGCCGCACAAGCGATTATTGATGAGAACTATGACCTAGCGTATGCCTATATAAAAGCAGCGTTGAATCTCTACAACGCTGATTCACCTACTTGGTCTAACTTGGGCTTAATTTACAAAAGAAAAGGGCTTTACGAATTAGCCGAAAACACCTTCTTGAAAGCCGCTTCATTAGACCAAAAAAACTATACACCGTTGGATAATCTAGTTGGTTTATATCAAAAAACAGGTAGGGACCAAGAAGCAGAAGATTTAAAAGCTGAGCTTGAGTACAAGCGTAAGAAAAACCCTTTTTATCATGCTCTTAAGGGGGATATAGCCTACAAAGAAGGCAATATGGAGTTAGCAATAAAGTCGTATAAAAAAGCTATAAAACTCGATAGTAGTCCGGATGAATTTTATTTCGGTATTGCCAAAGCCTATTTTGAGCTTGGGGATAATGAATTAGCGTTGAAGTATTTAAACAAGGCTAAACTGAAAACAGACTTCAACGATGTAGCCAGACGTTATCAACGCAAGATTAATGCGTTACAAAATTTGCATGCTTATCAGTTTTGATAGGCATGCAAATATAATTAATGCTTTTGCTTAATCACTTGCTCGTGATACAAATCTTTTGTCTCGATAAGCGCTTTCAGTTCTGCTTTAATTAATTCAATATCGCCATCGACAAATAAGTTTTCTAAGCGTTCAACATGTACTGCAATTTCTTCTAAACCTTCTTTGTATTTCGCTTGTTCAGCAGTAGGTATAGTTTGCTGCTGAGCTAAAGCTAAACCTTGCTTAAATTCAGCTAAAGCAGGCTTCATTTGCTCGACGGTTTGTGCTCTTTTTAATACTTTATAAGACTTTGCCATCTGCTCCATTGAAGATTGTAATGGGGTAGGTTGTGTACAGGCCATTAACAACATCGCAAACATGGCAGAAATAATAAACTTCATATTTCCTCACTAATTAATAAATCAAAATACGTTTCGGTTTCGCTGAGCCCATAGCTGCTCTGCTCGGGTACAAGCTTGCACTGGACTAAGCGCCTCTAATAAAACAAGGTAAGCAGATAAAGAACCAATAACAGCAGCCCTCGCATAGGTAGCTTGTTTATCATCAAGCTGCTCTTGCCAAAATAGCTTTAGCTGATCGAGGTCTAATTCACGTGGTTTAATCTGCCTACTTTCAAGTAAATTGGGTAAAACCACAGGCTCAACGACATCTTGTCGATTGAGATGGATAGCGACTTCTCTTTCTGGGTTTACTTCAACTTCGCCACCCTCTCCTCGGATACAAGCAACGTTTTGATCACCCAATAGAGCGGCAACTTGAATATGCCTAGCATCAAAGTCACGATGAAAAACGCCGTGAAAACTGTATTTAGCTCGACTGGGGTTAAGCATTCTCGCCAAGCTGTTTGCAGCCGAGCGCAGTCCAAACAAACTGCGCATCTGAATCAGTTTATCCAACTCAGTATTAATATCTGCCAAGTCTATGTAAGCGAGATTACAACACTGAATATGTTCAGAAATATCTTTAGCGTCTTTTGCAATCGGCCAGTTAAAATGCTGAAAAACTTGTTTTAAATACAGCCTTTCAGATTCAGGCTCTTGTGTGCCATGCATTAATACGCGATAGCCATTTTCCGCTAACACTTTTATCGCCAGCACAAACCAAGGTAAATGCCTTCTTTTTCCGGCATAACAACCAAAGTCAATGTCAATACAGTCAAGGTTTTGAATATCTGGGCGAGTTGCTTGGCGAATCGCTTTAACAAAACCGGCTAATTCATCTTGATGTTCTTCTCTAACCCTGAGTAGCATTAAAAATGCGCCAAGCTGCTCTGGTGTGACTTGCTGTTGCATAATCAAACGCATTGCATCGAACGCTTCTTCTTCGGTGAGATAGCGACCAGAGCGTTGACCTCGTCCGATTGCTTTTATGTATTGTTTGAAAACGTCACTCATGATGAATTTAGCTGTTGAAAATGGAGAGGGAAAGTAGGTCTATAAGCCGGGTTCTGTTATCTACAGTCATTCGTCTAGACCTTATATTGCTATAAGGTTCGAGCAACCTACCCGGTTCCAACGCGGGTCGCGCCATAAGGAACCCTATTTGGTCTTGCTCCGAGTGGAGTTTACCTCGCCGCAAGCTGTTACCAGTTGCGCGGTGCGCTCTTACCGCACCCTTTCACCCTTACCATGCAAGCATGGCGGTCTTCTCTCTGCTGCACTTGTCGTCGGCTCACGCCGCCCAGACGTTATCTGGCACCCTACCCTATGGAGCCCGGACTTTCCTCCCCTTTATCCGTCTACCCTCGAAAGGGCACAACGATAAAGCAGCGACTGTACGACCTACTTTCCGACGAGCATTCTACCTCGTGACAGACCGAGAATAAAGTAAAGTCAGTATTTAGACACTAAAACCAAGAAAAGAAGCGACAGAAAGCCTGCCTGTTTCGATATCATTAATGCAGCTAATATCGGGATCAATATCAGCACAGTGCAAGTAATTACTAGGGTAAACCACTAATCGATTGAACTGAGCCTGAACTTGTCCCACACGTTCAAATACGCTAGTCGATTGATTCAAATACCCCTTGTGTTCATCCGGTGTAGCTTTAACCGCTTCAACCATCTCGTACATCAATTCTCTTTCAGCCGTGGTCAACTTAATTTTATTTTGCGCTTTAAAGTTATAAAGACTGGTACCACCATGCGGTTGATCACAAAAATAATGAACACATGCAAACTCATGTTCTTCAAGACAATCGACATGCGGCATTTTTTGGTAAAGGTTTAAATCACTTTCAGCTAATGTGGTCAAAGATAAATAAGCTGTGGGAGGCAAACTTTTTATCGGCTGTTGCTGATAAAAATGTTCGGAGATAACGGTTGTTAGAGCAGTTTCAAGGTTGGCAATGTAGTTTTTTGGCATCGCTTCTCGAATACCTGGATATAAAGTTCCATCTGCACCAACTTGCTTAAAAGCGGCTTTTTCTTTAGCAAACGCGATAACTTCATCAGGGTTATCGAGAAAATCATCAATCACGACAATAAAGTGCTCTGTATCCTGCAGATAAATTTTATTTAGCCTAAACAGAGGGTTAACTTTAAATTCCATATTATTTATCCGACAGCGTAATTCCGTATTCGTAAACTTGTTTTTTCTTTAAATCAAACGTTTGAGCAACAATACCTGAAGCCACTTTCAGCGGTAGGTGCTCTATTAAACTTTCTAATAACTGTTTTGCTCTGTCATCCAATTGACCGCTACTTGCAACACCTTCAACAATCAGTACAAATTCACCTTTTTGTTGGTTGTGATCAGCCTGCATCCAATCGATGACATCTGCTACCGCTCCACCTTTTATGGTTTCAAATGTTTTCGTAATTTCACGAGCAATGACGATTTGCCTTTTATCGCCAAGGGTCTTTTGTACATCTGCTAAGCTCGCTAAAATTCGATGTGGTGATTCATAAAAGACACTTGAATAACTGCGCTCTGCTAATAGGCTTAATACGTCACATCTGGCTTTAGTTTTAGCGGGCAGAAAACCACCGTAGTAAAACTGGTCTGTGGCTACACCCGCTGCAGATAGAGCAGCAATCAAAGCGCAACTTCCAGGTATAGGCACAACTTTAATGCCTAACTCGCGGCACTTTTTAACTATGGTATAACCTGGGTCATTAATTAATGGTGTACCCGCATCAGACACTAGCGCAATAGATTGACCGGCTTGTAGCTTAGTTATCAGATTATCTGATTGAGTAGATTCATTGTGATCGTGATAAGCAATACACTGGGCTTCGATTTCATATTCAGATAACAAACGTTTAGCCACTCGCGTATCTTCTGCAGCAACTAAATCAACGCCCGCTAAGACATCTAAAGCACGAGCGCTAATATCTTTTAAGTTACCGATAGGTGTTGCCACTATATATAAGTGTGAAGCTTGGATCATTTTGTTATCTCAGAAGTGCCAATAAGACTTGCAGACAAGTTTTTACAGGATGTTAGTTCGTAAGCGCATAGTATATACTCATCAAACTTGATAACAATTGTTATTCTTATGGAAACCCCGTTACATGAGCCAAGTCAAATATTTATCCATTGTTGCGCTACTTTTAGCCAGTTTGGTTGCTTGTACAAGCACACCAAAAAATCAGGCTAAAGTCGAAAAAGCGACAACGACTAAAACAGATAAACAAGCTCGCCAACCAAAAACAGCAGCTGATTACCTTGCAAGAGCAGAAATAGCCACTTCCGAGCAACAAGCGGCTATTTGGTATACCAGAGCATCGGATGAATTATTAAAAACGGGTCGAGCAATTGAAGCTCATGCACTACTTAGCCAAATTTCCCCCGCTTTACTGACTGATTTTATGCGTCAGCAATATCAACTTTTTATGGCAGAAAGTTTGTTATTGCTAGGTGATGACCAACTCAGCTACCAAATTGCCAAAGAGCTCAAACCCATCAATCAATTTGAATCAAGAGTTTTATTGGTCAAAGCGGATTCTGCAGCAGCAAGCCAACACGACTTAGCGGCAGCTCGGGCGCGAATAGCAATGATAGAATCAGGACTATTTCAATCGGAACAAGGCATTTTCAATCAGCAAATTTGGCATCACGTTAATCAACTGCAAGATGTTAGTTTGACCAACTTTGTATCAAATAAAGAACCCACATTAAGTGGCTGGCTACAACTGGTCAAAATCAGTAGAGACTTTGCTGACCAATCTGAATTAATGCTAAATAAGATAAAGCAGTGGCAACAGACGTACCCTGAACACGCAGCAGCTCAATCTTTACCGGATGACCTTTACCAAGCGCTGAATACTGAACAATACCCTGTCAATCAAGTCATGGCAGTATTACCTTTAACAGGGAAGTTTGCGAAACAAGGAAAGGCCGTACAACAAGGGATATTGGCAGCGAGTTTGGATTCAGATGTAATTGTGCAGTTTATTGACAGCCAAAACTACGACTTTACTCAACCAACGCCCGAAAATATCGATTTTGTAATAGGTCCTTTATTAAAAGAAAACTTATCTAACTTTGCCCAGTACTTTGCTGGTATTCCGGCCTTGCACCTCAATCAAATAGATGAGTTAACATTAACCCCTAGCCATTATTCATTTGCTTTAACACCAGAGAGCGAAGCGATACAAGCTGCAACTATGCTCGCCGAGCAAGGTTATCGAGCACCTGCAATTATTGCTGCCAATAACAGCTTTGGTCATAGAATTAGCCAAACGTTCAAACAAACATTCGAGCAAAAAACTAATAACAAAGCCCATCTTGCTTATTTTAACTCGGCTGATGATATGAAAAATGTAGTTGAACAAGTATTAGGTACTAAATCGAGTCGCACTCATATCAAAACGATGAAAACACTATTTAATAATGCCAAAAAGTTTGAATCTGAAGTACGTAATAAACAAGACATCGATATGATTTACTTGGTTGGAGACCCAACACAAACTAAATTACTTAAACCATTTATTGACATCAATACGGCATCTTACACAAAGCCAGCACCTATTTACGCTACTTCAAGAAGCTATACCAATAATATTGATATGCTTGATTTTAATGACTTAGCCAACATTACATTCAGTCAAATACCTTGGCTACTGCCAGGTGACAGTAAGGAACAGGCGCTAGCACAAGAAATGAGACAGGTTTGGCCTAATAGCCAATTTGCGACCCTAAGCTTATTTGCTTTTGGCTATGACGCTTTTTCACTTTTGCCTAACTTAGCAAGAATGAAAGCATTTTCTGGTTTCTATCAATCAGGATTGAGTGGCGAATTATCGGTTAATCGCTCAGGCCAAGTCGAGCGCAAGCTTGCTTGGGGACAGTTCAAGGCTAACAAAATTATTCGCCGTGACACTATTCACTAAGCTAACAACCCGAGTTAAGGGTGCAATATATGAAAAAAAAGCAGCCAACTTTATTTCAACTCAAGGTTTATCGGTAATAGAACAAAATTGGCATGTAAAAGGTGGAGAGCTCGATCTCATTGCCAAACAAGGCAATAAGCTCATATTTATCGAAGTAAAATACCGAAAAAGTAAGCAATACGGCAATGCTGCCAGTACCGTCACTCCATCTAAACAACAAAAAATAAAAAGGGCAGCGATACTTTACATGCAAAGCATCGGCTTAAATAGCCAATTAACATCATATCGCTTTGATATTATCAGTTTTGATGGCGATAATAGCGCGCCAAACTGGATCCAAAACGCATTTTAACCTTCAAAATTTATACATAAATAATGCAAGAATTAATAAAACAAAGCTTCACTGAAAGTATCCAAACTAAGATTGCTGCGGCAGATATGCTGTCGGACAATATCAGTACTGCTGCAGAAAAGTTAGTAACCTGCTTACTAGCAGATAAAAAAATTATCTGCTGTGGAGATGGTTTTGCTCACGGTATTGCCAGCACACTCGTCAGTTCATTACTGCACAGGTTTGAAATTCCACGCCCTAGCCTACCAGCAATCTTATTGCATTCTAATAACGCAACGATGACCAGCCTGGTTAGTTATGAAGAAAGTGACAATTTATATGCGTCTCAGTTGAGAACAATCGGTCAAGCAGGTGATGTGTTAGTTGTATTTGCAGCTGATCTAAATAACCCGGTTATCTTAAGAACAATGGAAGCGGCCGTGGCCAAAGATATGGTTATTATTGCACTTACAGGTGGTGATGGTGGCGAAATTGCCGGATTACTCGGGCCACAAGATTTAGAAATTCGTATCCCATCAAGTCAAACCATACGTATTTTAGAAGTTCAACAACTCATCGCACATAGCTTGTGTTATGCCATTGAAAACACTTTATTCCCCGGAAACTTATAAGATGAAAAAATTCGCTCTCTTACTCTCTGTTCTTATTATGCTTCCTGCTATTCAAGGTTGTGCAGTTGTCGTTGTTGGTGCTGCGGCAGGTGCTGTAATGACAGCACATGACAGACGCTCAATGGGCGCTCAAGTTGAAGATACAGAAATAGAAGTAAAAATTGGTGCACGCATAGCTGAGCACCAAGAATTAGGCGATCGTGTAAATATTAATGTAATCAGTTACAACCGACGTGTTTTATTAGTTGGGCAAGCTCCTTCGTCACATCTAAAAGGTTTAGTAGAACGCGTAGCGCATTCTTACGAAGGCGTGGTTGAAGTGCATAACCGTATAAAGGTGAAGAAAAAAGTCAGTTTAGATGTTACCTCTAATGATGCTTGGTTAACTTCTAAATCAAAAACGAACTTGCTAGCAGCAGAAAACTTCGATGGCTCCCATATAAAAGTCGTTACCGAAGATAGTGAAGTGTTCTTAATGGGTATTGTCACTGAACAAGAAGCAGAAGAAGCCATTAACGTGGTTAGGCATCTGAGAGGGGTAGAAAAAGTGATCGATGTATTCGAATATCGATATGACTAATCCTTCTAATTATTCCAAGGGGAATGGTGACATTCCCCTTAAGGCTGCAATAACTACCACTTCATGCCAATCGTAGAAAAATACAAAAACCCTAAACTGCTCCAAAAGTTCAATAAAAGATCTAAAAAAGCGGTAAAAGTTCACATAAATTAACTAAAAAAATAGTAACAAATAATTATGAAAAACTGTGTAACAGTTCTCATAATTGAATTATTCAAAGTGTTAGCGTTCTAAAAAAACACCTCCACAGGCCTTATAAATCAAGCACTTCACTCTTCTCTACTAATCCTCACATTTTGCGGGAAAGGTCATTGCAATACGTAAATAATTTGTGTATGTTTGTTCGTAATGGCTTCATGTCATTAAAAAACTACAACAGAAATACATAATCAATAATAATTAATAAGGGGACAGTAATGTCATCTTTAAAACTAAATAAAATCACTCACGCTATGAGCTTAGCAGCTCTAATGGGCGCGACAGTTTCAGCTCCAGTAGCTTTCGCAGCAGAAGCAGCAGCTGAAGAAGAAGTTGAAGTAATCCAAGTACGCGGTATCCGTGGTTCATTAAAAGAATCAATGAATACTAAGCGTTTCTCAACTGGTACAGTTGACGCGGTAAACGCAGAAGACGTTGGTAAATTCCCAGATGCAAACGTTGCTGAATCATTAGCACGTATCCCAGGTGTATCTGTTTCACGTACATTCGGTGAAGGTTCTGCAGTTTCAATCCGTGGTGCTTCTAACGGCTTAACTCTTACTACATTAAACGGTCAAAACGTAGCTTCTGCTGGTTGGTACTCACAACAAGCAATCGACCGTACGTTTAACTACTCAATGCTTGCTCCAGAAATGATCGCTGGTATCGAAGTATACAAATCATCACAAGCTGACCTTTTAGAAGGTGGTGTTGGTGGTACAGTTATCGTTAAAACTCGTAAGCCATTAGACTTAGATCCATTAACAGTTTTCGCATCTGCTAAAGGTACATACGGTTCAGTTTCTGAAGAAACAGATCCAAGTGTTTCTGGCTTAGTTAGCTGGAAAAACGAAGACGAAACTTTCGGTGTTTTATTAGCACTAGGTTCTAACGAATACAACCTAGACCGTAAAGGTGACGAGAGCTTAATCAGCTGGGGTGGTCGTATTGCACCAACTAGCTTCCAACAAGAGCGTAACCGTACAAGTATCGACTTCACTGCTCAATACGCTCCAACTGACGATTTAGAGTTTGGTTTCCACTACATGAACATGGAATTAGAAGCTGACGGTACTAACGTTCAGGTTTGGATTCCACAAGATCAAAGCAACTGTTCTGAGTTCATCGATCAACCAAACAGCCAACACTTCGACGGCATGATCCCAGTTAACTGTACAAGTACAACTGAGTGGGCTTCAAACGCTGGCGCTGGTGGTCAACCATACTGGGACGTTCGTCCTCGTTTAGCTACAATGGAAACTGAGTTATTCGCGTTTGACTTCACTTACAAAGCAGACGGTGCAACTTTTGAATTCCAAGCTGGTTTATCTGACGCGGAAGGTGGTACAAACTTCGAAACTAACCACGCTTATTTAACTCCATTCTCAGGTTCTGTTGGTGTAACTGACCAAACTCAAACTCCAGTACACTTCTCAGATCAACGTAACGGTGACTTCTCATTACCTTCAGCTGGTGAATACTTCGGCTGGGAAGGTTTACAAACTTCACAAGTAGTAAGCCAACCACGTACTGACGAAGAGCGTTACTTCCAAACTGACGTAACTTTCGATGTTGATTTAGGTGCAATCACTTCAATCAAGACTGGTTTCCGTTGGTCAAACCACGAAATCGCGCAAAACGCATTCCGCGGTGTATTTGATGGTTTCGATGGTGCAGCTGATGCATTAATCCACGACGGTTCAGAGTTCCAAAGCGGTATGGTTGAAGCTGGTAACGGTTTCATGATCCCACAAGCTAACTCAGCTCGCATCCTTGCTCACACTCGTGAACATTTAACTGGTTTCGGTGAAGAGCGTTCAGGCGTTGGTTCATTACAAGAAGAAACAATTGCAAGCTACATCATGGCTAACTTCGAATCAGAAGGTTTCCGTGGTAACTTCGGTTTCCGTTTCATCGATACTAAAGCAACTGGTAAAGCATTTGCTATCGACCCAGACTTCGTAGATCCTGAGTACTCTTTCAATAACACTTACACAAATGAGACTGTTACTGAAACTTACTCTTACAACGAAATCTTACCAAGCTTAAACATCGCATATGACTTATCTGATGATTTAATCTTACGTTTCGGTGCTGCTTCAGTAATCGCACGTCCTAACTACAACGACATGTTCACTAACTCTGCATTAGTAGGTTACGGTGACAACATCGAAGGTAACGAAGGTGTAATTAAAGGTTCTGTAGGCTTAAACCCATTCAAAGCATTCCAAAGCGATTTAGGTGTTGAATGGTACTACTCAGAAGACAGCATGGTTGCAGCAGCGTTATTCGCTAAGTCAATCCAAACTTTCACAACTTCATCAGCTCAAGCTGGTCAAGCTATCGGTATCATCGACCCTGATACAGGCGCTGACAGCTGGAACGTTGAATCATATGAAGATGGTGAAGGCGGCGATATCATTGGTTTAGAATTCCAATTACAACACGCTTTCGACAACGGTTTCGGTACAGTTATCAACTATACTTATGCTGATTCAGAAGCTGAAGACAAGACTAACTTCGCTGACCACAACCCAGAGTTATCAGATACTTCAGAGCACACTGTTAACTTAGTTGGTTACTACGAGAATGATGACTTCTCTGCACGTGCTGCATACAGCTGGCGTTCAGAGTACATGATCCGTGAAACTGGTTTCTATGGCGCTCGTGAGCACCAAGACTTCGGTACATTAGACTTAAGCGCTTCTTACAACTTAACAGAAAACATCACATTAACTGCTGATGCTGTAAACGTTACAGAAGAAGACAGTGAGCAAATGGGTAACGATGCAGTTTCTGCTTCTAACCAAGCTCGTTTCGCTAAAGGCGTACCAAACGCAGTTTACTACGGTGAAGCTCGTTACTCTGTAGGTGTTCAATTCCGCTTCTAATTGATTCGGATTTGTCCTATTATCAAGAACCCGGCATTTGCTGGGTTCTTTCGTTTTTAATGGGTATAAACAATGACAATAAAAAATGTTGCCATTATCGGCGGTGGTACTGCAGGATGGATAACAGCCAATCATTTAGGGAAAGCACTCGAAAAAGAGCAAATTCAAATCACACTAATTGAAGATCCTGATACGCCTATCATAGGTGTCGGTGAAGGTACTGTCCCTATGATGCGGCAGACTTTACAACACTTTGGTATTTCAGAGTCGGAGTTTATTTCTCAGTGTGATGCAACCTTCAAACAATCAATTAAGTTTGTAAATTGGTTAGATAAGCACCAGCACGGTGAAAATAACTATTACCATCACTTATTTGATTACCCATTCCCATTTAACGAAGATTTAACGCCATACTGGCTAAATAAAACTGAACAGAGCTTTGCCGATACGGTTTCATTTCAAGGCTTAGTTTGTGACAACTTCAAAGCACCTAAACGCATTACAGATAAAGAATATGAAGGAGCAACCACATACGCTTATCACTTAAATGCAGCAAAATTTGCGAAACTATTGAAAAAACACGCTGAAGAGCAATTTGGCGTTAAGTATCTATCAGCAAAAATTACCGATGTTACATTTTCAGAAGATGGTTCAATACGAGAACTACTAACTGACAAGGCCGAATCATTACCATTTGACTTTTATGTTGATTCATCGGGCTTCCAGGGTTTTTTAATCGAGAAAAAACTCAACGTAGGATTAATTGATAAATCGAAAGAACTGCTAACCAATACTGCTATTGCAGTACAAGTGCCGACAGAAAAAGACCGAATTATACCGCCATATACTATCTCAACAGCACATCAGGCTGGCTGGATATGGGATATAGCGCTACCAGAGCGCAGAGGCGTTGGTTTTGTATTTTCAAATAACCACCTAAACACGGATTTAGCTTACCAAAAAGTAGAACGTTACATTGGTCGCTCTTTAGATGAGTTATCACCAAGAGAAATTAAGATGCGTATCGGCTTTAGAGAAAAGTTCTGGGCGCATAACTGTGTCGCCATAGGGCTTTCTCAAGGCTTTGTAGAGCCTCTAGAAGCAACGGCATTACTACTTACAGATTTCTCAGCCAAACTACTAGCAGAACGCTTCCCAAGGGACAAACAAACCCTAGCGCCGCTGGCACGCAGATACAATGAACAATTAACAGAAGTTTGGACAAACACGCTCGATTTTATCAAGCTTCATTACTGCATCTCAGACAGAACTGACTCAGACTTTTGGATTGATAATAGAGCACCAGAAACGATTTCTCAGCGCCTTGCGGATAGACTTGCTATCTGGCAGCAAACAAACCCTGTTCGCTCTGACTTTCCATCAAAAATTGAGGTATTCGATATCGAGAATTACCTCTATGTTTTATATGGAATGAAATTTAAAACAGCGCCACCAGAGCTAGATTTAAATTACAGCAATAGAGCGGAACAACAAAGTGCACAAGTAAACCAAATGGCTAAGAAACTTGCTGAAGAGTTACCGCAGCACAGGGAATTATTAGTGAAGATAGCCAAATACGGGCTTAATCAAATATAAAAAAAAGGGGCTTAAAGCCCCTTTCTTACATCTTGTATGCTTTTATCGTTTGTCTATTAGACATTAAGCTATTTGGTGCGCTCGAAGCCATAGATTGAATTGAGGCCAAGCTTTTAGTCACTACGTCCTCTGGTGCCATACCGCACTCAACATAGTCTGGGTAATACTCCAAACCATAAATAATATACTGCCAACTTGCGACGCCAAAAATATCGTACTTGTTAGGGAAATCGCCTTCAGAAACAGCGTAATGGCGCCAAGCTTCTAGCTTTTGTAACAAGGTTTCTGGAATCGAATCTGGGTTGGTTTGCTCAATCCAAAACTCACTGTCAGTACGCTTGGTTAAGCAATAGTGAAGTTTGATAAAGTCGATTATGTTGTTCCAGCGGCTAGTAAAGATTTCATTATATTGTACTTCTCGGATAGCCATTGCTGCTCGATTACAAGGGAAACGGGCTGCTAATGAACGGATACCCGCTTCAACCATAGCAATAGCAGTCGCCTCTAATGGTTCAACAAAGCCACTAGCAAAACCAACAGCAACACAATTCTTAGCCCAAGACTTTTGACGATAACCACTGGTGAAGCTAATGTGTCTAAGTTTGACATCAGCATCTTCTGCAAGGCCTAAATATTTCTTAAAAACAATTTCAGCTCGCGCCTTGTCTGTATGTTTAGAAGAATAAACATAGCCACAACCACGGCGAGTTTGAAGACTAATATCCCAGATCCAACCGGCTTCTTGTGCTGTTGAAATCGTATGAGTCGGAATAGCTTGATTTTGAGAGTCATATTGAACTTGCATGGTAACAGCCGTGTCTACTGCAAGATATTTGCTCTTATCTAAGAATGGTACTTTTAACGCTTTATCGATAAGTAAAGCAGCGAAGCCTGAACAATCAACAAAAAAGTCAGCGCTGTGATGCTGGCCATCTTCAGCAATCAGATAATCAATGAAACCATCGCTATCTAGCTCGGCTTTTTCAATGTCGGCAAATGTGTGTTTGACGCCAAGTTTTTCAGTTGCATGCTTGCGAAGGAGTTGACCTAGCTTGCCTGCATCTAAATGATAGGCATATTTGGCCAACCAGTTATATTCGGGTGTTTGAGTTGTTTTCGGGGCTAAGTTTTTATCACATAAATGTGATTGCACAGTAACACCGTGACTGAAACTGCGACCTTGAGGTTCGTCTTTAAAGCGCTTCAACCAATATGAAGAAATGTCTAAGCCATTAGGTTTTGCTGGTGGATCAAAAGGGTGATAATAAGCATGCTGCTTTTGGGCAGGATCATATAGCCAATTCCTAAACTCAGCGCCTTGCTTAAAACTAGCGTCGCATTCTGTTAAAAACTCTTTTTCTGACAATCCAATTTCATGAAGCGTACTTAGGATAGTCGGGAATGTACCTTCACCTACACCAATATTTGGAATATTTTCCGACTCAATCAGCTCAACTTGGATATCTCTGCCCGTTTTGATAAACGAACTTGCTAACATAGCAGCGGATAACCAGCCTGATGTTCCACCGCCTAAAACTATTACTTTTTCTACATTATTATTCATAAAAGCGTCTTCATCTATACACCAACTACGTCAGAGATTATCACCTTCAACTTGGTATGTCATTTATTAGCCTTTCTACGCAGCCACTATTAATACTGGATCAACAGATAAATTAACCTAAGTCAAAAAAGCGATAGATAACACGCATAAATATTTTCGTTTGTAGGTTGTAACTAAATATATTAACCTGCGTGCAGATAAGCATTCACTAACGGAGAGAATAATGACAGCTCAATTTGAAGGTCTAACAAAAGAAAAACACGCCGATATCAAAATTGATGACAATAAAAATATCCAAGCTACTGAAAACCAACACTTATTACCTTTATGTGTAGATGAGTTTTCTGCTGCATGCCATTCTTACCCAATTGTATTCGTAAAAAATTCTGAGACAGGTCAGTTCCAGCCCGTTGCTTTATTAAGTACCGAAACGCAAAAGAACAACTTTTTCCAAGATGGTAACTGGGTTGCTGAACACCTTCCACGCTGTGTATTAGTGCCTCCTTTCGTACTCATTGCTGATGAGAAAGATCCTGAGCAAAGATACATCACTCTAAATACTCAGAGCAACGCGATTGCAAGTGAAGGCCGAGCATTATTTGAAAACGGTGAAGAAACTGATTACCTGAAAAGTAAGAAAGAACTATTAATCCAACACACAAATATGTCTGGTTTAACAGCAGAGTTCTGCAAACTTCTCTCTTTATATGATCTTCTCGTGCCAACTAGCCTTACAGTAAAAGCAGAAGGCCAAGAAGATAAAACTATCGATGGCATTTTTATCATTGATGAGAAAAAACTGCCAAACTTAACACAAGAAATCACGAGTGCGATTCAGGCAAAGAACTTCTTCTTACCTATCTATTCACAGTTATTATCACTTAGCAGAACAAAGTTATTAGCTCCAAAAGCTTAATTCTTCTCCAGAGGCTAAATTATTCAACTAATTTAGCCTTTTTTAACACTTCCTGCCCTCCCCTCCTTTTGCCTTTTACTCCAAAAGTATCGTAGAATCTATCCATAAAAATAAGTAGCAAACTTGTAAATACTTATATACATTTTTGACAAATAGGAAGAGGCAATAGCATGGCAAATTCACCACTGATTTTAGGTCTAGATGGCGGCGGTACAAAATGTAAAGCGGTAATTTATTCAACTGAAGAAGGAAAGATCATAGGTGAAGGTACAGCAGGTCCTGGTAACCCTGTACACGGCGTGGAAGTAGCTCAAGAGTCCATCATCACTTCAACAGAAGTTGCATTAGCCGATGCGGGCTTACCTGCTGAAAAAATGTCAGAGTTAGTTGCAGGTGCTGGTTTAGCTGGTGTTAACCTTCCAAAATATATGGATATCATGACGTCATGGAAGCACCCTTTCGCAGAATTCTTCGTGACTACTGATCTACACATTGCTTGTTATGGTTCACATAACTCACTTAACGGTGCTGCGATTATCACAGGTACAGGTTCTTGTGGTGTTGCAGTCGTTGATGGTGAAACGCATATGGTCGGCGGCCACGGTTTTGGTTTAGGTGATAAAGGCGCTGGCGCATGGACAGGTTTAAAAGCCGTTCAACACGTTTTAGAAGTATTAGACGGTTTAGCAGAACCAACAGAGTTAACAGATACAATCCAAGAGCAACTTGGTGTTGTAGGTCCTTACCCTATTATCGAATTAATGACTAAAGCACCTTCAGCTGCATTTGGTCGTTTCTCTCCATTAGTGCACCAAGCAGCAGACCGCGGCGATAAAGTAGCTATTGAGATTTTAAAAGAAGGCGGCGATTACATCAGTAAACTAGCGCGCAAGCTTATGAGCTACAATCCTGGTCGTTTATCTATGTTAGGTGGCTTAGCACCGCTTATCATTAACTGGATGGATGAAGATATCGCATCTCAAGTTTCTCCTGCACTTGGCCAACCAGAAGACGGCGCAGTTTTCTTTGCCAAAGAAATGATAAAGCAAAAAGCTTAATTTCACTTCAAGCCTAACGTCCCGTTAGGCTTTTCATTTTTTAGTGAGTGTATATGTCAGAACCGCTTATTTCTCTAGAGGCTAAAGAGGCACCAAAACGGATCGCTGAGCAGCTAGAAGAAAATGATCACGCCACCGATAAACTGGGTTCACACTTAAAACTAATGAAACCTCGATACATCTACATTGTAGGTAGAGGCTCATCCGATCACGCTGGTACATTTGCCAAATATCTTTTTGAGATTGAAACCGGTATTCCCGTTGCTTCAGCTGCACCATCAGTTACCAGTATTTATGGTAAAAAACTGAATCTCGATAAAGCTTTAGTTTTAGTAATCAGTCAATCGGGTCGCAGCCCTGACATCTTGGCACAAGCAGAGATGGCTAAACAATCAGGGGCGTTTGTCGTAGCATTGGTCAACGACGAAAACTCTCCTCTGTGTGATATCACTGATGCTGTACTGCCACTAAAAGCAGGTGAACAAAATGCTATCGGCGCGACAAAAAGCTTATTAACAACGTTATCTGCATTGCTTCAGTTTGCAGCTAAATGGTCAAGTAACAAAGAACTACGCCGCTCTATTTATGATTTACCTGAGCTGCTTGAACAGTCAATTAAAGCCCCTTCTATCATTCAGCCTGAACTTCTTACCGATGTAAAAGACTGTGCTATTTTGGGTCGAGGTTTTGGTTATGCTGTAGCACGTGAAGTAGCGATAAAATTGGTGGGTTTATGCGGTATTCATGCAGAACCTTTTAGCTCAGCAGAGTTTTTACACGGTGGTGTTAGCCTGATTGAGCAAAATATCACTGTGCTTAATACACTTATCCAAGATGAATCTTTTAAGTCTCACATGGCGCAAGTACGTCAATTTGAGCAACGTGGTGTATCTTTACATCATATTAAACAACCATTTAAGAAAATCCCGCCTCGCTTTGCACCATTAACCGTGCTTCAGCGTTTTTATCTCGATTTACCAGAGATTGCCAAAGCGAGAGGTATTGATCCAGATAATCCCCCTGGGATCCAAAAAATTACTAGGACTTTATAAAATGACGACGATTATTGCAGAACGTTTATTTGACGGCGAAAAATTCCAGCAAAATGTAGCAGTGACTTTTGAAGGCGACAAAATTGTATCTGTAGGTGGTGATGCGCCTGCTGATGCAGTAAAAGTTGCAGGTACAGTTGCACCGGGTTTAATCGACATTCAAGTAAATGGCGGCGGCGGTAAATTACTAAACTCTGATACTAACGTCGAAGCGCTAGAGATTATGATGAAAGCGCATGGTCAATTTGGTACGACAGCCATGTTACCAACTCTTATTACAGATCGTATCGATGTGATCCGAAATGCTGCTGATGCTATTGCAGCAGCTATCGAAAAAGGTGTTCCTGGTATTATCGGTGTTCACTTTGAAGGGCCTCATCTATCTATTCCTAAAAGAGGTGCGCACGCAACCGAGTATATTCGTGAATTATCAGCTGATGAAATGGCCGTATACACACGAAAAGACCTAGGTATTGTAAAAGTTACTGTGGCACCAGAAAACGTCACACCAGCACAGATTAAAGAATTAGTTGATAATGGCGTTATCGTTTTCTTAGGTCATACTAATACTGACTTTGATACTACAATGAAAGCTATCGAAGCAGGCGCTTCAGGGTTTACTCACCTATACAATGCAATGTCACCAATGACTTCGCGTGAGCCTGGTGTAACAGGCGCAGCCTTATTAAGTGACGCTTATTGCGGCATCATCATTGACGGTCACCACGTTCATGCTGGTTCAGCAAAAGTCGCGATTAAAGCTAAACCAGGTAAAATCATTTTAGTAAGTGATTCTATGCCACCTGTTGGTACAACTGAAACGCACTTTGTATTAGCTAATGAAAAAGTGACCCGTGAAGGTAGCAAACTAACAAATGAATCAGGTGCGCTAGCAGGCTCTGTATTGGATATGATTGGTGCGGTTAAAAATACCGTTGAAACATTAGATGTATCTTTAGAAGAAGCATTAAGAATGGCTTCACAATATGCAGCTGATTGTATTGGCCTAGGTGACCAGCTAGGTGCAATTGCACCTGGTAAACAAGCAGATTTCATCGTATTCAATGACCAATATGAGGTCACTGCAAGCTGGATTGCTGGTCAACAACAGTTTTAATCCGCAAAAAACAATGAAATGGGTATAAATATCCAAACCTTGTTCAGCAAAGCAGGCTAAAGCCTGCTTTGTTATATATAATGGAATTAATTAAATAAATTTGAGAAATATATGTCAGAAAAGCCAACTCGATTTCATGCTTTAGACGCCTTTCGTGGACTTACGATAGCGTTAATGATTTTAGTTAACACTCCAGGTGACTGGGGACATGTATATGCACCGTTACTACATGCTGATTGGCATGGATGGACCCCAACTGATTTAGTTTTCCCTTTCTTCTTATTTATTGTTGGCTCGGCCATGTTCTTCGCCTTCAAGAAAATCAACTATCAAGCTTCATCTGAAGCGATAGGGAAAGTGATCAAGCGCTCTATACTGATGTTCTTAATTGGTTTTGGCTTAAACCTCTATAACTTCTTTGCAATTGGCTTAGAAGAAGTGCGCATCATGGGCGTTCTGCAACGTATTGGTTTGTGTTATTTGGTCGCTAGCTTGCTGATTTTATATTGTAATCAAAAGCAGCTTTATATCGCGTGTTTGGCAATCTTAACTGGTTATTACTTTATTTTCTTACTATTCGGTGGTGCAGAGCCATTTGGTCTAGAAAATAGCATTATTCAAACGGTTGATTTAGCGATTCTAGGCGAAGCGCACATGTATGGTGGCTTCGGTATACCATTCGATCCGGAAGGCGTGCTAAGTACATTACCAGCGGTAGTTAATGTGGTATTTGGTTTTGAAGCAACACGTCGTTTATCTCAAATTAAAGACTTTAACGTTGCAGTACAACAGCTAGTGCTTTGGGGCTTAGCTATTGTCGGTGTAGGTTATTTTGTTTCACTATTAATGCCTATCAACAAAAACATCTGGTCTAGCTCATACGTTATCTTTACATCTGGTGCAGCGTTATTGTTACTTGCACTGTTTGTTTGGTTAATCGATTTAAAAGGCAAGATGTCTATCGCCAAACCTTGGCAGGTTTACGGTCTTAACCCATTATTCATTTACTGCCTATCTTGGATTTGGGCAGCGACTTATTGGGCAATCCCTATGGGTGAGACGGCAGAAGGTAAAACATTAACTTTCTACACTTACTTATGGCAGCAGTTGCTACCTATTTTCTCTGAGAAAATGGCTTCACTGGTGTTTGCTATTGCGCACGTAGTGCTGTTTTGGGCAATCTCATACTACCTGTACAAAAAGAAAATCATTATCAAAATTTAGTATCTTCCAACAAAAAAGGGCGTTGAAATCAACGCCCTTTTTTATGGTTATACAAAAATTTAAACAGCTAGCTGTACTCGATTTCTACCTGCATCTTTGGCTTGATAAAGCGCATTATCAGCACGCGAAAGTAACTGTTCAAATACTTCACCTTTTTGCTGAACAGCAATACCTAACGAGACGGTAATTGTTGGTAAGCGCTGCTTCGTTTTACCATTAATTAATTTCATCGACTCTACTTTAGTTCTAACCGTTTCAGCCAAATTCTGTAAGGCATCTACATCTTCATTAGTAGTGATTAAAATAAACTCTTCACCACCAAAACGAACTGCCGTTGATCCTTTTGGTCGACATTTATTAACCTGATCTGCAACTTTAGCCAGCACCACATCACCAATTAAATGGCCAAAGGTATCGTTAAAACCTTTGAAGTGATCAATATCTAACACCATTAAACTCAGCTGTGAGCCATCGTCTAAACTTTGTAAATATTGCTCAAGACCACGGCGATTGGCCAGGCCTGTTAATGCATCAGTCACCGCTTCACGCTGTAATTTATTGAGCTCTTGCCTTAACAATTGTGCTTCAGATTGCGAAGCATCAAGCTGACTTTTTAGCTGCACTTGCTCAGTTTTAACTTGATGAGTTGCTTTGACAACCGATTTAATGACCTTGTTTGGTGATATTCCATCATCAGTTTTGTTGAGCATAGACATGCTTGTATCTAGCTTTTGCAAGTATCCCTCTACACTACCACCAGCACCAGAGACATGCTTTTTAAGTTCAACCAATACCTTATCTAACCCGCTGAGCAGGTTATTTTCAGAAGGGATTTCAGCTGACATGAATTCTTGTGACCACTGTTCTAAACAGTAGTTATCAATTTTACGTCCAGTTTTTTTAAACTTGTCGTACGTAGAAGCTAATGTTGAATTGTTACCTTTAACGATTTCGTAAGCTACTGCATAATTGTTGGGATCACACGCGAGTTCATTTTCTTTTAATAACTCAGTAGCAAGCAACATGTATTGTTTTGCTTGCTCAATGGAGTCTCTGCGTTTTAATTCCATACTACCCTCGAAAAACGTTCCGTTAACTTTAAACAATTAGCTCTAAATTTAAGGAACTGCAAAATTTAATACTGCCTTTTTTCGTCAAAAAATACCAATTTCGATATAATATTTTATATATCAAATATAAATCATCAAAGTGTTATAATTATAAGCTATGTTAAGAAGAATATTGTTGCACAAAAACCAATCAGCAATGCTTAATTAGGGATATAAGATGTTGTTAGAAAAGGACAAAATGCCAACAAGGCGAGCAAGAACTGAAAAAGACAAAGAACAAAAGCGAGGTTTGATTTTAAATACGGCTTCACAACTGTTTGATGCCAACCCAGAAATCTTACCAACAGCCGCAGCCATCGCTTCACAATCTGGTGTTGCAAAAGGTACGGTTTATCTTTACTTCAAAAGCAAAGAAACCATTTTTTTAACCTTATTAGAGCAACACTACCAAACTTGGTTTGCGGATATTTCTGCTGCGATCACCGTTGATTCACCAGAAGCGGACGATATCATAAACGCAATTTGCCAATATATCGAAGCACAACCACAATTTTTCCAACTGGCCAGTTTAAGCCACTCGGTTCTCGAACGTAATGTTGCTAATGACGACCTACTGGCATTTAAAACTAGCTTATCTAACATAGTCAAAATTACTGCTAACAATCTCGCCGCTAAATTACAGTCTACGGATGAAGAGCTGTGTGCCAAGCTATTAATGCGTAGCTATGCCATCTTATTGGGTATTTGGCAGATTGCGCAAAAAGACAATCAACAACTCGATGCGACTCAATTTGCCATTTTACAGCCTGAATTTGGGTCTGAAGCGAGAAGTGCTTTGCTTCAGCTATGGCAAGGTCACTTAAGTAGCAAAGATAGTAAAGGGCGATTCTGGAAACTATCTAAGATGTTTGGTTCTTAAGGCGTTAACTCGTTAAACGCTCAAGTTCGGTAATAATTTGCAGAGCTTGAGCTGTATTATCACCACAGACGTCTTTTTCAGCTTTAAAACCATCGCAAAGTTTAGGCCTGCTTGGGTCGCCAAAAATTTTGCATAGGTTATCGTCATTTAGCTGAATACAACGCACACCTGCAGGCTTGCCATTTGGCATGCCTAGGATAGGTTGATTGATAGATGGTGCAATACAACATGCTCCACAGCCAAGTCGACACTGCAAAGTATTTGACCTCTTTATTACAGATAAAAAAATAGCCGGCATAAGCCGGCTATTTTTTGTTATTTTTGCCTAATGCAAAGTGATTATAACTCACCCATAGCTTGTTTAAGCTTCTTCATTGCATTTTTTTCTAGCTGACGAACTCGCTCTGCAGAAACACTGTATTTTGCAGCCAATTCTTGCAACGTCATTTTATTACCATCGTCTAACCAACGCGCCATGATAATATCTTGGCTACGCTCATCAAGTGTTTTGATAGCGTGTAATAAACGCGTATTTGCATGTTCTTCCCATTGCGTACCCGCAACTTGTTCAGCTAAGTCTGAATTAGTATCTTCAAGATACTGAGCTGGTGAGAAGTTTGGCGATTGGTCATCATCGTCTGCAGACAAATCAAATGCTTGATCTTGGCTGCTCATGCGCGATTCCATCTCTAACACTTCAGCGCTAGTCACACCTAAGTCATTTGCAACTGCGTTGACTTCGTCATTATTAAACCAACCTAAACGCTTCTTATTTTTGCGAAGATTGAAGAACAACTTACGCTGTGCCTTAGTTGTAGCAACTTTAACAATACGCCAGTTTTTTAATACAAACTCATGGATTTCAGCTTTAATCCAATGAACTGCAAACGATACTAAGCGAACACCTACACTAGGGTCGAAACGCTTAACCGCTTTCATCAAACCAACATTACCTTCTTGGATAAGGTCAGCTTGTGGTAAACCGTAACCAGAGTAGCTTTTAGCAATATGCACAACAAAACGTAAATGCGACATGATAAGACGTTGTGCAGCATCAAGATCTTCTTGATAAAATAAACGCTCTGCTAAACTTTTCTCTTCTTCAGCCGTGAGTACTGGAATGCTATTAACGCCTTGCATATAGGCATCGATACTACCGACCTGTGGGCTAATAGCTAATGCAGTGTTGGAAGCTGTGCGTGTCATTCTGTTCTCCTAATAACTAATTCGTTATCGACGTTTAGCACTCTAACCTATCAAGTGCTAAAGATCTAGCACTCCAACCATAAGAGTGCCAATTTTTGCGATAAGTTCCAAAATCCCGAGAATAAACAAAAACTGAGCTACATTTAGATACAAATACGCCATTGTATAAATTAGCAGCCTATCCTTACAATGAAGTGACAAACCTGCAGTATTATATAGGTGAGAACAATAAATGGATGCATTCCTAGCCAGACAAGCCATTCTTGACGATAAAGCCCAACTCCACGCTTACGAGCTTTTATTTCGCGATGGGCAAAGTAATAGCTTCCCGCTTGATATGTGTCCTGACCAGGCAACATCTAAATTATTAACACAAAATCATCTAGCCACTGGCTTTGAAGAAGTCACCGGCGATAAAAAAGCCTTTATCAATTTTTCTGAAGAAACCCTAATACACCGCTTTCCTAATTCAATTGACCCAGATACAGTTGTTATAGAGATCTTGGAAGATGTGGTGATAAGCCACGCCCTACTCAAAACAGTCAGGCAGTTACACAAAGCTGGCTTTACCATTGCGCTCGACGATCATGATTTTGACCCCAAATGGGATATCTTCTTGCCCTACGTCAACATCATTAAAGTTGATGTACTGCAATTTAACATTCTACAAATAGCCAAGTATGTTAGGCGAATTAGCGGCTTTGGCATTACTTTATTGGCTGAGAAAGTGGAAACACGTGAACAGTTTGACCAACTCAAAACACTGGGGTTTAGCCTTTTCCAAGGTTACTTTTTTGCCAAACCAGAAGTGTTAAAAAAGAAAACGCTGTCGGCCAATCAAGTTAACTTACTAGAACTTATCTGTATGTCTTCTAGAGCAGAGCTCGATCTAGCGGCGGTAAATAGCATTATCGAGAAAGACGTTGCTTTGTCTTACCAGCTATTGCGATTTATCAATAGCTCTAGCTTTACCAAAGATGCACAAATTGGCGATCTGAAACACGCCTTAAATTACATGGGCGAAGCCGAATTGAAAAAATTCATTTCACTAATCGCCCTCGCTAATTTGAATGAAGAAAAGCCCAGTGAGCTACTTGGTTTATCCGTATCACGTGCCCACTTTTGTCAAAAAGTGGCAGACTTACGAGGTGATTATCAAGATCCGCCTTCTACTTTTTTAACTGGGATGTTTTCTTTAGTTGATGCCTTATTAGATGAAGAAATGGCGAGCTTAATGACGAAGCTGCCTTTACTGGATGAAATTAAACAAGCTCTGCAGAACGGCGAAGGCACTTTAGGGCAATATATTAAGCTGGCAAGATTGTTTGAAAGAGGTCAGTGGCAAGCAGTAGAAGACTTAGCTAACACATTAAATGTTGATTTAGATAAGCTCAGCGAAATATACAACCAAGCCTTGAGTCATACCGATTTATTATTAGCCCAGCACAAGAGCCGGGCTAAAAATTAAGTTGCGTCAGGCTCTATTTCTTTGATTTGACGTTTCACTACTATATATGAACCCGCTAAACCTAACCCCATACTGAGCATCAACAAATACATCATATCACCGCCGCTTAATCCTTGTAGGGAGAAGTCTGTTTGATAAAGCTGAGCAAGATTATCAATTGCGGCACTGATCCACAGCAACATTAACTCAATCGCTATCCACGCAATCACACCGCCAAAAAAGCCATACCAAACCCCGGTGAATAAGAAAGGACGATGAATAAAGCCATCCGTTGCACCGACCAACTTCAGTACTTCGATCTCTTCTTTGCGGTTAACAATAGAAAGGCGAATGGTATTACCGACAATCAAGATAACAGAAACAACCAGCAAGAGCGCAACACTAAACAAAGCATCTTTGATTAAACTAACAACGGCCTCTAAACGCCTTAACCACTCAATATCCAACTTACCGAAGTCAATTTCTTTTAATGCTTCAAGTTCAGTTAATAATTCACCTGCAGCTGATGGGTTAGCATAATCAGGCTGCGGAGTAACAATCAGCACATCGGGTAGTGGATTAGAGTCTAAATACTTAAGTGCATCGCCAAAGCCAGATAAGTTCTCAAACTCAGTTAATGCCTGTTGTTTAGAAATAAAGTGAACACCTTCAACCTCTGACATCAGCTCAATTTGCTTGATTACCGCTTGTTGCTTTTTGTCTTTGATATCTTGCTTAAAAAATAACGATATCTCAGATGCATTGTCCCAGCTTTGTTCAACTAACTCTGCGTTTTTGACCACCACGTATAAAGTAGCAGGCAAAGTTAAACTAACACCTAATACCGCAATCGTTAATAACGAAGGGATAGGGTCACGCCAAATTTCACCCAGTGCCGCCAACCACTGGCGAATAAAACCCAGTAGTTGACCTTGAATACGTTGCAACAAAGACACAGACTTCTCATTAGCACCGCTTTGACGATCGTTAAATAATAAACTCACGATAACGCCTCATCACCATCAAGTTGGTTCAAACCATCGTTGAACATCATGCCTTTTTTCAGTGTTAATGTACGGTACTTCATCCGGGCAATTAAGCCCAAGTCATGGGTCGCAATTAAAACGGATACACCTACACTGTTGAACTCTTCAAATAGGTTAATAATTTCCATGGATAATTTAGGATCTAAATTACCTGTTGGCTCATCGGCAAGCAGAATAGGCGGTTTAGTTACAACGGCTCGTGCAATCCCTACCCTTTGCTGTTCACCGCCAGACAACATCTGAGGGTAGTAACGCACTTTATCTAGTAAACCCACTTTATCTAAAGAAGCATGTACGCGCTTGCGGATTTCCTTGGGCGAATGACACGCTTCAATAATCAAAGGCAAAGCCACGTTATCAAAAACGGTTTTGTCTCTTAACAATCTGTGGTTTTGGAAAATCATCCCGATATCACGGCGAACAAAAGGCACTTGTTTACTATCGACAGTACTTAAATCGTGACTATTAATGAAAACCTTACCTGCTGAGGGGCGTTCCATTAGGGAAATAAGTTTGAGTAGCGTACTTTTACCGGCACCCGAGTGGCCCGTTAAAAAAGCCATTTCACCGGCTTCGAGATTAAAGCTTACTTTTTGCAGCGCTTGATGGCCGCCAGCGTAGGTTTTAGAAACTTGATCAAAAATAATCATAACCCTACCTCTAAGTTTGAGTGGGCTTCATCGTTGTCAAACAAAAATACTAAGCGATGTGTGATCATTCTTTTTATAAGAGTTGTGAAAAAGGCCGTATAAACGGCCTTTTTTATTTTCTTTTCATAAGCATAGCTTAATCTGGAAGTTAATTACTAGTCTTCTGGTTCTTCTTCACGACTAAATAATGCATTGATAAAGTCATCTGCATCAAACGGACGAAGATCATCAATACCTTCACCCACGCCAATGTAGCGAATAGGAATATTAAATTGATCAGCAATGGCAAATAACACACCGCCTTTAGCGGTACCATCTAACTTAGTAAGCGTAATACCTGATAGGCCAACCGCTTCACTGAATAATTTAGCTTGGCTAATGGCGTTTTGACCTGTACCAGCATCGATAACCAACATCACTTCATGTGGTGAGCTAGGGTCGATTTTTTGCATTACGCGCACAACCTTTTTCAGCTCTTCCATTAAGTGGCCTTTGTTCTGTAATCGACCTGCAGTATCAGCAATTAACACATCTGCATTTTTCGCTTTAGCAGACTCTAGTGCATCAAATAAAACCGAAGCACTATCAGCACCAGTGTGCTGAGCAACAACAGGGATATTGTTACGCTCACCCCAAACTTCTAACTGCTCAACAGCCGCTGCACGGAATGTATCACCTGCCGCCAACATCACAGACTTACCTTGAGCTTGGTATTGCTTGGCTAACTTACCGATTGTCGTGGTTTTACCCACACCATTTACACCCACCATTAAGATAACAAATGGGCCATCTTTCTTTTCAATTTCAAGCGGCTTATCAATTTCGCCTAAAATTTCACGCATTTCTTGCTTTAAGATTTCATATAAAGCTTCTGCGTCTTTAAGTGATTTACGCTCAGCCTTTTCAGTCACAGCATCAATAATTTTGGTTGTGGTTTCAATGCCCACATCCGCCATTAATAAATGTGTTTCTAACTCTTCATAAAGCTCATCATCGATTTGTTTACCTTTGAATAGACTAAACAAGCCCGAACCAAGTGACTCTTTTGTGCGCGTTAAACTTTCTTTTAAACGCGCAAAGAAGCCTTTCTTTTTCGGCGCCGGTTCTGGTGTTGGCTCTGGCTCTGGCTCTGGCTCTGGCTCTGGCTCTGGCTCTGGCTCTGGCTCTGGCTCTGGCTCTGGCTCTGGCT
>NZ_JABULX010000070.1 GCF_013328345.1 Marinifaba aquimaris
TTTTTCTTTTTACTGGTCATAAATCACCTCTTATCTAACTATAAGAGATGTCCACTTTTTTTGGGTAAGTCCGATGCATAACGCCGCCTTAAGCGGTGAGTAGTAGTTGGCTAAAATGTGAAGCGAAGCGGAACCGAGCCAACTGTTACGAATCCGACTCAAAGGCTTTGTTATGCATGCTGTTTACACAATAAATATTTTGAAAAAAAACCAATTTATAAGTAAAGCCATGCCCATACCAGCAAACACAATCCCTGCCTTTGGATGTTTTAATTTAACAAGTAAAGTCATTACCCCCATAAAAACCAGCCCAAAACTACCACTAACATTAGTAGTTAAGCCAATCCATAAGTTGGACCCAACAAACACTTTATCAGGTCCCATCTTCATAAAAACAGTAACGCTATCTTTTGTAGACCATTCTTGGAATGTCTCAAAAAGGCCAAATATACCGAGCGCGAATATTAAAGTTATTACAAGGCCTTCAATTATTTTATCTCTCATGTTGCAGATTCATCTTAGCTGCATAACGCCCTAATAAACGGCGAAAAATAGTAGGCTAAAATAAGCGACGAAGGAGCGCAAGCCTACTGTTTTGCGTCCATGGTTTAATTAACTTGTTATGCATCGGTACACCGAACCCGACTAACTCGCATTCCATCATCAAAAACTTGAACTAGTTCTCTTTGTTCATTCAAAAGAAAGTAAGTAATTTTTCTTTCCCAACTCTCGCCTTCACCACGAAAAACGAATCGAGCTATAAGAGAGCTATGCTTTGATTCAATGATTTCCAACAAGTTTCCAGAAGACTCCCAGTATTCGATTGCAGAGAAGCTGATACGGAGTCTCATATCACTATATTGTTTTTCGCACGCATCTGCATTTGCATCCCATATCCCCAGGAAGGACTTAGGAATTTGACTGCTTGCATGGCTGGGTAAGCTGAGCAGTAATGAGACTATCATGAGTATCAAATGTCGCATGCAATTAACCCTTTGAGATGCATAACGCCCGCCTAAGAGGCGGAAAATGCTTGGCTATAATTAGCGAAGAATGAGCGCAAGCCAAGCTTTTTGCGTCCTTTCTGCTTGAGGCGATTGTATGGATAATTCCCCACACATTTTAAAACTATTGCGGTAAAGTGAGACCCAAGCCTTAGCTGCAACTAAGGCCTTTCTATTAGATAGTTCGATTGAGGCATGGCTCCTCAGTTGAGAGACCGATAACAAGAGCGAACACCTAATAGGACTCCAAGCAAAACACTCGAATAGTCTACT
>NZ_JABULX010000071.1 GCF_013328345.1 Marinifaba aquimaris
CTCCCACACTACCATCGCCGCTATTAGGTTTCACTTCTGAGTTCGAGATGGATTCAGGTGGTACCCTAACGCTATGGCCGCCAGACAAAAACTTTTATAACAATTAAGCAATTCGTAACTAGTATCTATGTTCTATAAGAGCCTTGTTCATTCTAACAAGGTGCATTCAATTCTTTTCAACTTCACACAAAGCCATTTCGGCGTTGTATGGTTAAGCCTCACGGGCAATTAGTATGGGTTAGCTCAACGCCTCACAACGCTTACACACCCCACCTATCAACGTCGTAGTCTACAACAACCCTTTAGGGACTCAAGGTCCAGTGAGAACTCATCTCGAGGCTCGCTTCCCGCTTAGATGCTTTCAGCGGTTATCGATTCCGAACTTAGCTACCCGGCAATGCTTCTGGCGAAACAACCGGAACACCAGAGGTTCGTCCACTCCGGTCCTCTCGTACTAGGAGCAGCCCCTCTCAATTCTCAAACGCCCACGGCAGATAGGGACCGAACTGTCTCACGACGTTCTAAACCCAGCTCGCGTACCACTTTAAATGGCGAACAGCCATACCCTTGGGACCGACTTCAGCCCCAGGATGTGATGAGCCGACATCGAGGTGCCAAACACCGCCGTCGATATGAACTCTTGGGCGGTATCAGCCTGTTATCCCCGGAGTACCTTTTATCCGTTGAGCGATGGCCCTTCCATTCAGAACCACCGGATCACTATGACCTACTTTCGTACCTGCTCGATGTGTCTATCTCGCAGTCAAGCTAGCTTATGCCATTGCACTAACCGTACGATGTCCGACCGTACTTAGCTAACCTTCGTGCTCCTCCGTTACTATTTGGGAGGAGACCGCCCCAGTCAAACTACCCACCAGGCAATGTCCCTAATCCCGATAAGGGACCCAGGTTAGAACATCAAACATACAAGGGTGGTATTTCAAGGATGGCTCCACCAGCACTGGCGTGCTGGTTTCAAAGCCTCCCACCTATCCTACACATGTAGGCTCAATGTTCACTGCCAAGCTGTAGTAAAGGTTCACGGGGTCTTTCCGTCTAGCCGCGGGTACACAGCATCTTCACTGCGATTTCAATTTCACTGAGTCTCGGGTGGAGACAGCGTGGCCATGATTACACCATTCGTGCAGGTCGGAACTTACCCGACAAGGAATTTCGCTACCTTAGGACCGTTATAGTTACGGCCGCCGTTTACC
>NZ_JABULX010000072.1 GCF_013328345.1 Marinifaba aquimaris
AGCAACAACACCAGCACCTACTGTACGGCCACCTTCACGGATAGCGAAACGTAAGCCTTCGTCCATCGCGATTGGGCAGATTAACTCTACAACCATCTTGATGTTATCACCTGGCATTACCATTTCTACGCCTTCTGGTAACTCTACAGCACCTGTTACGTCAGTTGTACGGAAGTAGAACTGTGGACGGTAACCTTTGAAGAATGGAGTATGACGGCCACCTTCGTCTTTAGAAAGTACGTATACTTCTGATTCGAACTTCGTGTGTGGAGTGATTGAACCAGGCTTACATAATACTTGACCACGCTCTACGTCTTCACGCTTAGTACCACGTAATAATGCACCAATGTTCTCACCAGCACGACCTTCGTCTAGTAACTTACGGAACATTTCAACACCTGTACAAGTTGTTGAAGTTGTTTCGCGGATACCTACGATTTCGATTTCTTCACCTACGTTGATGATACCTGACTCAACACGACCTGTTACTACTGTACCACGACCTGAGATTGAGAATACGTCTTCAACTGGCATTAAGAATGGCTTGTCGATGTCACGCTCTGGCTCTGGGATGTATGAATCTAAAGCTTCACCTAACTCAACAATCTTGTCTTCCCACTCTTTCTCGCCTTCTAAAGCTTTAAGCGCTGAACCTTGGATTAATGGTAAGTCGTCACCTGGGAAGTCGTACTCTGAAAGTAACTCACGTACTTCCATTTCTACTAATTCTAATAACTCTTCGTCATCTACCATGTCACACTTGTTCATGAATACGATGATGTAAGGTACACCAACCTGACGAGATAACAAGATGTGCTCACGTGTTTGTGGCATAGGGCCATCTGCAGCACTTACTACTAAGATCGCGCCGTCCATCTGTGCAGCACCAGTAATCATGTTTTTAACGTAATCCGCGTGACCTGGACAGTCTACGTGTGCGTAGTGACGAGTTGGTGTGTCGTACTCAACGTGTGAGGTTGAGATTGTGATACCACGCTCACGCTCTTCTGGAGCGTTATCGATAGATGCGAAATCCATCGCTTGACCACCGTGTACTTTAGATAATACAGTTGTAATCGCAGCTGTTAAAGTTGTTTTACCGTGGTCAACGTGACCGATTGTACCAACGTTAACGTGCGGTTTCGTACGTTCAAATTTTTCTTT
>NZ_JABULX010000073.1 GCF_013328345.1 Marinifaba aquimaris
ACGACCACTTCAACATCCGATTCTGGGTAAGTATCAAAATCACGATGTCGAATATAAGGAAGTTGAGCCTGACTACCATGCTGAGATGTAACGGCATATTGGGTAATGCAAACAATGTCTTGCCAAGCAAAACTGGCGTTACCAAATTCATCTTTTTCAGTTTGATGGCTAAAAGCTTTGGTATAACCAACCCGGCCAGTCAAACGATCAAAATAAATAATATGATCAGAGCCCACACGCATAGTCCACGGGATTAAATTTAACCAAAATAAATTCCAGATTAAAACGGCAATATAAAAATGGTATTCAAATGGCTCATCTATATAAAAAATCAGCCAAGCAGGTAAATTAATTGCGCAAAGACAACTACCTGCAAAACCAATAAACATACACGCAATAGATAACCAGCCAGATGCATGTTTGTCAGCGTTTTGTATTAAGAAACGTTCCGGATGGTCTGCAAAAAATGTGCGTTTTGATACTTTTTTCTCAAACATCCGGGTTAAATACAAACCATTAAATTGATCTGCTAACGAGGCATGATTAAAAGCCTGAAAAAATCGGTTAAAGGTCGTTTCTTTCGGTAACGTCGGTATAAAATTTATCATCACATTCCTTGTGTATGAATATCGTTAAAACAATTAAAGGGGCGAGCCACACGTTATTTGCCTAAATACACGTTTAAACTTGTATGTATTATCTAATACAGGCAAAGGCATAGCTGGGTCTATCGGCCAGACTTCCCACGGTTTGGTAATTTCAGCTTGTGGTTTATCAAAGGCAAAATTAAACGCCTCAGACAACAACTCTTTTTCAATTTTATTTTGCTGCTCAAAACTCATATCTTGCCAAAAGCTTTCTGGCCTGCCGTTTTTCTTATCAAAAGCGGCGGTCACCGAGTCAAGGTGTCTTACTGCTTCATATACAGGTACATCGGGTAATGGTTTGGTGTTATCCATAAATCGGCACACTTCTTCCCAAAATAAATAACAATAGGTGCGGCTATT
>NZ_JABULX010000074.1 GCF_013328345.1 Marinifaba aquimaris
GCTGGGTCTATCGGCCAGACTTCCCACGGTTTGGTAATTTCGGCTTGTGGTTTATCAAAGGCAAAATTAAACGCTTCAGAGGTCAACTCTTTTTCAATTTTATTTTGCTGCTCAAAGCTCATATCTTGCCAAAAGCGTGCCGGCCTGCCATTTTCCTTATCAAAAGCGGCGGTAACTGGGTCAAGGTGTCTTACCGCTTCATATACAGGTACATCGGGTAATGGTTTGGTGTTATCCATAAATCGGCACACCTCTTCCCAAAATAAATAACAATAGGTGCGGCTATTGGCTGATTCTGATAACGCAACTTCAACCCCAGATTCTGGGTAAGAATCCAAATCACGATGTTGAATATAAGGGATATGAGCCTGATTACCATACTGCGTAGTAACAACATATTGGGTAGTACAAACAATATCTTGCCAAGCAAAACTGGGGTTACCAAATTCATCTTTTTCGGTTTGATGGTTAAAAGCTTTGGTATAGCCAACCCGGCCAGTTAAGCGATCAAAATAAATAATATTATCCGAACCAACTCGCATGCTCCAAGGAAAGGCATTTAACCAAAATAAATTCCATATAAGAACGGATAAATATGCAATTATTGGGAAAGGCTCTTTACCAAAAAACAACCAATAAGGCAGAAACATAGCGCAGCAGCAGCTACCTGCAAACCCCAAAAACATGCACCCTAATGAGAACCAACCCGCGAAATGTTTATC
>NZ_JABULX010000075.1 GCF_013328345.1 Marinifaba aquimaris
GTATTCGTTTTTAAGAATACCGTTTACTCTCTCAGCCAGTGCATTTTGATAGCAGTC
The DNA here is from genome assembly GCF_013328345.1 of Marinifaba aquimaris. Lineage (GTDB taxonomy): Bacteria > Pseudomonadota > Gammaproteobacteria > Enterobacterales > Alteromonadaceae > Marinifaba > Marinifaba aquimaris. Next base: position 58 of record NZ_JABULX010000075.1, read on the forward strand.
ATAACCATCTGTCATTGAACAAGTAATACCATGGTTTTGATGGATTTGCTGATAGTCATTTGAACAATATTGAATGCCTCTGTCGGAATGATGAATCAATGATAAGTTGCTTTTTCTGCACCGTAGCGCCTTATTGAAAGCCCTTTTAACGCCCTCTGTTTTCAAGTTATCGGCTAAGTAATAACCCACGATTTTTCTTGAATAAGCATCGGTCACCAAACTGAGATACGTCTCGCCTTCATGGGTGGGGAGGTAAGTTATGTCTGCAACCCATAATTGCTCGGGGCGTGTTAAGTTAATCCCGTCCTTAATCAGATTCGGATGTTTATAAAAGCGATGTAAGCTCTGCGTGGTTCGATGATAAGCCCGCTTTGTTGGTACCAACAATCGGTTGACCTTCAGTAAAGCAAATAGGTGGTCTCGCCCTATATGCAATGCAAATTGCTTCATCAGGTACAGTAACTTTCTTGTCCCCATACGAGGGTGGCTCATACGTTGCTTTCTAACGAAAGATAAAACCTGTTGTTCGTGACAGGTTTTGACATAAAGCGCTTTACACCGTTTGTAATAGGCTTGCCGAGTGATACC
>NZ_JABULX010000076.1 GCF_013328345.1 Marinifaba aquimaris
GTCATCGCTAGTGCTTTAGGTAAAATTTGGATTCGATTCTTTTCCATTGTTTGCATGACTAACAGCTGATTTCGGCGAAGCACTAAATCAGCCATAAGCCTCATATCATCAGGCTTGATATGAGATAAAGCAGGCTTAATTGCTTGCGCGTAATGGGCAATTAACTGCGCATCTAATTTATCTGTTTTGGCACGTTGACCAATAGCACCAGCAAATCGTTTTATGTGCAAAGGGTTGGCAACAACATAAGGTAATTTAGCCTTATCACACGCTAAAACAAAGTTCATTTCTAAGCGACCCGTTGCTTCTATTACAACACGCTCAGGTTGATACGTTTTGATGGTTTGAATGGCATCTTTGATACCTTTTTCATTATTGTTAACCGTAAAAAATATATCGAGTGGGCGAATATAAATATCGAGTTTATCCTTGCCCGTATCGACACCGACGTTAACGCTTTGATTTAATGGTTTATTCATAATAAGCTAACTCTTGCTTGCGTAATGCGGGTTGAGACCCAGTAGACTATTCGAGTGTTTTGCTTGGAGTCCTATTAGGTGTTCGCTCTTGTTATCGGTCTCTCAACTGAGGAGCCA
>NZ_JABULX010000077.1 GCF_013328345.1 Marinifaba aquimaris
CCGACTTAGCTCAGTTGGTAGAGCAACTGACTTGTAATCAGTAGGTCGCCAGTTCGATTCCGGCAGTCGGCACCATTGCAAAAATTAGAAATTCGGGGAGGGGTTCCCGAGTGGCCAAAGGGATCAGACTGTAAATCTGACGGCTCCGCCTTCGCTGGTTCGAATCCAGCCCCCTCCACCACTTTTTCTGAGATTGAGCGCGCAGAATATCTTGTACGCGGGTGTCGTATAATGGCTATTACCTCAGCCTTCCAAGCTGATGACGCGGGTTCGATTCCCGCCACCCGCTCCAGAGCTTTATAGTGTCGCTGGTATAGCTCAGTCGGTAGAGCGCACCCTTGGTAAGGGTGAGGTCCCCAGTTCAAATCTGGGTATCAGCACCATCTCTTCTTGATTTTCTCGTCTTAATCCTTATAAATACACAAAATTCATTGTTTGGTGTTTAAACCACCGTAACTACTATTTTGAGGTCCGTAATGGCTAAAGAAAAATTTGAACGTACGAAACCGCACGTTAACGTTGGTACAATCGGTCACGTTGACCACGGTAAAACAACTTT
>NZ_JABULX010000008.1 GCF_013328345.1 Marinifaba aquimaris
ATTTATTGATTTTTTCATCCTGAAACAATCAAAAAATCCGTTCGTCTTCTTTACAACGGCTTCTTAATGGGTGACCCTAGGGTTTAAAGCAGGTCCTACTTATGGTGGGAAAAATAAACCCAGTTTATATGTGCTTGATTCTAATGAGCTAAATAGTGCCGCAAAAAGAGATATTGACGCAGCTATTAATAACACTCTGCACTTATCACCGTACAATTACCCTAAAGTAGAAACTTCAAGTATGGATATCATTAAAAGTAATGTTGAGTATGACAACTTTTTAATAGAAATTTTAGAGAGAAATTGAAATTAATGAATATAGAAAAGTTAATAAAATTAATTGGCACTGTACAGGATGAGCCCAATCTTATTGAATTCTTGAAAGAATTTGGTTTTCCAAAATGTAATGAATATACGATTTTAGACCCTGATTTACCTTATGTTAATAAGGATACGCCTGATAATAGTCTTGGTTTAATTTTTTATTTGCCCAAATACTTAAGATTAAAAGGTGCAGAGACGCTTGATACTTCAAAGCTTATTTTTAGTGGAGTTAGATTTTTGCCTAATTCCGATTCAAAAGCTATTTTACCCTTTAAATTAAATTGGTCTGATAGTTTTGAATCATTAAAGTCTAAATTTGGGGAACCTGTTGCAACTAATTTCTATTTAAAAACAGATAAATTAAGGCAGGCGTCATGGTTTATAACTGCTCATTTAAACCTGCAATTATCTGTTACTTTTGAGAAAGAGTTTGGTAATGCTGTTAGGATAACTATCTTCATACCAAATGATAATTCTCCAATTTAGTTTTTAATCGATTTTTATTGCTTTCAAAAACCATCAGGGTCAGGTCTTTCGTTTTGCATGACAGGTAACTTAATATATTTAGCGTTTTAATAAGGAGGCTTATGTCTCCTTTTTTATTGCTACTGATAAATTTTCAGCGCTAACAGGTTAAATTATTTAAAGCTAAATCTTGGTGTACATTTTTCAACGGCAAGTTGAATAATGTGCAAAATGAAAGACCTGACCCTAGGGCTTCCTAGGGTTTCGACTTAATGAAAAAACAAACGAGTGGTTTATTGATACTATGTACCCATCTAATAAAATAGGAAGTTAGGTATGTTTAAATGGCATAACGATAAAAGATTTACGCAACTTTACACCGCAACTCAATCTTTTACTATGCTTAACGCAGAATATGATCCAGAGTTATTTTCAGTAGAGAATGAACTTGAAGCTATGCTGATAAATTGTCATAAAAACCTATATTCTTTATTTTGTGAAAAAGGATCTCCATATTCATTGGATGACTTAAAACTTGCTATTAAATTTGCATATAAGCAAGGTGAAGATTATTGGTGGGCGCTAAATGCAGAAAATTATGAAAAAGATATTTATCTGCAAGCTGATTATGAAATAGGGATCCAGTTTTTTGCACTGGCATGTTGGGATGATACGTTTCCAGAATACGACGTTTACCATGAAGATGAATTGTATCACCCTGAAATGTTTAAGCTTCTACTAAAAAAGCGAGTTTGGGATGTATTTTTCCCGGGTGAAGAATTGAAGGGCTACAAAGAACCAACCTCCGGCATTTTACCCACCTTTACCGATAAGGTGATTGCAAGAGCTAAGCAGACATAAATAAGCAACAATAAAAAATGGCGGTTAATGATATTTAGCCGCCATTTTATAAAGAAAACGGTTAGCGAGGTCATAACCTTGATTCGATTAATACTAAAGGTGTTTGTATTCGCTACATTAATAAGCTGCGCCACACCGAATACCTACCAAGCCGATAACCAACCTAATAGTTTGGCCAATACCACGGGTATCGACACCTTAAGCAAGATAGATAAAAGTCTGCCATTGTACCTAACTGTGGTCAGTGATTTTGTTCAGCAGCAAGTGTGTTACCCTGCCTACCCCAATAACCCTAATGTTTATGTATCACAATGTGTGACCGCTACCGATGATAGCCGAGCGATGGTGGTCGATAGCTTAAAACGCATCGCAGGTTTTACAAATATTCAAACAGGGTTAATGGTCGATACTGATATTAACCGCCAAATTGAACCAAACCCTGAACTGAGCCCTGAACTGAGCCAACAAAACAGAGATGTTTCTAACTACAGTGAAGGCGGGCCTATTACTGCTAAGCCTTTATCTGCACCAGTAGCTGGTGCGTTGCCCAAGGTGCTAACACCTGCCTCATTAAGGTTAGTGGTGAGTTATCGCAAGCAAAACGATACCCGCGAAAGACACAAAAAAGTTTGGCTACACTTATTAACCTTGTTCTCTTTACCTATGGATTACACCGTCAGTCATAGCATGTCTATGCAATTATACCAAGGCGATAAATTGGTTAAACGTTATCAGCACACCAAAACCGCCACACAAAGCGAAACTTGGTACAACGCCGGCAGTTACAAACAACAAGCTATCGATGCATTTATCGCTGAATTTTTTAATGATTTAACCGAGTAAATCGCGGTAAGTCGGTGTTGTTTTCTATTTAGGGGCAGTAGGTGCTAAGCGCGATAAACACTTCTTAAAACTAAGTCATTATTAAACGCTAAGTGGCATAACTGCTTTAATCCCATTTCCAACCCCTCTCTTTTTTGTTTCAGTCATTTCATTGGCATATTTGAATTCTGCACTGGTTATTTTTTGGTTATAAATGTTACTATTTGTTTCTACCTAATTTTAAAATAATAATGTGAATAATAACCATTAGGATTAAAGGATTATCACTATGCAATTTCGCCTATTTCAACATGTCATTGGGCTAATATTGGTTTTGTTTAATTCAATTGCGATAGCCGCTATTGATGAAATAAAGACCCACGAGAACATCGTTTATTTATCTGCAACCGATAGTAACGAATTGCGTCGCTACTCTTTAACTACGCAAAGCTTTTTGCCTGTTATCGACCATCAAGCTCCCATTACTGCGATACACGTCGATAGCAATGGTCTTTTTGTCAGTGAAGGGCTTTCGACTTATCGCTATGATTTAGACGGTACAAATAAATCGCTTTTTAGAACAACAAGTAAGAGCATAAAAGGCATCACTGCGATAGGTGATACAGTGTTGTTATCAGATAACAGTTATGTTCAATCGGTTACTGCGGCAACAGGCGCGTTTATCGATGAACAGAGCTTGTGGTATAGCGCGAGTCGATACGCTGCTCAACCAAACAGCAATGCTGTTTTTACCACATCTTCTGGTATTAGCCCTGCTGATATTTATAAAATTAGTTTTGATGATTCAGGCAAGTATCAGGGAAATGAAGAAAGCCCTTACCATGGCAGTTATTCTATCGGTTTTGAGGTGTTTGTTTTTCCATCAGGCAGTTTTGTAACGGATACTTCAGGTACGATTTACCACACTTCAAATTTAAATTATGCCGGTAGCTTAGGCCGCTCTTTTGACCATTTAAGTTTTTGGCAAGGTTTACCGATTAGCCTTAAAGGTGATGTTTTACACGCTTACAACAAGGCTAATTTAGAAACCGGTTTGTATGAATTAGCCAGCTCAAATGCTGAAAAAATAGCAGTCTATCAAGATGATATCTTTGTTTTTAATGGCAACGACGATACTGTTGAGATTGTGGATGTCACTGAGTTATCTCCTGCTGATCCCGCTGCGCCACTTGATCCAACCGGCTTGGCTTACACGCCTGATTCGGTCTTTTTAGATAAAGACAAAGACACGGTTTATCTATTTAGCCAACAACACTTAAACATTTTTAGATGGTCTATCGCAGATAATCAGTACCTGAGTTCTATTGGTTTAGCGCAAGCGCCAAGTCATGTTAGTTATTCAGCTGCACAAAATCGCATCTATTTAGCTTACTCTAATTTAGTTAGCTACATTGATCTAAGTTCAGGTTTAGAAATGCCTTTTACCAATATGGCATCGACTATCAGCACAATCGAAGTAGCTGATGATTATCTGGTGGTTAGAGACAACTCAGGCGCTTGGGGCAGCTTTCATGTATTTAACCAAGCGGGTGAGAAAACACATGAGAATGAGTGGGCTTATCCAACCACCCAGTTTGCTTATCAAAGTAGTAAAGAGCGCCTTTACTATATTTCGGGTTACTCACCATCCGACTTACATTGGCATCGCTTAGATCAATCAACAGGTACAATTGGTGCTGATAATGATAGCCCGTATCATAGTTCAACTGGTTGGTTTGGGCCTATTAGTCCTTCACCGTTAGGCCATCAGGTTGCATTAGGCTCAGGACGTGTTGTTTCGGGTAGTAGCATGACAGAGCTTAACTACTTAGAAGGTGAGTCTTTAAGGCATCAAGCTGTTGAATGGTTATTAGGCAATATTTTTACCTTACGCAGCATCGACGCTAATAATAAAACCTTATTTAGTCGCTACAACCCAGATTTTAGTAAAAACACAGGAGATTCGATTGAGTTATCAGGCAGCCCGGTTGCCTTAATTCCATTGGTTGATTCTGAACAAATGCTAACGGTTGTTAGTGATGCCGGTATTCCGAGCTTTTCAGTGCACAGTTTTGATGTAAATGACTTTGATGCCGATGGATATTTTGATGACGTTGATTTATTCCCAGCCGATGCCACAGAGTGGGCTGACTTTGATGAAGATGGCCTAGGTAATAATGCCGATACGGACGATGATAACGACAGTTATTTAGACCAAGCTGACGCCTTCCCATTTGATGCCACAGAATGGCTGGATACTGATCAGGATAAAGTAGGTAACAATGCTGATACCGATGACGATAATGACAGTTATTTAGATCAAAGTGATGCGTTTCCGCTCGATGCTAGTGAATGGCTAGATACGGATGGCGATAATATTGGCAATAATACCGATTTGGATGACGACGGTGATAATGTCAATGACAGTGAAGATGCGTTTCCGTTAGATGCGTCCGAATCTGTGGATACAGATAACGATGGTTTAGGCAATAATGCTGATACCGATGACGATAATGATCTTGTACTGGATTTTGAAGATGCTTTTCCTCTGGACCCATCAGAGCAACTTGACACGGACTCAGATGGCATAGGTAACAATGCTGACGAGGATGATGATGGCGATTTAATTAATGATGATGAAGATGAATTTCCATTAATTAAAGCGAACACTACTGATAACTCGGATAATTCAGATAATTCAGATAATTCAGATAATTCAGATAATTCAGATAATTCAGATAATTCAGATAACTCGGGTGGTGAGCAATCTAGCTTAAACCCGAGCACAATCATTGCGACTGATTTCTTCCCTAATAACAGTGGTAGTAGTTGGAACTTCGATACGGGTTTAACAATTAGAGTCGGTGAGCGAGAAACTATTGCAGGGCAAAGTATTAGACCACTGCGTTTTAGTTCGGGCAGTGAGTTTGCAATTTTGGCGCAAAATTCTCACATTAGTTTGCTTGGTTTATACATACCTGGATTAAACGTCAATGGTACTAATTACAACGTTGATCTGAGTTTTAATGGTGGTTTTTTCTTAAACCAATCGGGCAGTAGCGCAGGTGCGGGACGTGTTGATATCAGCCCTACTTATGGTGAGAGAAACATCACATGGGATGCATATGTGAATAGCTATGCGCAAATAATCGATACGCCTAGTGGCCAGTTTGAAACGATTGTCAGTGTATTCGATTTATGGGCTACTGCTAATGTTGATGGCAACCAAATTAGTATGCAGTACAGTGCATCGATTTATTTTGCAGAAGACGTAGGTATTGTCCGTATTGATGAGAACTATGGTTCGAGTTCATTATTAACGAATTATACTTTAGGCACTGCGGCAGAGAATAAAGCGTCACAAAATACGTCAAGTAACAGTGGCAGCGGCGGTGGCGGCGGTAGCTCAAGCTTATATATCTTATTGCTATTACCATTGGCGCTTTATAGAAGACGCTAAAGTATTTGTGACTAGCACACTCCATATCTCATTGAGATATGACTGCTGTATAAAGGTTTAAAAAAGGAGGCTTATACCTCCTTTTTTTATTCGCTTATTTTAGGTGGTATTTTAATAACACATCTAGGCCTTTTTTACTCTCGGCGATGGTTTCAAGTGAAGTCATACCGGGTAAATAATCGGTTTGCTCTAGCACTAGCCAGTCTGTCTGAGCTGATACATTGGCGGCAATTACGGCAGGCCAATTGACATCATCTTGACCAAAAACCAGCGTTTTATTTTTAGTTAAATCTTGGTAAGGACGGTAGTGTACTGTTCGGGTATTGGTCGGGTATTTATTGATATATTCAGCTGGGTTTTGGCCTGACATTGCAACCATGCCTATGTCTAACTGTAATGGCATACTATCGGGCGTATGTTGGTGGATATAATCCCAATAGGTGGCTTGTTTATAACGGCTAAACTCTAAATCATGATTGTGAAAGCCCAACTTCAAGCCATGTTCGGCCACTTTATTTGATACGGTATTAAGCTGCTGGATAAATTCATCTATTTTCAATGGATCCCACGCGCGTTTATCCCAAGATACAATCAGGTAGGGCGCGCCTAAGTCTTGATAAAACTGCACACTCTTCTGAAAGTTTGCATCATCAAATTCATTAAACTCAACATGTGCACCGGCAACACCTAAACCTAAATTAGCCAAATATTGTTTTAACGCTTTGCCCTGTGTTTTATCAAATGGGCCGTAATCACGCGCAAATTCAACCCCTTGGAATCCAAGTTTAGCAACTTGTTGTAATGTGCCGTCAAAATCTTTACTGAGTAAATCGCGAATTGACCAAAGTTGTAAACCCACTTTGGGCAATATTAGCTCTGTGCTTTGGTTAGTGAGTGTTGGCTGTTTGGCCTGATTTGCATGTGCGGCAGATAAAAAGCTCATACCCAGTGACAGGGCAATAACGAGGTTTTTCATTAGCGGTCCTTTTGCGTTAATTGATTGGGTTTTTAAACAGCTTTTGATAATAACACAGGCATTACAATTGAATTGTTGAATAAACTTTATCGAGTGTAGGTTGAGCGACAAGGAAGATTAAATGCTTAAAATACAGCCATTTATTGCAGTTCGTCGCAAATGGTCTGACCAGGTGTAAAAAAATGTTTCATGTGGGAAATAAGTCGCCTATTATCACGAATGATAATGATTTAATAAAAACAAGGATGTTACATGCAATATGTAAAGACACTCTCGATGATCGCCCTAATTGGTGCACTACAAGCTTGTGGTGGAGGAGGTGGCGGCGGAGGCTCTACCGCAAACACTAAAGATACCACGCCTACTAACTTTACATTTGCCGAGCAAACGGACACTGACATCAACAGCGAAGTACTGTCTGAAACCATCACTATTTCGGGCTTAAGTGAGCCTGTTCCTATTCGCGTTAACAACGCGGTTTATTCTATTGATGGCGGGGCGTTCACGTCTGACGCTGGCACAATCAGCAATGGTCAAACCTTAGTGGTTCGTGTAGATACAGGTGATGAATTTGCAACACAAACGCAAGCGAGTATTACTGTTGGCTCCACTACACGTACGTTTACTGTTCAAACCCGTATCGGCCCAGATAAAGAACCCGATGCTTTTTACTTTAATCTGATTGATGATGTGGAAACCTTAAGCATTGTTAAGTCTGAAACGGTAACGATTACGGGCATTGAAGTGCCGACTGAAATTGGTATTGCTAATGGTACTTATTCTATTGATGGCGGTGCTTTTACCGATGCACCCAGTAAAATTGAAAATGGCCAAACATTAACGGTTAGAACGCAAGCCTCTGCTAATTTCAGTACTGAAACAGTCGCGACTATCACTATAGGTGAAGTGACGGGGCTCTTTAATGTGATGACCATCGCTGCGCCTGATTTAATGCCTGATGCCCTTGTTTTTGATGCCTTCTCAGACACTAAAATCAATACCCATGTCACCAGTAATAGTGTGGTGGTAACAGGTATTAACCGCAGCGTTGATATTAGTATTGAGGGCGGTTGGTACAGTGTTGATGGAGGCCAAGCAACTCAAGAGCCGGGCATGATTGATGCTGGTGCATCGATTGTTGTGAGCTTAAATAGCGCCAGCGAATGGGAAGCCACAGCCCAAGCAAATCTTACCATTGGTGAATTAACTACAACGCTGAGCGTCAACAATGTTACTGAGCGAGTCGGTACTGATAATACTGGCCCAGAAGTTGTTATCACTCAGCCAAGTTTTGACGGCTTGCTTGAAGATAGCATGGGCGTGATTGCCGTAACCGGTCTTGCTTATGATCAAAACCCGATTAGCTCGATTAAAGTGGCCGGGAAAAGTGCACGCTTTCTTGAAACATCTGTTGATGATAAAGGCGATACTGTTGTTAATTGGTTAGCAATAGTACATGTGCCAGAAAATGAATCGTTAACTTTAGCGGTAGAAAGTGAAGATTCAGTCGGTAATAACAGTAATTTATCATCAGCTCCTGTTATCAGTAATAAAGAATCAGCAGATCCTGTCTTTATCGCCGATATAGCCAACGAGCGTTATTTAACGCTGAATAACTTTCGCGATGAATTAAGTGCAGTAGATTTTAATACCGGCGAAAAAACGCAAATTTTACAGCGCGGCACAAGCTTACCGTACCCTGCAGCGGCTAATGTGATTGGCGATGTTTTTTATATTAGTAATATTGTTAATAACAACCAATTACAGCTAACGGCGGTTAATGCCCAAGATGGAACCATCAATACTATATCTTCTAATACCATAGCAGTACCGGATGATTTAACTTATATCTATGTTTGGAATTCCGTTTATTTAGCCGCAGAAAATGCGCTCTATTACACTTTTGCATTTCACTCGCCTGGTAAAACTAAATACAGCATCATGAAAATGGATTTGGACGATAATCAATTAACTACATTGGTTGATGATTCTGAAAACCAAACCATTCCAATTTCTAAAGAAACATTAGGTATTTACCAAGACAAGCTAATAGGTAAATACGAAGTGGATTTAGGCCAAAAGTGGTTAGTGTCTATTGACCCTGTTACAGGTGAAACGGCTCTGCTATCGGAGCAAATCAATGTACGTGTTCGCCAAGTCGTATCTTCTTCTGGCGGGGAGCTTTATCTCATCGGTTTAGATGGTATTTACCAATATGATTTAGCTCAGGCGCAACTTTCAAGTATTTCAGCTGAAATTGGACGAATGGATGTCACATTACAACAAGTGCGCGGTGCAACACTGAATAAAGATGAAACTGCATTGCTGATCAAAGAAGATGATTATTATGTTGAAGTGGATTTAGCAACAGGTAAACGAACGGCAAGTTATCAGAATAATGTTGGAACGGGGACGCATTTAGCGGCACCTAGAGATCTCGTTTTGGATGTGGATACCAACAAAGTCTATATTGCTGATGATGGCTTAAACGCATTTAATGCCATTATTGAAGTGGATTTAGCGACAGGTGTTAGAAGTCAGCTGGTTGATACATCAACCCTTTCTTATCTTGAGCCTACAAAAGATATCGCTCTAGATAAAACTGCTAACCAACTGGTTGTGCCATTTGAGACTGAAATCGCATTTATTGATTTATCTACCAAACAAGTAGAGAGACTCAACTTAACATCACTCAATCAAGGTATTCGTGATGCGGGCCGTATTAGCTTAGATACCGATAATAAACTGGCTTACCTTGCTGCAAAAGTGGATAGCGTATGGTCTATTTTAACGATTAACTATCAGACAAAAGCTTTAGTTAATGTATTTAAATTAGATCAATTAGCTGAATATACCGATACCTTTTCTGTGACGGGGTTAGCTTATACAGGTGAGGCAGGAAAAGTGTATGGCGTTGTACAATCAACAAAGACAATTTATCAGTTTGATTTAAATGAAGGCACTATTGAGACATTTGCTAATAGCTGTATCAATAACGCAAACTATGATTTATTAGCTAATAGTGATTCAGCTATTCAAAATATTGTTTATCGTGCCGATACCAAACAACTCGCGGTAACGACCGATAGTGGCTTGGTTTATTACGATATTGAAGAGCCAACCAACTGCCATGTTTTAGATTCGAGTGCACGAGTGGAAGGCTGGACAAGCGAGATTCATTATCTTGATTTTGCCTTTGGTAAAAATGGTGAAATCTTTGCTACTGAGCTCGGTTCGCTGTCTCAATTACAAGCAACAAATGGCAGACCTGTCGTAATTGGCAGATAGCTTAATCATTAAAGCACATCAAAAGGAGTCAAATGGCTCCTTTTTTTACGTGTTAAATCAGCAATAAAAATGTTTCTAAACTTAATATAGTTGTTACATTTTGTTACTATGGTGTTAGTACTTTAACAAACATGGAATAGTCATAATGAAAAAACTAATCGTATCTCTTTTTGTGCTTTTTACAGCTTTTAGCTCACAAGCTGCCTTTATAGAAGTTAATGCGTCAAACTACATTGAATTTGATTTTGAAGTTAAAGGTAATAACGGTGTATTTGATAACGATGTAAACAGCCTGACCTTTTTGTGGGATTACTCTCAAGCAACATTTTCAGATTGGTCTTTTGTTGAACGCGTAGAGATATATAACGGGAATACTTTATTGTCTTCTGTAACTAGTGGTCTTGGTGTAACTTTGTATGACCAATCAGTAAGAAATCATCCTAGATCAATGGATTTTAGCGCTATCCATGATGGTAGTATTGACGGTAAAGTTAAAATTTTCGCTAGTTACCCTTCTGCAGCAAAATCGGTCGAGTTTACAGACTTTTTTGGTTGGACATTAGATGTATGTGATCCGAATGACTTCTACAGCTGTAACTATGCACAAAACTCTTATATCTCAATGGGCAATCCTTCACTACAAACGGTTAATGTTAATGCACCTGCTTCATTAGGTTTATTTGCACTATCTGTTATGGCTTTATTTGCTGCCCGCAGAAAAAACTAATTTTACGTTTTTAACAGAATTTAAAAGGAGCCAAATGGCTCCTTTTTTATTACTTACTGTGTGGCAGTTACCTATTTGTCACTTATCTGTCGTCTTGCTGTCGGTTACTTTTAGTGTTGATTTACGCCTTTTTGATAAATAATGAGCATACTTTAAAGGTATGTAAACGATAGGAAGTGGATTGAATGATAAAACAAAGACGTTTAACAAAAGGGTGGTCGCAAGAGCAATTAGCTGAGATGGCAGGGCTTACAGCAAGGACAATTCAGCGCATTGAGTCAGGTAATAAACCCAGCTTAGAGTCATTAAAAGCACTAGCCGCGGTCTTTGAAATCAGTATTGATCAATTAAAAAGTGAAACCTTTAATACAAGTGACTCAGGTTCAACTAATTCAAAGCTAAAGCAGCAACAGGAAATGAAAGCTTTTTACATTCACTTCTTTTTATTCCTGAGCATGATGCCTGCTATTTTTGCCGTTAACTTTTTAGTTTCACCACAATATATCTGGAGTTGGTGGGGGCTTATCGGTTGGGGGATGGGAATTAGCATTCACGGTATTGTGATGCTGGCTAAGTACGGTTTTGTTTCTGTAGGTCAGGCGTTTAAAACCGATGTTTAGCTTTAGTTCGCCTCTAGAATATTTTGCCAGTTATGGATTTGTTCTAACTCAAAGATATTTTTATGGTAAACCTGATAAAGTTTACCCGACTCTCTAAAGTGGCTCAGGCCTTGTTCCAAACAATGAAATAACTCTGCGCTATCTGGATAAGCTTTAGATACAGCAAAGTGTCTACTTCCCTCTAACATCACGTAGAATTTTGGAATAGGCACGAGTTTAGGCTCTAGCTCATATGCCATACTTGGCGTCAGTCTAAAGGGTGCTAACATTACATCAACCCAACCATTGGCGACTAACTTAGTAATAGAGCCCCAACTCGGGTCAAAACTCAATGTTCTGGGTTGTAATTTTTCTAGTGTTTTGACATCTACCACCCATTCTTTACTGGTAATGGCAGACAAGTTTTGAAAATCAGATAAGTTCTTTACGGCAAGTGCTTGTTGATTTTTTTCTGACGTGTAAATACCAGCTTTGTATTCACCTTGGCGTATAACCGCTTGCGAAATATATAAATCATCTTGGTAATTTTCTATTTCGTTTAACCAATAGGAGTCGTAATTGAGCCCAATACGGCCTTTGACTAACGTTTGCATTCTTGCACTATACAAGCTGACTACTTCAAGCTGGATATCAAAATTACAGCCTGCTTGAGCAATGGCTTGTTTTTGCAAAATAATGTCAATAAAGATGCGCTCGAGCTTTGGGCTTGAAAAAGTATCAATGCTTAGCGGGTCGCGACCATCTAAATAAGCCAAAAAGCGATCGTGTACAGGCTGATTAACCGCTAGGTAAATGGTCTCAGAAGATAGCGTTTTACTCGTTCCAGAAGCGGAAAAAGCGAAAAGGGAAAATAATAAAAATACAGCTTGCAAGTAATGGCTCGAATGTAACTATTGAACATAAAATAGTCTATCGAAAGAAAAAAAGCAGTCAACGACTGCTTTCTAACCATTTGTTCGAACATATAGCAAAAGTGCTAAATTAGTGCAGAGCCGCTCTAAAAGGTAAGCCTTCACAGATTTTGGCTTCAGCTATTAAAATAGCGTTTAGGCGTTCATCTACCTCTTGTTTATCAAAATATTCGTAAGCCAATTCGACAAATAAATTTTTGTGTTTTTCTTCTGATTTAGCGATGGCGACGTAAAAGTCTTTGTCTTTTCCGGCAGGGAGTGCTCGAGCAACCAGTGAAAACCTTTCGTGGCCTCTGGCTTCGATAACACCCGCAACGAGCAAGCGGTCCATCAAAAATACATCTTTGCCATGGCGAAATAAACCGCGGATTTGCTTGATGTAGTCATCTTTTTTGTCATCACCTAAGATCACATTTCGTGCGTCGAGTAATTTTAAAACTTGCTTGAAGTGAATTAATTCTTCTAAGGCTAAATCCGTCATTGCTCGAACCAGTTTTTTGCGATCTGGGTAATGAGATAACATAGACATCGCCATGCCTGAGGCTTTTTTCTCTGCTGCTGCGTGGTCTTGTAAAAAGCTATCGAAGTCTGCTAATACAGCTTCCGTCCATTCAAATGGGGTGTGGTACTTTAATTCAAACATGGCACTAATATCGTTTATTTGGCTAAGCCCATCATCAATGTTTAGTTGATGAGGCGGTCAATATGGCGGGCGATTTTACCGACTTTTCACCTTAGGCTCAATTATTCTACTGTTAAGTAAGATAAGTGTTTATCGATTTTGCCATTTCGAGTGGCCGCCACTTTTAGCGGGTGCTTTATCTGATTCCAAGCCGTGACTTTTCCGGCCATATTTATCTTTTCAAAGCCGAGTATTTGAGTGGAAAGTGTTGATGTATCTACTTGCATAAACTGGCAGAATTGTTCAAAGCTATCGCCTTTAGCGATTTCTAGTGTCAGTAATTGCTGCTTTTTTATTTCGTCTGTTGCAAAGTAAGTAAGCACTTGCTTTTGATGCTCAAAATAGCACTGTGATAAATAGTCATAATCAGCTACTTTTTGTTGATCTAAATCTGGAAAAACTTGAGAAAAACAGCGTCTTAAATATGGGTTAAAACCCCCATCTGTGCGCTGCAAATTAGTTAGCATGCGCGTTAATAATTGGCTGATTGAGGGAAGCCATTGTGCTAAATCTCGGGACAGATAGATAAACTTGCTGTTTGGGTAAAATCGATCGAGCTTGGCAAAATCGCTGAAAACGGGCGTATCAGCAATAACTTGAGCCTGATCGAAACTGTCTTGAGTGTAAGCGGTATGCGCCGTTTTAAAACCTAAATTTAAACTCGCACAACAAATTGATGTGGTTGCAGTACGAGGAAGTCCAATGATAAAGGTCTTTGAGCGCATAATACCGTGTGTTCTGCGATGATTGATATAAGCATGTTAACTGATTTTCTCATTTCGCTTTAACGCTTTTAATCCTTTAAGCAGTTTTTTATGGCGTATAGCCAATAAACTTATGACTATCGCTAAATATATTAGTGTTTCGGTGGGCGTTGCTTTAACCGACCAGTAAAAATGGACCCAAACTAATACCAGTACGAGGTAAACCCAATTGTGCAATTTTTGCCAGTTCGGCCCCATTTTTGCCCTTATCTTGTTGATGGACGTGACGCTAAGTGCTAACAGCAAAGTAAGCGCTAACATGCCAAGCCAGATATAAGGTCTTTTAACGAGTTCTTCGATAAACAAGTCGACTTGAAAATTCAGTTCAAAAAGCCAAAAACTAAAAACGTGTAAACACGCAAAAAAGGCAACGTATAAACCAAACATACGACGAGTTTGCATCAACCAAGCCTGTTTAAATTTTTGTGCCAAAGGGGATATTAAAAGTGTCAGTAATAGAACTTGTAGCCCCGTCATACCAGAAAAGTGAATAACAAATTTAACCGGGTCGTTAATGTATTGACCCGTTAAATCTGTACCTATAATTGCTTGGTAATAAGTGATGACGGTGAGGCTAAGCAAAAATAAATGCGCGACGCATTTTGTAACGCGTATTTTGTATTGAGGCTTTTTCATAAAAACTAATAAAACTTAGCTAAATCCATATCTTTATACATGTGTGCGACCTGTTCACCGTAACCATTAAAAGGTAGGGTAGGAATGTAGTTTTGAGAAAATAAGCCTCCAGATCCCAAACGTCTTTCTTGTGCTTGAGACCATCTTGGGTGATCAACTTTGGGGTTAACGTTGGCATAAAAACCGTATTCTTGTGGCGCACTAAGATTCCAAGTCGTAGGAGGCTTTTGATTCACCAATTTAATGCGGGTGATCGACTTAATACTTTTAAAGCCGTATTTCCAAGGCACAACTAATCGAATCGGGGCACCATTTTGCGTCGGTAATTCTTTACCGTATAAACCCACAGCTAATAAAGTCAAAGGGTTCATTGCCTCATCTATTCTCAGCCCTTCTACATATGGATATTGAATACCACCACCGGCAAAACGACTTTTTTGTCCTGGCATTTCTTCTGGGCGATATAAGGTTTCAAAGGCTACAAATTTAGCTTGGCCGTTAGGCTGTGCTTGCTTGATGACATCGGCAAGGGGAATACCTACCCAAGGAATGACCATAGACCAAGCTTCAACGCAGCGCATACGATAAATACGCTCTTGCAATGGATACTTGCTAAATAAGTCTTCGTAATTGAGTTTAAAGGGGTTTGCGCACAAACCATCAACATTGAGTTGCCACGGGTTAACCGTCAACATGCCTTCATATTGTTTGGGATCCGTCTTACGCGTACCAAATTCATAGAAGTTGTTGTGACTGGTAATTTTTGCTTCGGGTGTCAAAGCTTCTGTAAAAGGTTCGTCTGCTTGGTACTTTAATGCTTTTAAGGCAGATTTTTCTTCATCTTTATCTTTAAACCAGCTGATTGCATGGGCTTGCTGGCTCTGGCCTGACAGTAACGCGCCCGCACCTAAAAAGCCCAGACTTTTGATTATTTTTCGTCTGTCTTTATAGATATTTTCTGGCGTTACTTCATTTTCGCTAATATCAGAAGTGGATGTCTTTTTTATCAGCATAATCAGGCCTTAATCAAATTACTATTTGGTGGTATTACGAAATAAGAACGAGGATCGGCTAATTGTCTTTCAGCTAAAATTGACCTTTATTGAAATTCAGACATAAAAAAAGCCAGTGTCTTTAAGAGAAACTGGCTTTAATCTCATCTAAGTTTATTAGGCAATTTTAAAGTGCGATAAGCTGCGATCTAAATTGTTTGTCAGTTCAACTAAACCTTGCGCTGAATTTTTACCTGCTTTGGCCACATCGGCAGCATCGTTTGCGCTATCTGCAATCATATTAATCCGTCTTGAAATATCTTCACCGACTTGGCTTTGCTCGTTAATAGCTGAGGCAATTTGATTATTCATATTTGTGATCGTTGTTAATGAATCAGCAATTTGATTAAGTGCACTGGCTGCTTGTTGGGTTTGATTCACAGTGCCTGCACTTGAACCTTTACTCTTATCCATAGCATCAACACCCTGTTTTGAACCATTTTGTAAGCGTTCAATCATATGTTGAATTTCTTCTGTTGAGTCTTGGGTGCGCTGCGCGAGGCTTCTTACTTCATCCGCTACTACGGCAAAACCTCGACCTTGTTCGCCAGCACGAGCCGCTTCTATCGCAGCATTTAATGCCAGTAAGTTGGTTTGATCGGCAATACCGCGAATAACATCTAATACCGATACTATGTTCTCTACATCATCTCCTAAAGCGGTGATCACATCACTTGCTTCATCAATTTGTTGTGCCAAGGTTTCAATTGAGTAGACGGCGTTATCAACGATACCGTGGGCACGTTTACCTTCATCATCTGCGCTCTGAGTCGCACCAGCTGCATTAGCCGCACTTTCTGAAACGATTTGTGATGAAGAAGACATTTGTGTGATAGCGGTAGCAACCATATCAATTTCTTGTCTTTGTTTACTGAAACTATCGTCTATATCCGATGAACGACGGTCCGCTGCTTCAATCTCTTCACGTAAGTGATCGACCGAAGCCGATACATGCTTCATTACTCCGAGCAATGATTCACGCATTCTCACCGTAGAGCCATAAACTGAATTTTCTGGTGCGCTAGTATCAATATACGTCGATTCAGATAAGTTACCGGAAGCAACCGTTTGTACTAAAGCCAATACATCTTTTGGCTCGCCACCCAATAAGGTCAATAAGCGTTTAGTCGTAAAGGCAATAAAGCCAGCTAAGATGACTGTTAATAATAATGAAATAGCTAGTTGCCAACGCGCAGAAGACCAATAACGGGCATCCACTTCTTGGAAGCCAATCCCGGTCCCTACATACCAACCCCAAGTAGGTGAACGTTGTGCAATTGATAATTTGTCATCAATAGTGCCATCGTCTAGGCGTTGGCTCCATTCATAAGTAGCAATACCTTTTGGTTGGCGCTTAACGGCATTAATCAAGATTTGGCCAACACTTTTACCATTAGCATCTTTGTAGTCGTGAAAGCTTGAACCGTGTAACTCAGGGTTTAATGGTGTTGCTAAAAACGTCATGTTTTCATCTGCAACGTAGACGTATTCATTGTCTTTATAGATATTGTTTCTCAGTAAATCTGTAGCAAGTTCTTTCGCTTTTTCTTCGGTTAATAAACCTTGCTCGGCATATTTTTCGAATTGGATAACTGAGCTGTAAGTTGATGTGAACAGCTGTTTAACCCTAGCTTGGTTGTCTGAATCACTGGCGGCTCTTAGTGTAGTTAGCCCGACAAATGTCAGGGCAATAAACCCTGCTAAAATGAGGGCGATAAGTACAGCAACTTTTTTCCGTAACGTCATTTAAACTACCTCTGTTGTAACTTCGTCAACTTTATAATTACTGCTTGGTGTTGAGCGAATTGACATCATGATTAAATTAGAAAAATATATATTTGGACCATTATTCTCTAGTTTTTGCTGTTTTATCAATACCTTGGCAGCGAGCTATTGAGCCAGATTGCAATATTTATTAGTGCTGAGAAAAATTTGTTGATAGTTCACCTTATTCTTAAAGCTATTGATTGTTGCTTTTATCATCGCTAGATACAGTAACGGCGGGGGCTAGCGCTGTATTTGGTGTTTAGAGGTAAGTAACTGAAAGTTATAGATAAATATAATTGTCATTCTTCGCATTTTTTAATAGGAATGTGTAACAATATGTAATTCTTGGTTGCTTGGAAGGTGATTGGTTTTCACAAAAGTGTAATATTGGGTAAAAAGCCAAACTGGGTGTTTTTTATACCCGTTTAAAACTTACAAATATTCCCAAGCCTTTTTAACCCCTAATTAGATGCAACTTATGACGCACTTAATTATTTTTAACTATTAAAGCCTTATTATTATTGCTTTTTTATAAGTGGACTTTTAAGTGGATTTATAAAAAGTGGTCATAGGCATATTTACTTAACATTAAAATACACACAGTGATGATCAGTCGTTTTAGATAAATAGCTTTTATGTTCGTCAGTGTTTTAGATGCAAAAAAAGCTCCGATAATTTGTCCTAGAATCATGACAATACCTGCAAGCCAGAACACTTGTCCTGCGATAATAAAGACGCCTAAAGAAGCTAAATTAGTTGCTAAGTTAAACGTTTTTGCATGTATGGTGGCACCTACCAAATCTTGGCCCTTGAGAGATACACCTGCTAAGGTGAAAAAAGACCCCGTAGCAGGACCAAACATCCCATCATAAACACCAACTGTTGGAATAACGGCATTTTTATATGTTTTAGCCGATACTTTTGCGGGTTTTATTTCATCTAGCTTGATAGGCAGTAAAAAGTAGATAGTAATGGCAACAAGCACAATGGGAATAACAATGCTCAGTGCTTTTGCATCAATAAATTGTACGGCTATGGTGCCCAGTACCGAACCTAAAAAAGCCATGACAATAAGTGGCCTGACTTCACGAAACTTAAAGAGCCCTCTTTTGTAAAGCAAAGTACTTGCCGTTAAAACGCCAAAACTAGATTGTAACTTGTTGGTGCCCAGAGCCATCAGTGGCGGTACACCTGCTAACATCAGGGCTGGTATAGTGATAAGGCCACCACCACCAGCTAGCGTATCAATATAAGAGGCAACAATCGCAACTGCAAACAACATCAATAGCAAGGATAAACTTAATTCGATCATAAAAAATGGGTGTTTAAAAAGAGGTTAGTCACATCAAACACTGTATCAGACTTTATCTAGTGAATTAAATTCATATAAATGGCATGAAAATTAAACAAAACAATTAATCTCTGGAAAAAAGGGCTTGTCAGCTAGCAATCGCTTTGTATAATGCTTGCCACTTGATTTGGTTTTAACCTCGTAAAATCAAAGCTATATACAATGCCGGTGTGATGGAATTGGTAGACATGACGGATTCAAAATCCGTTGCCTTCGGGCGTGGCGGTTCAAGTCCGCCCACCGGTACCAATCTTGTATATATCCTATAGTAGAACGTTTTTGAGCATATGAGCTACAAAAGCGATTGCCCGCTGAATTAGTTGCTTAGAATAAAAAACCTATTCGATACAAAAAATTTTCCAGTGGATATACCAATTTCGTAGCCAAATACAGCCTATTATCTTCACTACTTGTCAGCTAGATATAATAAATCAGGTAAATAACTCACTGAAAGTGCCTTCTTTTTGAATACACTTTAATGAGTCAACATAACTACGGTTCAACTTATCATAGAGCCAATTCCCCATACTCAGGCGTTTGATGCCAATATTACCGAGCATTTCGAAATTAGCCATGTCAGGCATTGCCAATAGATTGATGGGTAATGAAGTACTGCTAACTAACTGCTTAATATCGTTTAAAATAACCGCACAAGGAACAAAAATACCGTCAATACAGGCTTTTTCGTACTTGTGAATACGCTCGATAGTCGTTTCCAGCGGCCTAGAAGCGCCCAACAAAAATGGGTCAGTTCGTACATTAATAAATAGCGAATTGTCCGAATTTTTTAATCCCTTTTTCACGTCCCTCAAAATATCGGTGAACTCATCAGCAGGAAGTAAAGTCCTTTTTCCATTCTGTACAATACTATCTTCGATATTGATCCCAGAAACGCCCAGCTCTATGAGCTTGTTAATATTACTGAGAATGTCTTGTGCGTTTCTGCTATATCCAGATTCGATATCGACTGATATAGGGATAGATACGGATTTAGCTAGTCTTTCGACAATGAAGCACAGCTCCGCAAATGTCATGTCCTCACCATCTTGGTAGCCCAGTGAGTTTGCAATCGCTGCACTTGACGTTCCAATAGCTTGGAATCCTAACTCTTGAGCTTGTTGGGCTGAATGAGTGTTCCAGACATTACAAATTAATAGAGGTTTGTTTTGATGATGTAGTTGTTTGAAGTCCATATTTTATTTCCTTTCTTCATTGTAAAAATTGGGTTTTGTCCTGACGTTGATGGATAACATCAGTTAAAGATTGTGAGGTTTTTTCTTGTTTTAAATTGACGCCTTCGTGCTGTAGTAACCACTTCTTTCGCGCAGTGCCTCCAGCATAGCCAGTAAGCTTTCCATTAGCGCCAATGACACGATGGCAAGGCAGGATAAGTGTTATAGGGTTTCTGCCATTTGCGCCCCCAACAGCACGAACTGCTTTTGGATTATTCAAACGATTGGCAATATCCATGTACGAAATGGTTTTCCCATACGCAACCTGCTTAAGTAATTGCCAAACTTTTTTCTGAAACTCAGTTCCCCTGATGTCCAGTGGTAAGAAAAATTGCGTTAGCTCTCCTGCAAAGTAATCTTTTAACTGAGCCTGACATTCTCTGGTTAACTCATTTGCTTTCACATCTGAAGTTTGTTCGCCACAAAATATCAACTGTGTAATGCCTTTATCAGAGGCTTTAAACTCGATAAGTCCCAATGGACTTTCCAGATAATCGTTATACATCTTGATTTGATGGTTGCGCTAAGTGATGTGGCTAATTTTGCTGATAACGCTGGAGATTAGCCAACGATATTAATACACTAGTACTATAAGAAAACCTTATAGTACTAGTGTATGTTCAGGCATTTACCGAACCTAAAGCATTTGTATACTTTTGCATCAGCGGGAAGACACAAAAGTTATAGTGCAGCTGCTAACGAACTTTGCTTGTCTCAAGCAGCGGTGAGCCAGCAAATGCGGCATTTAGAAACACAACTTGGCTACAAACTGTTTTATCGAAAAGACAAATCCATGTTGCTTACTGAACAGGGGCAAGCGTTGTATTTGGTGACTCATGAAGCATTTTCCATGCTGAACCAACAAATCAAAAAACAACAGCAGTGTGAAATTGCTGGAGAGTTGACGGTTACTACAACGCAAGCTTTTGCGTCTGTATGGTTGATGTCAAAGCTGCATCTTTTTACAAAGTTACACCCAGATATCAAAATTAATATCAAAGCCTCTGCTGAGTTTGAAAATTTAGAGGAGCAGGGTATCGATTTGGCGATTCGCTTTGGGCAAAACGTCACCCAATCATTGGATAAGCAGTATGCATGCGAGTATTTCGGTGAAGACGAAGTATACCCCGTTTGCTCCCCTAAGACTGCCAGTAGCCTCGCTGCTCAGAATCCAAAGGAACTGTTGAATTCTTGGCTTGTATGTTTAGAGCACTCAGGTCCTTATACATGGCGCGCGTGGTTCGACAATTTAGGAATTGACGCCGATAAAAAGCATAAAAAATGGACCCAGGTAAACAGTACTGATGTCGCATTAAATGCGGTACTAAATGATCATGGTGTGACGTTATGTGTGACCTATTTATGCCAGCATCTCATAGATAATAAGCAGTTAGTTATCCCACTGAAAATACCTCACCCCAACAAGGTGAAGCGCTATTTCGTTTACCACAAAGCAGCGAGAAATATAGCAAGGCTCAAAACTTTTACCGATTGGTTAAAAGCAGAAATGAGCTCAAACTAGTGTCAAGTAACCTTATTGTGCCGAGTGATTTGTTGAAATATTTTGATTTGGTGCGCAGTAGAACTAGTAACATGCACAAGCCTAATTAAGATTTAGCCGCATATGGAAAATAATGCCACTTCATATCGTAAGCTATAAGTTGTGGAGGCAAAGGTTTTGCTCAAGTTTAAACTGTTAAGCTATAAACAGTGTGGCTAATTTCCCTATTTTTATATTTTCTAAGCGCTAACTTAGCGGTGTTTGATTAGGTTTAATTGCAATTATGGAAAACTAGAACGAACTCTTTTTTTTTCCAACTTGGGAGTCGTATTTTCTTCAAATCACTTTAATTCCAATTAAGCGACTTTCTTTTCCATCTGTACTTTATTAACTGAGTTGGGCAAGGTGATTTTAATTGTTGTGCCTTGGCTTGGTTTACTCTCTACGCCAATTTTTCCACCTAATTTTTGTGTTGCTAAGTTGTAGACTATATTCATGCCCAAACCTGTACCGCCTGAACCGCGTTTAGTGGTAAAGAAAGGATCGAATATTTTTAATCGTGTTGCTTCATCCATACCCACGCCGTTATCGATAAAATCGATTTCATCAAACGCTAGGGTGTGTTTGATTTGGATGGTAATCTTGCCCTTATTCAGGTCTAAGAAGCCATGTGTGATGGCATTGCTAACTAAGTTGTTGAGTATCTGGCTTAACAAACCCGGATCGACATTGTGCTCAGGGTTATCACCTATAATTTCCCACTCAACATTGTTGCGCTTCATTAAGATTGATAACGCCCCCATCACATCTTCAATATAATCTTTGAGTTTGATCATTCGGTTCTCTGCAATGACCTGATCAGCAGAGATTTGTTTAAAGTTCTGGATTAACTTTGAACACCTATCTAAGTTATTTTGAATCAGCTTATCGGTGTAGATTAGGGTATTTAAAAACTCATGCATATCACTGCGCTTGAGCTTCTTCTCTTCTAATAACCGTAAATACAATTTGGCATCATCGCCAATTGAACTCGATGATGTGACTACCACACCTATTGGGGTATTGATTTCATGGGCTACCCCTGCAACCAGCTGCCCTAAAGAAGCCAGCTTCTCTGATTCTATTAATTGGTTTTGCGTATTTTTAAGTTCAGTAAGTGTTTTTTTAAGTTCGGTCGATATTTTTTTATTGTTAACAAATAGCTTAGAGATGATGGCCGTTAAACTGATAAACACAGCTAAACAGATAATACTAATTAAGATAATCCATGTTTGTTTATCAATCACTTCTGCTTGGCTTTGCACGGTAATTGATTTTTCTTCGAGTTGTTCTGAGGTGTCGAGAATTTGCTTTTGTTGCAACTCTAAACGCTTGGTTTGTGTTTTTACTTGTATTTCTAATTTACTTAATAAAGCCAATTGCTCTTCTACTTTGAGCTGATTACTTTCGACATTTTTTGTCGCCAGCGCGAGTCGTTGCTCGGCTTTTTCTAAGCTTATCTGCGAGGACTTTTTATCTAAATTAACTTGCTCTAATTTACGTGTGGCATCAGTTAGCATTTTATTTTGTTTGTACAATGCATCTTTTGTTTGTTTAAACTTTTTGTTTAAAGCGGTCATATCGCTTTGCATGGCATCTAGCTTGTTGATCTGCGTTGTAAGTGCTTGCTGCTTTTCCACCAGTTGTTGTTGAGATTGGGCGTTTTGAGCACGTAAGCTCTGCATCGCTAGCTCAGTTTCGCGGTATAAGCCGACAATATCTAGTTCGCTTCCACCGTGTAAAATTAATTCTGGTTTAATCGACAATTGTTCAAAAACCATATTTGGCCGATTGATCTGGAATTTTAGTTGATAGGTTTCTTCGTTGATGGCTGCATTATCAATGATATTGATCATCACGTTATGCAGCGATGGGCTATTTTCTGTGACAATTAACGTGCCTTTACCACGAGATAAAGCGATAGCATTATCGATATCGCCATTAATACTTTTCGAGAAATAAATAAGCTGGGAGTTTGGTAAGTTATTCAGGTTTTCTGCATAACTGACGGATATCTTTCTGCCTTTGATGACTTCACCATCTAATACCGATAAGACCTTCATCATGGCTCTATCTTTGGGCACGACAATAAGAAATGGGGTGTTTTCTTCGCTATTTGGCCAATCGATATTTTTTATAAACTGACCAACCAAAGCAATTTTAAAGTCAGCATGCGTATAATTTTGTGCATGTGTTAAGCATGAAATTAGTAAACACAAGGTTAGAAAAACTGGCTTCCAGCCTTTTACAAAACGCGCCATTTAATCTCCCTATGCAAACGCTCAGAACTGTTTGTTTTTAATTTTAATTGTTGTTTGACATTTCCTGATTTTATACAGTGTAGATTAAAACAAAATATTTTTGAAAATAATTATCGCATAACAACATATTTATTCTTTTTGATTTATATTAGTAACTTACAATACAAAACTAAGCAATTAACTGATGACTAAAGCTGAATACGAGCACAATATTAACGATTTAGCGGACCTTATTCTGGAGTATTTACATCAACTTGGTGTGGAGTACGTATTTGGTGTACCAGGAGGGGCGATAGAGCCTTTATATAATGCTTTAGCGCGTTCTGAAAGGCGAGGGGGAATTAAGGCGATAACGGCCCGACATGAATGTGGTGCTGCATTTATGGCAGATGGTTATTACAGAGAAACGGGTAAACTAGGTGTTGTCTGTTCGACGACAGGGCCAGGCGCAACCAACTTAATTACTGGGGTCGCCAATGCTTATGTCGATAAGATTCCTATGTTGGTAATTACTGCACAAACGGCCTTACCTAAGTTTGGTAAACGCGCTTTACAAGACTCCAGCGAAACCGCTATCGATACAGTTGGTATTTTTCGCCATGTCACTCGGTTTAATTCATTTGTATCGCATGCAGAGCAATTTGAAGGCAAGTTAATCTCGGCCATCATGTCTTCTTTCCAGCAAAGTGGGCCAGCACATATCAGTGTACCGTCCGATATTTTCCAAACGGATTACGGGCACTCAGACCCGAATGTGCATATTACTAATATGATGAAAAATATTTCATTAGAAGATGCACCTTCAGTCGAAGCTTTATGTAAAGAGCTGGCCGCGGCTAAGAATGTCGCTATTTTCCTAGGTCACAACTGTGGCCGAGCTTACCAAGAGATAGCGGAATTTGCCCATATGATCAATGCGCCTTATGTAGCTGCACCAACTGGTAAACGCTGGGTCGATGAATCCGATGATCTATACGCTGGTGTTTATGGCTATGCCGGTCATGAATCTGCTAGACAATTATTTCAAGATAACGATTTTGATTTAATTTTGGCGGTCGGTACTTCATTAGGTGAAATGAGTATTGGCATGTGGGAGTCGCAAATATTAAATGAAAAACTAATCCATATTGATGAAAGTATCGAAAGTTTTGCGCGTTCCCCTATGGCTAAATTACATGTATTCGGCCACTTAGATGCCATCTTTAATAGTCTGATTGAGAGCGTTAAGGATGCAAAGTATTGGGGACGTGGCTGGAATGAAGGTTTGATTTTTAATCAGCAAGAGAAAAACTCGCTTGGCAGCTATTTTTCTTTAGTTAATGAGCAGGCTTGTTATTCTGATGATATTCCCGTTAAGCCACAGCGTTTAATGGCTTGTTTAAATGATAAGTTACCAGAATATACTCGTATTTACGTCGACACAGGCAATGCTTGGGCCTGGTGTACACATTACATGGTGACTAAGAGTAAACGTGGGCAATATCGAATTGCTATGGGCTACGGCACCATGGCTTGGGCAATTGGTTCGGCTATTGGTGGCGCTTTTGCTCAAAAGCAACAGTTAGATGGCAAACTCAATTTAAAGGTTGTGCCACATGTGTGCATTACCGGTGACGGCTCTTATTTAATGAGTGCGCAAGAGATATCCGTAGCCGCAGAGCACAACCTTCCCGTCGTTTTTATCATTTTAAATGATGCCGCCTTTGGAATGATTCGCCACGGTCAGCAACTTGCTGGTGCTGAATCTATTGGCTGGCAGCTAAACAATGTTAATTATGCTGCTTTAGCCAGAAGTATGGGCGTAGATGGCATTGAAATTACCGACCCTAAACAATTAGATGAATTAGATTTTGATACTATTTTGACAAAATGTGGGCCAACATTGATTGATGTGCGCATTGATCCGGATGAAGTACCACCCATGGCATCAAGGGTAAAAACACTTGCTGGTGAAAGTGAAGGTGAAATCGAAGTTAAAACGACGGGCTACAAATAAGCGAATGAACAGAGGATGGGAGCATAGGCTCCCATTTTTATGAAATAATTAAACCTAGCTACTTCTTTACTTGTCTACTTTTCGCTTCTCTACCCCTTGATAGTTGATATCGTCACATCGAATGGGCATAAAAGATAAAGGTGGTCTGTCTTGTTCTTCAACATGGCAAGCGTGCACACCACTGTGAACCACAGTGGTTAAAATGCGTCTACATTCTAGCGGGGTATAACCTTGATCAGACATAAATGCTGCAAAATAGCCTCCAATATTGACCGATTCATTTTTACTCGCCATCAATGCTGCATTGATATCTAGCATCAGCTGTTCATGTTCACCTATCGCAAAGCCCAGAGTGCGTGCGCGTTGAGTCATGGTCGAAACTCGTTCATCACCTGAGGCTAAAGGTCTGGCAAAGCCTGGAATATCCCCCCTGTGCTTTTTGATAATCGTTTGTGCTGATAAACCAGACTGAGATGCACTTAGCGCGCTTTGAATAAAGCCTGTGTAGTTTTCGACACAATCACCACTGCCAAACATTTTTGAATCGGCTGACAAAATACCTGATGCAACCCCTGAAGAAATGCTGCATTTTAACGTACCCGCTAATGAGCCCATGGTGTTACACCAAATACGTGGGTCTGGCCAACTAATGCAAGTGAAGAGAGAGTCTAACCATTCTCCTAATCTAGCTGAGGGGAGTTTACCGACACAATTTAGAACTAAAACTTGAAAGTAGTTTTTGTTGATAGCTAGGTCTTTCATTTGATCAAAGCCACAATTGTGTACACCCACACCGACTTGCCAGCCCCCGTGACTTGAAAATACTTTGTTGCGCCTTGCTTGCCAGTACTGCCAATGTGTTGTTTTAGTAGTCATTTGCCCCTCCGTTTGCAACGCCATTAATACTTGATTGGCAAATCGCTTGAGGTTCGATGTGGTAATTTTCTTCATCGACATAAGGCATTTCTGTGGTTGGCCTATTCGCCTTTTCAATTCCATGCGCAGCCAAACCTGGTGCTATCGCTATTTGATAAATACTGTGCCCTTGACGAGGATGAAAGCCAAGGTCACATAAAACCGCAGCGGTTAAACCTGATAGTAACCAGCCTGCATCATAGGCTTTCATTTGCTCAACTAATGCAAGGGAAAATTGCATATAAGTGCCTTGTGTATTGTAAGGTTTAAGGTAGTTGGCTAATTTAGCTGCGTAACTATCTGCACTACCGTATAAGGAGCCGAAACCAGGGATAATACTCGGGTTCTCAATGGCATCAAAATTTCCCTGACTGATGGCATTTTCAATAACATCCGCGGGTTTTTTATTACGGTTTTTTCGCAAAAAATTCATGGCGTTAAAAACATCTTCACAGCCATTATATTTACCCGATGCCACCGATAAGCTGACAGGCAAAATGTGTTGCAGTGCTGTCTTGGCGATACCTACATTCATGGCTGCGCGTGTGGCAGGGTGTCTTGGGCCTAAATTGATTAAACAGGTCAACAGTTTATCGAATAATTGCTGTTCTGCTTTACTGGGTAATTCCCCTCTAAACAGTAAAAATATCACTTCACTAAATGAGCAGTTATTCACTAAGTCTAAATGCTCATATCCGTGTAAGTGCATTGTTTCGGTGTGAAACGGGTTGTGTTCACTGGCTTCTTCTAAGGTGATTTTTGTTGGAATTGCTTCGGTGTATTGTTCTTGGCGAATTACTTCTTTAGCAAATTTAGCTGGCGGTGAAGTTGTGGTCATAGTCAGTATTACTTTATCTGGTTATTGCACGTTGATACTAAAAATAGAAAAAGGGTATACAGAATCAAGGCGAGCGTTATGCTCGCCAGTTAAATTGATTAGATCAAGTTAGATTTTAATTAAAAGGCAAAGGAAAGCTCAGCGAAGAGTTTTCGGCTATTCATTGGGTAGTCATCGGCAAAACCTAAATCTAAAGCAAAAAGCGCTGAGTTTGGTGATGGTTCTTTAATAGTTTCATCAAATAAGTTTTTCACCCCCAATCTTGCTTGCCAACGGGTGTCTGATAACCAAGATAAGGTTAAGTCTATCTCAGTGTAATCATCCACTTCGCTGCGCAGGTCTCCTGCTTGACGCTTGCGGTCACCAACGAAATAAGCTTGTGTGGCCAAATGCCAATTGCTTGTGAGCTGGTAACGTAAATCCAAGTAACTCATTAAGCCGGGAACTTGCGCTTTATCCTCGTTGATTAATGGCAGCTCGGCATCTAAATAAGACATATTCGCTGTAAGTTGAACTTGCTCGTTTATTTGCCAGCTTACTTCAACTTCTAGCCCTTGGCCATCTTGCTCACCTATATTGTTATTGGTGCCCCTATTGTTATTGGTGCCCCGGGTATCAATGACTATTAAATCTTCTGCTTGATAATTAAAGATGTTTAATAAAGCCGTTAAGCTTGGGTGAGGGCGATAATCAAAGGCAAGCTCTATTGTTTCTAAGGTCTCAGGGTTTAGGTCTGGGTTACCCAGGGTTGCTGGGTTATTGATATAAGCAAGCTCAGATACGTTAGGTGCTCTAAACGCCGAACCATATAATAACTTACTGGTTAATTTATCTGAGGTATTCCAAACTAGGGCTAATCTCGGATTAGTCGTTGAGCCAAAATCTGAATATTGGTCATACCTAATCCCCGCCGTTAACTCCCAATTGTCTGTGAACTTCCACTCATCTTGAATCGATATATACCAAAGATCGCGCTCGTAACTGGGGCTGTAGATGTATGGGGTACCCGTGACATCAACTAAGGTATCCGCTTGATAAAGCACAGGGATGAAATCTGGTGGTAAACTCGCTACATCTAGTACGCCAGGTCCAAAGTTCTTTATCTCTCCAATATCGGTTAACTCTGTTTTTTCGCCACCGAGTTCCATTCTAAAACGGTGTTTATGAATACTGTAAACACCAGATACACTGGCTCTGGTGCTTTTTGTTCTACCACTTGGGTTACCAATTGCACCATCTGGGAAGTTAATTAAGGTACCACCAGTAAACAAATTACCATCGTCACCCACAATCCAAGTACCATCTGGTAAAGCAGGGTCAATGGCTCTATCTTCAGGTAGAAGCTTAAAATAAGCATCGCTGTGCGTGGTGAAGTATGAGAGTTTTGCACTCATTTCTAATTTATCTGATAGGTTGGTATTCCATTCTAATTGGCTTTTGAACGCGTCAGTTTTATCAATATCGACATCACTGCCCCAAATACTGGCGCCAACACCCATGTACTGCTCTATACCCCAATACCAAGTTTTCAGGCTGAAGTCCTGATAAGCTGCATTCAGATGAATGTTATTAAGCTCACTTTTTCTATTAAGCACACCATACTGAGTGATTTGTTCATCATCTTTTCCTTCTTCTTGTCGGGTGTAAGAAAAAGCTAAAGTTAAATTATCAATTTGCGTATTGCCGATGAGCCAAAAGGCTTTGTGATCAAATGAACCCACTTCACCCCCGAGTTTTAGTGCTGTACCTGCTGAAGCCTGCTTGGTGATGATATTGATCACCCCGCTGTAGGCATTGGCACCGTAAACAGCTGAACCTGGACCTCGGATGATTTCAATACGTTCAATGAAGTGAGTGGGGTACTTAAAGGCAACTGGGTTACTCCACTGTGAAATGTCATTAATAGGGGTGCCATCAATTAGCATTAATGTTTGAGATGTGGAGGTGCTTTGAATACCTCTAATAGCAAACATGTTGCCCAATCTAAATTCAGATTTCATCACGTGTAAACCTGGCACTCTTTCGACCGCTTCAGCTAGGGTTAATGCACCTGTCGCTTTAATATCCGCAGCCGTGATTACCGACACTACAGCAGGGGCTTCAGATAACTGTTTTGCCGTACCGGTTGCCACTTTTACCTGTAGCATATCCGCCAAGTCCATGGACAAAAGTTGTTTGTATTTAGGTGTGGTATCTGCCCATACCCAACTCGAAAATGTGCCTAGAAATACGAGTGCTAACGTTCGAGTTTTCATACTAGGATTAACTTCCTTTTTATTATTTTTAAGGGGCTTTTAAGGGTCATTATTTAATTATTTTTTTATTATATTCAATAATCTATGTTTTTAATGAACATTCTAATATCAAGCATAACTAAACATAGACTAACTTGGGTAAATAATTAGTTTTTTTTAATAATTAGTTTATAAATATATGAGCGAAGCTAAATTTGGGATGCTTTTGTGGTTGATATTTTTCAAGAAGATTTAAAAGGTTTACGCGGGCAGTTGGAAGATATAGATAGAGATATCATTCAACTATTAAGTAAGCGGAAAAAGATAACCGATGATATCGTTAAATTTAAATCGCAGCAGCAGGCTAAAGTGTTTACCCCTGCAATTGAAGAGGCCATATTGACTTGGCGTGGAGAGATGGCTGATGAACACAAGCTATGTAAAGATTTAATTGTTGATGTCTTTCGTTTGGTTTTATTTGATGCTTATCATTTAAGCTGTACTTCTCATCAAAAAGTACAAAAAGGTGAAGCTATAAAGCAGCTCCTCTTTATTGGCGATAGTCAGCCTATGGGTACCTTGTTTAGCGATCTACTCTCACGTAGTGGTTACCAGTGTTTAACGATTAACGCTATAACACAATTGTTACCAAGCGAACTTGAGCAGTGCTCAGCCATCTTTATTACCGACTCACTTAAATCGACGTTAGATACCTTGGTAACTGACTACAAACTGCGAACCGATACATTAATTGTCAATGTTGATCAGGTTGATACGGATTCGATGAGTTATTTAACCGAGCGATACCTAGGGCCGAGTGTAGGGTTAAACCCTATGTTCTCCGCTTCGAGTAAAGCTATTACAAAAGAAGTGGTCTTCATTTGCCACGGCAATATGCCGACTCGATATGTTTGGCTAGTAGAACAATTGAAAATGTGGGGACTAACCACCATTCACGCACCAACAACTGAGCACGATCAGTTGATGCTGAGTAAAAGCGTACTGAATCAATTTACTGTGTTGTTTCACGCCATGAAGCTTATGACACAAGGTGTTGATTTAGAACAGCTCTTAAATACCACAGGTCCACATTACCGGCTACAACTGGTATTAATGGGGCAGTATTTTTCAAAATCTAAACAACTTAAGCTTGATACCTTAATGACCCCAGATGCGATAGCGTTTTTCAAATCTTGCGAGCAAGAGATGGCAAGGCTCGTTAGCCTGCTTGAGAATGGCGAGCGAGAACAGCTCGAGAAGTTGATCACAGATATCCAAGCTTGGTTTGGTGAGTATGCCGATAAATTTGACGATGAGAGTAACAGGCTAAGTCGATTACAACCGCTTAACGATACCCAGGATATGCTAGGTTAATATTATTGGCTGGCGTTTTTAGTCGCGATAAAGGAAGTAGCGCGCTTAATCGGGGAAGCGCGCTTTTACTTCTCTGAATAGCTCAATATTTTCAAATAATAACTCAACCAAGTGTGGGTCAAAGTGTTTGCCTTTTTGTTCTGTTATAAATGCGAGCACCTTTTGCTCTGGCCATGCCTGTTTATAACAACGCTCATGACTTAAAGCATCAAAGACATCCGCAAGAGCGGTGATTCTGCCCGCGATATGAATTTCTTCGCCTTTTAAGCCGTTTGGATAGCCCGTTCCATCCCACTTTTCATGGTGTTGCCCAGCTACGATAGCGCCAACTTTAAGTACTTGGTTATTTGATTTATTTAATATTTCTGCGCCATGAGTAGCGTGGGTTTTCATCACTTCCCATTCTTCCGGAGTCAGTTTACCTGGTTTGTTTAAGATCAAATCTGGTATGGCTATTTTTCCTATATCGTGAAGTGGCGCTGCCGCTTTTAGATGGTTAGAAAAAAGGGCGGGCAATCCTAGTTTTTGCGACAAAATATAGCAGTAATGTGCTACTCGTCTAACATGGCTTCCTGTTTCTTGAGAACGTTTTTCTACCGCTTCGCCTAAGATGTAGGAGATCTCTTTTTGCGACTCTTGTACGGTTAAACGCAAACTCATATTTTCATATGAAACCGCGACACTATTAGAAAAGTGTTCCAAAAGATTGTGCTCGACGATACTCAGTGGTTTTGGCGAACTGACATACATCAGGTTTTGAGTACCGCTTTTGGTTTTGAAATACCCAACAAAACTTTCATCATTGCGGATAGATTGTTGACTATCCATTGCTTGTTGGTATGCATCTTTAACATTTTCGGGTAGTTGCTGGTAATCAAGCTCTTGTAGTTTATCAGTATTTGTGACGGCTAAAATTTTGAACTGAGTGTCATTGCCCAAACCTGTGTTATGAACAATACAGCAGTAGATATCACTATCATCGACTTGGGCAACGCCTCTGACATGCGCGAATAGGTTTGATGAAAACTCGTGATGTGAAGAGGCTTCTTGAAATTTATTGGTTGCGGCAATGACTTGAGCTAAACCGTTTTTATTACGTTCTAAATCGCATAAGTCTCTGTAAGATCGCAATGCGGTGTAACAGCTGTTTTTTAGTTTACTGGCCGTGAGCTCAGTTTTATTTCGATAATCGTTGATATCGTAATTGCGGATGACTTCATCTTCTGGCGCAAATCCAGGTTGCCCCGTTCTTAATATTAAACGTGATGTTTTGTTGTTTAACACATCTCGGATTGTTTTAACCAGTTCCAAACCAGCATCATCAGATTCCATGACTACGTCGATAAATACCAGAGCAAAGTGATTATTCTCGGTTAATATCTCAAGTGCTTGTTGGGCTGAAAAAGCACTGGTTATCTGGATTTTTCGCTCTTCAAATTCAAACGTCTTTAATGCTATTTGCGTTGAATGGTGTATGTCTTCATCATCATCTACAACGAGGACATGCCAAGGTGCTTTTTGCGGACTAAGTGTTTTGGGTTCTTCATCATAAAAATCACTGAAGTCGTCATCAAGTATGTCCATATTACTATCCAAAAAAGCCTCACTTAGCTGCTAAAAAATGCATTGTTTTCACAACTTAATGTTATCCGCTATCAACAACTTAACACAATTAATAAACTATATATAAAAGGGGATTTTAAAAATGTATACAAGCTAAATATTCCGCTTCATACCCTTTAACTGTCAAGTAAAATTATAGCTAATTCATTAAATTTTCGACCTTTTTTACTAAAATTAACCTACTTACCGAGATTGAGAGAGCTGATTACTTATCTCTAGTTATGGTTGGTTTATCGCAGCATTCCCTCGCACCTTTAAGCTAAGCGCTAAATTTTTTTATATTAATAAAAATTAAGGTTTAAAGATGAAAAAACAGCTTGTTATTGCAGTGTTGGCATTAGGACTATCCGCTTGTTCTAGCGTGGTACCGACCGCGACTGAGACAGCGTTTATCGAACGAAAGCACTTTGGAAACTGGGAGCAAGGTTGGGGTTATACTCAAGTGGTTAAAATAGGTGATCGACTTTTATTATCTGGCTTAACCGGTGAGGGTACTAACATGTCGCAGCACCTTACACATATCTATGGAACATTATCTGAAATACTAACAGAATATAACTTAACACCAGAAAATGTGGTCATGGAAAGAGTGTTTACAACCGATATCGAAGCTTTTAAACAAACAAAAGATGTTAGGTTGGTTTTTACAAAAAAAGTTTGTACCCAGCTGCTACCTGGGTGCAAGTAGAAAGGTTGTTTGCTGAGCAACATATACTCGAAATAGAATTTGAGTTAGCTGCAGGCTCTGGTAACTAAGTTATTGAATTTAGATATTTTTAGCGCTGTAGCCAAAAATTAATTTGTTGTTAATTTAATCATTTTTATTATTAATAAATTTTAATTATATTTGTTGATCTTTTGTTAATCAGGTGCTTTTATTGTTATCGATTTGTTTGTTTAGTGTGTTTTAAAGAGCGCGGATTTTTGTTGTAGCCTCAGTTAGGGATAACGCATTAGGTGGTTCAAGCGAATGGAATGAGCCAACAGGTTTTTGGCTCGGTCATAAAAAACGTATAACAAAATAAAAAGAGAGCACTATGACTCGCACATCTAAAATCGCATCAGCTATCGCTTTAGCTTTGTGTTCAACTCAAGCCGTTTGGGGGGCTAATTGCCCGGATATTAATACCTACCCAGATTTCCCTCAACTCGCTTGGGATGGCTCGCCAAGTCATGCGAATACGGGTGATCAAATCATTCACAACGATATCATTTGGCAAGCCAATTGGTGGACTAACTCTGAACCTAGTGATAATAACAGTAGCTGGCAAAACTTAGGTCCTTTGGACTGTGCAAAAGACCCAGTAAAGCCTAACGGCACTGCTTTATTTGACGGCAGTCACTGGATTATACAGAAATTCACACCACGAGATTTGAAGCGTTTTTATAGGTTTAAACCAGCTATCGTGCAAGACGGTGACCATGCTATTTGCGCAGTAAACGATTTTGTTAATCCAGAAATTCCACAATGTACAGATGAGATTGTCTGGCCCGATGGCGCTCAAATTGACCTTTCATTAAAGAATTACACTGATATATGTGAGCTTTTTAATGACCCTACGCTGACTTATAACCACGTTCTAGAGGGCGGTTTTATTCATATTACCGAATTATGCTCAGATTGGAGGGTTGAAGAATTTGCAGTGACAGGTTTATCCGATATTGAAGATCTTACGCAGACTGTATTTGAAACTACATTACCAGAGATAAGCATTGCGACATGGCAAAATAATGCACCAGCGGCCTATGCCATGCAGCACGACGATTGGTGTGGCGGTATTGCGCCTGGTATTTTAGAGCACGTATACCCTGAAGTGAGCCAGCGTGGCCTTACGACTTCAGTTGGTGTAGTGGCCGGTAATTGTTCTGTTGAAGAGTGGCAACAGGCTAAAGACTTTGTTGATGCTGGGTTTAGTATTTTTAACCATTCGATGACACATGGCTTTAACGATGCACCATCTTGGGATCCTGATGCGGCTATCACTTGGGATGACACCGAAGAAATTCATCAAACCAATATGCTGATAAAGCAGAATACTGGTTTTGTGCCGAGTGTATTTGGAATTCCATATGGTATTTGGAGTAGCAAGAGCGATGACTATGTTAAGCAATATATAGGTATCACAGGTTTGCGTGCACCAACTTTTGTTGATGGTGAGTTCAATGTAAGTAATGGGATTAACGCTGCAGATAACTTCGATAATTACCGTGTTTTAGGTAATTTATATGATGATCAGTGGAGCCCGTATAACCTCAATAATGAAGGTGCGGCTAAGATCACTAGCTACTTAGACGAAACCATTGCTCAAGGTGGCTTTGGTTTACAGTATTTCCATGGTGTTAATGACAATTCATACCACAGTGTACCATTAGCGGATTATCAAACGTTCCTCGATTACTTAAAAGTAAAAGTGGATAACAACGAAGTTTGGTTAGATACGCCTGAAAATATTATTAAATACCTGACGGTGAAGGATAACTGCCAAGCAGAGATTACTGCGATACCTTTTGGCTATGTAATAGACTTTGATACTAATATTAATCGCGGCTGCCATACGGGGGACTTACCGCTAACATTAAATATGAAAGTACATAAAAAAGTTGCCAAAATCACCTCGTTGAATGAAAACATCAGTTTTGAGCAAACAGATGATGTGGTCACTATGACAACGCCCGTCAATAGGCCGATTGTCGTTATATTACACAACACACCGGCTGATTCTCTAGACGGTTGTTTGAACCCAGCTTATGAGCCCGGAAAAACCTATAACTGGGGCGATCGTGTTAACTACCTCGGTCAAAATTGGCAAGCAAACTGGACTATCGACATCTCTCCTAGTGACTCACATTGGGGAGCATGGAGTAAGGTCACTGAGTGCCAATAACCTCATTAACTTACTAAGGTTAATTTCTTGCTATTTAAATAGAGATAAAAAGGGGTAATTTTTTGCCCCTTTATTCTATTTTTGCAAGTACCCCCAAGCTTTACTCATACAAAAATAAAAGCTGTCGACAGGTTCGTTCAACACGTGTCATACAAAATAAAAGAGATAACGACTATGACCCATATTTCTAAAATAGCAGCTGCAGTTGCGCTTGCTACTTGTGCAACATCATCTGCATTTGCAGCCCAGTGTTCTGATTTTAATTACTACCCAGACTTTCCACAGTTAACCTGGGATGGCCAACCAAGTCATGCAGATAAAGGTGACCAATTAGTTCACAATGGCATTATATGGCAAGCAAATTGGTGGACTAATTCTGAGCCATCCGCTGAAGATAACAGCTGGAGTAATGTCGGCTTGATGAGCTGCATTGATAAACCAATCGACCCCAATTCGACCGTTCTTGATGATGGTAAAGAGTGGATTGGATATAAGTACACCAGCAGTGACGTCAACGGTATTTATTCTTTCTCTCCTGCACTAATGAAAGATAGGTTTTTCCCTATTTGCACGGTCAAAGACTATTATTCTAATTTCAATGCGCCTGAATGTGCTGATATTGCAGATACCATGGAGTGGCAACCTGAAGATGATGTCAGTCTTATGCTAACTTATAGCGTAAGTGATTGCTACTTCGATAGTTTTAGCGCTTCTATGAGTTATGTCGATGAAGATGGCTTTGTAGGTTTAGTCGCCACTTGCCTTGATTGGGTTAAATACGATTATGATTTTGTACCCTTACCCGAAGTAGCAGAACTCAATGATGTAATGTTTGAAACTGAAATACCCCAAGTTAGTATTGCGACTTGGCGAAATGATGCACCTGCTGCCTATGCAATGCAGCACGATGACTGGTGTGGTGGTATTGCTCCGGGGATTTTAGAGCACGTTTACCCTGAAGTGAGTGAGCGCGGCTTAACTACATCGATTGGTGTAGTTGCTGGAAGTTGTACCGAGCAAGAATGGCAACAGGCAAAAGATTTTGTTGATGCTGGCTTTAGTATTTTCAATCACTCGATGACCCATGCTTTTAATGATGCACCGCCTTGGGATCAGAATTTAACAACGAATTGGAATGACCAAGAGCAAATCCATCAGAGCAATATGGCGATTGCTGATAACACGGGTTATGTGCCTAGTATGTTTGGTATTCCATATGGTATCTGGCGTTCTGAAAGTGATCATTACATGCAAAAGTACCTAGGAATAAGTAGTTTGCGGGCACCTAGCTTTGTCGATGGCCAATTTAGTCAAAGTCATGGAATTAATGCGGCTGACTTTGCTGATAATTATCGCATTCTAGGTAACTTGTACGACGATGATTGGAGCCCTTATAACCAAGCGCATGACGGCGCTGCAAAAATTACTAGCTACTTAGATGACACTATTGCTTCTGGCGGCTTCGGTTTGCAGTACTTCCACGGTGTTAATGATGGTTCATATCACAGTGTACCGCTTGCAGATTATCAAACGTTTTTAGATTACTTAAAAACAAAAGTCGATAACGGTGAAGTTTGGCTCGATACCCCGGAAAACATTATTAAGTACCGCAATTTAAGAGATGAATGTCAGGCAGAAGTAAAGGCTATTCCCTATGGTTATTTGATTGAATTTAATACCGGAATAAACAACTGTCACGCTGGTAGTTTACCTGTCACCTTAAAAATGGATATTGATAAAAAAGTAAAACACGTATCGGGCAGTCTTGGCAGCTCATTTGAGCAAGTCGGTAAAACGCTATCTATCACCACTGCAATTGATGACCCGATTATTGTCGTGTTAACCAATTTGCCAGTAGAGCCTGTAAATACTTGTAATGAGCCTGCTTACCAGAGTGGTCAAACTTACAATTATGGCGATAAGGTTAGCTACCAAGCTCAGATATGGCAGGCCAAATGGACGGTTGATGTCGCACCAAGTGATCAACATTGGGGGGCTTGGGTCAAGGTCGAAGATTGCAATTAAGGGATTGAGTTCTTATCGAACAGATAAAGAAAATAGTTAGATAATACAAAAGGGGAAAGTTACTGATACTTCCCCTTTTTCTGTTAATGGGGGGCCTGATTGTATGTGAGTTCAAAGCGAGCTCTATTTTCATCGCCTTGCCAATTAGCAATAACCTTGGTTTGGATTCCCACGTCGTAATGTTCTGCCATACCTTGTAAAACCCCATTCACTAAGTCAAACATTCTTCTTGGCGAGCAATAATATAAACAGGCTTGGGTTTCATTAACGACTTCATATTGGAACGTTGGCGGCTTGGCATCTGGGTAGAGTTTAGTCAGCTCGACTTTGTGTAACTCATCTAAATTTTTTAATACATGAGCAGGGTGGGGGAAATCGGTAAATTCACTGGGCAGTAATTTTATTAATTTCGGGTATAACCATTTTCCAAACTCAAACTGTGCGGTTTCCATTGTAATCCCCAGTTTGGCAATGGTGTGATTGACGATTTCTAGTAGGTGCTCATCTGGATAATTTTCGGTTCTAACAAAACTACTGCTGGTATCAAAAGAACATTGGTCGAGGATTTCATACAAGGTGTCTTCGTCACTGACTTGGCTGATGAAATCTTCGAGCAGGTTAAAAATGTGTCCCTTCATTTAACTCTCCTGTGGTTCGCATTTTGGTAAAACGACAATAAAGGTTGAACCTCTACCTATCTCACTATGTACTTTTATTTCGCCCTGGTGCTTTTTAACGATATCGTTGCAAATGTAAAGCCCGATACCTGTGCCTACTCCAACGGGTTTGGTCGTAAAAAAAGGATCAAATAATTTTAAAGCCGTGGCTTTATCCATTCCTGAGCCATCATCTTCAAAGCTAATTTCTATATGTTGGGCAAACTCTTTTGAGCGAATAATAAGTCGCCCTTTTTCTTTAATAGCTTGACCTGCATTGATGATAAGGTTCAGAAAAACTTGGCTGAGTTTGGTGGCATCGGCGTAAAAATCGTTAGGACAATTAAAGTCTGTTTCAACTACAACATGGTACTTGAGTTGGTTTGCAGTCAAGTTGAGTGTTTCAATTAACAGCTCATCAACACAAACATAATCAAACTCTTCACTGCCTTCTCGTGAATATGCCTTTAAATCACCAACAATACTGGTAATTTTTTGCATACCTTTAAGTGTTGTACTTATTAACGCTGGCATATCTTCTAAGATGAAATTGAGATCGTGCTCTTCTATTAGGTTGTGGTATTGCGAACGTTTAAATTGTTCCTGATTATCCAGTGTTTGATGGCATTGCTCAATACTTTCAATATAGTTGTTTAAAGTATTTAAATTACTGACTACGTAGCCTGCGGGTGTATTGATTTCATGAGCGACCCCTGCGGCGAGTAGACCTATCGAGGCTAGCTTTTCCTGTTGAATTAATTGCACTTCATGGTTTTTTAATGAAGCTAACGCGTCAGTTAGCTTTTGATTCAGTTGATAAAGCTCTCGAGCCTTAGATTCAAGTAATTGCTCTGCATGTTCTCGCCCGCCTTGTTCGCGAGCCAGTTTTCTTTTTAGTAAGTTAATTTGTTTAATTAAATCAGATTCATCCATGCGAGGAGTCATTCAATCGGTGTCTGGAAAAAGTATGGTTGCCAGGGGAGCTTTATTCAAGCTGTTAGCGATTTATAAATAAAAAAGCACTACGAAAAGTAGTGCTTTTTTGTAAGAGCGTTTTAGCTATTTTAGTAGCTAACAAATTTGTACTGACGATATTCAGGCGACCAAAAGTTTTTGTTGATCCATTTATTGAGATCGTCGTCACTGATTTCGAGTGCTAGTGATTGCGCTTGTGCAACTTTACCAATCTTAAATGCAATTTTTTTACTCAAGGTACTAATTTGATTAAGCTCAGGTAGTAAATGTGGTGAGCCATCATTGGCCATAGGTGATTCGTCTGCGAGTGTTTTACTCGCAGCCATGAGCATTTCTTCGCTGATTTTTTTCGCTTTAACTGCTAATACCCCTAAACCAACTCCA
This sequence comes from Marinifaba aquimaris, assembly GCF_013328345.1. Lineage (GTDB taxonomy): Bacteria > Pseudomonadota > Gammaproteobacteria > Enterobacterales > Alteromonadaceae > Marinifaba > Marinifaba aquimaris. Next base: position 39,645 of record NZ_JABULX010000008.1, read on the forward strand.
GGGAAAATATAACTGTTATTACACTGAGGTATTTGGAAGGTTTTGCCTTGATACTCTATTGGCTCAAATGGGCTGCCCGTTGCAATAATGGCGTTTCCATCAGTCCATTCAATCACTTTTTCTGGATGAGCTTCAATTTGTTTTGTAGGGTTACTCAAAGGAAAGACAATAGGTTTGTCGCAGTATTTATACATGGTGCGAATGACTTGTTCGGTGAATAACCCTTTTTGACCGGATACACCTATGATTATCTGTGGCTGGGCACAGTTGATCACATCGAGTAATGCAGCATAATCGCCACTGAAATTCCAATCTTGAATGTCTTCTGGCTTTTGGGTCAGCTTTTGCTGGAAGTCTCTTAGTCCTTGCATGCCTTCGGTTAATAAACCGTGTTGATCAACCATAAAGATTTGTTGCCTAGCTTGTGCTTCTGTCAAACCCTCTGAAACCATCTGACTAATAATCTGTTCGGCAATACCACAACCGGCTGAGCCTGCTCCTACAATGACGACTTTCTGCTGTTTTAACTCCCGGCCCTGACAACGGCATGCCGCCATTAATGTGCCGACGGTAACGGCAGCCGTACCTTGAATATCATCGTTAAAACAGCAGTATTTACCTTGATATCGCTTTAATAATGGCATGGCATTGGCTTGAGCAAAATCTTCAAATTGGATCATGACATCTGGCCAACGGTCTTTTGCGGCGCGCATAAACATATCGACAAACTCGTTATATTCGTCACCAGAAATACGTTTGTGCTTAGCCCCCATGTACATTGGGTCTGTTAGGAGTTGTTCGTTATTCGTGCCTACATCTAACATCACAGGTAGACAGTATGCAGGGCTGATACCCGCACAGGCGGTATACAGGGACAGTTTACCTATCGAAATCCCCATTCCACCTATACCTTGATCGCCAAGTCCTAAAATACGCTCACCGTCTGTTACGACAATGATTTTAACTTTGCGCTTGGTCGCGTTTCGTAAAATATCGTCTATTGAATCGCGCTCTGAATATGAGATAAACAAACCACGCGAGTTGCGGTAGATATCAGAAAACTGCTCACAAGCATCTCCCACCGTAGGGGTGTAAATGATAGGGATCATTTCTTCTAGGTGATCTTGTACTAGGCGATAGAATAAAGTCTCGTTGTTATCTTGAATCGCTCTGAGATAAATGTGCTTGTGGATACTGGTATCAAAACTTGAATACTGCATGTATGCGCGATCGACTTGCTCTTCAATGGTTTCATAGCGAGGAGGGATCAAGCCAAGCAGATTAAACGTTTTACGTTCTTGTTCGCTGAATGCACTGCCTTTATTTAGCAGGGGAGTCTCTATTAAAGAAGGGCCGGAATAGGGAATATACAGCTGTCTTTTAGTTGTCATTTTTGTGCCTAATTGAGTGTCTTGTGTAAGGACAATTAAAATAGATCGATTTGTTCAACCGCTTAGGGTGAACAATTAGCACTGCTTGAGCCGAGCGAGATACTCGCAATTCGTTTTGTTATTAGTAGCCAATCAAGTAGCTTTTATTGAAGGCATAGCATTGAGGCTAAGTATAGCTTGCTATTTTTTTTTGATGTTTGGATTAAGCGTTAATTAATGTTTTGTAAAATTAACGATTTGTAACTTATTGAAGACAAAGCAGTATATTTTATTCTTTTTGTATAATTGAATTTACAACACAAAAGAGCGGGCCTGTTCAAGCCCTGCAAAGATCCATCTCAAACTAAAATACTTGTAATAAATACCTATTAGTCTGCCTTAGAAGCTTCTCAGAATAGCTTTTATTATCTATATTTTATTAATCTGGCGCTCAAAATAGCATCAGTTCACCCCCGTTAGCAGTACAGGTTGTAGTTCCCATGTCAGCTGAGCAAAAGAAAACCATCATAGTTGTCGATGATTTGCCGGAAAATATCAGCATTTTAATCGCTGCCTTAACACCAGAATACACAGTATTAGGTGCCACCTCGCAAGCGCAATTGATGACCTTACTCGACAAAGATATCGCACCAGATCTGATATTGCTCGATATTGTGATGCCTGATTGTGATGGTTATCAAGTTTGTTGTCAGCTAAAAAGCATGGACAAAACAGCAGATGTGCCGATTATTTTTGTCACGTCCAAAAAAGAAACAAAAGATGAAAAGAAAGGGTTTGAAGTAGGCGCCGTTGACTACATTACTAAGCCAATAGAGCCCGTTGTGGTTAAAAGCAGAGTCAAAACTCATATTGATTTATACCGCAATACTTTGGCTTTAAAAGAGCATATCCATCAGCAAGAAGTCAGAGAACGAGAGTTATTGGCTATCAAAGAGGAACTCGCTGAACTTGCTTCGTCTGACCCACTGACAGGGCTTAAAAACAGACGCTGCTTTTTTGAAGGTGCAGAAAAAGAGTTTTTGCGGTTTAAACGTTTATCTGCCTCTTTTACCGTGCTAATGATCGATTTAGATAACTTCAAGAGCATTAACGATACCTATGGCCATGCTGCAGGTGATTTAGTCCTTAAAGCGTTTGCTGAACTGACTCAAGGGCTTTTTCGAGATTACGATATTGTCGCCCGCTTTGGCGGAGAAGAGTTTGTTATTTTATTACCTGAAACCAACTGTGATTCTGCTTTTAGAGTCGCTCAAAGGTTGCGTTCGCAAACGGCCAAGCACAAAATCACTTACCAAGATTACCGAATTAAATTAACTGCGAGTATTGGTATAGCGGAAGTTGAAAAAGCAGATGTTGATATTAACGCTTCGATAGAACGAGCAGATAACGCTGTTTACTTAGCTAAAAAGCAGGGAAGAAACCAAGTAATTGTTTCTCATTGATAGATAAATGTCAGGCAAAAAAAAAGCAGTCAGGGGAGACTGCTTGGAACAAACAACTTTGGGTATGTGTCAAGTTCTAACCTAACTCGCGTTAAGCTGTACACATCATATCGAGCTTTTGATCATTATGCTGTGTCATTGAGCGATGCTCGTTTGTCATTAATCTCAGCTTGCTATACTGGAACAATAAATAGCGAGATTAGAATGATATTTCACCTCAATCTAATCGCTAAACTCAATCATACTAAATGGATATTTGATGTACTTACCTCTGGCAATTCTTGCCTTATTTGCTTTTTTATTCAGCATTACGGCTGGTCGTATTGAAAAAACACCTATTTCAGGCCCTATTATTTTTATCAGTTTTGGGCTTTTGATGGGGCCTTATGGTTTAGGCTGGCTTGAACTGGAAACGACAGCTACTGAGCTGAAAATTATGGCTGACTTGGCTTTAGCTATGTTGTTGTTCTCTGATGCCGCTAATGTAAACAAGGTGGCGCTTAAATCAGGTTTGCATTTACCGGTACGAATGCTGACAGTTGGTTTATTGGGAGCAATTGCATTAGGAACGGGAGTAGGCTGGTTGATTTTCGACGAGTTCAGTATTTGGCAGTGTGCAATTTTAGCTACTATGTTAGCGGCAACGGATGCTGCATTGGGTAAAGCGGTTATCACTCATCCCAGTGTTCCCAGTCGAATTAGTACAACGATTAATGTGGAAAGCGGTTTAAATGATGGTCTGTGTGTTCCAATATTATTTGTTTTTATCGCTCTAGCGACAGCAAGCTCGGGTAATGAAGGGCCAAGTTTGATGGTACTGCATTTAGTGTTAAAAGACGTAGGGTTTGGGGTATTCGTTGGCGTTGGCTTTGCTTTTGTCGGTACTAAAGTCGCGATAAAGGCGTTACAAAAGGGTTGGCTAAATGAATTGTGGGGGCAACTCCCAGTGACCATGATGGCCTTGGTATGTTTTGCTGCAGCAGACTCTTTAGGTGCAAGTGGCTATATTGCTGCTTTTTCTGGTGGCTTAGTTTTTGGTTATCTTGCACGAGCAAAAACACATGATTGGGTACTGAATACAGAGGGTATAGGCGAAACGTTTAGTATGCTCACTTGGGTTTTATTCGGCTCTGTCGTGGTTGTTGCTGTATTAAAAGCTTTTTCTTGGTCAGTATTTGTCTATGCATTACTGAGCTTAACGCTCATTCGCATGTTCCCTGTTGTACTGTCTTTAATTGGAACCGGTGAGCGCTTACAAGATAAATTATTTTTGGCTTGGTTTGGCCCAAGAGGGCTTGCCAGTATCGTTTTTGCGATAATCGTTATCAATAAACAAGTACCTGGAGCACAGATGTTTGCAGTTATTGTTGGCTATACCGTTTTGATAAGTGTGCTGTTACACGGTTTAACAGCTAATCCGCTAATAAATAATTTGTTTAACGGCAACAAAAAATAGGCATAAAAATCCCAGCTAAACTGGGATTTTTTAAATCTGAATAGGCTTTTAGTGACTAGATACCTGAGCCACCTTCGTGCAGACCACATTCGCGTTTTAGGCCGAAAAAGCGTGTCTCTTCTTCACTCATACCTAACTCTAGTGGGCGAGATGTATGCCAATCACCAACAGAAACATAACCTTTGTCCCATAACGGGTGATAAGGTAATTCGTGCTCTTTTAAGAAAAAGTGCACATCGCGGTTAGTCCAATCGACGATCGGATTCACCTTGTAACGACCTGCTGAGATTTGTAGCACAGGTAATTCAGCACGAGAGCTCGCTTGATCACGGCGCAAACCCGTAAACCAAACTTTAGCATCCAAATCTTCAAGTGCACGAGCCATTGGCTCAACTTTGTTCATTTGGTTGTACTTCTCGATACCTTCGATACCTTGCTCCCATAATTTACCGAAGCGGTTTTCTTGCCAAGCAGGGCTTAGCTCAGAGCGATAAACCATTAAGTTAAGGTTTAAACGTTCTGTTAACTCATCGATAAAATCATAGGTTTCACTAAACAAGTATCCTGTATCGGTTAAGACAACAGGGATATCAGTCTTGAATAGGGTACACATACGCAACATTACCGCGGCTTGAATACCAAAGCTAGACGATAATATTTGTGTATCAGGCAAGTTCTCAACAGCCCAAGACACACGCTCTTGCGGCGTCATGTCTGCAAGTCGAGCATTAGCTTCGCTTAATGCTTGAACTTGCTCTTCTCGGCTAGCTGATAATAAAGCCTGAAAATCCGTTTTAGTTTGCGGCATGAAACTCTCGACCGTCATAAACTGCATTTACAAAGCCTTTGCGAACAACGAAATCACCAAAGCGTTCGTTCTCTTCACGTTCTTTGCTGTATTGTTCAAATAAGCTATCCACTTCGGCTAAGATCTCCTCTTCACCGATGTTTTCTTTATACATTTGGTTCAAACGCGTACCGCGACCATCTGCACCTAAGTACATGTTGTACTTACCAGGGCCTTTACCTACGAAACCTAATTCAGCTAAGAAAGGACGACCACAGCCATTTGGACAACCCGTCATGCGGATAACTGTTTCTTGGTCTGCAACGCCGTGTTTTTCGGCTAAAACGTCAAACTTCTCGATTAAGCGAGGTAAGTAACGCTCAGCTTCAGCCATGGCTAATGCACATGTTGGTAAAGCAACACAAGCAATGCTGTTTTCCATTAATGGCGATAGTACTTTACCCAGTAAACCGTATTTGCGGCACATGCCTTCGATTTCTGCTTTGTCTTCTTCAGCAACGTTAGCAATGATTAAGTTTTGGTTTGCCGTCATGCGGTATTCACCCTTGTGAACCTTTGCAATCTCGCGTAAACCTGTCTTAATTGGTTGACCTTCTTTATCAACGATACGACCTGCTTCAATGAATAAAGTCAGGTGCCATTTATTGTCGATACCTTTGATCCAACCCATGCGGTCGCCTTGCTGAGTGAATTCAAACTCACGCTCAGCTTCGAACTTAATGCCAGTACGCTTTTCCGTTTCTTCACGGAATTTGTCTACACCTAATGTATCAACTGTGTACTTGGTACGGGCGTTCTTACGATCAACACGGTTACCAAAGTCACGTTGAACTAACATAACAGCTTCTGCAAACGCTAACGTGTCTTCTGGCTTGATGAAACCTAAGATACGCGCTAATTGTGGGTATGTTTCAGTATCGCCATGCGTTGAACCCATACCACCACCAACAGCCACGTTGAAGCCTTCTAAACCGCCTTCTTCATTGGCAATAGCAATGAAAGATAAATCGTTTGCGCTGATATCTACATCATTGTGTGGAGGTACAGCCACTGCGATTTTGAATTTACGCGGTAAGTAGTGCTTGCCGTATACCGGCTCTTGATCTTCCTCAGATGCGTGAATTTTTTCTTCGTCTAACCAAATCTCGTAGTAAGCACGTGTTTTTGGTAACAAGTGCTCAGAGATTTTTACTGACCAGTCGTATGTCTCAGCGTGTAAGCGAGAATCTACTGGGTTTGTGTTACACATAACGTTACGGTTAACGTCACCACAGGCAGCGATTGAATCTAAACCTGCTGCACAGATACCTTGGATAAGCGGCTTTAAGTTGCGCTTTAAGATGCCGTGGTACTGGAACGTTTGACGTGTCGTTAAACGCAATGAACCGTAATCTGTTAAATCTTCTGCAATTTTTTCAATGGCTAACCATTGTTCCATAGTGGCAACACCACCTGGAACACGCGCACGTAACATGAATGTGTGCTTTGGCTCTAATTTTTGCTTACGACGTTCGTCACGAATGTCACGGTCGTCTTGCATGTAGAAACCGTGGAATTTTGTTAACTGTGTGTCGTCATCGGCAACAGCGCCAGTTGTTTGGTCGGCTAAGCTTTCTTCAATCGTTCCGCGAAGATAGTTACTATTGTCCTTTAAGTATTCGTTAACCGCTAAACCTTCAGGTAGTTTTTTATCACTCATTAGTAAACATCTCTCTGGTAACGTTTGTTCTTACGAAGCTCAGTCACATAAGCTTCAGCGTCTTCTTGGCTCTTGCCACCTTGCTCGGCAACAATTTTTACTAAGGCATCATGTACATCTTTAGCCATGCGAGATGCATCACCACAAACGTAGAAGTAAGCGCCTTTTTCAAGCCATTGCCATAATTCTTCAGCTTTTTCTAACATGCGATCTTGTACGTATACTTTTTCTGCTTGGTCGCGAGAGAAAGCTAAGTCGATGTTATTTAATACACCGCGTTTTAAGTAGTCTTGCCACTCAACTTGGTATAAGAAATCTTCTGTAAAGTTCGGGTTACCGAAGAATAACCAAGTTGGCGTTTCTAATTCGTTAGCGTCGATTTCTTGTACGAAAGCGCGGAATGGTGCTACACCTGTACCTGGACCTACCATGATTACAGGGGCGTTAGTGTCTTCTGGTAAACGGAAGTGAGAATGTTCAACAAACACTTCAACTTCACCGCCTTCTTCAAGACGCTCTGATAAATAACCAGAACAACCGCCAAAGTGCTCTTCACCAAATGCATCATATTTGACTAAACCAACCGTTAAGTGAACTTCTTCTTCCACTTCAGCTTGGCTAGATGCAATTGAATACAAACGAGGTGTAATCGGACGTAAACAAGATAAGAATTGCTCAGCTGTTAATTTTGCTGCGTGTTCGCGTACGATATCGATGATTTGACGACCGTCGATATATTCACGTAAAGCGGCTCTGTCTTCAGCTAATTTAGCTAAGTCAGCGTTGGCTGTTAATTCTGCATATTTTGCAACAAAACCAGGATGAGATAAGGTTAACTCATAGTGACGTGCTAACGCTTCAACAACCGTTACTTCGTTATCAGCAACTTTTACTTTTTCATCTGCCGATAAGCCCACTTTTTCGATTAACTCGCTAACGATCTTTTCATCGTTGCGGAACCAAACGCCTAAAGAGTCGCCTGGCTGGTAAGTTAAACCAGAATCTTCTAAAGAAATCTCAAAGTGGCGGATGTCTTTTGAAGAGTCACGGCCTGTGATCTTTTGATTTGTTTCTAATGTCGCTTTAAAAGGGTTCTTTTTGTTGTATTGGCTAGCTTGGGCCGGAGCAACTGAACCTACAACTGCCTGTGCTACTGGTGCAACGCCTGCTGATAATTCATCGCTCATTTTAGCGATAACATCTTCAATCCAAGCTGCAGCCTCTGCTTCGTAGTCAACGTCACAATCAACGCGAGGTGCAATTGAAGTTGCGCCTAGTTTTGCAAAACGCTCATCGAAATCTTTACCTGTTTGGCAGAAGAACTCATATGAAGAATCACCTAAAGCAATAACAGAGTATTTAACATCGGCTAATTTTGGCGCTTTTTTACTTGCTAAAAACTCATGTAACTCAATAGCATCATCTGGCGCATCGCCTTCACCTTGAGTACAAACAGCAATTAAAACATGCGTTTCTTTTTTCAAGTCTTTTGGCTTGTAATCTGCCATCGACACTAATTTTGTATTTAAGCCTTTTGCTTTAGCTGCGTCGAAAGCTTGCTGAGCTACACCTTTAGTATTGCCTGTTTGTGAGCCATAAAGAATTGTTAATTGACCAGCAGGAGCGGCAGCTTGTGGCTGAGCGGCGGAACCTGCAACAGCACCGTCTTGTGCTGATAAACCGTAAAGATAACCACTTACCCAAGCCAATTGGTTTGGAGAAAGCTGGCTAACGACTTGCTGTAATTGAGCAGCCTGATCAGCACCTAGTGGGCTAATCAAATTGTTGTTTTGCTTAAGCGTCATGGTAAAGCTGTTCCCAGTTGAAGATGCACTTAAAAGTAATTAGCTCGGTAAAAAACACGTTCCTTTAGGAGATCGGCCGTCAAGAAAAATGCTCAGATCTTTTTACCAAAAACCCTACTTTTAAGCATAGAATTTCACTGCGCATAGCATAGTGATAGTGGGAAGTTTAGGAAAGAAGAAATCAAACTTCTTTATAATAAATAGTCATATTAGGCTGTTTCTTTTGCACTAATTTGTTCTAAGGAACTGCGTATTGAATCCATCTCACTGAATAGCTGAGCAATTTGCTCGTCAATGTCTATTATCACACCTTTTTTCAGTTGTGACTCAATTGAGAAAGCTAGCGCTTTTAATTTAGGAACACCAGTATAACAGGTTGAACCGTGAAACTTGTGAACGACTTTTAATAACTCATCTTTATCACGGGTGTCACGGGCTTGAGTGACTTCTTGTTTAACTGAGTTGAAGGTATCGACCAGTAACGTCAACATTTCAAGGGCTACGTCATGGCGGTTATTTGCCATTTGCAAGGACAGACTCCAATCAATGCCAGTGGTGACGGTCTCTGAGGCAAAGGCTACTTTAGGTTGGCTAATATGTTCACTGTCTACCCATTTCTTAACTAAGGCATCAAATTTCGCCATATCAATGGGTTTAGGTAAGTAATCATCCATGCCTTGTCGCAGTAACATATCCCGCTCGTCTTTAAAGGCATGCGCTGTAAAAGCAATAATCGGGGTACTGGTATTGAGTTCAATTTCTCGGATGTGCTGTGTGGTTTCAACACCGTCCATAACTGGCATTTGTACATCCATCAAAATGAGATCAAACTTCATTTTTTGAGCTTCAATAATGGCGTCTTCACCGCTAGTACACGTTGTTAATTCAATCGACTCATCCGCTAAAATTGTGGCTAATAACTTCAGGTTAATTTCATTATCATCGACAGCCAGCATATGAATAACACGATCATTAGGCTCTGTTGTCTTCTCAATTTCTTCTTGAGGTTCAGGTTCAATATGTGCTTGATGCCAAGCATTTGTGAGTTTATTTAAGCTGAACGGTTTCTCAATTTTGCGCCATTTTGCCAAGTTGTGTTTGTGCTCTTGGTTGATTAAACCTAGCGGTGGCATTAAACAAATGACTTGGCTATTTGGGGCGAGTTTGTTGGCAAAAGAAGCTTGTAATGGCATTAACTCTAAGGTTTCTTCATCTAAATCAGAAGCCAGAATTATTAGATCAAAATGATGCTCTCTTAGCTCATTTTCCCAAGCGGATATATCAGTATGCACAATAACTTGTGCACCGACTTGTTCGAATAGATGTTCATACAAGCCCGAGATGTGTAAGTTGTGATCAAGCACGAGCACTTGTTCTAGCCCTGCTTGTTTTTGCAGCATTTCTGGCTTTTGCGCTGTTGTGATAGGCAATGTCACAATAAAGCGAGTGCCTTGACCTGGCGTGCTATCTAGCTCAATTTTACCATTCATCTGTTTAACCAGGCCTTGAGTGATTGCTAGGCCTAAACCTGTACCACCAAAGCGTCTAGCTGTTGACGCTTCTGCTTGATTAAAGGCAGAGAAAAGTTTCTTTTGTTTGTCTTGGCTAATACCTATACCCGTATCGGCAACAATTAATGTGAAGGTACATTGAGTATTTGATTCACATTCCAGTTGAGTTGAGATTTTAACTGAACCTTTATGGGTAAATTTAATGGCATTTGATAATAGGTTACTGAGGATTTGTTTGAACCTGTGCTGATCGCCGATTACGGCTTCGGGCTGTCTAGTTGCATCGTAATAGATTTCTAGCCCTTTGGTATAAGCATCTTTTGATAGCAAATTAATGACATCTTCCATTGCTGTTGCCAAGTTATAAGCGCTGGCATCTAACTCCATTTTACCTGCTTCTAATTTGGAAAAATCGAGTATGTCGTTCACTATTGTGACAAGGTGATCGGCTGAAGAGTTGATAGTATCGACGTAATCTTGATAGGGCTCTTGTAATTCTGCTCTCGATAACTCCCGAGTAAAACCCAAGATTGCATTAAGCGGCGTGCGAATTTCATGGCTCATGGTCGCCAAAAATTGTGATTTAATTTGGTTGCCTTCTTGCGCCTCTTTTCGCGCGATATCTAACTCGGCGTTTTTCTCTTCAACTAGTTGCAGGTTTTGCTGTAAATCTTGGGTGGCATGAATGATTTCGGCTTCAAGTTTTTCTTGGTTTTCTTGTAATTCGGCAGCCATCATATTGATACCGACTTTTAAGTCATTGAGCTCGTGTTGAACTGGAATATCAATTCGAGCGGATAATTTACCTGCCCCTATCGCTTGTACTGTATCGACAATAGAAATAATAGGGTTGGCAATGCGCCTAATCAAAAGCAACATCATGACTGCTGTGAAAGCCGTACCAATTAAAATCACGGCAAAGATGATCATATTAGTGCGATATACGAAGTATAACGAGCGAGAGATATCCGCTTCTATGTATACGTAACCAAGAGGCGGCGAAAACGAATCGGCTACATTGCGCTTGGCCCAAACACTGTCGTCAAGACGATTATCTTCAAATGGGTAAATACCACGTGACGCGATGATTTTTTCATTTTTTTGTTCGATAAAGTAGGTCCGGCCTTTGAGCTTTATCGGGTTATAAACAGGGCTGGCTTCTTGGTAGTTAGAGGCGACAAATAAATGCCCCTTGTCATCATAAATAGCTATTTTATCTATCGAAAGGGTAGAAGAAGAATGGATTTCTCTGAGCTTAGTTTGCAGGTTACGACGATTATTGGTGACTAGGTTATCTTCGCTAGCAAAGGCAATCGCCTCGATTAAGCTATGTGCTTGTTCTGCAGTAAGTGTCTCGCGTTCATGAGTGATGCGATTCATAAGAAAAGAAGTTAAAGCAATGGCGGTTACCAAAGTGGGTATGACTGCATATATAACAGCATTCGCTTTAATACTGCGGTTAAACATAGCTAATTCCCTGCTGACGTCCGTAGATTAGTCCGTAACCTAAGATAGCATACAAAATAACAAAGGGGCTATACAGCCCCTTATGTTAATTTCTTTTTAAGATTGGCATTTAGCCTTGTTCTAATAACGTGCGTAAATCGATTAATGCCGCATTTGCCCTAGAAACGTAATTGGCCATCACTAACGAGTGGTTAGTGACAACACCAAAGCCAGAGCCATTTAAAATCATTGGGCTATAAACCGTTTGTTGTGTCGACTCAAGCTCGCGAATAATTTGTTTTAAGCTTACTTGGGCATTTTTCTTAACCAGTACATCTTCAAAATCAATTTCAACGGCTTTTAGGAAATGCAGCAAGGCCCAACAAGCACCGCGACCTTCATAGAAAACATCATCTATTTGCCACCAACTGGTTTTAACTTGCAGTTCATGAGCTGTAGGTGTTGATTGTCTAGCGGTTGGGTCGCCGGCTAAGTCGATATTAAACCTGTCTTGCCCGACACTGGCACTCAAGCGTTGAGAAATAGACCCTAAGCGCTTTTCAACTTCTCTTAACCAATCACCTAAGTTATCGGCACGGGTATAAAATTGTGCACTTGATGTGTTTTGATCGGCTAAGCGTTTTCTATAACGCTTTAAGGCAACAACCGCTTGTGCGTATTCATCTTCTGCACTGGGTAAAGCCCAGTTAGTATGTGAGATATTGAATTTAGGTTGAGCAATTTCTAAATCAGGATCGCCGGTTGATTGTGATTGAGAGCGGCTAAAGTCAATTCGCATGGCCAGTGATAAATCTCGAATTTGCTCTAAGACTCCGTATTCAAATGCTGGCATGTTATCCATTATCACACCCGGTGGTAGAATATCGTTAGAAATAAACCCACCCGGTTTGGTCAGTAACCAATTAGACACATCAATCAATGCCGTTGTTGTTGCATAACCTGTAACCATGCGCTCTTTATTCGATTCTGCCACATTAGCGGTACGGCTTTTAACATCATAGGCTGATGGCATCCAACCCCACCACAATGCGATAAGCCAAATTAGAACGGCCAGTAAACTGACGCCTCCGATAATGCTTTTTTTCAAGTTTGGTGACATGCTTTTTGATTCCTAGTGATGGTGTTGATGATGACCGTGATGTCCATGGTGGTGCCCACCGTGACCTTTTTTCACTGTCGCCATAACTTTATAAATTTGGTTGTTATCATCCACTAACGTCAGCGCGACTTTTTCACCTTGTTTTAGCGGCTGAGCTAAGTTTATTAACATAATATGTGTACCGCCACTCTCAAGGCTAAGTGTTTGCCCTTGTTTTATGACAAGTTCATCGACTTGTTTCATTTTTGCCATGCCATCAAGGTGGTAGGATTGGTGAAACTCAACCTTTGCTGAAGCACTTGAACTGGCTTTAATCAGGCGAATGACTTTATTACCTGTATTGGTAAGTTGCATATAAGCTGCAGTATTAGGTACCCCTGGAGGTAATAATCTAACCTGTGGGTCGTCGACTTTAAGGTTAGCTTGGCAGATAAAACTGGCGACAGAAAAGAGTAGGGCTAAAGACCATTTTATTGATGTGTTCATTGCAATCCGTTTGATAAATAACTATTAGCTAGTTGTGTCAATAGAGTAAAGCGATCCTTTGCTTTACTCAATCATAAACTGCCTTAATCCCAACCTTTTAACGTGCTTCTCAAGTTTTTTCCACCTACTTCATGCCAACTGCCATATACAGGGTTTGGCAGCAAGAACCAGCGCTCTCCCCACAGGTCTTTATATTGACGTGTGTAAAGATGACGAGATGGTGATGGGGTATCGGCTGCATTTTTGATCATATCTTCAATATCGTCGCCAATGATCATCAAAATACGGTAACGTTTGGCTAAATATTCGCGGCGTGTACTTTTATCATAGCGCCAGTCTGGGTATTCACCGCGAAACAATAAATCATCCTTATCGAATACCAAGCCGACACGTTTTAACATGGCTAGTGTTTTGGTTTTAGTTGGACACTGGTCTTGCCTTTCAGGAATACAGAGGCGGTTAGAAATAATAAGGATTTTGACTTTAAATTTAGAGGCTTGTTTTATGAAGTCTACAACGCCAGGTAAAATTGGTGCTTTTTGAAAGTCGACCCACTCGTCATAGTACTTACGTTTATGCGGGTCTTTATCTAAATTGAGCTGTGCCCGATAAGGCATAGTGCTAACGATGACATCATCAATCGACATAATAACGGCCGGTGGTAGGTGATCAATGGCGGTATCAAATTGCTCAACTGCGGCTGTCCATTTTTTATCTAATAATGCTGGCTCTAAGCTTTTAGCGGCTAATTTGTAATTTTGAATCAGCATGGCTTCATATTCGGCCGAGTTTTGCATCCAAGAAATGGCCGTCGTGTTATCAGTGATGGTTGCCGATAATTTACTGGATATCAGTAATAAGCCGAGTAATAAAATACGCATAAAGTTAACCTTTTATAATTATTAACCTTGTTATCGGTCAGATGACCTAAGTATTGAGTATAAGTGTGATATCAGCAAAGTATGCTTGACGATCACAAGTGCTTCAGGCAATTTAACGACTAGTTGACAAATAATTAGATATAGAACAATAAATCATGAAGCGTTACCGATTAATCATTGATTGCCCTGACCAAATAGGTTTAGTTGCTGAAGTAAGTCGATTTTTAGCAGAACACCAAGCCTCAATCACAGAAGCGAGTCATCACACGGATAAGGAAACCGGTTGGTTTTTTATGCGTCATGAAATTGAGGCAGAAACATTCAAATTAGGTTTGGATGAGTTTAAAGCTGAATTTGCATTACTGGCTGAAAAGTTCAACATGAACTGGACGATTAACGATTCATCAGAGCGTAAAAATGTAGTAGTGATGGCATCTCGAGACTCTCACTGTTTAGCGGACATCCTACACCGTTGGCACAGCGGTGAGCTCGAGTGCAATATTGTTGCTGTGATTGCTAACCATGAACACTTGCGTCAAATGGCACAATGGCATGGTATTCCTTATCACTATGTTCCTTTCCCGAAAGAAGATAAACAACCTGCATTTGATGAAGTAGCAAACATCATCCGTCAATATGAGACTGATACCGTTGTTTTAGCTCGCTTTATGCAGATTTTCCCTGATGCCTTGTGCCAAGAAATGGCTGGGCAGGTGATTAACATCCACCATAGTTTTTTACCGTCGTTTGCAGGTGCTAAACCTTATCACCAAGCTTATCAGCGCGGGGTGAAATTAATTGGTGCAACTTGTCATTACGTGACGGCTGATTTAGATGCAGGCCCGATTATCGAGCAGGAAATAATGCGAATTAGTCACTCTGACTCAGTTGAGGATATGGTGCGAAAAGGTAAAGACTGCGAGAAAAATGCTTTAGCCAGAGGCTTGCGTTACCACTTAGAAGATCGCGTGATCATTCACCACAATAAGACAGTGGTATTTGCTTAATTTTAAATGAGGTCGATGATATTGGCCTCAGTGTTTACTATTATGGAAAAACTCCCTTATCTCAGCCACTATCCTTTAGCACTGCAGCAACAAATTCAAAACTTACTTGAACAGCAAAAGCTATCTGATTACTTACTTCAAAAGTACCCACAAAAACACGCCATTAATTCTGATGCTCTGTTATATCCTTATGTGATGGATATAAAAAACCAGCATATGAAAAAGTCTGCTCCTATTAGCAAGATTATTTTTGATAAAAAAATAAAAGACGGCAGTAATTCTTTGGGTACACATACTTATGCAGTAAGAGTGCAAGGAAGTAAACTCAAAGCCAAAAATGAAATACGCATTGCAACTTGGTTTCAGCATGTACCGATTGAATTCTTGGATATGATTGTTGTCCATGAACTCGCGCATGTTAGGGAAAAAGAGCATAACAAAGCGTTTTATCAGTTATGCCAGCATATGTTGCCTGATTATCATCAGTTAGAATTAGATACGCGTATCTATTTATTACACGATAAACTAATTGGTGCATTATACTAATTTCAAAATTACTAAAAGTTGGTTTTTTTAGCCATTTTAAATTTCTGAATTATTTTAACTATCTGTTTTTAAAGTGTTTATTTGTTTGGTCTAAGTTTTGCTTTAATTAAACTTTTAGTGAAAAAATTTAATAAGTGACAAGGAGAAAGGTATGGGTCCATTTGAAATGGTCTGCATTATCGTAATTGCAAGTTTAGGTTATGCTGCTTATGAAGCGAAATTGAAAAGTAAAAGTCAGGATGATGCTTTATCAGAAAGCAGCTCTGAGCTTGAAAATATGAAGCAAGAGCTCGCAGAGCTCAAACAACGCGTAGCAGCTCTTGAGACAATTGTTACCGATAAAAAGTACGATTTATCAGAGCAAATTGAAGAGCTTAGAAGCTAACGCTTTTTCTTCAGATAAGGCTGAAGAAAAACAATGATACCTGTTACCAGTAGTACTAAAGACAAGAAGGCAACGGGTAACATTAGCCACAAATTGGCGCTACGCTGGAAAAAAGTAGCGTCATGCAAGCTTTCAATAAAGTCTGAACGTCTCGGTGCTACATTCAATACTTGGTTAGTGGTAGCATCTATCTGAATCTCTACACTGTTGTTACTGCGAATTTTAATCACACCTTTATTTGGCCTGACATCTAACCTGTCTACATCTTGCCAAGAGTCTATTTCTGCTATTTCTATTGATTGAGCCGTGGTTAGTATTTGTTCAAAACTCAGGCTTGGCTGTTTGAACTGACCTTTTGCTGTTGCAGGTTGGATAAAATCAAATTGTTTTTTAACCAAAAGTAAAATACCCGTCACTAAAACGAGCAATAAAGGTAAGGCAATAGCGATACTGATCCATTTGTGAATAAAGCGATTGGTGCGATAAAAACTCATTAAACTCTTTTCGATTTTAGTTGCAGTAAAAGCGCTTAATAAGCGCAGTCATTAATCTCAACACTTTGATTATCTAATTATTAATGACCATTAAACAAGTACTGATTGGACTTTAAATTAACCAAGTCATCAATGATAGAAATCTGATGTTTGAACACAGAAATGCAATGGAGATGGTTTACAGGTTTGTGGGCATATCAATTTAAAATGGGCGTGAGCTGTTTTAGCTCATGCCCATTGCTTTTATCAGATTTGCGTAGGAAGACGGTATAGTTAATTAGTACAGCTAATTTTTAAGGTTAATTATTGCTAACTAAAACCGTGTCTATCACATGAACAATTCCATTTGAGGCCATAATATCGGCATTAATCACTTTGGCATCATTGATATTTAGCGTTTGTGCTTGCGTTGTCACTTTAACCTCATCTCCGTTTAGCATCACTGCGCTATCAACTTGGCTTATGTCTGCTTTTTTATATTCACCTTCAATAACGTGCCTAGATAATAAATCAATAAGTTGAGCTTTATTCTCTGGTTTGAGTAAGTTATCCAGTGTCCCTGCTGGCAACTTTTTGAAGGCGTCATTGTTAGGTGCTAAAAGGGTATATGGGCCACCTGTTCTTAATTCATCGACCATACCCGCTGCATGTATAGCCTGTACCAAGGTATTCAACCCTTGTTGAGTTATAAGCCTCTCTTTTGCTGTGGGCACATATTCAAATTTGGCATTATTGGCAGGCCCTGCAGCCAATGCTGTCGTACTGAAAAACAACAAAGTAGATAGAGTAGGCAGGGCAAATTTAGCAAGTAACGACTTCATGGTTGCATTCCTTTTGGATGAAAAATGTACAGGTTGCTTTCGTAAAAATACGCCAGAGTGAGCCTTGGCGATCAAAAGTAAAACCTAGCTACTAAAATATATACTCAGTTTTGAGTGTCACATTGCGTTTGGGTTCAAAACTGGCCTTATCATCTGCACTCGCATAATAGTGCTCATTAGTGAGGTTATTAACAATAAGGCTAATCGATTGCTGTTGATTAAGCTGATAACTCAAGGACATATCCCAAATCAAAGCACTGTCTCTTGCCTGTTCACTACTCGCCACATCATCTTGTTTGAAACGATAAGACAGTGAGTGGCTAATGTTTATTTGCTTCATCGATAACAAACTTTGCCATTTCAAAGCGTTTGGATGTAAATCAGCCAAGGTGTTGTTGTCTCTATCTTCTCCGGTTTGATGTTGATAACTAAAATGGTGCTCTATTAGCGCAGATGGTTGCCAGCGCAGTGCGACTTCAATACCTTTAATCTTTGCTTTGGCAAGGTTTCGATAGCTTAACGTTTGTTCGTTGAGTCGATAGCGCTCAATGTAATCATCTAACGTGTAGTGATAAATGCTGGTATCAAACTGCCAAGTATCAGCCAATGCCCAGTTGATAGCTAATTGAGCGCCTAAACTGGTTTCAGCTTTGAGATTTTCATTTGCTAGTATTTGCCCTCTTGGGGTGGTACCTGAGTAATAACGTTCAGATAAACTCGGGTAACGAAAGCCGTTGGCTATATCTAACTGTAATTGTGCTGTTTGAGAAACTGCACGGCTAAGTTTAACTGATGCATTAATGTGTTCATCATCTACTTTATGTTTAGCACTATTTTGCTGACTTAATTTGTCATATCTAAAACCTAATTCGAGCTTACTTTGATACCAACTAAAAATGTGTTTACTAAAGAGTGCGTAGTTGCTTTCTGACCTTCAAATCGCATACCAAACGATATTTCGTCATCATATAGCTGATTTTGGTTGTTGATATCGACGCCTTTTCTGGCCAGCCAGTCAATACCAACATAACTGTCGATATTATTAATTGTTAAGCTGTTTAGCCATTGAGCGCCCATCGTGTGGCTTTGGTAGTCATTTAACGACAAATAACGATCTATTTTATCCGTTTGGTTATCCCAATTTTGGTAATGGTGAAATAACTTAAAGGTGCCACCTTCAACGTGGTTAAGCTGAAGTTGAGTGAGTGAATGCTCTTCACTGGGGTAATTACTGACCTCTGTCTCTGGATACTGGTTGTTACTTTTGCCTATGTCTTGCCCGATACTACCAAGCCAAGTCAGCCGAGTATCGATATCTAAAAATTGAGTGTCAAAGCTGATCTTACTGGAAACGCGTTCAAACTCGGTATTAAGTGCTTCACCATTGGCTGATTCATCCTGCTTTGCTTGTTGAATCGATAACCCCGCACGCACTTGATCATCTTTGATGTCAAAAACATTTTTAGCCGTCAAATTCACCGCGTTATTGTTAAAGCTAACACTTGCTTCTAAGCTGGGTTCGATGATGGCTGTTGATAGGTTGACCACCCCGCCTAATGCTTGTGAACCATATAAGACTGAACTTGGTCCTTTTTGGACTTGAACAGCATAGAGTAGACCTGTACTGATAAATGAAATTGAATTGCCTGCTCGCCTGTCAGTAATAATGGGGATACCATCGACTTCAGTACGGATTCGAGAACGACTAAAGCCGCGAATGGCATAACTTTGAAATTGTCCTCCCTGACCATTTAAGGTGCCCCCCGGAATGGTTGTCAATTTATCAGCAAGCGTGCGATTGAGATCAAAACGGTACTCAGGGTTCCATGTCTGAACGGTTAAGCCTTGGAACCCTGTTTAATTAAATTGTTTAGGTGCCATCACCTTGATAACTTCTATTTCATTTGCTTTAGCTAAAGCTTGATAAAAAAGTAAATGAATAAAAAAAACGTTAAAAATGGTGTGAGAAAAGTACTGCGGTATTTCATGGATGGAACATACAACTGAATATTGAAAGCCGGTAACTAAAGCTTAAAAAGTAAAGGCCCTTACATTATTGTAAAGGCCTGTGGTGCGATAAACGGTTTAAATCTTACTATTGGCTTTTGCGTTAAATGCCTTTAGTGCGTCGTTAAATTGTTTACCTTGTTCTTGCTCTGCTTCAACCATTAACTTTTTGATTGTCTCAAACTGTTCCAGGCTAGTGTTATTAGGAGGGCCTTCTGAAGATTCCGCCATATTATGTAGCCAAGTAATTTTAGAAAACAGTTTAGCCGGTTGGTTGATAATTTCAGCCAATGTACGACCAAATGGGATAAAGGTCGATTTGTATTCAGCCATCGCATCTGTTACCGCTTTTGCTGCTGACTCAAGAGTTGGATCTACTTTTGCTTTTGCAATGACTTCTTTTTCGGCAGCCATGGCTTTAGCCAGTTTTGCTGAATAGTCTAAAGATACTTGATACATATCCATCCAATAATCGTATTTCGCATCAATCTCAGCCTGAGAGTATGTTTCATTTGGATTGATATTTAGCATAAAGTCACTGGTTTGTGTTTCACCATCAACTTCTAACTTAACAGTATACTTACCAGGTTTAGCAATAGGCGCTACTTTAAGTAGCGGCGCTTGTGTCCAACGCATATCCCAAACAAACTTATTTAAACCATTGTTAAATGAAGTATCGTCTGCTGTACGTACTTTTAATGCCATATCATCCTTAGTGTAAGTGCGGACGACTTTACCTTCGTCATTAGCAATACTTAAGCTAATATCTGTTGGCTCTCTAGTTAGCTCAAAGTAGATTTTTACACCACGCGGTTTGGCTTCACCTGTCGTTACCCATTCACGTTGCTGTTCACCATTAATCACACCTAGCTCGTAGTACTGCATATTACCGTTTTGGTTTTGTACAAAGTACTTTTTCATTCCAGCAGGGTCGCCGCCTGGTGCATAATCTAGCCACCAAGTGTAGCCAAAGCGAGTGTGGTCTTGTACATTAAACAACATGGCTGGTTTCGAGCCACGCATCGCATCAGCACGAAGTGGCGTAATGTCATCCATGATAAAGAAACCACGACCGTTAGTTGCAATAACTAAGTCATTATCTTTTACTTCAATATCAACCACTGGTGTTGAAGGTAAGGTCAAGCCTAAATCTTTCCAACTTTGACCATCATCCATTGAAACATAGATACCCGTTTCAGTACCTGCGTATAAAAGACCTTTTACTTTGGTATCTTCACGTACAGTGCGAATGGTTTCGTCTTGCGGGAAGTTACTGCTTAAATCTGTCCAAGTTTTACCATAATCCGTTGTCTTAAATAGATAAGGTTTATAGTCATTGGTTGTGTTGTAGTTAGATAAGGCGATATAAGCCGTACCTGCATCATAGTGAGACGGTTCGATTTCACGAGTATGTGAATATTTAGGCAAACCAGGAATGGTTACATTCTTCCAATTTTTACCATCATCCATAGTTAGGTGAATTAAACCATCATCAGAGCCTGTCCAAAGCATGCCTTTTTTCAATGGTGACTCAGCAATTCGGGCTATGGTTGAATAGACTTCTTGACCAAAATATTCTGGTAGCCAAGGCGTACCGGTAATCACTTGTTTGTCTTCATAATCATTGGTTAAATCATCGCTGATTTGGGTCCATGTTTGACCTTCATCCATAGATTTAAAAACGACATTGGCTCCGACATATATAGCGTCATGGTTATGCTCTGAGATAAACCATGAAGTATCCCATTGATGGCGTGTTGGCATATCTTTAGCACCACGACCAAAGATAGGGTCGGGAAGAACACTTCTTTGTTCTGCTTGACCTGTTTTTAAATTTGCTTTGGTAAAAGGTGTTCCGCCACCTGTTGGCTGGCCTGAAGAGATTAAAAATACTACATTGTTATCGTCAGGATCTGGAATAGCTGATGATGTTTCCCCATTGCCAATTACTAAATTCTTATCTTGTGAAATACCACCTAAGCGATCGGCACTGGGTACTTTAAATACTAGGCTATCTTGTGAACTTGCATAGACATTGTATGGGAATTCATTATCGGTATTAACACGATAGAACTGAGCATTTTTTTGCGTGTATTGTGTTGACCAAGTCATGCCGCCATTTAATGTAACACCCACGCCACCATCACTGGTGCGGATCATGCGGTTTGCATCTTCTGGATCAATCCAAACATCGTGGAAATCGTCTTTAATACCAGGCTCTACACGCCAAGTTTTACCAGCGTCTTGTGATGAGAATGTACGATTATTTGGTGACCATAACTCATCGGCATTACCTGGGTTGGCAATAATGTGGCTGTAATAAAATGGTCGACCAATAACTTGGAAGAAATCAGAAGTAAACTCCCAAGTTTTACCATTGTCGTCTGAACGGTACACGCCACCTTTAGTTGCGTTATCCGCTAAGATATAAACGCGATTCGGGTCAGCTGCTGACATAGTAATACCGATACGACCATAATCGCCTTCAGGTAGACCAGGATTGCGACTAATATCTGCCCACGTTTTACCGCCATCAGTTGAATGCATTAAGGCACTACCTGGACCACCGGTTTTAGGACCCCATGCTTTACGCTCAAATTCCCAAACAGATGCAAATAGCTCATTAGGGTTAGACGGGTTGAGTACTAAATCGATAACACCCGTTGTTTCGCTTTTAAATAAAACTTGCTGCCAAGTTTTACCGCCGTCAGTTGTCTTAAATACGCCACCATGTTTACTCGGGCCAAAAGCAGAACCAAAGCCGCTAACGTAAACGGTGTCATTATCATTTGGGTGAATTAATACTTGTGAGATATGTTTAGTGTTTTTTAAGCCAAGGTGAGTCCATGTTTTGCCTGCATCTGTGGTTTTATAAACACCATCACCCCAAGATACATTGTTGCGCATTTGCGGCTCGCCAGTTCCTGCATACATGATATCCGGGTTACTTTGGCTGATCGCCAATGAACCCATAGAACCCGCGCCAAATTGGCCGTCACCCAGTGGCTCCCAGGTATCGCCAGCATCAGTCGTTATCCAAAGTCCTGAGTTGGCGGCATGATAGAATACGTTTTTATTAGTTGGATGGCCTTTGACATCAGAACCACGTAAACCTGTCATTGGCCCAATAAAACGCCATTTCATGGCGTTTAAGTCATATGGCCTTTGTTCAGGAAACGCCACGCGAGGGATTTGCTTGTTAGTGGATTGGTTGCTGACGTTACTACCGTCATTGGTACTGCTACATGATGCTATTGAGCCGGCAAGAACAGCCGTCGTAAACATGGTAATCAATGATTTTTTCATATCATTTCCCTGTACTTATTATCGAATAACCTGTTAGGTGACAATGTGAGTAAACACTTGCTAATGACATAGCGCTACATAATTGGGCTTGGCTCAGTTGCACGCGCAAAATAGGGCGAATGTATTGTGTAACTATATAAATGAGGCTGGTGTTGGATACTCTTTTATTATTGTCTATTTTTTAAATCCGTAGTTTAAAAATATAGCTTAAATTGTTTATATGACAATTACTTAACGTCTATTTTTTATAATTAAGGCACGTCGATATGCCATTTATATTTAGGTGTGTTTTAAATGCTAGAAAGTGGTAAAACGGTTGCAAAGTGTTGGTGCTAAAGCTAGGCTGAACAACCAAAATGGCCTTATAGTTCAAATGGATAGAACAGTCGCCTCCTAAGCGATCGATCTGGGTTCGAGTCCCGGTGGGGCCGCCATGTTGTACACAGCATGAAAAAACAAAAAAGCGAGGTGTGGAACAAACACCTCGCAAACGCTTTGGACTGCAAAAAATAGCTAACTATTAGTTGCTATAGGCTTCAAAGAACCATACTGAACCTGGTTTCCAAGTTGGGTTTGATGTATGAGCATGAACAACTTTGTAAGTCATACCCATGTAGCTAACCATATCGCCCACTTCATAAGCGACTTGTTCACCACTCCACATCATTGCTTCGTCAGCCATGACTTTTATTGTCACTGTTGCAACTGGATTTAAGAAGCGGTGAACGCGGCTGTCTAAATCTGAGTAACCGCCCATAGGGTCATTATCACCGACAATACCAGGGTGAACGTGAACATATTCATTCTCTGATAAATATGGGTAAGCCATACCGCCCGTATTGCTCATTCCAATCGGATTAGCCGGAATACCAGCTGCACCTGGCATACCACCACCGTTGACAATTTCATCATTAAGTTCGGTACCTGCATCATAACCATCTAACTTAATTGAGTAAGTACCTGATACTTGTGGAATCGTCCAGCTGTCTAAGCCAACAAAACCGTCATTTGATGGAAGTAACATGCTGGCAATTGAAAGATATTTGTAATCCATCGTGTCTAACATGAAGGTATGAGATTGACCTGGGAAGGTTAAACCCGATTCTGGGTTTTGTTGACTTGCCATGCCGTAGCCTGACATGTTTACTTTTTCAATTAGCATGCTTGTATCACCGCCTTCAGCAATAGCTTGAAGTTCAGCTGATGCCATTTCGCCAATTGTGTAAAATTTTACACCTTTGTTGTGAGCAGATACTGCATACGGAGTGAACGCTGTGCCAGCTGTTGCGTTGTTGATTGTTACTTCAACTTTAGCGGCTTGTGCTTGAGAGGTAATAGCGGCAGTTAATGCCAATAATGCGAGTTGCTTTTTCATATTTTTATTCCTTTTAAACATTGTGTATTGGTACTGCTAGGAATAAATCTAAAGTTAATTTATAACGAAATTATCACAATTAAAAAACAAAAAAATAACAAATTAAATTTGGTTTTTTATTGTTATTAAGTAATTGATATTTATTGTTTTTACTTAGGTTTTAATCATTTAAAAGTAAAAAAGGCAGCGTTAAGCTGCCTGTTTTTATCTTTGAGTCTGGTTATTAAGTCCTAGTTATTGAGGTTAACCACCACCTGGGCCACCACCACTTGCGCCCATACCTGCTTGACTCTCAATCGTTAGCTTACGGCGCTCTTCACGCTCAAGCTCTTTTTTGTAGTGATCTTGAACACGTTTTTCTGCTAAGCCCTGATTAAGACCAAGTTGAAAACCTTCTCTTAATTCTAAAGGACAAACACTGCTATCAGCGATACCCTCTTGACCAAGTTTAAGGCCATTGTCATAGTTACAATATTCGGCAATCCCTTTTCTAAACCCGGCGATGTAGTCTTTTTTCGCGTGTGCAGGTAATTGTTCACCACATTCAGCAGTATAACGATTAAACTCTCTGACGCTTAAGCCTGAAGTACCTACCTCGTAACCAAGGTTATTGTAGTTGCCAGACATACATTTAAAAACGGTTTTCTCCGAAGTTGAAACGCCATTGCTTTGACACCCTGCTAACAGGGCAGCAGAGCTGATTAATGCCAATGTTATGTTCATTTTCATAGTGAGTGCCTCTTTCGTTTATGCTTGGTTTTGATATTGCGTTTTAATAATGTTTTTAATGAGTTCTATTTGTTCATCTAACCCGCTTACCTCTGGATACCTGAGCATTACCTGATTCAAAATACTCAGTGCTGCGGGGTAATCTTGGGTATCGATATAAAGCTGTGCCTTACCTAAACTGGCTTGTTTATGCCATTGGTTAAATGCTTCTGCTCGGATATACAGGCTTTGCGCCTTGATGTAGTTTTTATTCGCACGAGCAAATTCTGCGTATTCCAATAAAGCTTGCCCATTATTGGGGTCTTTACTGACAGCCAGTGAGAAGTGTGACTCGGCTTGTTTGGTTTGCTTTTGTTTTGATTTGATAAGCGCGCTATGGGTGTAGTACACACTTTGTTCCTGATCGGTAAACTGTTTTAACTGTGAACTGAAGCTGCTTAGTACTTCATTAGCTTGCTGCCACATCTGTGCTTGATCAAGCCAAGTCAAATAGGCGTTGAGCGTTTTTATCGGGAGTTTGCCACCTTCAATATGGTATTTGATGAGTTCGACTGCGCGATCAAAACTCTCTGCTTGTAAGTGCAACTGAGCTGCTGTCTTTAACGTATTTTCGTTTTTATCACCATTTAAAATGGCCATCTCTAGTGCAGATAATGCATCGCGAGTTTCATTTTGCTCGAGGTAAATCGCAGCCAAGTTAACCCATAATTCGGGGTTGTCTTGTTTGGTTGCAATCTGCTCTTCGAGTAATGCTTTTGCCGCTTGATACATTTTGGCCTGTGTTAAGGCTACAAATAAGCCTTGTAACCACTGTGCTTGATTGGGTTCGATCATCAATGCTTGCTGATAAGCTGAAATTGCACTGTATGGACCATGCAGCGTCAGGTTTAAGTAAGCGAGTTGACCGTAAATCATGGCGTCATTTGCCCCCAATGAAACGGCTTTTGCGAAGTAATCGCGCGCTTTTTTATAGTCTTTTTTGACCAAGTAAAGTTGCCCTAAATCAGCGTGTGCTCGAACGAGTTGTGGCTTTCTTGCCAGTACTGCAAGGTAAGTTGCCTCGGCGCGCTCGAAATCCTCAATAGCGAAGTAAACCTGGGCTTTTAGTGCCAACATGGCTGGGCTGAGCTCAATTTCCCAGTACTCTTCAAGTTCCTCGACCACGGCTTGAATATCATTGCCTTCTAACTTGGCTTTTAAGCGCTCTGCTTGTTCGTACTCTTCAGGCGCTATAGAGGCCTCTCGGTCACTATAGGGGCCTGTGAACTGAGGAAGAACAAAGGTTGGTTTAGATAACGCTAAAGTCATCGGTTCCTGTTCAACTAATTGAGCTGCATGTGTTGTTTGACTGCATAGGGCTAAACTGAAACAGCCTGCAACTAAGTATTTTAATGTGTTAATCGTTTTCATCATTTAACCTGCAAAGTTAAAATTAATGCCATATAGATAAATAGCCTGAACGGGCTGCCCATCTTTTTTAGGAATAGTGAAGCGCGCTGAAGCAACCCACTTTCTGATCACCTCTATCATCTCCGGGTAAACGGGATTAATAATGCGTTTGACGTATGGCTTGCCTTGTAAGTCAATAATCAACTCGACAGAGGTTTCGACCCGTCTGATCCCTTTTTTCTTTATTTTCCTCGGAGGAGGGAAGTACTGCTGTGATACCACTTTAGGCACTTGGTCTAATGTTTTTACCTCAAACAGTGGCATATTGAGCTGCATTGATTCTTGGATTGCTAATGCATCCATTTTGAATTCGGGCAACTTAATATCTTCAACCTGAGGGGTATCCATTTTTGGCGTTTTTGAATAATTAAGTGTTGGCCCGCCACCCAAACCTACCAAGTCGATACTTGCTTCAGAAGCATCACTCGACTCTTGCTGCTCTTCCACTTGAGGTGGAGGAGGCGGTGGTGGTACGGGTAACGCGACATCGACCTTTCTGATCGTGACTTTCTCTTCGGGGGCTTCAGGCTTTTTCTGTAAAAGAATGATGCCGAGGCTTAAACCTGCCACTAGCCCTGAACTGATCAGCCAAGGCAATGTCGATACCATGATATTGCGTGTATGACTCATAATGGCTTCTCGCTATTTGGCTAACGTCGCAATGCTAATGTTGTCGATACCAGCTAATTTGGCCTGATCGATAACTTTAACTAGTAGCTCTGTTGGCACTTTTTTATCAGCTTGGATCACCAGTGGTTTATCTGCATTGCGGGTAGCTTGCGATAAAGTAGCTCGGACCCCTTTGATTCCTATGTTGGTGCCTGCATAGACCACGTTGCCATTTTGAGTGATCGCCAACATCAAAACCGAGCGTTTAAGTTGCTTGGTTGAGACAGCCGTTGGCTTATCAATATCAACACCTGTTTCTTTGACAAAGACAGTTGTGACGATAAAGAAAATCAACAGGATAAATACCACATCTAATAAAGGTGCTAAGTCCAATTCCTGAGATTTACTCTCTTCTATTTTTGATTCGATAAATGATTTCATTGTGCAACCACCTGCCAGCTTTTGTGAGCAGACGTTAACCAAGTCAGCAATAGCAAGCCGGGTACGGTTAACACTAACCCCAGTTGAGTGGTAAACATGGCTTCAGCGATGCCGCCACTGATTACCTCTTGCATATCAAAACCGTTGTTCACCGACATTTGGAAGAAGGTCGATAATAGGCCGCTGATTGTGCCAAGTAGGCCAAGTAAAGGCAGTGAAGAGAGCATGCTTTTCAATGCTGATTGCCAGTAAATACAACGTTGTGACCATTGCTGATTACGGCCTGAAAATAGGCATAAATCGAGCAGTTTGGCGTAGCAAAAAAACGCGACGGCTAAGATGGCCCAGATCACTAAGTTGTTAAGAAGGAATAAATATTTGGCTAAGATTTCCATATATCCCCCTTAAGCGAATTCAACTTTACTTAAGCGAATAGCATTGGTTTCAAGCTTAGCGTTGTAGCTCTTACTTCTGCGGCTTAACAAGGCACTGACAATCAATGACGGGATAGCAACAATTAACCCAAGCTCTGTGGTAATGAGGGCTTCAGAAATACCACCAGATACAGTAGCAGCATCACCTGTACCAAAGGTATTCATCATCATAAATGTGCTGATCATGCCAGACACTGTGCCCAGTAAACCCAATAGCGGAGCAATGGCTGCACTTGTTGCAATGGCGCCTAAGAAGCGTTCTACTTTGTGGCGATATTCCATCAGATATGCCACGAGTAAATCATCTCTGTGCTGAGAAATAGGCGTTTCAATCGCAATATTCACCAGTTGTTTTTGCGGACCACTAAGCGTTTCTGTGACTGCGGCAAGCTTGGCTTCTTTGTCAGGCATTGAGCTTGATGTGATTTGATTTAAGCGTTGCGATAAATTGATGTCTATTTTAGGTAAGCGAAGTAGTTGAGCGGCTTTAATTAAAGAGACGATCAGCGATAAAGTACCGAAGAACAAAATAGGTAAAGCCCAAACACCGCCTTTTTCAATGTGCTGGAGTATACCTTTGTCTTGTTTTTGTATTTTACTGGCATTGCCTAGCGTAGGGTCAAAGCTCAGTAGTGCTTGCCCGGTATTGAATAGGTCTTGCAACATATTCATGTTATTCGCTTGATAGGCTTGTTGTTGAATACTTGGGTAAGCGTTGTTAATGGTATCTCTTAATAAACCACCAGATTGACTTGCTTTGTCATAAGCAATTTTGACTGGCCCCAAAGGTAGAACATCTAATTCTTTAATCACCCCATTATTGATAACCACAGGTGTTTTTTGCCAGCTCGGGGCAAGCGCACTTTTTAAATGGGCCTGAACTTTGATTAAGGTGTACTGATCGACAATTAAGTTGCCTTCATCACTGCGTTTAGTGCTGATACCCGTATTGTTGAAGTAACTTTCTAACACTTGCTGCTGGTAGTTAACTTGAGCGGCCCATGCTTCTACTCGATCGCTTAATTGATTTAAACTCAACATCTGTTCATCAGCGACACGTTGTTGTGAAGCGGCTTTTTTTCTTAAGCTAGCCACTTCTTTTAACAGGCTTTCCGTCTGCTGGCTCTGTTTTAAACTCTTATTATTCAGACTTTTTTCCAAAGCCGTTAATTCAGTTCTCGTATCGATAATGCGCTGTTTTAACGTGTCAGTATTGGTGTTTGCCTGAGCAGGTTGCATTGCCATTAATAACAATGAGGCTGCGATAAATTTAACGGATTTCATTTTAAAGCTCCTCTGATGTCGTTGTTAAAGCAAGTGGTAACTGCACATATTTAGCCAATGTAGGTTGGGCTAAAATTTTTCTCACATTAGCGATATCTTCTGGTTGCAAGGGCGAGTTCAAAACGGCTTTTGTGTTATCGCCGTGCCACCATTTCCAGCCGAGTTGCTCGCTGCGGCCGTATCCGAAATGACTGTTATCTTCACTGATATACCAAGCGTGGGTTAGACCTAGATAAATTTGGTCAACTAAGATGGTTTTTTCTTGGCCTTGGTGTTCAATCGTCATCATGCTTTGGTTGATGGCAACACGTTGATTGAACTCATCTGCTGATTTGAGTAAAACCAACAAACGCTCGAGCTTTTCACTGCTTGTTGCTGTTTCTGAATGTAATAAGCTGGCTTTGTCCTGCCATTCATCTTGTAAAGGAGGGGGTAATCTAGGTTGTACGACCGCAATAAATTCAATTGCTTGAACTAATTGCTCATCTAAAATGGCTTGTTGGTTTTCCAAGTTTTGCTGCTTATTGGTTAACGCTAAACGCTTTTCATCAACTTGGTTTTTGTTTTCATCCGCTTTTTTTAACAAGCTAGAAAGTTCATTCTTTTCTAATGTTAAAAGCTGCTGTTTTTGTTTTAAGTATTCGTTTCTTGCTTGCCACTCTTGTTGTAACCGACCTTTTTGGCTTTCCAGTTGCAACCATTGGTTCATCAATTCATTCAATTGGTTATAACTCTCTGCCATAGAAAAGGAAGAGAAGGACAGCAATATCAAAGCAATTATTTTCTTCATTGTTGTAGCCTGATTGTTATTCTGTAGTTTTAAACGAATACCTAGGTCTGTTTTGGGTTAGACCCAGGCAAGTGCTCAAGAAATAATCTATTGGAAATCATTCACCTCGCAAAGAGGCGGCGAATAAGTATCAGAAGCTTTCAGGTGGAAGGTGAATAAATTGTTAAAAAACAGTGTTTTAGTTGTTTTTTCACACTGAGTGTTTTCACATGTTTTCACATAAAATGATATATATGACTATTGGTCACTCTGCTGAAAGGGCTTGTTAGCTTGGAAGTCTGACTTATTTTAGAGGGAATTCATCGTGTAAAAGGCCTGAATAATTTGCCAATAAAAGGAGAACCTGAATCGTATTCTACCTTCAATATTGGCGTTAACGTCGAACTTAATTAGCTACTTTTTCCGGTTTAGTTATCTAAATCATTGATTAGCGTTTTATTAATGTCAGCGGCTTTATCAAAATCATAGTTATCTAAGGCATCCGCTATCGCTTGAATGCGAGACTGGTATGACAATGGTAATTGATAAGCCATTAATTGTTCTGTTAAGTGAATGGCCTCAGCATCAAAGTCATCAATTAAGCGAGAAAGCTCCAGTAGTTTCTCAATCACTTGTTGCTGCTCTATTGGTGTTTCAGCTGGCGCTGATAGTTGAGTGTTCTGTGCTAAATATCGGTTAATTTCTTCTATAACATTTGCAAGCTCAAATTTGGTATCGATAAGTGCTTGCAGTTGCTGATCTTTATTAGCGTGCTCTAGTGCTTTAGCTTTATCGAATAAATGCACTGCACCTATATTTCCTGCATTACCTTTTAGTGTATGAGCAATACGATTAGCGGTTTGCTCAGATTCGCCGCTAGCTTGAGTATATTGCTCGGCAAACGAGATTTGCTGCTCGGCAAATTTGCTTATTAACCGTAAGTACAGTGTTTGATCTTGATTACAGGTTGCAAGACCTTTATCAACCATGACATGTTGCCAAGGGAAGTCGTTGAGCGCTAACTGATTACCCTTAACTGTGTCCTCTTTTATTGGTTGTAAGGTGCTTTGCTCCTCATTTTCTAGCCATTTCTCTATGGTGTTAAACATAGTTTGAGGCTCTATGGGCTTGGCTATATAGTCGTTCATGCCTGCATCAAGCACGTCATCTTTAGAACCTGACATTGCATTGGCTGTCATGGCAATAATCGGTAAGTCAGGATGTGTTTGTCTGATTTTTTTCGTGGCTGTGAAACCGTCCATAACCGGCATTTGCAAGTCCATTAACACTAAATCAAAATCTTGCGCTTGCACCTGTTCGACTGCTTGTTGTCCATTTTCAGCGAGTGCCACTTGAGCGCCTTCTTGAGTTAATAATGCACTGGCTAATTCTTGATTAAGATCGTTATCTTCAACAAGTAAAACACTAGCGCCATTTAAGTCACCTGATTTTTGTTGTGTGATAGCGTTTGGTTGAATTAGCGCTTGCTGGTCGCGCTTAAAGCGAATTTTAAAGTGAAAGTTGCTCCCCTTATCAGGCTCACTTTCTACTGCTATTTCACCTGACATTAAATTGATTAAGTTCTTACAAATGGTCAGTCCCAGTCCTGTACCACCGTATTTGCGGGTAGTAGAACTATCTGCCTGACTGAAGGATTGAAATAATTTTGCTTGCTGCGCTTTAGATAGTCCTATGCCGGTGTCTTTAACCGAAAAATGCAGTAAAGCTTGTTGCTCATCTTGTTCAATGGATTGAATCGTTAAAGTAATTTTCCCCTGTTCGGTAAATTTAATCGCATTACTGGTTAAATTAATTAAAACTTGTGACAGCCTTAACGGGTCGCCTACTAAATCATTTGGCACTTGTTGATCTAATTCGATTAAGAAGGTGAGTTGCTTTTGCTCTATCTTGTGCTTAAACATCTCATCAATATTTGATAATACTTGTCTGATATTAAGCTGTGTGGCTTCTATTTCTAACTTACCCGCTTCAATTTTAGAGAAATCGAGAATGTCATTGAGAATACCTAATAGTGATTTTGCCGCGCGATGTACTTTCTGAATGTAGTTAAGTGTTGATTTGTCTTTGGCCGTTTCTTCGGCCAATTGTGACATGCCGATAATGGCATTCATCGGTGTGCGAATTTCATGACTCATGTTAGCTAAAAAGTCAGACTTGGCCTGATTAGCTTCATCGGCCATTTGCTTCGCTTCAAGTAACATATTGGTTGCAGCGAGCCTTTGGCTAATATCCCTTAAAATGATCACACTACCGACGTTTTGTTGATTAAACCGTATCGGTTGAGCACTGATTTCAACATCTATAGTCGAGCCATCCGCTAAGGTGATATTCGTTTCTTGTTCAGATAAGGGCTTGGTTTGCTGACTTAATTGCTCAAACACCGCGCCTTCATTTTCATTGGTCATGCTAAATAATGACGCTAGAGGCAAGCCTAATACTTGGTTTTGGCTTTGTTTTAATAACTGAGCCGCGACTGGATTAATGTATTTACAGCTGGCATCGGCATTAAGGCCCACAATGGCATCGGCAACGGCGCCTAGCATTAATCTATTATCTAGTTCACTTCTCTCTAATTCCACTTGCTTTGACGCTAATTCATTAGTTCGGCTAGCGACTTTTTGTTCTAACTCGGCTTTAGAGCTTTCCATCAACTGAAATGCATTTTTGCCAACAAACATTAAAAACGCAGAAATAATGGTGACCAGTGAAATGGCTGCAGCAATTGTGGCGATTAAAATAAATTCTAGCTGGCTGTATTCATTTAAAATTTCTTGCTCTTCAATTTGGGCCACTAAAGTAAGCCTTAAAGTGTCAAACCAAGACCAAAGGCCAATGACTTGCTTGCCACGATAATCACGATAGCTAGTGAGCTGACTGCCTGATTTCATCGTGGCGAGTAAAGGGGCAAGCTCTGAGCCTTTAATACTTAAATTGAGTGTTGAATGATCAGCTTTAATTTGTCCCGACTCTAACATTTGGCCGTGAAACCTAGACTCAGAAGCAAAATCGCCATCTAATTTGACGGCAAATACTTCGCCCGTGTGATTGAAGTGGACGGTTTTAAACAAGGCGCTAAAGCGTTCTAATGGATCAATTCTCAGGGCTAATACAGCAATGATTTGACCGAGTTCATTTCGAATTGGAGATAAACTAAACATAGTAGGCGGCTTGGTCTGGGCCGTTTGATCAAAATAAACATCAGACACAATAGGAGGGGTAATTAACGTTTCACCATCTAATACTTGAGCAAAAAGCTGTGGTAGCGTCAATTTAACAAGGTTGAGCGTACCAATATTGGAGTCTCTCGCCGAAGCAATACTCACGCCCTGTGTATCGATGACAAAAAAGCCAGTGCTTTGCGTTAGATTAATTCGCTGTGCTATCAGACTCCTCAATTTATCAAGTGCTTGAGGATGTTGATTAAGTAATGCCGTTACCCATTGTTTTATCTCAGGCTCATCTGCAATTGATTTAGTGGTTTCAATTTGACCGCCTTGCCACTCGTTAATCAATTGCATACTGGTATCGAGTGCTAGTCGCATATTCTCGACATAGTTGTCATATAAATTGGTTTTGTGTTCTTTTAGGGTCAAATAAGCGGCGAGGGTAAAGATTGAAAAAATTAGGCACATAGTGGCGCCAAAACTGTAGTTAAAACGTTGTGAACCAAATAAATTGGCAATTTGTTTTTGGCGATAAAAATAAAATGCAAAGCCAATTAGTAGGATAAAAATACAGGCAAAGGCGGGTAGTAAGTACTTGATTACATCTGATTCTTTAATTGGGTGAGCCTGGGTACTTTGTTTTATTCTGGGCTGCCATTTATCAAATAACTGATTCATCTTTTGATGATCGATTTTGTCTAAGGCATAGTTA
Organism: Marinifaba aquimaris; assembly: GCF_013328345.1. GTDB lineage: Bacteria > Pseudomonadota > Gammaproteobacteria > Enterobacterales > Alteromonadaceae > Marinifaba > Marinifaba aquimaris. The sequence continues at coordinate 73,243 of NZ_JABULX010000008.1, forward strand.
AGCATTTGCGCTATTTCGGGTTTGTCTTTGTTGACGCAAAATCTCAATGTGGTAGCTGATTTAAAATGTGTTTCGCGAAAGTTTAAGCTTTTGATTTTATGTTTATTGATCCAATAAATAATTGAGCTGCTGTAACTGACAAAGGCATCGACCTTACCTTGTAAGACAGCCAGTAAACCCGCCTCATCATTTTTAACTTCAATGAGTTGAGCGTCTGGAAAACTGGCTTTTAATTCATAAACAATGGAGAAACCTTCAGGGGCGGCAAGCTTTAAGCCTTCTTTCCATGTTCTGCTGGCCAGATACTCTGGGTTATCATTGCGGGTTACTACCCCTTGACTGAGGGTTAAAACAGGTTGGCTAATTGCGTAATCTTGATCTCTACCGGGCAATCTTGCGCAGTAACTCAATACGTCTATTTTGCCATGCTTACTGTCATTAACGTTTTCACTCCAGCTTTTTCCCGCAGCAAAATTGATGGTGCTAGGCAGTACATCATCAATGAGTTGGTAGATGTCTTTTCCAAGTCCTGTGGGGTTATTTTGTGCATCAACAAAGTCATAAGGAGGTGTATCTTTGGTGACGCTGACCGTGATGGTTGGGTGCTGTTGATACCATGCATTTAATTGCGCTTCGTTTTCACTGGCTTGGCAATAAGCAAAGTAAAAGAAAAGGAAAAAGAAGCGGAGCCAGTGAGTTATTTTTAGCATGCTTGGTAGAAATTAAAAGTTCCTATATTTCAGTGAATTAAGTGTAGCTGAAATATAATAAAAACCAGTTTTTTCTACCAAACCATGTTTAAGGTGATAGTGAAAGAAAAGTCGGCTCTAGCTAGTCATTGACGACAAATAAATAGCCTTGACCACGAACCGTTTTCAAATATAGCTCTGCATCTTCACCCAGCTTCTTTCTGATCTGCGAGATGGTAATATCGATAAATCGGTTTTGTCCGTCGTAATTCAGGTTTTTTAACCGTTTAAAGAGCTCATCACGCGATAATGTTGTACCCGCATCTTTGGCAAGTTCGGTCAGTACGTCGAATTCTGGTGAGGTGAGTTCGATATTTACATTGGCTAATTTAACGGTTCTGGCTGATAAGTTAATGCTCAGTTGGCCAAATTTCAGTACTTCAGCTTTGCTACTTTGTTGGCTTTGTAATGACTTAACTTGTTCAAATCGTCTTAATAATGCTCTTACTCTAGCCAGTAAAACCCTAGGTTCAACCGGTTTTTGGACAAAATCATCGGCGCCGATTTCTAACCCTAAAATTTGATCAATGTCATCTTCAGATGCCGTTAGAATTAAAATAGCACCTAGATAGGAATACCTAGCTTCTCGACAAATACTGATGCCATCTTTACCGGGTAACATCAGATCTAAGATTACTAAATCAGGCTGTTCATTAACAATTCTATCAACGGCACTGATCCCTTCATTGATAACATCGACGGTAAATTGCTTGTTAGATAAATACGTCGCGATTAAATCGGCGAGCTCAATATCATCTTCGATAATTAAAATACGTGCATTCTCTGGGCTGCTATTTTCACTCATTCTTCATCCTCATCTTCTTCGTCTTCTAGCTCTTCCTCTTCAAGCTCTTCTTTCGCCTCACCTTCTTCCTCTTCAAGCTCCTCTTCAAGCTCTTCTTCCTCTTCGAGTTCTTCCTCCTCTTCATCTTCTTCCTCTTCGAGTTCTTCTTCCTCTTCTAGCTCTTCTTCCGCCTCATCTTCTTCCTCTTCGAGTTCTTCTTCCTCTTCGAGTTCTTCTTCCTCTTCTAGCTCTTCTAGCTCTTCTTCCTCTTCAAGCTCTGCTTCTTCTTCAAGCTCTTCTTCGTCTTCAAGCTCTTCTTCGTCTTCAAGCTCTTCTTCCTCTTCGAGCTCTTCTTCCTCCTCTTCAAGCTCTTCTTCCTCTTCTTCCGCCTCATCTTCTTCCTCTTCAAGCTCTTCTTCGTCTTCAAGCTCTTCTTCCTCTTCGAGCTCTTCTTCGTCTTCGAGCTCTGCTTCTTCTTCAAGCTCTTCTTCGTCTTCAAGCTCTTCTTCGTCTTCGAGCTCTGCTTCTTCTTCAAGCTCTTCTTCGTCTTCGAGCTCTGCTTCTTCTTCAAGCTCTTCTTCGTCTTCAAGCTCTTCTTCGTCTTCAAGCTCTTCTTCGTCTTCAAGCTCTTCTTCGTCTTCGAGTTCTTCTTCGTCTTCAAGCTCTTCTTCGTCTTCGAGTTCTTCTTCGTCTTCTAGCGCTTCTTCTTCTTCCGGCTCACCTTCGTCTTCAAGCTCTAGTTCAATTTGCTCATCTTCGAAGCTTTCTTCATCTTCGATAAGTAATTGCTCTTCTAACTCTAGCTCGCTCTGTTCTAATTCCTGTTCGCTATGCTCTAACTCCAATTCGCTGTACTCTAGGGGAAGGTTTTCTTCTTTTAGCTTTTCCAATTGTTCTAAGATAGGCGAAGCTTGTAAGGGCTTAACGATAACGTCGGTTATTGCACTTGGTGCAGTTAAATTAGTTGGTATTGTTGATGGTTTTTCTATTTCCAGAGGTTGTAACTGAGGATTGTTTTGTAAATTAAGTAGCTCTTTTAACAAGCTAGGCTCTAACTCTGGTGGCAAGGTATCAAGGTCTTTGATTGCTTGAACAGGTTGTTTGTCTTCGGGCTGCTTTGGCAAAATAACATCAGTACTTAATGGGGCATTTAAAATAACGACTAGCTCGTTAAACAACGATGACTCATCTTCCAACCTAGAGATTGATATATCTGCATTGGCATGAACTTGAGCCACAGGTAAAAACACCGCCGCTAACAATAAACTGATAGGGGTAAGTTTCGTTTTGTATGACTTTTGTTGGAGTTTTGTAGCCATACCAATTACTGCTCGTTTTGCGCTGTTTTTAGCTCAGTTTGAGTAAATTTAACGCTAAATTTGGCCCCACCTAATGATTGGCTTCTGGCTACTTTGATTGTTGCCTGATGTAAATCAACGATGCGTTTTACAATGGCTAAACCCAAACCATAACCACCTGTTTTTTTATTGCGGCTCGAGTCTACTCGGTAAAACGCATCAAATATTTTTTTATATTCATCAGGCATAATACCTGCGCCATCGTCCTCGAATATCAACTCAGTCGATGTGAGTGTTTGCTTACAGGTGATATGCACTTGGCTTTTAGCATGTTTACAGGCATTGCTGATCAAGTTAGCTAACATACGTTTAAATGCATCTAAATTAACGGGGATCGGTTGTGTTGACTGGTTGTCCAAATTGAAACTCAACCCCGGATACAATACGGCGAGGTTTTCAACTTCTTGCTCGATAATGGGCGTTATTTCAGTTGTGGTTAATTCAAAGGCTTGTGCGTGATTAAGTTTATTATGGGTAATGACTTCTTCAATTAAGCTTTCTAATTGAGATACATCGTTGCGAATTGCCCCAGTACTTTGGTTAACATCATTAACTGATTCTGCTTCATCAAGCAGCTCAAGGCGAAAACGGATACGGGCTAGTGGGGTTCTTAACTCATGAGAGACGGCTTGCATCACGGCTCTTTGGCTTTGTAGCAACGATTGGATTTGCTCGGCCATATTGTTAATACTCGCGGCTAACTTATCTAACATGTCACGGCCTGCAAGGTTAATACGCGAAGTTAAATCACCCTTGCCAAATTCATCGAGCATGGTTTTGATGGCACTGAATTTGAGCTGTAATCGATATACCAAAAAGCTCGATACTAAAACTATCACCACTACGGCTAGTACAATAAGCTTGATAACCAAGTCACTTGGCAATGTTTTATAGCCTTGTACCGGGCCCATTTTTAAGACTTTATCATCGCCTAAGTTTTCAAAAAGGTTGAAGCGGCTGGCATCTTGACTGTGATAGTCCACTACCACACTTTTACGGCTAAGGCGTGATTTTTGTTGGGTATCCAGGTTGAGCTTGTTTTTGTGTAAGATGGATAGGGGATGGTAGCTGTAGTGCTGAATATCCGACAAACTGACCTCTTTATCATTTCTTTGTAATTCAGCACTGAGTAACAACAGGTGGCCACGGAAGATTTGTTCGTTGATTTGTTTGAAAGTGAAGTTGATATAACCTTGCTCAAATGTCGGTAACCAAACACTTATCTTGCCGCGCGCTGTCGGTAAAATTGTAAACGGTCTGTCTTGTTTTTCGGCCAACAGTACGGGACGTTTGTGTTCTAAAGGTAGCAGTGATTGGTCGTGATAAACACTAATTTGTGCACCAATCAATTTAGAGACGATATCCAGATACCTTTGTTTTTGATTGTTTGATAGGTTCTGGCTTTTTTGTCTCGTTATTGTGTCACTGATCAAGTAGGCCACACCCGAAAGTGCATTAAATTGATAGGCTTGTTTTCTTTGATGGTTATCAAACCAATACAAGCTGATACACAAAGCGGCGGCAAGAAAGATTGAAACAAAAATGCCAGAATAAATTTTGCCAAACATGATGGGAAACTAAAGCCTTGAATGATGAGTGAATTTACATTTTTAGTGTACACAGCTTTTATTAGCTAGGCGAATGCCTGCACTTTTCAGCAAGGTTTTGTTGTGGAGAAACCTACTCTTTTCCAACAATAGTCCAACATACTTTCAGCGCTTAGCTTTCTATAGTTGCTCCATACCCAAGTGGAGAGATAAAAAAGATGTGGAAGCAAAAGTTCAGTTGGCTGTTCAGGTTTGAACTCTTATTAGTATTTACCGCCATTGCTATTTTTAGCTATTTTCAGCAAGCACGTGAGCAAAGCGCAACGTTACTCAAACCTGTGCAAAGTTATCAACTGGCCTTACGGATGCAATTTAATAGTGCTGATAAAGACGTCAATATCAGCACTTTTGTGCCACATAGCAATGAAAGGCAGCAGGTTTTAACCGATACCAGCCAGTCAAATTACTTGGCGCAGAGCTTATTCCCATCTTATAACGGTCTTGTTTCTAGGTGGTCTGGTACAGCGGCATCAGATTCGATTGACTACAAAGCTCAAATTCAAACCTCTGGTTATCAATTCAGCTTATCGGATTCCCTTGAAGTGACCGATATCGACCAGCAAAAATGGCAAAATTATTTGCAAGCTTCTGAGCATATTCAAGTCGGACACCCTGAAATTGCTGCTTTATGGCAACAGATCCAACCTGATGACAACAACAATGTGGTGAAAGTATTAGAGGCTATTTACCAGTATACCGCTGATATCGAGTCGATTCCGTTTAAAGGTACGACTGACGCTTTAACGGCTTTGCGCTTGGGGGCAGCAAGTTGTAATGGTAAAAGCCGTTTATTTGTTGCTTTAGCCCGACATAACGGTATTCCAGCCCGATTAGTCGGTGGCTTGGTATTGAATGAAGGCAGTAAAAAAACATCGCATCAATGGCTTGAAGTGAATATCGAAAATCAATGGATACCTTTTGATCCAACGAACCATTATTTTGCGCAATTACCAGCACACTATTTAGAACTGTATCGCGGAGATAAGAGCTTATTTACTCACACTGCAAATATTGATTTTGATTATCAATTTACCATCAACAAAAACTTAATTTCTCCAGCTTTGTATCAAACATCACAAGTCGATGATACACGTTTTGATATTGCACGTTTACTACAAGAGCTACATTTACCTGCACAAACAGCTGCCGTCTTTTTAGTTCTGCCTTTTTGTGCACTGCTTATTACCGTGTTTCGCAATTTATTTGGCTTAAAAAGCTTTGGTATTTTTATGCCTATGTTGGTGGGCTCTGCCTGTGCATTTGTTGGCCTAACAGTCGGGTTAATGGGGTTTGTGATGATAGTGGTGATTGCTTTTATTGGGCAGATTGCATTGCACGGATTAAACCTACTTAAAATTCCTCGTTTAGCCGCCATTATTACATTGGTAAATGCGGCCACTTTTTCACTGCTGCTATTACTGGACCAATTCAGCACGATAGAGATAGGTTTGTTATCGCTTTTTCCGGTGATCATCATCACCTTTATCGCCGATAAATTATATAGCTTGGTTGAACAAAGAAGCTGGATGGAACTATCACAAACGATGGCAGGCTCAGCGGTGAGTATAATACTTTGTTATCTGTGCATTAGTTCGGCAACGCTACAGGGCATTTTTGTTTTGTACCCCGAAGCCTACTTATTAGTGTTAGCCGCACAGGTTTACATGGGGCGCTGGACAGGGCTGAGATTGACCGAGCTTGTCCGTTTTAAACAGGTTTTACAAAATACGACAGAGCAAAATGACGGTGCAGTTGTTGGTATTAATAAACGCAATCGCGATTTTGTAGCGAGTTTAAATTCTCGCGAAGACTTGTTAACTGCCGCTGACAAATTGGCGACAAAAGCACTGCTACAAAAACACAATATACCTGTGCCAAGTACGATTGCCGCATTTAACAACACGAATGACTTAACTGAACTTGAACAGCACCTTAATACGCATAGAGAGTTTGTTATCAAACCCAATGCCGGTAGCCAAGGTAAGGGCATTTTAGTCATTCGAGATAAATCAGCGGATGGTTTTGTCAGTGCCAATGGCAAGACGGTTTCAAAAGCTGAAATTACTAAGCTAATCAAAGACACCATTGGCGGTAAATACTCTCAACTTGAGAAATCCGATACGGCTTACATCGAGCCATTAATCCATCAACACTTGTCACTTAATAATATTGCGCCTTATGGTTTGTGCGACATTCGGGTGGTGGTGATTAAAAAGCAAGTGGTCAGTGCCATGCTGCGTATCCCAACGTTGGGCTCTTCAGGTAAAGCGAACTTACACCAAGGCGCACTTGGTGCCGCTATTAACCTTAAAACTGGGGAAATTGAGCGATGTCTGTGCCAAGGGCAAGTGATTACACATCACCCCGATTCAAATGCACAAGTAACCGGTGTTGTACTGCCATTTTGGTCGAAAATTGTCGAGATGAGTCAAGCTTGCTCTGAGGCATTAGGGCTAGGTTATATGGGGGTAGATATTTGTTTAGATGAGTACCTTGGTCCTTTGGTATTGGAGCTAAATGGTCGACCGGGTTTAGAAATTCAAAACATCAACAAATCAGGATTGATGGCCCAGTTTCAACCATCGGAACCAGCCGATACCGCGTTCAGCACAGCGCAAGCTAAATTGGCATAAAGGAGCGTCACCATGCAAGTAATCAAAACACTGGCCTTTGCTTTTGGCTTTATCGCATTACTGTCGGTTGTCATTGCTGCAGATAGTTTATTTAGCTTATCGACCGATAGCGATAAACACATCGCAATAGAGCAGCTAAATGATGAGGTAATGGAGCAATCCGAAATTAAACCTTTAGTGGCAGATAGCCCACTTGAGCAAACGATGATTGACCGAGCACTTGAGCGTCACCAGCAAGGGTTTGATTTATTACAGCAATCTGTCTTTGAAACGGCAACTGAGCTGCAAAAGCAGGCTTTAGTGGATGCGTTAATTACGCAGTTAATGGCTCAGTCGTCTTATCAAGTGGTGATTAAGGTACTGAATCAGCTGACAGAATCGCAGCGTTTGGCTTGGCAACAACAGTTTAGTTACGCCATTTCACTTGCTCGAACGAAGCAACAAGAGCTAGCTATTGAAGCCTATCGCACTTTATTAGTTCACAACGATAGTCATACCGCAGCTGCGATTAATCTAGGTTTATTACTGAACAAAGCAAAGCGCTACAAAGAAGCACAACGAACACTGAAAAAAGCGGTTGCGATTGCGCCAAGTAGTAAAAAAGCAAAAGCGTTATCGGCATTAGCAACTAGTTTACAGCGCCAGAATAAATTGGAAAAAGCCGCAAAAGCCTTTGCCCATTCATTGGAATACCGACCAAACCATGCGGCGACTTGGTTAAAGCTGGCACTGGTGAAAGTCAAACTTGATCGCGATTACGCCATGGTTAGCAAAACCTTTGAGCGGGCGATTGCGCTCAAGCCAGGTTATGTAAAAGCACTAAAGCACCAAGCCGAGTATCAACTGATGAAACTTAATTTTAATGCTGCCATTAACTATGCCAAGCAAGCATTAGCATTGGCCAGTAAAGATGAAGATATTCATCGTATTTTAGCTTGGGCCTATTTAGAGCAAGCCGATAAGAGCCTGGCCAGTGAGCAATGGAAGTGGTTGGCCAGTCAGGCTAATAGTAAAAATGAGCGCTTAATGGCTCAGCATATCAACGCCATGCTAAACCAAAGAGAAGTGAACTTTAAAGCATTTAAAATTCAGGGTGATGAAGCTAAATATGCCACGGCTTTATTGGCCAAAGAGCAAGCAGAACAATTAAAAGCGAGCCAATTATTTAATCAAATCAAGCTCAGCAGTGACTGGTTTTATCGCGCCCAACGTCAATTATTGTCCCTAACTAAGACAGCAGAGCAAAAGTCGTTATTGTCACAACTAGCGACAGAAAATGTGTATCAAGCGGAAAGCCAATTACTCAAAGCTCAGCAATTTGTTCAGGAACAAGAATTCGAGCTGGCGATAGGTGCCATTAACCAAGCGATTCAGTTAGACCCTGGCAACAGTCAGTTTGTATTGTTCAAAATCGATACGTTAAACACATTTGAGCAACACCATGCTGCACTGGCATTTATTAGTTCGCTGAAAAACGATATGCAAAGTAGCCCATTGATTAAACGTCGCATTAAGCAATTACAAAAAATTATTGATGCGAGCTAGTACCCGATTTTTTTTAATTTAGAATTAACTTTAACTAATCAAGAGAGAAATAAAATGAGCAAAAAGACGCAGTTAGCGAAACGCGCTAAGTCAGTAAGCCATTTATCAACATCTTTAAGCGCAGCGGCCCTTGCGATGGCAGTAGCAACCCCCGCCATGGCAACCGATGTTCACATCAGTTCAGGTTTAGGTTATGACGATAACCCTTACCGACTTAACGAAGCCTTTAAACCTGAATCTGATACATACTGGCGCAATAAAGTCAGGATCAAACATGATTTCAATAAAAACTGGTATACAGATGCGAGGCTAGATAGCAGTGTTTATGCTGATGACAGCAATGCTGATACGCTATCAACACATATTGAAGCCGGTTACAAAACTCGATTGCTTGATAACAAAGCAACGCTGACGACGTCACTTGCTCATAAATACTTCGATAAAACGTTTGTTAGTCGTTTCTCTGGTCAGGAATATTTTTACAAAGGGAATAATGCATCTGATCGTTATGATTACCAGCGTTGGACGCCTGAAATCGATTTGACTTACCGACTGGATAAAAATAACCGTTTTAAAGCCAGTTTCGATTATCGCTTTCAAGCTTACGAGGGTTACACTGATTTAGGTTTGAGTAATTTAGATTACGAGCAAGCAAAACTTAAATTTGAATGGCGTCATAGATTTAATAAAAACTTCTCCATTACCCCTAATATTGAGCTGACTAAACGCTCTCACGATGAACGTTTAGCTAAAGATGCGTTAGGTAAAAATATACCGGGCAAAGTGCTTAGCTATGACTATCAGGGAGCAGGGGTAAAATCTTTTTACCGTTTTAACAAGGCAACGAGTCTTTCTACATCATTTAAATACATTCAAAGAAACGATAATGCTTCCGGTTATTACGATACCGAAGAGAAAGTTTTTTCAACGCGTTTATTACACAAGTTTGATAAAAACACTCGTTTAACCTTGGGTTTACGCTATGCCGATTTAGATTATCAGCGTCAGTTATTTACCGATGTTGAAACTGAAGATGAGACGCCAAGTACAGAAGGTTGGCGTGTTCAGGCCAAATACCAGCAACATGCTTTTAGTGTAAAAGACGTGCCGGTATCTTGGTATGCAGATGCTAACTACTATGACTATACCGCTGAAATCAATGCTTATGAGTACGATAGAGTGAAGCTGGAGTCGGGTTTAAGTTTCAAATTTTAATGCGTCAGTGAAAATTCAATCATAAAAAACCGAGCCGATGACTCGGTTTTTTATTTTTACCCCTCATTCATTTAAATTAATACGGCAGTGATCATCAAACGTTGCTGGTTATCTTGTGCAGCAAGCTCAAATGGATAACAAGTAAATAAAGTGAGTCTGGTATCATCTGTAACTTGATTCCAGCCATTATAGTTTTCATCGACAATTTCAATCTCTGCAATTTGGTAGTCCAAGCTCAATCCCGAGTTATTTTGCAGTGTCAACGTGTCACCAATTTTGGCCTCTTCAAGCACAGCAAAATGACTGTCGTTGTGGGCCGCAATGATGGTATTACCAAAGCGATTGGGTTTAGCGCTGTCTTGTTGCCAACTTGGTCCAAAGGCTAAGTTTCTGTCATTTAAGCCCGCCAATACTATCCAACTGACCTGCTGTTTTTGATAGCTCAACTTGGCAATGGGGGTGGTATCAGCCCAAAACCAAGGTGCTTGGTCTTTTTGTTCACTCATCATATTTTGTCGCCAGCTCCACTCGAGTAAAAACTGCGCAGCAATGGCCTTAGCGGGCATATACAAAACAGACAAACCATAAAATACAGGTACTAAACACGCTAATTTGAGGTAGTGGCTAGTTTTCACGGTTTAACTCCTTGGTTTGCCAAATGCAGGCAAGTAATAACAGGGTGAATAGCGCGAGGCCTGTTAGCAGTAACTGCCATTGCCATTTCAATGCGGTTTTAGCCATCATTTGCTGGTTTAACTTGGCTTCTTGTATCGTCGAGGGGGCACTATCTGTCATCTCGGCTTTTTCAACAGCAACAAAACTGGTGAATTGGCTCGATAACTTATACTTGAGTGCTAAATCGATGACCTGTTTTTTCAACAACGCGCTATTTTGTGGGTGATTGCTAATGGCTAAATCGGTTTGTAACTGAGCAATTTTATCGCGAGCCCAAATTTGAGCGAGTAGGGGAATTGATTGCTGTGTTTGTTTGCTGTGTTCAGAATTTGAAGTGACGGACTTTGGGTCGAGCACCGCCTCATTAAATAATGCAGAGTAATTCTGTGACAAGTCGATGCTCTCAGATTGCCAACTGGCCTGATTATCCATTGCTAGCTGTCCTGTTAAATGCCCATCGATTGCGGGTGATGAAGATTTATATGTTAGGGATATAGGAGAGCCTGCATAGGTATCTGGTATTGGATTTGGGTAATGTTCAAAGTTGACTGTATTTAAATCCGTTTGACCAAATTGAAACTGCAAATTGATTAATTGCGGTTGACTCATTTTTTCAAACAAGCGGTTAGTCTTTTCAGCTAATTGATTCGCATTGGCGATGTAAAGGGCGTCGCCCCTTCCTAATTCAGCCGCCTTTTGCATAAAGTAACGATTAGGCGCTTGTCCGAGCCCAAGAGTAAAAAGGCGGTTATCTGCTAATTGCTGTTTGATCTGATTAAATAATGCCGCTTCATGGCTAATGGCGCCATCGGTTAAAAATACCACTTGGTTTAATACTTTATTGTGCTCAATTAAGTTTTGGCTTTGTTGGTGGTGATTGGCTTGCATAAACGCCAGTGCCAACGCTGGGGCCATTTCAGTACCACCTTCGGCCGTTAGGTTGTTGATGTGAGCTATAGCCAATTTCTTATTGGCATCATTGGCCAGAACTGGGCTGTTAAATAGTTGAGCAGAAATGCTATTAAAGATAATAATTTGAAAGCTATCTTGGGCTGATAAACTCGATAAGGCTTGTTTAAAACTGAGTTTAGCTTGTGCCAACGCTTGGCCGTGCATAGAGCCTGAAGTATCGAGGACAAACGTCAAATTCCTCGGTTGCTGAGCTGTTTCTTTGGCGGCAACTGCGGGTAGTAGCATAAGTAAACCATAGTGCTCTCCCTGATAGTTCTGGGTAAAATTTAACATTTTAGGAACCTGATAAGCTGGGTATTGCCAAGTAAGTTCAAAGTCATCTTGTGCATTACTGGGCTTGAGTTTTACCTGATATTTACCGTAAGCCTGTTCGGTCAGTTGTACTGGGTGGTTAGGCGATGTCACATTCAATAGTGGGGTGCCTGCGTCTAAGTTGACGGTTAAACGCGTCTTGGTTTTATTAATAGAGGAATCGAAGGGCGTAACGTCTTGCTTGTCTGTAAACTGAGCTATTGAAAACCAATCAGATATTAAAAATTCATCGAGCTTTGGTGCGCTTGATTCTGGCGCGAGCTTAAGCGGGCTTAAACTTTGGTAGCGTTTGGTAAACGCCAGTGGGAAGTGCAAACTAAATTGGCCCTGCTCATCTTTTTTGTTGTATTGATAGCTCGTTTTTTGCAATAAGCTAACGCGAACTTTTACGCTCTGTCCTGCTTCGATATTGCTGATTCGAGTAGTGAATAAATTGGGTCTAACTTGAGTTAACAACCCTGCCTTTTTACCTTCTGCTTTTGCTTGCTCAAATATAGCTTTAGCCTGCTGTTTCTCTTTAACAATACCTTCAATTTCTCGGTTACCGATTTGGATTTTAAACCCATTAATCGCTGCATTATGCGGTAATGGAAACGCGTAAATCGCATCTTGGGTTAATCCGGTTGAGTTGATAAAGGTTTGTTCAATTGAGCTGGTCGCCAAAATGCCTTTGATATCAATATTGATGGTTTGAGCTAAATTAGGTGCTTGATAATAATGGCTATTTGATTGGCGGTGGGAAGGAGTAAAAAGTAACTGGGCACTTTGTACATTGTTTAACTCAACGGTGGGCAAGGCCCCGTATTCTGATGCCCAAACTGTGCTGATACTTAAAATATAACTGAAATGTAAACTGGCCAAGTAGCCTGTACTTTTGGCGAGCCCATTGAGTAATTGCTCTAATTTATTTGCATAACCTGCGATAGAAAAACGCATAACTTGAACCTTGTCTGATATAAATGGGAAGCTGAGTTGAGGGAAGGGCAACTCAGCTTGTTTAAACCTCCTTTTAGTTGTTGTTAATCATTGGTCGCTGCTGTGAGTAAAGGTTGTGGCTGCAAAGTGATTTCAACTCTGCGGTCAAAAAAGTCTTTCTGGTAATTAGGTGTATCAATATGTGCTTGGCTACTGCCAAAACCTTGTGTTTGAATTTTGTTTTCATTGACGCCGTTAGCAATCAATACTTGTTTTACCGCTTCGGCCCGTTGAGCCGATAAGGCTTGGTTCGCTGAATCACTGCCATGACGGTCAGCAAAACCCGATAATGCAATATTTACTTCTTGGTTTTGTTTGATCAGTGCCGCAACTTTTTGAAGTTGGGCTTGGTATAACTCAGAGACCTCTGCCGAACCTGATTTAAACTGCAAATTTAGTTTTAAATCTTTTAATGCATGGTTTTGAGTTAGATTTTGCTCTGCTGTACTGAGCTGTTGGTCTAAATGTTGGTAGTCGTTTTGCAGCTGATTTAAGTTGCTGGCTAATAATTGTTTTTCGTGATTGAGTTGTGAGATGCGGTTTTGGCTTAACAGTAATGCATCATCAAGTTGATTAATCTCTTTTTCACTGGCACTTTGGTTGCCCATCATGGCACCAAAGCCCGCACCGATTACCGCACCTAATGGGCCGCCCAGAGCCGCGCCGGCTAATAAACCGACACCAAATCCGGTTGCTTCACGTGTTTTGTAGTCAACCTCAGGTGTTGCTAGCGCGGGTGCTGAAGTTAATGCGATGGTTAATGTAGCTAATAAAGTTAATTTTTTCATGATGTGTTTCCTGTTTAATTTACTCATTTGTATTGCGACTTGCGTTGCATTCGAGTTGTATTAAACAAAAGCTTTCTGGCTATAGCGGGGATGAAAAATGGCAATGTGGCGAGCAAAAATGACCAAATCGGGCAATTGTGTCATGACACCTGTTTAGTGATAAAAATGGTCAACAATTGAGGAGAGGGAACTGTTAATAACGAAAGAGGAAAAAGGGAATATCGAAGCTAGAGTTGATGGGGGTTAGTACTTATTTGCTTGTTTAGGTTTATTTTGTTGCTCTAATACAAATTGCTCAAAATCGAGAAGCTTCATTGGTTTACCAAACCAATAACCTTGGTAAAAGCTGCAACCTAGCTCGCGAATTTTTTGATGTTGGAGCTCGTTTTCAATGCCTTCTGTAATTAAGCTAACGTTTAAGCCTCGGCATAATGAAACAACCGAGCGAATAACGGCTTGATCTGTGGTATCTGATATTACATTGTCGACAAAGCTTTTATCGATTTTAACAATATCGATTGGAAATTTTTTCAAATAAGACAATGAAGAAAACCCGGTACCAAAATCATCTAATGCAAACTCAATTCCCAATTCCCGAAAACGCTGGATAACATCTATTGCCATCTGAGTATTTTTCAACAGCACGCCTTCAGTTATTTCAAACTTCACTAGCTTAGGGTTAATTTGATAGTGCTTGAGTAGAGATTCGACTTCGTCAAAAAAATCGGCTGAGTATATTTGCCTGGGGCTGATATTGATGCTTAAGCTGTATTCGGCAAAATCAATCATGTTTTTCCAGCTAGCCAATGTTGTAAAGGCTTGCTCTATTACCCAGTGACCTATTTGTATAATATCTCCGGTTTTTTCTGCAATGGGGATAAATTCCGCAGGTGAGATTGGGCCTAACTCAGGGTGATGCCAACGCAATAAACATTCCGCGCCAACAGCTTGATAAGTCTCGTGGTGTTGAATTTGATACTCGATACTGAGCTCATTCAAACACGTTGGAGAGTTAAGCGCTTGTGTAATAGCAATCGCCCGGCTGTACTTTTGGTTAATTTCCTCGTTATACATGGTGCAACCAATTTTATTGGTGCTCTTACATTCATTCAGCGCAAAGTCGACCTTTTGCATTGCTTCAGAAAAGCTCAAGGATTCATTTTTTAAAATGGCGATGCCTGCGTGAAGGCTCAAAAAGAAGCACTGCTTAATTTGGTTTTTGATTTGTTCAAATAATTGAGGCAATAGGGTTTGAAGTGTTGCCGTTTTATCGGCGAAGAGTTGAACGATAAATTCATCCCCCCCTAAACGGTAGAGTTTCGCTTGCCTAGGGGCTGCAAGCGCGATAGTCGAGGCCAGCTTGATTAGAATATCATCGCCAAAATCATGACCGTAAGTGTCATTGAGTGCGCGGAAGTTTTTGATATCGAGCAGCAATAAACCGATATAGCTATTTTGGTCATTGAGATATTTGAAATCGGCAATTAATCGATTGCGATTGGGCAAGTTCGTTAAGGTATCCGTATATGCAACGGCTTCTATTTTGTGTTTTTGCTCAATACTTTCAGTGATGTCATAGTTAATACCAACCATACGACACGGAATACCGTGCTCATCTTTTATTAGGCTGGCGTTGGCTGCGATATGTTTAATTTGATGTTTTGGTGTAATGATCCTAAACGTTGAGTCATAGGCTTTACCGTGGTTTAGCGCATTTAAAAACTCTTGCTCAGCCCGTTCTCTATCTTCTGGGTGCAAGCATTGTTTCCAAGCAAGGTAAATACCACCAAATTGTTCAGGTTCCATGCCGTAAACCTGGTACATCATGCTATCCCAAAATAGTTCATTACTTTCTAAATTGAGATCCCAAACGCCAATTTTACCTGCATCTGTGGCCAGTGCTAAGCGCTCTTGATAAAGCCTTAACTCGCTTTCTGCCTGAAATTGTTGATGTGAAATAAAACACCTAGGCAGCAGTGAATTCTCCAAGCGCTTCACTGTCATTAAGAACCAGCGTTTTTCATTATCAGAATGGCAAGGGTATTCGTAATAGAAAACTGCACGCTCGCCTTTGATCACTTCTTTAATTCCAATTAAAGCGATTTTGCTGCCTTCATCACCTTGAGCAATAGACTTTTCACACGCATCGAAGTAGTTGAGGTTTAACCAACTTTTAGTGCCTGCATTATTGGCGCGACCAAAGCTATCCCAAGCATGGTTGGTGTAGAGGATATTTCCCTGCTCATCAATCACGCAGATGTGTTCAGTAATTTGATTGAGCAATTCCTTGTAAAAAAAGTTGTCGCTATCCATAAGGAAAAATGTCTAAGGGGCTTTAAATTTAATTTTAGAAGAGTTTTGATTTTTTGGTTGGTTATTGAACGCAAATAGCATGCTTTTTTCGAGCAAATTTCATGTAATTGGGACGCAATTATTGAGGAAAAATGATCAATTATGGCAATTCACGCTTAGCCCTTTTTTCTAGTGCTTAATTCGGTATATTGGTAACGTAGAAACTGAAAGGACTTAAAGAAAGTATGGTTAAAACCATTGCCATTGTTGAAGATGAGCAGGCTATTCGCGAAAATTACACTGACTTGCTAACCAAGCAAGGTTATCAAGTTGATGCATATACAAATCGCAGACAAGCGATGGCTGCATTTGAGCAAACACTCCCAGATCTTGCCATTATTGATATCGGTTTAGAAGATGAGATTGATGGCGGTTTTTTATTGTGCCAAGCGCTCAGGCAAATGTCGGGGACCTTACCGATTATATTTTTAACCGCACGCGATAATGATTTTGATACGGTTTCTGGTTTGCGTATGGGAGCCGATGATTACCTTACTAAAGACATTAGTATGCCGCACATGCTTGCGCGTATTGCTGCGTTATTTCGACGCACAGAAATCGTCAATAGCGACAGTCAAAAAAGTACTGAAGATACCCAGAAAAGTGGTGATTTAACCTTATCTTTATCTCGCCTTACCGCTTTTTGGCAGGAACAATTAGTCGATCTGACAGTGACTGAATTTTGGATGGTATATTCACTGGCCAAATCACCTGGGCATGTTAAAAATCGTCAACAGCTGATGGAAGATGCCAAGGTTTACGTCGATGATAGTACGATCACCTCGCATATAAAGCGGATCAGAAAGAAGTTTGTTGCTTTAGATAGCGCCTTTGATCGCATTGATACCGTTTATGGCATGGGTTATCGGTGGAAAGCTTAAACTATGACTAAACCTGTGTTGCGCTTTGGTCTTAGGCTCAAGTTATTACTGCTGTCCGTTTTTCTTTTTACTATCCCGCTATTGGGCTATCAATACGTTTGGGAAATGGAGTCTTACCTGCGCATTGGTCAAGAAAAAACGCTAACGGGTACGGTAAGAGCGGTTGCAACCGCATTACACGAAAGACCTTTATTATTTGATAAGCAGGCAAGTTTTTTACCTAATGTTGAACAAGGGCGTGACCTATACGCTTATACCATAGTGGACCCAATCCGCTTAGATGGCCGTTTAAATGATTGGCGAAATAGTGAACTGGCATTGACGTATGATGAAAGTAATTTGCTATCAGACAATATTGATCTGGCAGAAGGTACCTTGTCTTTTCAGCACCGTATTGGTAAGTACCGCGATCACTTATACGCTTTTTTTAAAGTCAAAGATGAAGACGTGGTTTATCGACCATCGAATAGTTTAAAAGTCGATAATAACGATTTATTGCAAATTGCTTTTGTTACCCCAGCAGGAGACTTTAGGCGTTACTTGATTTCAACTAAAGCCCCAGGTTGGTTAACGTCTTACGAGCTGCGCACACAAACTCAAGCCAATGAACCATTAGAAGTTGAGTCGCGAATTCAAGGGGCGTGGGCTGAAAATGAATCTGGCTATACCATAGAGATGCGTATTCCGCTTGAGCTAATTGGTTCTCAGTTGAGTTTTGCCATCGTTGATAAAGATACAGGCCGAGATGAAAAGGTGATTATCGGAACCGCTGGTTTTTATCAAAAGGAAAACTTGGGTACCGTTTTAGTTCCTTCACCTGAAATTGAACAAATCATTAAAGGTTTAGGCCACAGTGAATCGCGTATTTGGGTTGTCGATCAACACAAACGCTTGTTAGCTCAAGCCGGCGATATCAAACTATCAGATGGCTTATGGTCTAAGGTGGCAAAAAAAGACACCGAGCCATCTTGGTTCAAACCTGTCAGTCAGTTTTTATCGAATGTGTATTATCAAGTTTTAACAAAACCACCGACTGATTTTACCGATAACTTGCCCGATGCTGCTCACATTCAAGGTTCACATATTGAAAAAGCTTTGCAAGGTAAAGCGGCTACCACTTGGCGTTTAACTTCCGATAGTAAAGCGGTCATTTTATCTGCGGCACATCCCATTTATTTGGATGGCAAAGTTATGGGAGCGGTCATCGCTGAGGAAACTACAAATGGCATTCGCTCATTGCGTAACCAAGCGTTAGAAAAGCTATTTAATGTTATTTTAGCTGTGATGGTACTGGGGACACTGGCTTTGTTTCTTTTTGCTTCTCGTATTTCTAGTCGTATTCGTCGTTTGCGGAACCAAACAGAGCTCAGTATCGATGAGCAAGGGCGAGTAGTTGCACCTATTTTACCGAGTAAAGCCAGTGATGAAATTGGCGATCTTGAAAGGACCTTCTCTGATATGGTCCATCGTCTCGGTCAATATACTGATTACTTACAGGGTATGTCTGCCAGACTTTCTCATGAATTACGGACGCCAGTTGCTGTGGTGAAATCTTCACTAGAATCGTTGGAATTAGATATTCAAGCTAGCCAAGATTCTGTCTATATGCAAAGGGCAAAAGAGGGGGTTAAGCGTTTATCAAAGATATTAACGTTAATGAGTGAAGCCACACGTCTTGAACAAAGTTTAGAAAATACTGAAAAAGAAGTGTACCCGTTAAGCGCGGTGTTATCGGGCTGTATGCAAGGCTATCAAATGACCTATCCCGAACATCAATTTAACACGTATATTGAAAACCAAGTTAAAGATTGTCCGGTATTAGGTGGCCCTGAATTGTTTGCTCAGTTACTTGATAAGCTAATGGCTAATGCGACTGAGTTTAGTCAGCCCGAATCTGCCATTGATGTGTCTCTTATCGCGATGGGAGATAAGCTGCAATTAAAAATATCGAATTTTGGCACGTGTTTACCTGAGCAAATGCAAAATCGATTATTTGATTCTATGGTTTCAGTCAGAAAAGCGAGTGATCAAAGCACGCCGCATTTGGGGCTAGGTCTCTATATTGCTAGGTTAATTACCCAATATCATCAGGGCGAAATTTGTATTCAAAACAATGCAGAGCAAACAGGGGTTGAAGCTATCGTGTTACTTCCGATAGCTTCAGAGTAATGTTTTTTCGATTGGAATTAATATAGCTTTTGCCAGTTTTTATGCTGGTTTGCTTCTTTTGTTAGCTGAACCACTTCGCACTTGGCGGCTCTATCTTGCAGTGCTAGCTTATTTTTTCGGTCGAATAAAACGGCTAAATTTCCCAAGCCTAAAAATGAGGTCGCTAAACGAATAACGGCTTGCTTTTTACTGATGTCATGGCCGTTTTCATTTTGAATTCGCAAGCGCCAAGCTTTCATTCCAACGGTTTGACCACCATTACTCCAAAACCAAATGTAGAACAGTGTCAGTGGGGTGAATACGTAAGCTTGGTAAAATACCCCTGCCTGCGCTAATACGTCTGAACTGTCCTGGTCGACAAAAAA
The DNA here is from genome assembly GCF_013328345.1 of Marinifaba aquimaris. GTDB lineage: Bacteria > Pseudomonadota > Gammaproteobacteria > Enterobacterales > Alteromonadaceae > Marinifaba > Marinifaba aquimaris. Next base: position 92,623 of record NZ_JABULX010000008.1, read on the forward strand.
GCCAAAAAATTGTAATACGCCGACAAATACCACAGCGACAAAAACCGTAAATAAGATGATTGCAGCAGCGACGAGCAAGTCATAAACCATTACTGCAAAACGTCGCCTAAACCCTGCGCGGGGAAAACCTGTTTTAGACATTACATCTGCCATTTTAATCTCTCTTTAGTCTGTCATTTTTGCGCGGCTATGCTAGCAAATTTTTCTGTTTGATTCAGGGTTTGTTGAATGGATTTGTTAAAGCTTAAGGTCTATAAAAATTAAGTGCATTGCAATCAATCAGTTAAAACTGTGATTAAGGAAGAAAGAATGTCGATATTTGGGGGAGGGGTTAAGCTGGCAAATCGACTGACCTTTAGAGTCAAGTTTGCCATTATAGCAATTATCGTATTGCTTACTTTGCTATTTGCTGGCGGTGAAATATACGTCAAAACCAGTAAAGCGAGCGCTAAATTACAAAAAGAGCAAAGTGCCCTAGGGCTCCTCAGAGAATTAGAGACAAGTTTATATAGCACAAAAAAATTACGACCAGTCAGTGGCAGCGCCTTTCTAGTATGCTTGCCCAATCATCATTGGCATTACCCACGTCGACCCAACAAAGCCTTAAGCAGTTGACTAGCTTTGAACAAGGTTTAGCCAGTTACTCTTTTGAATTACTCAATCGCTTGAATCGAGAAATTTTAGCTGTATCTGGTTTGAAATCAGACGCGGATGCGATTACTCACTTTTTAGTCGAAGTGGGTTATTTACAACATCCGTTATTGGCACAGCAGATGCAAACTTTGTTTGTTCAAAGTGAAGCGGTATTAGCAGCAGGTCGTTTTACGCCGGATACTTTTTTAGGCCTTACCGATCTGCAAAAACAAGTGCTGCGGATTCTAGCTGAGTTAGAACAGAATGAGACTATTTTGCTTTCTCAAGGCAGTGCCCAAGCAAAATAGTTACTGGCGCAAAACAAAATACTAGTGAGTTTTGCCCAGACGATAAAGTTACAGGTTTTAGACCCTGATGACATTCAGTTAACAAACTCAGAGTTAGCGAAGCTGATTGAGCAAGCCAAACTCGCTCAAGACAAACTGAGAAGTATTGCGGTATCTATTCGTGAAAATGCAAATCGTGTCAGTGATTATACCCATGCAGTTGTCGATGGTGACTTGAGCCAAACACTCAATCAACACTCCAGCGACTCTTTGGGTGAAATTGGCGAGTATTTAAATCAAACTGTTGAGCAATTAAATCAAAAAATGCAGCGTATTTGTCAGGCAAACAGACACTAGAGTCTGATTCAGAGTCTGTTAATCAAAGTGTTAGCATGTCTTTTATGCAAGTCGAACAATAAAGAGCAAACGGTATTGGTGGCAACGGCGACAGAAGAAATGGCGTCGACGGTATCTGAAGTAGCATCGAATGCAGAAACGGCCGCTTCAGCAACCGTTGCCGCAAATGAAGCCATACATAAAGGACGAGACTTTGTTTTTAATACCATAGATAAAATAGAAACCTTGGCCCGCGATATCAATCAAGCGGGAGAAACTATAAATCACTTACAACAGGAAGTATTGAATATTTCAACGGTGCTTGAGGTGATCACAAGCATTGCAGATCAAACTAACCTATCGGCGTTAAATGCAGCAATAGTAGTGGCTAGAGCTGGTGAGCATGGTAGAGGTTTTGCTGTGGTTGCAGATGAAGTAAGAACACTCGCTAAAAAAACGCAAGAGTCAACCGAAGAAATTAACCAAATGATCGCCAGACTTCAATCAGGCTCACAACCTTCAGTTCAGGCGATGGATAATAGTCAAGTAAGTGCGAAAGAGTTGGTCGATATGATTAAGCAGGCAGGTCAAATGCTTGATAATATTCAGCTAGCGATAGAGCAAATTAATGATCCAAATGCGCAAGTTGCCACAGCGACAGAAGAGCAGAGCATGGTTGCAGGTGAGATCAGTCAAAATACTGAAAACTTAAAAGTCGCCACCGAGCAAATTGCTGAATGCATTAATCATATCGTGACAGCTAATAAAGGATTAGAGCAAGATGTTAGTGAACTGACTAACTTAGTGGGAGAATTCAAGCTTAGAGCAGGATGATAAATAGCGGACATAAAAAAAGCCGCTAAGGCGGCTTTTTTTATAAATCGAGAGCTTTAAATTATAAAGCTTTGATTTTCGCGCTTAAGCGGCTCATGTGACGAGCTGCTTTATTTTTGTGGATTAAACCACGCGTCGCGAAACGATCTAAAATTGGTTGTACTTCAGTTAATGCTTTTTGAGCATTCTCTTTGTTACCTTCTTCGATTGCAGCAATTACTTTCTTTAAGTAAGTACGCATCATTGAGCGACGGCTCGCGTTATGCTTACGACGCTTTTCAGATTGAATCGCACGTTTTTTAGCAGACTTGATGTTAGCCAAAACGAAACTCCTAAAACTATAGACTTAGGTTACCCTTTAAAGGCGCGCAAATATGCCTGTTTTATCCGCTAATGTCAAATAAATCGACCTAAAAAATACAGATACTTTTTAAACAATCAGGTTAAAATACTCGCCCTCGTTTACGGCTCATATTATAGATGGAAAGATTTTGTCGAGTAAGTTATTAAAATCCAGCTTAATTTTCAGTGCTATGACTCTTATCTCAAGGGTTTTAGGCTTGGTTCGAGATGTGGTTATGGCCAGTTTGATGGGGGCTGGTACTTCATCTGATGTATTTATCTTTGCTAATAAGATCCCTAACTTCTTGCGTCGATTATTTGCTGAGGGGGCCTTTGCTCAAGCTTTTGTGCCTGTACTTACCGAATGGAAAGAAACGAAACCAGAAGACGAAACTCGGCTACTAATCGCTAGAGTATCGGGTACTTTAGGTACGGTTTTACTATTAACCACCATTTTTGCTGTTATCGCTTCGCCTGTATTAGTGGCCGGTTTTGGTACTGGTTGGTTTATTGACTGGCTCAATGATGGCCCGGATGCTGCTAAATATGAATTAGCATCGAGTATGCTAAAAATTACCTTTCCCTACCTGTTTTTTATTTCACTGGTAGCTTTATCTGGCGCAATTTTAAATACCTATGGCAAATTTGGCGCTGCTGCATTTACGCCTGTTTTATTGAACGTTGTGATTATTACAGCAGCCGTTGGTTTTGCTGATCAGTTTTCTGAACCGGCTTATGCCCTTGCTTGGGGCGTCTTTTTTGGTGGCTTAGTTCAGCTATTATTTCAATTACCCTTCTTATACAAAGTCGGTGCGCTGCAAAGGCCACAATGGGGATGGAATGATGAAGGGGTAAAACGCATTCGCATTTTAATGATCCCTGCATTATTCGGTGTTTCTGTCAGTCAAATCAATCTATTACTTGATACCTTTCTTGCCAGCTTTTTAGAAAAGGGCTCAATTAGCTGGCTGTATTTTTCCGATCGCTTACTGGAGTTTCCACTCGGCTTGTTTGGTATTGCTATCTCTACCGTGATTTTACCTCAGCTGTCTCGCGACCATGTTAATCAAACTCAAGGTGGTTTTGCGAGTACGATGGATTGGGGCATTGTGATGGTCTGTCTGTTAGGTGTACCGTCAGCGTTGGGATTGATTGCCCTTGCTGAACCTATGTTAATGGTGCTGTTTATGCGTGGTGAGTTTGATGCATTTGCAACGGCACAATCGGCTAAAAGTTTAGTGGCTTATTCATGTGGGTTACTCAGTTTTATGCTAATCAAAGTATTAGCGACAGGCTTTTTCTCAAGACAAGATACTAAAACACCCGTCAAAATTGGTATCAAAACCATGGTTGCCAATATGGTGTTTAACCTCATCCTTATCTTTCCACTCGCGCATGTGGGTTTGGCGTTAGCGACGGCATTAAGTGCAGCCATGAATGCCTTTTTCTTATATTGGACCTTACACAAGCAAGGTACTTACACCCTGTCTAACTATGTTTGGACTAGTCTGGCAAAAATATTTATAGCAGCAGGTTTAATGGCTTCTGCTCTTTGGTATTTGATGCCTGAACAAAATGCGTGGCTAGGTTTTTCTGAAATTCAAAGAATAGTTCAGTTGAGCTATTTAATTGGTGCTGCTGCCGCTATTTATTTGCTTAGCTTGGTTATTTTGGGGATTCGACCTAGGCACTTAAAAGTGCAAAAAGCTTAAAATAGTATGCCGTTATAACTGATAACGGCTAATTATCTCAACAAACTCGCATCTAGGCGGTATTTGAGTATATAATCCGTGGCCAAATTTCCCTATAAAAATGCGTCCTAACTAGGCGATTAATTGAACGAGTTTGCAGTAAAACGATGGAGTTAATCCGAGACTTACAAGGTATTTTGCCAAAGCACCACGGTTGTGTTCTAACAATTGGCAATTTTGATGGCGTGCATTTAGGCCATCAAGCCGTTCTTGCTCAGGTTAAAGCCAAGGCGAAAGCGTTAAATTTACCAGCGGTTGTTATGGTTTTTGAACCACAGCCAATTGAGTTCTTTTCGCCAGATAAGGCGCCAGCTCGAATCTGTCGTTGGCGTGATAAATACGAATTATTAAAAGCGCAGCAAATCGACCGCATGTTATGTGTGCGTTTCAATGAAAAGTTTGCAGCTTTATCTGCTAATGAGTTCATTGAAATACTGCTACTAGAAAAACTGGGCGTTAAGCATTTAGTGATAGGGGATGACTTTCGCTTTGGTAAAGCGCGAATGGGCGATTTTACCACACTGCAAGCAGCTGGCGAAAAGCACCAATTTACTGTTGAAGATACTCTATCTTACCTCAAACAGGGAGTAAGGGTGAGTAGCACTTCGGTTAGGCAGTCTTTAGCTTTAGGTGATTTTGATAAAGCGACAGCATTATTAGCTAGACCGTTTAGTATTAGTGGCCATGTTGTTCATGGCGATAAAATAGGTAGGACAATTGGGTTTCCAACGTTAAATATTTTACTGCGCCGCCAAGTATCGCCTGTTAGCGGAGTATATGCGGTTCAAGTGAATCACCAAGGCCAAGTGCTTAACGGTGTTGCAAATGTTGGAACCCGCCCCACGGTAAAAGGGATTAGGCAACAATTAGAAGTGCATTTATTTGATTTTGCTGGTGACCTGTACGGCCAGCGACTGACAATTACTTTTAAGAAAAAACTGCGTGATGAGCAAAAATTTGACTCAGTTGACGCATTAAAGCAACAAATTAAGTTAGACGCCTCGCATGCAAAAACTGCATTGATGTGCGACTAAAATAGAACGATATAGAGCGAACAAGCTGATTTAGGAAAAGTGACTCGATGAGCGATTATAAACAATCACTGAATTTACCCGAAACTGATTTTCCAATGCGTGGTAATTTAGCAAAACGTGAACCTGAAATGTTAAAGGCCTGGAATGAGAAGAAACTCTACGAGGCTATTCGTACTGCTCGTGCCGGTGCTGAGCAATTCGTATTACATGATGGCCCTCCTTATGCAAACGGTGATATTCACATTGGTCACGCAGTAAATAAAGTTCTAAAAGATATTATTATCAAGGCGAAAACGCTTTCTGGTTTTGATGCGCCATATGTCCCAGGTTGGGATTGCCACGGTTTACCAATCGAGTTAAAAGTTGAAAAGAAAGTCGGTAAACCGGGCCATAAAGTTACAGCGGCAGAGTTCAGAGAAAAGTGTCGTGCCTATGCTAAAACACAAGTTGAAGGTCAGAAAAAAGACTTTATGCGTTTGGGTATTTTGGGTGAGTGGGATAACCCTTACCTAACAATGGATTTCAACTTTGAAGCTAACATTATTCGCTCACTTGGCAAAATTGTTGAAAACGGTCACCTTGTTAAAGGGTTCAAACCTGTACATTGGTGTACAGATTGTGGCTCTGCATTAGCCGAAGCTGAAGTTGAGTACCAAGATAAAACATCGCCTGCGATTGATGTTCGCTTTACTTTAACTGACGAGTCAATTGCCCAAAAATTCTCATTAGCATCAGCTGATAAAGCCGGTACTGGTCCTATCTCAACAGTGATCTGGACTACAACACCTTGGACACTGCCTGCTAACCGCGCAGTTGCTATTCACCCAGACGTGGAATACACACTTGTTCAAGTAGAAAACGGTGAGCAAAGCGAACGTTTAATTTTAGCATCAGATCTAGTGACAGCTGCTATGGATCGTTACGGTTTTGAGCATTACCACGCATTAGGCTATGTAAAAGGTAGCGAGTTAGAATTAGCCCAGGCACAACACCCATTTTATGACTTCACGGTGCCTGTGATTTTAGGTGAGCACGTAACTACTGACTCAGGTACCGGTTGTGTTCACACCGCACCTGGTCACGGTCAAGACGATTTCGTAGTTGGTCAAAAATATGGCTTAGAAGTGGCTAACCCTGTAGGGGGTAACGGTGTTTACTTAGAAAGCACTGAGTTATTCGCCGGTCAACACGTATTTAAAGCTAACGACTCCGTTATTGATGTGCTTAAAGACAAAGGCGCACTCGTTCACCACAGAAATATCGTTCACAGTTACCCGCATTGCTGGCGTCATAAAACGCCTATTATTTTTCGTGCAACTCCTCAGTGGTTTATCGCTATGGATGAAGCGGGTCTGCGTGAAAAATCATTAAAAGCAATTGAAGATACGCGTTGGATTCCTGAGTGGGGTGAGGCTCGTATTGCCAACATGGTTGAAGGTCGTCCTGACTGGTGTATTTCCCGTCAGCGTACTTGGGGTGTGCCAATTGCCTTGTTAATTCACAACGAAACGGGTGACTTACATCCAGACACTAAAGCATTAATTGAAACAGTTGCTAAGAAAGTTGAGCAAGAAGGTATTCAAGCTTGGTTTGATTTAACCGTTGAAGATTTAATTGGTGCAGAACAAGCCAGCGAGTACAGCAAAGTAGGCGATACTTTAGATGTATGGTTTGACTCAGGCGTAACGCACGCTTGTGTAGTTGATGCGCGCAAAGAAACGTTTAAACAACAAGCGGATCTTTATTTAGAAGGTTCTGACCAACACCGCGGTTGGTTTATGTCATCAATGATGACAGGTATCGCGATGAAAGGCGAAGCGCCATACAAGCAAGTATTGACGCACGGCTTTACCGTTGATGCTGATGGTAAAAAGATGTCTAAATCTTTAGGTAATACGGTATCACCACAGCAAGAAGTTAATAAACTAGGTGCTGATATTTTACGCTTATGGGTTGCTTCGGCTAACTACACAGCTGAAATGACTGTTTCTGATGAGATTTTAAAGCGCTCAGCAGATGCTTATCGCCGTATTCGTAATACTGCACGTTTCTTGTTATCTAACTTATCTGGTTTTAATCCTAAAACAGATTTAGTACCCGCTGAAGACTTAGTTGAGTTGGATCGTTGGGCTGTTGCAAAAGCACAACAAACTCAAAATGAAATCTTAGAAGCTTATGATGATTATCAGTTCTTAGTCGTTGCTCAAAAGCTAATGCAATTCTGTTCTGTTGATATGGGTAGCTTCTACTTAGATGTTATTAAAGACCGTCAGTACACTGCAAAAGCCGATGGTTTGGCACGTCGTTCATGTCAGACAGCTATGTATCACATTATGCATGCGTTAGTCCGTTGGATGGCGCCAATTTGTAGCTTTACTGCTGATGAAATTTGGCAGGAATTAAAAGCGATGGACCAATCAGGTGAAGAGTTTGTTTTCACACAGTTTTGGTATGACGGTTTATTTGGCCTAGATGAAAATGCAAAAATGAACGATGCATTTTGGTCGAAAGTCATGACGGTTAAAGCTGAAGTTAACCGTGTTGTTGAACAAGCGCGTCGCGATAAAGTGATTGGTGCAACATTAGAGGCTGATGTTACTGTTTATTTGAGTGAAGACTTACACCAAGTTATTACTCAATTAGGTGATGAACTGCGTTTTGTACTATTAACGTCAAAAGCACAGGTAGCATTACTAGCTGATGCGCCTGCTGATGCTACTGCCACTGATTTAGATGAAGTCAAAGTAGTACTCGCTAAAACGGCTGGTGAAAAGTGTGAACGTTGCTGGCACTACAGCGAAGATGTAGGCAGTCATGCTGGCCATGAAACAATTTGTGGTCGTTGTGTGACTAATATTGATGGTGAAGGTGAGTCTCGCTCATTCGCTTAAACCCGAAATCATTTTAGAAATAAAAAGAGCATAACAGTCTTCTGTTGTGCTCTTTTAATGTCAGAGAAGTGAAATGCAAGTATTTAAAACAACTGGTTTAGCTTGGCTTTGGTTAGCTTTGATTGTATTGGTATTAGACCAAGCAACTAAGCTTGCTATATTAGCTAACTTTAAACTGTATGAAAGCATCCCGGTGATGCCTTTTTTCAATTTAACCTATGTACAAAATTTTGGTGCAGCTTTTAGCTTTCTAGCTAATGCAGGTGGTTGGCAACGTTGGTTTTTTACTGGAATTGCAATTTTAGCTTCTGTGTTAATCAGTTTTTGGTTGTATAAAACACCCAAATCCCAAAAGTTATTAGGTGTTGGTTTTAGTCTTATTTTAGGTGGTGCACTCGGTAATTTATATGATCGAATCAGTTACGGCTATGTGGTCGATTTTATTGATTGGTATGTAAACCAATACCACTGGCCTGCGTTTAATATTGCAGACGCCGGTATCGTCATTGGTGCTTTTCTTGTTGTGATTGACTCTTTTGTCAACGACGAAGAAAAGCAAGCTGAGCAACCTAAAACTAAAGCCACAAGTGAGTAGTCATGACCGAACAAGTTAATATCCAGGCGCAAAGCCAAGTTGTAATGCATTTCTCTATTTTGTTAGCGGATGGCTCTGCTGCAGAAAGTACAAAAGTTCACAATAAACCAGCTAAGTTCACGATGGGCGATGGCTCATTAACACCAAGTTTTGAAAAGTGCTTAATTGGTTTAAAAGCTGGCGATGAAAAATCTTTCGAATTACAACCTGAAGATGCTTTCGGTCAACCAAACCCAGATAATATTTATCACTTAGACCGCACTAAATTTTCTGCTGATACTCCTGCTGAGGTTGGCGCTATCATCGCTTTTGCAGGACCTGATGGCAATGAAATTCCGGGTATTGTGCGCGAAGTTGCGGGTCAATCGGTTACGGTTGATTTCAACCATCCTTTAGCAGGTCAAGTTGTGACCTTTGCTGTAGAAATTATCGACGTTGTATAAAACTAATCGGGCAAGAGGAAAGTACCATGCAAATTAATTTAGCTAACCCGAGAGGTTTTTGCGCTGGTGTAGATCGCGCTATCAGCATTGTTGAACGAGCAATTGAGCTGTTTAATCCACCTATCTATGTAAGACACGAAGTGGTTCACAATAAATACGTAGTTGATGGCTTGCGAAACCGCGGCGCTGTATTTGTTGATGAAGTTAGCGAAGTGCCTGATGACAGTATTGTTATTTTTAGTGCTCACGGTGTTTCTCAAGCGGTAAGAAAAGAAGCTAAAGATCGTGAATTAAAGATTTTTGATGCAACTTGTCCTCTAGTGACTAAGGTTCATATGGAGGTGACACGTGCTTCCCGAAAGGGGACTGAGTGTGTGTTAATTGGCCACCACGGTCACCCAGAAGTAGAAGGCACAATGGGGCAGTATGACAACAAAGACGGCGGTATTTACTTAGTTGAATCACCAGAAGATGTTGCTAGCCTTGAAGTAAAAGATCCGAGTAATTTGTACTACTGTTCACAAACAACCTTATCAGTAGATGACACGTCTGATGTGATTGATGCGTTGCGTGCTAAATTTCCTGAGATTGAAGGCCCTCGCAAAGATGATATTTGTTACGCCACACAAAACAGACAAGATGCAGTTCGCCAACTAGCTCATACCAATGATGTGGTGTTGGTAGTAGGAGCGAAGAACTCTTCTAATTCTAATCGATTAAGAGAACTTGCTGAAAAAGTTGGTGCGAGTGCCTTTTTAATTGATACTGCCGATGACATTCAAGCTGATTGGCTAGCCAGTGCTAAAGGCGTTGGCGTGACTGCCGGTGCTTCTGCTCCAGAAGTGTTAGTTCAGCAAGTTGTTGATCGCCTTAAAGAATTAGGTGGTGAGACGGTCACAGAAACCGACGGTAAAGAAGAAAACGTTGTATTTGCCGTTCCTGTGGAACTGCGATAGCTACTGGCTTTAACAGCAATTTAACAAATTAATTCTTACAATAATTACCAAATAAGAGCTAACCAATTTTGCTTTGTACTGCTAAGTTATGTAAGGCAGCACAAAGCGAGATTAGGTTGTACTCAAAGTTGGCTGCCTCAGGCGGTAAACTTTTATCTACTCCCTACCTATTCTCCTGCTTTGCTTAGTTAATAACGGACTATTTGAGGTCGTACTAAATGTTAAGCAAAACGCAACAAGGTTTTTCTCTTGTCGAATTATTAATTGCCATGGTGGTTGCTGTGACGGGCATCGTCGGTTCGGTGGCCATTCAAGCAACGGCAAAAAAAAATAGCTTCGATGCCATGCAAAGGGCACAAGCTACTTCTCTCGCCCACGATATTATCGAGCGTATCCGCGGTAATAAAGAACAATTACTCAGCTATGCGGGGACCGATTACGGTAAGCAAGAGCACACAGGTGTAACGCTGTGTCATGTGACCCAAGGAAGTAATAATGCCGTCGATTGCTCACCAGAAGATTTAGCTGCTTACGACAAATTTCAGTGGAATGATGCATTAAAAGGCGCTGATATCACCAAAACTGTACAAACCACAAATGGCGCAGAAGCGATTAATGTTGGCGGTTTAATAGACCCCACAGCTTGTATTTTCATTACTCAAGGTTTAGCTGCTGATTCTGTTACACAACTGACCAATGCAGGGAGTGTTGAAGTTGTGATCAGCTGGCAAGGGCGCTTTGAAACCAAGGACGCTAATATCTCCAACGGCAATGATTGCGGTGGTAAAAGTGTTGATAACCAACGTCGCCAAATAGCCGTCAGTGCTTACATTTTTTAATCGTCATGAATCAACTCTCAAATAAAAAACAAAGAGGTTTCAGCTTAACGGAATTATTGATTGCCAGTGTCTTAAGTATCCTGGTATTTGGCGGCGTCATCAATTTGTTAATAGCCTCAGATGAAGTAACTGATGACACCTTACAAAATGGTGAATTACAAGAAGTCGGTACATTTATTCTTAACCAAATTACCCAAGATGTAATGTTTTCCGGTTATTGGGGGGCAATGACCGAGCAAAATTTAGATGCAAACAACATTAACGTCATGGTTCATAACGGGGCAGCTGTGACTAGTGATTGCATTGGTGATGGTGGCAATAATGCTAGCTTTCCGAGCTCTACAATAACCTTACCTTTTAGAAACCTCTGGCTGACGATAGCCGATGATGCAGACGAGTTAGGCTGTATTCCAGATGCCAAAATCGATAGCGCTATTTTACAAATAAAGCGTGGTTTAGGCGAGGAAGTAAATGTGCCGAGTAAAACGCGTTATTACCTTAGGGTTGATAATACGATGGCTTATTTATTCGCTGGTAATGATGTTAACGATATCCCTATTTTGAACAACGGCACAACAATGGAATATCAACACCGTATTTATTATATCCGCGATGTAGTACAAGGAGATTACAAGGTACCAGTGTTAACACGCCTCCAATTAGAGAAGCTTGATACAGCAACAGCGGCAAACGGCAAAATGGTCGCATACGACATGGCTGAAGGTGTTGAGTACATTAATTTTTTAATGGGGCTAGATAAGGATGCAGATGGTGTGGCTGATGTATTTTTATCGGCTGAAAAAATGAATGAAGACCGTCAATACTGGGATCAAACTGCACCAAATTCAATTGTTGCAGTGAAAGTGTTTGTGTTGGTAAGAGCATTAAAGCCAGACCCCAGCGTGACTAATAACTTTACCTACCACTTAGGTGATTGGAGTTTCACTGCAAATGGCGATCACTATCGTCGCATGTTGTTCTCAAACACTGTAACGGTGGCTAATGCCGGAGATTCGACATGGTCAGAATAAAGCTTCTAAAAATAAGTAAGAGTAGACAGCAAGGCGCTGCTTTATTTGCGGGAATTGTTTTTACTGCTCTGTTAACTGGGCTTGCTGTTACCTTATTGCAAAGTAGTGTGATGGACCAAAAAATCTCTGCCGCGAATGCGGAGCAAATGCATTCGATGGATAAAACGATAGGCGGAGTTTCACATGTTGTTTATAAAGCGGTTAATAAACAAGTGGGTGGGCAAAACTTTCTGACTATCAATCAAGGCATTGACACCACAACACTAGAAGATGAAATGAGCTTTAAGTTGGATGTTGCCACTGAGACGGGACACTCCACTAACTGCCGAGCAGAAAAACAAGCCTCATCTACAACGGCTTTTCAATGCAATAGCTTTCACGTCGAAGTTGTTAATAAATATGGGAAAAGTAATTTAGGGAAAACCACTATTCGCGCAGGCTTGATGCATCAAGCTATGGTTGTAAATTAAAGGAGATAAGAGATGAAAAAGATAGTCTCCGCTCTGGCTTGTTTGGCATGTGCACCGAGCTCTGTTGCTGAAGATATTGAACTTTATGTCAATAGTAATACATCAGGAGCCGGTTCTCCTCAGATCATGATCATTTTTGATAATAGCGGTAGTATGAAAAATCATGCTGAAGTTAAAGCCGGATATGATCCAACGATTAATTACGAAAATAACCAATCGGGTTTTTACACCAACCGCGCTACTTATTTTGTCACCGGAGCCATTATTGATGGGGTTAATATTCCGGTACCAGAAGAAGAAGATAAAAAATCTAAGCCTCGTCGTTTTGAAAGAAGTAACAATGCTTGTGATGAATCTCGTATCCCTCTTTATGGTTTGTGGAAGCATAAAGTATCGGGGGCAGAGCTCGTAGGCGATGATATTGAGAGTTTGGGGCAAAGCTTTGCTGACTATGAATTGATAGAAGGTGGGCAAGGTTATTTTATTGATCCTATTGTCCAATACAAAAAAGATGCTTGGATAGAAATCAAAGAAGACAATGGCCTTAATGCAAACGATGTTGTGGATTGTAAGCGTGATGTCGATGAAGCTAATACAAATAACTTTTCTGTGGTGGGCAGTGGAGGAAACGCTGTTGATTTGGCTGGATTTCCTGGGTTACCAGTCGATGGATTAAAAGATAAAGGTGATGCGATATATCACCTATCGCCATCTGATACTCAATATAGTGTTGCAGCTGCTGATTTTGGTAGTGTAGAAGTAACGACGTTATACACGGTTAATTACCTAAATTGGTATCACTCTACTACTGTTGGGACAACGACTAAGTCTCGATTAGAAGTAGCCAAAGAAACCATTTCTAATCTGGTTCAAGCATCTTCTGCTGATATTGAATACGGCCTATCATTTTTCAATGAGAGAGCAGGTGGACGTATTGTTAATGCGATCGCTCCTGATAATGTAGCTGCAAATATTAATGCTGAGGCAATATTAGAGAATATTGAAGATGTTAATGCCGACACTTGGACTCCGCTTTGCGAAACCTTATCGGAAGTTTACCGTTATTATGCTGGCTTGGGAGTTCACTATGGCGATAATGATCCTGATAAGGTACCAGCGAGAGATTTGCAAGCAGAGGTAACGGGTGGCGGTACATACAAAACGCCTCTAAACGAAGGCTGTCGAGACCAGATTTACACGATTATTATCACCGATGGTGAGCCAACAAAAGATGGTGGGGCAAATAGTGTTGTGACCAGTTTAGGTGGTGATACCAGTAAAATTGTTGACGGTAGCTATTTACCCGTTTTAGCTGACTGGATGTTTAATAATGACATCAATACTAGTTTACCGGGTAAACAAACTGCTGTGACTTTTACTATAGGTTTTGGTGAAGATGCAGTTTCAGATGCTGGTCAAATACTCTCTAAAACAGCTGAATACGGCGGTGGTAAATACTATCCAGCAACGAGTGCGTCTCAGCTTACCACTGCTTTACAAAATACCATCATTCAAATTTTGCAGACCAGTGCTACTTTCACCTCCCCATCTATTGCGGCGAACAACTTCGACCGAACAAGAAGCTTAGACTCTGTTTATTTCTCAATGTTTTTACCTAGTCAAACTTCAGGTTGGAGAGGTAATTTGAAAAAGCTAAAAGTCAGTGGTAGTGAAATTGTTGATCAAAGTGGCGGTGGTGCAATTAATGCGTTAGGTAATATAGATAGTGATGCGCAAACCTTTTGGGGAGCGACCTCTAATTGTAGTGGCAGTAATAGCTGCGCTGATGGAAATGAGGTGGATAAAGGTGGTGTAGCAGAAATGCTAGCTGAAACTTCAGTATCAGCGCGTACTTTATATTCAGATATAGGTGCTAGTGGCGGTTTAGATACGTTTAATTATAGCAAGCTCAATAGTTACTTTGCCGACCTCGCTACTGAGATGGGCATCGCTGCTGGCTCTGAAGAACAAGTGGTACGTTGGGCTATGGGGTATGATGAATATGATCTAGACAAAGATAATACCACTGATGAAACACGTGAAGATTTATTTGCTGATCCACTACATTCAAAACCGTTAGTACTTAACTATGGTGGCAGCTCAAGTAGTCAAGATATACGCATTCTTGTTGGTACGAATGCGGGCGTACTGCATATGTTCCAAGATAAAGAGTCGAGCAATACGGTAGAGGAAAGTTGGGCCTTTTACCCTAAAGCATTTGTTGGTAATTATGCACGGTTACCTGAAGTCGGTAATAAACTCTACGGTATGGATGGCTCGCCCATTGCTTTTACGTTTGATAAGAACTTTGATGGCTCGTTAAAATCAAGTGATGGAGATTTGGTGTACATGTACACAGGGCTTCGTCGCGGTGGACGTGACTATTACGCACTAAACTTGTCTAACCCTGACTCCCCAACAAAAATGTGGCAGATTCAAGGAGGGCAGGGTGATTTTACTGAATTGGCGCAAACTTGGTCTCAACCTGTCATTGGTTTTATTAACCACAAATCTCATGATAATACCAAACCTGTTGTGATTTTTAGTGCCGGTTACAACGGTGACAGTGATATCACCGCAAGTACCAGTCAACCGGGCAGAGGCCTGTTTATTGTCGATGGCACCACTGGTGAGCTTATTTGGAAGACAACACCGAGCGGTAGTTCCTCAACAAATACTCAAAATAGCTTCCGCTATGCAATGCCGGCACGTCCAGTCACACTTGATAGTGATGGCGATGGTTATATTGACCGTATTTATGCTGCTGACATCGGCGGTTACGTATGGCGAATTGATATGCCGGGTAACGATCCTAAAAGTGCTACAACCCCTTGGACTGTGCAACAGTTAGCCGATTTGTCGTCATCATCTGGTTATAGGAAGTTTTTCTCTGAACCTTCTCTTGTTCGAACTTATTTTACTGAGGTAAAAGAGGTGACGATTGATAGCGGTACAACAACTGAAAAAGTCATTAGTCAACGAGAGGTACCGTATGATGGAGTATTGATTGGCTCAGGGGATCGCGCTCACCCAAATAGCACTGCCGATAATGATGCCTTCTTCCTTATTCAAGATAGAGATGTGATGACTCGATCTTATGATCCTGATGAGGCGCCTGCTGTTATTACCGAGACTGAACTATATGATTTTACTGGCTCTCCATTTATTCAGAATACGGCAAGTCAGATGCAGACTAAATTGATAGATTTAGGCAGTAAACTAGGTTGGAAAATTGATTTTCAAGGTAGTGGTGAAAAAGCCATGTCAGGGGCAAAGGTTATTGAAGGGGTTGTCTATTTTACGTCTTTTATCCCAAGTTCCAATTCATCCACGAATACTTGTGAGCTTAATGCTGGCGAGGGCAAGTTATATGCAGTTAGTCTTCATTACGGGATGAATATATATGGGTGGGAATCAAAATCACTTGGTGAGCGTGTGCCGGACACCCCTGTATTGTTTGGCGGTGAAGATACCGATGGCTCAGGAAACTTATTATTAATTGGTGTGGGTACCGGTGATAACAACAGTGGTACTTTGGAGCTAAAAGCTGCCGTAGATCCAGTTACCTGTGAAGATTTGAATAATTGCCAACAAACAGAAGCTGCTGATTTTGATACAGAGAAAACTAAGCGCTCCTATTTAATTTTGGATGAAGAAGGTATTTAAATGAAACACAGAGGGTTCTCTTTGATAGAACTAATGGTCGGAATTGCGATTGCAGGTATTTTAATCGCCATTGCAGTGCCCTCATACCAAGGTTACTTAGGGCAAGGGTATCGTTCAGAGGCTATGCGTGAATTGATTGTTGTTGTTAACAAACAAGAGCAATACCTTATTGAAAATCGAACTTATACACTCGATATGACAGAGCTAGGTTATGGAACAGACCCTTTAAAATCAGAAACGGAGCGTTTCGATATTGATACTACAGCGATTAACAGTATTACCAGCGATTTCATTGTTAGTGCAACAGCAACATCTGCTCAGCTTAAAATTGATCCTGGTTGTGCCGTCATATCAATTGACTATTTGGGTAACAAGACCGCGGAAGATAAAGATGGCAACGATGCAACAAGTGATTGTTGGCATCAATAAGGTTAAGAGGCAATTTAGATGAAATACTTAGTTTTGAGTTTATATGTTTTGACGTTTACAGCCTTGGCTGAGACAAAAGTTGCTTACAAGTGCTATCTGGACTATCAGGAAAATAGTATTAAAAAGTCTATGGTGGTGAAACGAAATATCCCTATTTCAACTGCAAATCAACTGCCTGTTATTGTGGCTCAACAGGGCGTTTATGCCGCAAATGGTAAAACATTACTACCTGTTTTAGTGGTACATGAATGCGCGCCAGTTGATGCAGATTTTATTTCACTATCAGCAAAACGACATGAAGAAAATCAACCCGATTAGTTTAAATTTTGCTAGTGAGATTAGGCGCTTGCATCATATTTTTACTTTATCTGCCTTTTTGTAACACTTTTTCTTTTAATCTCTCTTTGTTTATCTTCTCAATAAATTCCCGCTGTGTTATACCATACCGATAAATAACTTATATAAATAAAACTCAATCAAAATAACGGAGTTATATAGTGGGATTTAAGAAACTACTTCTAGCTAGCTGTATTTCAGCTGTGGCATCTTTTGGTGCCAGCGCAAAACTAACACAGCAAGATCTATCCGCTTTTACTAAAGATACAACTTGGAAAGTTGGTGTTGTTGACAACTTTGTTGACGGTGCAAAAAGCCATATTGGTGTTATCAAAATCAATAACGCCTCAGATATCGAATTGCCAGCTGGTAAAGGAGATTGGGCTTTCTATTTTCACTCAATCCGCCTTGTCGAAGACTTATATACTAAAGTTGGGTTAACGGTAGAACATGTCCAAGGTGACTTACACCGTTTAGTACCAACAGATGAGTTTAAAGGTTTAAAAGCAGGACAAGAGCTTGAGATTAAGTACCAAGGTCAAGTGTGGGCTGTTTCTAAATCAGATTTCATGCCTCGTGCTTTCTTTTATCACAAAGGTTTAGAGCCAAGTATCTTTGCTAATACTGATACAGAAGATTTTAACCAGTTTGTATTACCCATTACTAAGCCCGAGCAATTAAAACGATACAACGACCCAGTGGATCGTTGGGAAACCCCAACGGCTGCATCGCGTTATCAAGATAATAAATCTGCGAATGCTAAAGCGGATGAGTTAGATAAAATTAAACGTCAAATTTTACCTACTCCAGTAGAAGCAAAAATTAGCTCAAGTACCACTACTTTAGACAAGTCTTGGTCTATTGAATATCAAGGCCGTACTAAATCGGAAGCGGGCTATTTAGTAAAAGAGTTAGAAAAACTACTTGCTACAGAGCTGGATAAAACAGCGGTTAAAAAGCCAACGAAGAATGACAAAGTTATTTCTCTTCGTGTTAATGAGAAATTAGCTGGTGGTAACGCTGAAAGTTATGAATTAGAGATTGAAGATGACCGCATTGAAATTGTCGGTTCAGACGAAGCTGGTGTGTTCTATGGTATTCAATCTGCACTTTCTTTAATTAAAGACAAATCTGCCGGTAAAGTAAAACTTTACCGTGGTGAAGTAGAGGATTCTCCTCGTTTCCACTTCCGTGGTATGCACTACGATATTGGTCGTAATTTCCATGGAAAAGAAGCGTTATTTAAGTTTGTTGACGCACTTGCCATGTACAAACTTAACAAGTTACACCTTCACTTAACCGAAGATGAAGGCTGGCGTCTTGAAATTCCAGGGCTTCCTGAATTAACAGAAATTGCTGGTAACCGTTGTTTTGATTTAGAAGAAAATAAATGTTTGTTAACGCAATTAGGCTCTGGTCCTTTTGACTCAGGTTCTGGTAATGGTTTCTTAAAAACAGAAGAGTTTGTTGAGCTTTTAAAATACGCTAAAGAGCGTCATGTAGAAATTATTCCTGAAATTGAATCGCCAGGTCACGCTCGTTCACAAATTATTGCGATGGAAGTCAGGCATGACCGATTAATGGCTGAGGGTAAGCCAGAAGCTGCAAAAGAGTTCTTATTATCTGACCCTGAAGATAAATCAGAGTACTTAACAGTTCAGTTATACACTGATAACGCAATGAACGTTTGTATGCCTTCTGCGCTTAAATTTATGGATAAAGTCGCGTATGAATTACAGCAAATGTATCGTCAAGCTGGCTTAAAATTAAATACATTACACGTTGGTGGTGATGAAGTAGGTCATGGTGCTTGGACTAAATCTCCAGCGTGTGAAGCTTTATTTGCTGACCCGACTAACGGAATTTCTGGTGTTGCTGACTTAAAACAATATTTTGTTAAAGGCTTAGCAGACATGACTGCAAAACGTGGTTTAGCCATTGCCGCATGGGAGGACGGTTTGATGTTTGACCCACAAAACCCATTCATCCGTGACCAGATTCCAAACCCTAACTTCTACTCAAACGTTTGGGATAACATTTGGGAGTGGGGTGTAGCGGACCGTGCATACCGCTTAGCAAATGAAGACTTTAAAGTTGTGCTTTCTCACGGTACTCACTTGTACTTCGATCACCCTTATGAAGCACACCCAGATGAGCGAGGTTACTATTGGGCTGCTCGTTATACACCAACTGAAAAAACGTTTGGTTATATGCCAGATGATTTTTACGCAAACGCTGACTTCACTCGTGCAGGTGATGCAATCACTGACTTAGAAGATACGGTTGGTCGCGCATTACCTCAACTTGAAAAACCTGAAAATATCTTAGGTATGCAAGGGCATGTGTGGACTGAAACAATCAGAACAGCAGAGCAAATGTTTGAAATGGTATTTCCTCGCGCACTAGCAGTAGCAGAGCGTGCTTGGCATAAAGCTGAGTGGGAAGGTGTTAAAGTTGATAAGAAAGCGCGTGCTCAAGATTGGGCTGATTTTTCAGCTTCTTTAGCTGGCAAAGAGCTTGAACGTTTGACGGGCTTAGGTATCAATTATCACTTACCTGTTCCTGGTGGTGTAATTGAATCTGGACAGTTGAAGGCCAACGCTGCTTTCCCAGGTATTAAGATTGAATACAGCACAGACGGCAGTACATGGTCTGAATATACAAAACCAGTAAAGGTCAATGTATCTGAAGTTCAATTGCGAACTGTAGGTGTTAATGGTGACTTCAGTCGAGTTTCTGTCGCTAAGTAACACTCAATTTAGCTAACGCAGAAAATAAAAAGGCTACTTAGGTAGCCTTTTTTGTTTTCTGTAATTATTTATTTTCGTTAAAGCTTGAATTCTTAGCGCTTGAAAGGGATTATAGCGACAAAAATTAAGAAGAAATTTGAAGGTTTATTATGTCTAAGCCAATCGTATTAAGTGGTTGTCAGCCAAGTGGTGAATTAACTATTGGTAATTACATGGGCGCATTGCGCCAATGGGATAAAATGCAAAGTGATAACGAGTGTTTATTTATGCTTGTTGACCTTCATGCGATCACTGTTCGTCAAGAGCCTGAAAAACTACGCAACGCTTGTTTAGATGCCTTAGCATTGTACCTTGCTTGTGGTATGGACCCAGAAAAAAGCGCTATCTTTGTGCAATCACATGTACCTGAGCATACCCAATTAGCGTGGGTCCTGAATTGTTACACGCAAATGGGTGAATTAAACCGCATGACGCAGTTTAAAGATAAGTCTGCCAAAAATGTGAGCAACATCAATGCAGGTCTATTTACATACCCTGTCTTAATGGCTGCTGATATTTTACTTTATCAGGCTGATAAAGTACCTGTTGGTAACGATCAAAAGCAGCACCTGGAACTCAGTCGTGATATTGCGACGCGCTTTAACAACATTTATGGTGATGTTTTTAAAGTTCCGGATCCATTTATCCCTGAAACTGGAGCTCGAATTATGAGCTTACAGGATCCAACTAAAAAAATGTCAAAGTCAGATGACAACGTTAAAAACTTCGTTGGTTTATTAGAAACGCCTAAGAAAATCTCGAAAAAAATTAAGAGTGCTGTTACCGATTCTGATGAACAAGCACGCATATATTTTGATGTTGAAGAAAAGCCTGGTGTTTCAAATTTATTGACGCTTTTATCATGTGCGACAGGTGAATCAATTGAGTCTTTAGTTCCTAAATACGAAGATAAAATGTACGGCCATTTAAAAACAGATGTAGCCGATGCTGTTGTTTCTATGATTGAGCCAATACAAGCTCGATTTAATGAATTGAGAAATGACCAAGCTACGCTTAACGCAGTAATGAAGTCTGGTGCTGACAAAGCAAGTGCTCATGCACAAAAAACGTTAAGCAAGGTTTATGATGTCTTAGGTTTCTTACCTAGAGTATAAATTCTGCTGTACATATAACTGGGCAGCCTGAAGAGTTGCTCAGTTTTTACTTCCCTTACTAAGTTGTTGCTAGCGATCTAGTTTTACTAGAATTAAGGCTAGGTTTTCTACACCATTTTTGCTCTGAGATTTACTTTCGATGATATTAATCATAGATAATTATGATTCTTTTACCTATAACTTAAGCCACTATGTGCAAAGCCTCAGTGATGAAAATGTTAGGGTCGTTCGGAATGATAAAGTCACTATTGAAACTATTAAAAACTGGAACCCATCTCGGATAATTATCTCTCCTGGCCCGTGCACGCCTAATGAATCTGGTGTATCGCTGGATGTTATTAAAACCTTTGCTGGGCAAGTGCCTATTTTGGGTGTTTGTTTAGGTCATCAATGTATTGCCCAGGTTTTTGGTGGCAAGGTGATTAAAGCCCCGCAAGTCATGCATGGGAAAGTCTCTAAATTACAGCACAATGGACACATGATGTTTCAAGGTGTGGATACTGACTTTAGCGTGACTCGGTATCACTCTCTTTTAGTTGAGAAAAATACCTTGCCAAGTGAGTTTGTGATCACTGCTCAAACGCTTGACGATAACCTTATTATGGCTATTGCCCATGTATCAAAACCTATCTGGGGAGTTCAATTTCACCCAGAATCGATTTTGTCAGAATTTGGGCACCAGCTTATGGCTAACTTTCTCAGTTGTCACTAATAACTCACACTTCGTAAAAACCATTTACTAATTATTTAGTTAAACAGTTTGGTTTAATCTGCAACTGTGATAAAACTTAATTTAAATGTCGTTTAAGTAATTCCAATGTCATCAGTTGATCTTAACAAAGATATACATGCTCGTTTTCATAACTTATTAATCAGTTATGATTTTGCTCGTCGTCAGCTTTTAGTTGCAAGTGGAAATACTGATGATGAATTGGGTTTCGAGTTAAATAAACGTGAGTTACTTGAGGTCGAAAGGGAAGCCAAAGAAACCAGAGAAGTAGAGCAATTCCACAAAGCGGTCAATGTGCAGGAAATGACAGTTGCGCTCAATAAAGAAGTGGAAGAACGTTTTCTTGAAAAGATTCAAGACGTCGAATTAGTCATTGAAAATGTAACACAGGCAAATGATAGCATTCCTGCTATTTTGGATATTTTAGCCGTAAGAGCTGCATCTATTGCTCGGGTTGACCCGCTAGTTGCTAACCTTCCTTGGTTAGCAGATGAGCTCATTCAGTTTGTTAACCTTCCTCAGTACCGCTCTGCGAGTAACAAAAAAAAGAATGTTAAAGTTGATAAACACAAGACTGCTTTAAGCTATATTGGCATCGAAAACTTGCCTTATGTCATCCCGTCATTTGCGTTAAAGAAATGGATTCCATATAGCACTGAACCGTTTAGGTTGATGAAACGAAAGCTCTGGGAGAGTGGTTTAGCTGCGGCCTTGTGTTGCAAAAAGCTTGCTCAGTTACAGGAGCTCGATGATAAAGCAGCGTTTGTATGTGGTATGTTTCACGATTTAGGTAAATCAGCCATTGTTAGATTGTATTTGAGAACGTTCGATCAAATATGGAAAGAAAAATTAACACATGCTCGAGATAAACGTTTAAAAGAGCAGCATGATGCACTCGTGGAGTTGACACCCAATCCTGAATTGTTGAGAGATTTGTTACAACAACACTCGAGTGTTTTAAGTGCAAAAATAATAGAGAGCTTTAATTTAAAACGATTTATCGTTTTACCTGCGTTTGAAGAAAATGCAGAGCAATTAGAATTTGGACAACTATCACCTATGGCTCAGGTGATGAGAAAAGGCATTGCGTTTTCGCGCTATAAAACATTACAAAAGCACAACTTAATCACTAAAGATGAGGCTAAGCAGTTTTTTAAGCTTAATCATATTAGCACTCAAGACGTGATAGAGTTGAGAAAGCTCAGCTTGAAGCGGTTGAACTTGAGATTAGAACATCAATAATGAAAATAGTACCTCCTCATCGTATAAAAACTTGCATACTTATATTCTGTGCTCTTTACCTTGTTGTCGCAGCTTGGTTTATAAATAAAGATATGCAAAGGCAAATTGCTGATTATGAGAGAAAGTTAGTTGATAAAGTGAGGGTGATTGAGCAAGATTTAGCGAGAGTATTCAATTACTTTGATGCGCTTAGCGCCCAGTATAAGACGATGTCTACTATGGATACTCGGTCTGTCAAAGCGATTAATGTTGATGATTTAACGGTCAACAATGCAAGTGTTTTAACACTGGAGCAGCAAAAGCTTCAGGCTCTACTAGAATTAAATCGCGCATTAACTATCTTTATTTACTCGTCATCATCAGATGTGAATCGCGTTTATTTCCTATCTCAAACGGGCGTGTTTGCTCAACAAAATCAAGCTAATCAAATTCATGTGAAACAACTTGAGGCTGAAAAAGCTCAAGCCGTATTTGAAAAATTAGGCAGCCTTCCATCTGGAGTTCGCTCAATGAATTACGGTAGCTTACTAAATGATGGGATTAAAGATAGCTTGACCCTAGTTAGCCGTATTAATGACAAAGAATTGGGTTTTGGCATTTTGGCGGTTGAACTGGAACTTTCGTTAGTAAAGCTACTACTTGATAATAATGATCAAGCTATTTCTACATACCTTTTTTCACCAAATAAATCATTGGTTTTTACTGATGTTACTTCAAATATTACAGCTATCGATTTTGAATCGCTTCTCACTGTTCCTGCACCGTACCTAAGTCAAAAGCCGTTGCTTGGCCAATTTGACCTTATTCAGGTGATTGATAGGAAAAAGCTACTTACTAACAGTATTAATGCACTTTTGCCTACTTTTTTTATTATGTTCTCTATTGGCGCTTTGAGTATTGTTGCTTTTTATAGCTTAGAGCTTAAAAACCAACTCAAGCGTTTGGCATTCACTGATACCAAAACCGAACTGATGAATGAAAGGGCTTTTAAAGTTGCCGCCAGTGGTTTAATTAATCTAGCTAAGCGCTCAGAGCAAAAAACATCACTAGTTTTATGTGATATTGATAACTTTCATAAGGTAAATCAAATATACGGTCATGAAGTTGCTGATAAAGTGATGTTTCAAATCGGTCAGTTAATGTTAGACAAATTTAGACTGTCAGATATTGTAAGTAGTTACGTAGGGGATGAGTTTTTAATTGCTTTACCTAATACTGAATTGTCAGATGCAATTCGTCTATCTGAAGAGCTGCGAAAGCAAGTGGAAGCTACTTCTCATACTGATAAAAAAGTAACGGTTACGGTTACGCTTGCGACTGCTGAGTGTAAACACTCAGAGCAATTTGAAGATGTAATTAAACGTTTAGAAAGGGCACTAGCTCATGCTAAAGAGCTAGGCCGAAATAATGTGATAAGTGCATAGAGGTAATATTTTATTGGGGCAAGTTATGTTGCCGAGCAGCTAATATGGGAGTCCATGTCAGTAACTGATATCTCGTCTAATCCATCGCCATCATAATCTTCGGTTAGCTTTGTTCTTCCCATTTTGTTTATGATGATGCCTTTTGCTTTGCCTTGTTCACTGTGAGGGCAAAAGGTAAAGTTGGCTTCTTTGTTAACCGAACCATTCATACGGTATTGCAAAGCGCTGTCACTGATTGATAGTTTTAATTCACCAAAAGCGAGGTCGGCATTTTCTACCAGTTTGAGATCGTTAGCTGTATCAAATGTACCACTTGCGTCACCGTCGATAAATATCGTGTAACCATCCTCCCAGCTACCTGTACAGCTTGAACCTGATAAGTTGCAAATAGTTACTACAGTGTTGTTGCTAATTGCGTAGGTACGAGCGTAAACAAGATCTTTACTGACTTGCCTAACCGTATTATTGACTCGAATATCTGCATAGGTTTCTGACATTGAAGGAACACCCAATGTAAGTGTTAAGCCAGTGATTGCAACGGCAACCATTAATTCTAAGACATTAAAGCCTTTTTGCGATTTTCGATTTAGGGAAGACAACATAATAACAGCCCATTTGTTTCTTTTGTATCTGCGCTAATTATGCATAGAAAGGTTAAGTTTTGTTGTTATATAATTTAAGTAAATTAAGTCAATTTGTTTCTGGTACGACCATTTTAACTTTTATTTACATTTCTTTGATCCCAAAAAACGAATATGGTATCTTCGAACATTAATTGAACAATATGCAAGCTGTTGTTAGAGGTTCTCCAACTAAAAGGATTGAGTTGAGCAAGGTTCACTAAGCTTAGTTGAGGTAAGTAATGAAGTCTAAATCTGCAGGTTTTTCTCTAATTGAATTATTAGTAGCAACTTCGGTAATGGCTATAGGATTAGTCGGCACAATTGCTATGCAGGCAACAGCTAAACAAAATGGGGTTGATTCTTCTCAGCGCTCTATTGCGGTCGCCCTTGCTAATGATATGTTAAACCGTATGCAGGTTAACAAAACTCAGCTTGGAACATATCGGGCAGCTAACTACGGGCCTGGTGTTTTTAATGTAGCTCAATTATGCAATTATGATCCAGCATCTGCTGTAAATTGCACACCTAATCAACTTGCCTTATCTGATCAATACCAATGGGATGCTTTATTGCAAGGCATAGAGCAAGACAATAACGGCGATTTACTAATTTCTTCTAGTGGTATGATTAACCCTGTGGGCTGCGTCGACTATCAACAAACAACTGGGCAAGTAACGGTAGTCATTTCTTGGCTGGGTCGAAAAGCAGTTAACACGCTCACAGATACAAATGCTGCTAGCGGAGCCACTAATCGAGAAGTTATATCAACGACATGTGGTGCTGCTCAATTTTCAGGTAACTTAAATCGCCGTCGTCAAGTAACCATGACGGCATTTATTTATCAATAATAAGGAAGGCTTTTGAAAGCATTCAAGCAAAAAGGTTTTACATTAACGGAAATAATGGTCGCAGCAGTTGTGGCCATTATTGTTTTTACTGGCCTAATCAATATTCTCATAGCTTCTGATGAGACCGTTGATGACACTGTTAATCGCGGAGAGCTTCAAGAAACTGGCCGCTTGGCTATGCAAATTATCTCTCGCGATATCATGATGGCAGGGTACTGGGGCAGTTTCACCGGCAGCTCTTTTGCACCAACTCATGTTGCAGGCAGTGCCGCTAACTTTACTCTCCATCGTGAGGCAAATGGTTCGAATGTTACGGGTGTTATTAACACTCAGGAGTGTTCAACCAGTGATGCAAGAAGGACTAACAACGGTACTTTTCCTAATCAAGTTGTTGCAAGTAGCTTCCGCTTCTTTCGTCATATCACGGGTTATTCTAATACCGCCGACGTGAATATATTAAATGGTTGTTTAGCTACAAGAGTACTTAATAGTGATGTCATTCAAATTAAAAGGCTAATAACTTACGATAATACTGTTGATGATGTAGTAAATGGCCTTGCATCATTAAACGACACTCGTTTTTACATGTTAACTAAGCCAGGGGAGGCAATTGTTTTTGCCGGTAATGATGTTGTGCCCACTTTTAATGATGGTACCCACATTTTAGGTGAGCTAGGTGAATACCAACACAGAATCTATTTTGTTAGAGAAGAAACTAGAGGTGACTATACTGTGCCTGTTTTAAGAAGACGTTTCTTGTTTAAAAACGGTACTGATGTGAGAAGCCGAGGACGACTAGGCGATCAAGCGCTTGTAGAGGGGGTAGAAAGTCTTGGCTTTTTATACGGTTTAGATACTAATGGTGATGGCACCGTAAACTACTATGCCAAAGCGAGTGAAATTACTGATCAGCAATGGGAAGAAAATGGTGCAAAAGTGATTGCCGTTCGTGTCAGTATATTGGTCAGGACATTAAAGCCTAACGTCAATAGCGCACCTCAAAATGCTATCACTTATGATCTTGGCAGTCATACATTGACGATTCAGCCAAATACTAATGAATCCGTTATGTTTCGCCGTATGCTATTTACCAATACGGTCACGCTTTTAAATCGTGGAGAGTCATCATGGCGCTCATAAAAAATCAAAAAGGTGCTGCTCTTGCTGTTGCGCTTGTAATGATGGCTCTTTTGACATCTCTCGCTGTTACACTTGTTTATAACACTTCCCTCGATACAAAAATGGCCACCGCGTATGCTCTGAAAGGTGATGCGACAAACCGAGCTCTTGGTGGTTTAGATGAGTTTGTTTACCAACAAAAATCTCAAGCGCAAATTAACCTTTTAAATTTAAACCAAGAAATGCCAGAAGCCCAGATGGCTAATACCGAAGCTTTTGTATCGGCTAGCCCCCTTGCAATAAGAAAAACTGCATGTCCTAGGCAAGCTGTAGCTTCAGATACTACATCCGTTAAGTGCCACTATTACCGGCTTGAATCTCAAGGTCGCTACGGTCGGAATATTGGTACTCAAATTGGTGTGATTCAAGATCGAAGAAGTGCTGTTGAAGGTCAATCAACCATAGCTATCGAGCTGGTTGTCGGTAACTAGGAAGGAATTCAAGTGAAAATCAATCCATTTTTAGCCAGTTTTATAGGCTGTTTTGCTTACTTTAGTTCCGTCACTGCTGATGAACTTGATATATACGAGCAAACATTAAGCACTCCGCCTCAAGTACTCATCATATTTGATACTTCAAGTAGTATGTCAATTCGCCAGCCAATACCTGAGCCTTATATACCGGGTAATGCTATTTATAGTGCAACGCTCACAGGTAATGTATACGATGAAGATTATGTATATTGGTTGGATGGTTCTGCTTCTTCACCTGATTTAACCGACTCTATTAGTCCAAACGATACACATAGGTTTAATCGGAAAATTAACGCCTGTCAGTCATCTATTATTTCAATGTATGGTAATTGGGAAAGTAATGACAACCCTGGAACCTTTATAACTGGTTTTGAAATTATCCATGGCAACCTTGATTACGCAGATTATACCTTGGTTGATGGTGGGACCGGTTCTTACACGGACACTATCGCAGAATTTGTTGATAGCAAAGGTGAATGGGTAAAAGTTAGAGATAACAACGGCAGCAACACAAGCGATCGTGTCGAATGTGAAGCTGATATGCCAAACTCGCTAACAAACCATCCTGGTGATGATAGGAATCCAGATTCTGTATATCCAGGCAATGCCTCAGGCAATGTTATTTATCCTGCGACAGGTTATCCTGTTGAAGGTTACAAACCGAGTAAATATTCTTCTCATGGTGACTTAGCCACGTTTGGTATCTATCCAGCCGACTTCTCAGGTTTGGGTAATGTTACGCTCTATACAGGTAACTACTTAAATTACTTACAGTATGTAAAAGATGGTCATGCCGCTTATACTGCAGCCAGCACCCGTTCTTCTATTGCTAAAGATGCAATTATCAATTTACTTAATTCAACACCCAACGTTAATTATGGTTTAGCGCTTTTCAATCGAAATGCCGTAACTGATGGCATGAATGACGGTGCTCGTATCGTTTCTGCTGTTAAGGCAAATGATGGCTCTATTCAATCTGCGTTAGATGCACTCGATAATGATGATTATGCTTATTTCTCTAATAGTCCTATTTGTGAATCATTATTTGAATCATATAAGTACTTTGCGGGGAAAACTGTTTCTTTTGGTAAAGATAACGGTAAAGATGATTTTCTAAGTAATGACCTTTCTGGTTATGGTTTTGAACCTGAGATGAATGTTGCCTTACCGCTAAGGGATACAACAGCAGAGAATAGTGGAAATTACGTCTCTCCGTTAAAGTTTTGTAGTAAAACGGGGTACGTTATTCTAGTTACTGATGGTTATCAAACATTAGATGAACAGGCCAATACTGAAGCATTAGCTCTGACTGGAAGTGTTTTATCTGCTTCAAGCAGTGATCCAAACCTGATTGATTACGTCGAAAATGATACGGATAATGATCCTTCCAATGATAATAAAGTGTCTCTATTACCGGCATTGACTGAATGGTTGTATAGTAATGATATTGATGATGATACTTCCAATGGTGAACAAAACATTGTGACCTTCACAGTTGGATTTAGTGATGACTCAGGTGTTGCCAATGAAGACACATTAAGGTTAATGGCTGAAAATGGTGGTGGTCAATACTTTGAAGCGGTAAACCCACAAGAGCTGATTGCTGCACTGCAGTTAACGCTGGATATCATTTTAGATGATTCATCTTCACTTACTTCTCCTGAAGTAGCATCTAATAGCTATGATAATTCTCAAAGCTTAGAGAGTATTTATTATTCTGTATTTAAACCTGAAAAAGGGGCTCGTTGGTCTGGCAACCTTAAAAAACTTAAGGTTAAAAATGGAAAAATTGTCGATTCAACCAACAATGTAGCCATTGATAACAACGGAAAAATTAAACCGACAGCTAAGTCATACTGGTCTAGCGGTTCACAAATTTGTGATGGTGCCTCTCCATGTGCTGATGGCGGTGATGTCGACCGTGGAGGCGTTCAAGAATACCTTGCTGGTTTAAGCGCCTCTGGACGCGTTGTAAAAACTGATAATGGAAGTGCATTTATTGACTTTGATGACAGTCTAACGACTAACTTGCCTAACGCTGCAACTTTAATGGGAGTAACAGATACAGATACTGCTGTTGAAACCCAGAATGTTGTTGATATGGTTAATTGGGCAAGAGGCGTTGATATTGACGATGAAGACAGAGATGGGAGCTCTACAGATAATCGAGTCGATATTTTAGGCGATTCTATGAACAGCCGTCCATTAGTCGTTAACTATGGCGCGCCTCAATCTAATGGTTCTGCACCAACGGACAGTCAACAAGACAAACGTATATTTTTAGCTTCTAACTCTGGTTTTCTTCATTCTTTTCAAGATAAAAGCGAAGTTTTAGCTGAGAAGTGGGCTTACATCCCACAAGAGCTTTTAAAGAACTTATCAGATCTGAGAACAGATTCTGTTGTTGCTGATAAAGTCTGGGGCTTAGATAGTTCACCTGTTGCCTTTACTAGGGATGCAAACGGTAACGGCCAAATACAAAAAAATGACTATCAAAATGTGACTTTCTTTGGCCAACAGAAAAAAATATATGATGCGGCTTATATCTTTTTTGGTATGCGACGAGGTGGTCAGCATTATTATGCAGTAAATGTAACCGATCCAAATGCTCCATCTTTAATGTGGAAAATAGGCCCAGATACTGCGGGGTTTGAAAACCTCGCTTACACTTGGTCTGAGCCTGTTGTCACCACAATTAACTCTAGCTATGATGGAAGAGACCCTTACGACCCTGTCGTTATTTTTGCAGCCGGGCATGATGATGATAACGAGGGTAATAACAAAGGTTGCGGCCTTTATATCGTTGATGCTAAGACGGGCAGTCTTGTGTATAAATTTGATACGTGCGGTAATCTTGCTAGTGAATTAGTCGGTGAATTCCCTGCTGGAGTGGGTACTTTAGATTCAGACCAAGACGGTTTTACTGATCGCATCTACGCGACAAATAAAGACGGTATTGTATACCGTTTTGATTTACCAAATAGAACTAATACTGCCAGCTTTAATGGATGGAATTACCATAAATTTGCAGAAATTGGTAAACCTAGTGGAGCGTTAGGTAATGCTGATGCTCGTAAGTTTTATTCCCGACCGAGCATTGTTAGAACGGAAATTAAGATGAATGTTGGTGGTGGTAGTGGCGACCCTATTATTATGAAGGTACCCTACGATGGTGTACTTTTAACTTCAGGTGATAAAGCCGATCCTAATGGTAAAACGGTTCGAGATAAAGCTTACTTTTTACATGACAGAAATACCATTACCCAAGATTTTTCAAGCTCTAAACCCAATGTTTTAACACCTGGTTCATTAAGGGATATAACGGCAGACCCATTTGCTAATGCTTCCGCAGGAACGTATTTTGATAAAGGTGACTACGGTTGGTTTTATGATTTTAGCGAAAATGCAGAAAACACCGCTGAGGAAGTCATGGTCTCTAATGGTTTTCTCGACGGTGAAAAGAGCCTTTCGCCTGCGCGTGTTGTTGGTGGAGTCGCTTATTTTACGACTTATATACCTCCGTCAGAGCCAGTAACTGCTCAATGTGATATCGTATTCGGCGATGGCCGGATTTACGCTCTAGACTTGAATTACGGTACCCAGATTTATAAAAGTAGGGTATTCACAGTTGACCAGACAATTCCTGCAACACCTGTGTTGTACGCTTCACAGGAAGAGGATGCTAATGGTATCAAATCAAGTAACTTAACGCTTATTGGTGTAGCTGATGGTGATGGCGATGGTACCTTAGCAACAAAGAAATCTTCTGGTGCCTTAAAGTGTGAAAACGGTAACTGTGAGGATTTAGGTTTAAATATTGATCGTATTGGCAATACAATTAAAGAGTAATTAAATGCAACAACTCCAAAAACAACAAGGCATTACTCTAGTCGAGTTAATGGTAACTATTGCAATAGTAGGTATTTTAACGGCTGTCGCTGTTCCTGCTTATACTAGCTATATTTCTCAGAGCTTTCGAAGTGCTGCTTTACTTGAAATAGCAAGAGTTGCAAATTTGCAGGAAGAATTTTTTGCTGATAGAAATACTTATACAACTGCGATTCGAACTAACTTTGGATTACCTGGCACCAATGAGGTTTATGATGTAACTGCTGATGGAGCTAACCAAGTTATGTATCAGATAACTGTTGCCGCAGTAAATAACATAACAGATGACTATATCATTACAGCAACTGCTGTTGGTGCGCAAGCCACTAATGATACAGAGTGTAGAACGATGACATTAAATTCTTTTGGACAAAAGGATGGTACTGACTCAAATGGTACTGCAAACGGTTTAGACTGCTGGCAATAACGTCAAAAGTTATCCGCACATTCAACCAATAAAAAAAGCACCTTTAAAAGGTGCTTTTTTTGTACCTATGACCCGTCCTGAATAAGGTTGACACTTTTCCAACTTCAATTTGGAGAAGATAATGAAACCAATAACTAAGCGTACACAAAAAGATTATTCACTTGCCTTTAAATTATCCGTCGTTGATAAAGTAGAAAAAGGCGAATGTACTTACAAACAAGCGCAAGACCACTACGGTATTCAAGGTGCTTCAACCGTTTTAACTTGGCTTCGCCGATATGGTCAACTAGATTGGAGTAAAGGTACTCCCAATCATATGAATGAGCTTCCCCTTATGTCTAAACCCAATGACTTAACACCTGAGCAAAAAATCAAAGCCCTCGAAAAAGAGCTAGAAGATACCAAGATAAAAGCACAATTCTTTGAAACGATAGTCGATGTACTTGATAAAGATTTCGGAGTACGTATCACAAAAAAGCAACGCAACGCGTTATTGAAGAAAAAAACATAACCAAGCTATCTGTCAGTAGAGCTTGT
>NZ_JABULX010000009.1 GCF_013328345.1 Marinifaba aquimaris
ACAAGCTCTACTGACAGATAGCTTGGTTATGTTTTTTTCTTCAATAACGCGTTGCGTTGCTTTTTTGTGATACGTACTCCGAAATCTTTATCAAGTACATCGACTATCGTTTCAAAGAATTGTGCTTTTATCTTGGTATCTTCTAGCTCTTTTTCGAGGGCTTTGATTTTTTGCTCAGGTGTTAAGTCATTGGGTTTAGACATAAGGGGAAGCTCATTCATATGATTGGGTGTACCTTTACTCCAATCTAGTTGACCATACCGGCGAAGCCAAGTTAAAACGGTTGAAGCCCCTTGTATTCCATAGTGGTTTTGAGCTTGTTTGTAAGTACATTCGCCTTTTTCTACTTTATCAACGACGGATAATTTAAAGGCAAGTGAATAATCTTTTTGTGTACGCTTAGTTATTGGTTTCATTATCTTCTTCAAATTGAAGTTGGAAAAGTGTCAACCTTATTCAGGACGGGTCATAGTTAATAAAAAAGCCAGCTTAAAGCTGGCTTTTTTTATGGCTAAAACAAAGTTGCAGCGATAATCGAGCGAAAGCTTGATACAAATCAAGGTGTAGTCGGGAGAATAGATAATACTTACTCTAAGCAAATAAGTGCGCAGTTTGCACTAAGAGTGAGAGATAAAATGTGGAATGAAAAGAGTAGGGTAGATGGCAACATCTGCTTTGATACCCGTATTGGTCAGCTGAATGAAAAACAACTGATTGAGAAATACAACCTTAATGGTCCTAGGTACACTTCTTATCCAACAGCCATAGAGCTAAAAGAGCAACCGTTAAACAAGCAAAGTGTAACGACTGCGATGGCTAAATCTGATAATGACGAGCTGTCGTTATACATCCATATCCCTTTCTGTAAGCAACTCTGTTACTACTGCGGTTGTCATAAATATCTAGCGAGAAATGAAAGCAAAGCGTTTGCTTATGTTGATTCTATTCTTGAAGAATTGGCAAGCTGGCAAGCAAGTTGTAATGAGCACTATAAAGTCAGTCAGATTCATTTTGGTGGTGGTACACCGACATTTGTGGACAACTCAACCATAAGTAAAATTGTAGGAAAAATCAGTGCAGATTACAGCGTAACTGAAAACGCAGAAATTAGTATAGAGTTTGACCCGCGTACTTGTGATGCTAAACGCTTAGCCGAATTGATTGAAATGGGCTTTAACCGTTTTAGTTTTGGTATCCAAGACTTCAATCCAGAGACACAAATAGCGATTAATCGTCAGCAAGATATCAAGATGATCGAGCCTTTGGTCAAGGTATTGAAGGACAAAGCTATTCCATTTAACTTTGACCTTATCTACGGGCTTCCCT
Source organism: Marinifaba aquimaris (assembly GCF_013328345.1). Taxonomy (GTDB): domain Bacteria; phylum Pseudomonadota; class Gammaproteobacteria; order Enterobacterales; family Alteromonadaceae; genus Marinifaba; species Marinifaba aquimaris. The sequence goes on from NZ_JABULX010000009.1 coordinate 1,327, forward strand.
ATCAAACACAGAGCCGTTTTAACGATACGGTTAATCAAGTGCTTAGATTAAGGCCTAATAGGCTCTCTGTGTTTAATTACGCGCATATGCCGCATTTATTTGCAGAGCAAAGAAGGATAGATGAGGCCGCTTTACCTAGTGCAACTGAAAAATTGGCAATACAACTCAATACAATGAAGCAGCTGACGGACGATGGTTATGTATATCTTGGTATTGATCACTACGCTTTACCAGATGACTCACTCGCACAAGAGCAGAAGAAACAACAGCTTCATAGAAACTTTCAAGGTTACACAACAAAAGGTCATTGCGATTTATTGGGTATAGGTTTGTCGTCAATATCGCAAATTGGTCAGCTGATGTTCCAAAATGAAAAAGAACTTAGCGGTTACCAGCACAAGGTATCAAATGATGGAGTCGCCATCACTAAGCACTTATACAAGTCATTGTCAGACCAGGCAAGATGGTATGTGATCAAAAATTTGATCTGTAACTTTGAGCTTAATATCACTCCATACGAGACTAAATTTGGTCACCTATTCAATGAAGAATACAAAAATGAAATAGCGAAATTACAGACTTATCAACGTGATGGCCTAGTAAAAATTAGCAATGAATCAATCAAAATTACCGATTTAGGACGACTATTTGCTCGTTTGATTTGCAAAGAATTTGATCAATATTTACAAGATAAGATGATCAGTAAGCAGTTCTCAAAGGCTATTTAAAGGAACTAAAAAGGATGTTTGGGAGAGATTAGGCATGAGAAAAAATCAAACCATCACACAGCAAGAACACCAATTAAAAGATGATAGCGAGCTGGTATCGACAACAGATTTAAGAGGTGTGATCACCTATGCCAACGAAGCATTTATTGAAATAAGCGGTTATACAAAAGAAGAACTGATTGGTAAAAATCACAATTTAGTAAGACATCCAGATATGCCAAAGGCGGCATTTAAGGATATGTGGGATAACTTAGCATTGGGAAATTCATGGCGTGGTGTAGTGAAGAACCGATCAAAAGACGGTGGCTTTTATTGGGTTGATGCCTACGTGACACCAATTACCGAACAAGGTAAAAAAGTTGGATATCAATCTGTTCGGGTAAAGCCAACTGAACGAATGAAGCAAGATGCTACTGATTTATACCAAGCTATAAACGATGGCAAAACGAATAAGCTGGCAGAGTTAGATAATCAGAAAAAAAGAGCACTAGCGAGTTTAATCTCAATTACAGCAGTTACCATAGCAGGAATAGATGCAGGTGGTTTAGCAGCTTTAATTACGGCGATTAGTTTACTGCTACTGCTCGCTATCTTCAAAGATGAATTGATTGATACACCAAATAAGCTAAATGGTATCAAGCAAGATTTTGATTCAGTAAGTCGTTTGGTTTATGCCGGGAAGGGCAGTCGCTCTATCATAGATTTTCATTTAGGTTTAGCAAAAGCCAAAAATAGAACGGTACTGGATCGCTTTGTTGACCTGTGCGGTAATTTAAAAAATATTGGCGATGCACTGAATAGCTCGGTCAGTATTACCAAACAAGGTAGTGAACAGCAGAAATTCGAACTGACTCAAATTGCGACAGCGATGAATGAAATGAATTCAACCGCGGCTGAAATTGCCAGAAATACATCTGAGACTTCAGAGCAAGTTGAATTAACCTCACAGCATTGTGCCTCTGCTAAACAGTTGTTGGAGCAGAACTCTAAGGGTGTTGGATTGTTAGCAAAAGAAGTGGATGAAGCGAGTTGTTCTGCAACTGAATTAAAACAACAAGCTGAAGATGTATCCAATGTGATGGGTGAAATTCAAGGCATTGCTGAACAGACCAACTTATTGGCATTGAACGCAGCAATAGAAGCAGCAAGAGCAGGTGAGCATGGCCGAGGTTTTGCTGTGGTGGCAGATGAGGTAAGAGCCTTATCAACCCGTACCCAAAGTTCAGCGGAGTTAATTCAAAACAGTATTGGGTCAATGGTACATACTATTGAAAACTGGACCAAAGTAATGGAGCGCAATAAACAACAAGCTGATGACTGTGATGAAAGTTCACAAGCTTCTGCGCGTATGATTGAAGAAGTCAATCGGATGATGCAAACCATTACCGATTTATCAGTACAAATTGCAACTGCTGCTGAAGAGCAGGGAGCGGTATCTCAAGAGATAAATCGCAACGTGCAATCGATTAGTGAGCTGGCTGATGATGGCTTAGCCAACGCCAACCGATTACAAGGCAACTCGAAAGAGTTAACCGAGTCGATCGATTATATCAACAACGTTAGCCACGCATTTTCAGATAAATAAAAAAAGGGCTAGCTGATAATTAACTATCAGACCTAGCCCAACAACTAGCCTTACTAGCTTTAAAAACGGTAGGTGAAGTTATTCATTACAACGGCTTGATAATCATCATTGATGATTGGGCTATCGACAATTTCATCATCTAACTTTTTGTAGATAGCATAAGCTTTGTAATGCCAATTTTCTGTTAACGCGTATTTAATCCCAATTTCGGTAATATAGTTAACAGCGGAGTCTGCTGAGTATTCACCAAACTGTGCGACAGTTTCATCGGCTTCAATGCCATACCAATATTGGCTGGTATCTTCAGAGAGGTACTCAACGCCAGCTAATCCATATAAGGTTAAGTCTTCGGATAACATCCAGCTATGACCTACTTTCAACGAAGCTATTTCCCCGTTGCCGCTGTAATCTGTAACGATCTTGCCTTGAATAACCGATTGGCCAAACCGCACAGTAGCACGTAAACCTGCACCGGCATAAAAAGTGTCTCTGTCTTCGAGAAGCTCAAGACGTTCACGTTCATTAAGGTTATCTGAATCTTTTAAATCGTCGTAGTCATCATCTTCAGATAGCTCACCTCTTAAATTTGCACCGATAAGATCAACGGTGAATTGATCCTGATAATTAAACAACTGATAACCTAAATTAAGACCATCATCAGCTCCGTCTATCGCTTCAATAAAAAAGCCATGAGTCTGATAACGACCACCAATGATTAAAGCAAAAATTCCTTCTTCATCATCATCTTGTTCAACAAAATAATCAGCGGTTTCAATCCAACCAATACCGGCACCAGCTTCAAAATAGTTACCATTATCTAAACCATTTAATTGAAATTGATCTTGTAGTAAAAAGTGAATATCTTGCGCGGCAGCAGCTTGAGTAAATATCGAGGCAACGGCTAAACTGATGTATTTGAATTTTGATGGTAATGCTTTCATAACTAGCTCCCTAAGCTTTATTGACGGGAGTAATTAAAACGCAATTCACTCGATGACACTGTATCGCTATTTAACGCTGTGTAACCGTCTGTATCCTAGCGGGAGCTAAGGCGGTTGAGTTTGATGCAAAAGCTAAGAAAATTACTCGAAGCGCGCTAAGTAATCTTGGATTTCATTAATAAACTGAATGCCATAGCGCTCAAGCTTGGTTTGGCCAACACCCGATACGAGCAACATCTCTGCTTCATTTGTTGGCGCTAAGCTAGCCATATCAGCTAATGTTGCATCATTGAATACAATGTACGGTGGAATATCTTGTTGGTCGGCAATTTCTTTACGCAGTTTTTTCAAGCGGCTAAACAGACGTTTATCGTAGTTCGCAGGAATTTTAGATTTGCTCGATTTGGTTTTTTGCACGGGCTTAGCAATATTAATTCTAGGCTCGGCTAGCGTAAGTGTTTGCTCTGAGCGCAAAATGGGGCGAGCAGCTTCCGTTAGCTTCAGATGATTTGAATCCGTGATATCTTGTCTGAGTAAGCCTTTATGGACAAGTTGTTTTAAAACACTAATCCAATAGTCTGCGGCTTTTTCTTTGCCGATACCATGGACAGATAGCTGGTCGTGTTTTAAATCCCTTACCCTTGCTGTATTGGCACCACGCAGTACATCAATAATGTAATTAAAGCCTGCGTTTTGCCCAGTACGATAAACCGTAGAAAGCGCCTTTTGGGCCACCTCTGTACCATCAAATGATTTCGGTGGGTCTAGGCAAATATCACAGTTGCCACAATTGCTATGGGTCGGTTCACCAAAATAGTTAAGCAGCACTTGGCGTCGACATGTTTCAGATTCAGCCAACGCAGTCATCGCTTCAAATTTTTGTTCTTCTATTACTTTGCGATCGAGGTTTTCTGTTTGCTCGATAAACCATCTAATGGTGTCACCATCGGCATAGTCGTATAACATCAAAGCTTCTGATTCTAGACCATCACGACCAGCGCGGCCCGTTTCTTGGTAGAAGTTTTCTATTGAGCGAGGGATATCATAGTGAATGACAAAACGCACATCAGGCTTATTGATACCCATACCAAAGGCGACGGTTGCGACGATAATATCGATATCATCTCTGAGCCAAGCCGTTTGATTTTTTTGTCTCTGTGATAATTCTAAACCTGCGTGATAACAGGCTACACGATATTGATGTCTTGCTAGATATTCAGATACTTCTTCCGTTTTCTTTCGTGTCGAGCAATAAATAATACCAGCTTCACTTTCGTGCTCTTTTAAGAAGCGTTCAATTTGTTGTAATGGCTTAAATTTCTCTTGCTGAGTATAACGAATATTCGGTCGATCAAAGCTGCCTATGTACTCGAAGGCTTGGCCAATATTAAGTTGGTTTTTGACATCCTGCCGAGTAGCGTGATCAGCCGTTGCCGTAAGCGCCATAATTGGGCTATTAGGCATGTTTAATTTAAGTTGCCCAAGTTGTGTATATTCTGGTCTGAAGTCATGACCCCATTGAGAAATACAATGTGCTTCATCAATGGCAAACATCGCGGGTGGGCAAGTTTGCATAAAATCAATAAAGCGCGGTGTCAGTAATTTTTCAGGTGCGATATACAAGAGCTTTGTTTGACCTTGGTACAAACTGCTCATCACTTGTTGTTGCTGTTGATAGTCTTGGGTCGAATTCAAAAACGCAGCATTGACCCCTTGCGCTGCTAGTTGTTCAACTTGGTCTTGCATCAGAGCAATCAGTGGGCTGATGACAATTGTGTAGCCAGGCAAAATTAATGCAGGAATTTGATAACACAGAGACTTACCACTACCTGTAGGCATCACAACAACCGTGTCTTGGCCGGCTAAAATTGAATCAATAACAGACGCCTGGCCCGGACGAAATTCGTGATAACCAAATGTTTGTGAAAGTACTTGTTGAGGCGTAAGTGACTCGGCTTGAATTGCGGCTGTTGTTTGCAAGGGAATACTAGTCTTGGTATTTGTTTGGCTATTTTAGAGAAATAAGTAGAGAAGTTGAAGAATAAAAACCAATGAATAATTATTCAAAAAAATGATCTTTTTATTCTTTGTGTAAGCTGTTGATTTTTAAGGGCTTAATAATTGTATGTAAACTAATTATTACGAAGTAACTTGCTGTTTATGCACTGATTATGCTGCTTTGTTTGCGATGAAGGGCTAACAAGTTTAATAATGAATTAAGCATTCAGATCACATAAGTATTCAAAACAAAATGAATCAATCAAGCAAGGTAGGCATTTTAGCTGCAGTATCCGCCTATGGGCTTTGGGGTATTGCCCCTATTTATTTTAAGTTTTTGCATGAACTGGCTCCAACAGAGATCCTACTTCATCGTATTATTTGGTCTTTTGTGCTGCTGCTAGGTTTGGTGTTTATCTTAAAACGCCATGGCAGAATGATCTCCGTTCTCAAAGATAAGAAAAAACTGTCAGCAATGCTGGTTGCTTCAGCGCTACTGTCAGTTAACTGGTTGTTGTTTATCTGGGCAATTGCAAACGATAAACTGCTCGATGCTTCTTTGGGTTATTACATCAATCCACTCGTTAATGTAATGCTGGCGATGGTCTTTCTCGGTGAACGGCTTCGCGGCTTACAAATTTTTGCTGTCGTTATCGCTTGTGTCGCGGTATTGACTGAGATTATTCACTTTGGCCAATTACCTTGGTTAGCCATTGCCTTAGCCGCCACCTTTGGTTTTTATGGCTTAGTTAAAAAGCGTTTACAGCTCGATGCTATCTCAAGCTTGTGTCTCGAATCCGGTTTAATGGTTCCGGTCGCTTTGGTCTATCTTATTTTCATTGATTCAACATCTTGGACTCACTTTTTTGAACTGAGTTGGGATGTGGAAATGCTGATTTTAGGCTTAGGTATCGTCACAACAGTGCCGTTACTTTGCTTTAATGCGGCAGCAAAACGCATTAGTTTGATCAGTTTAGGTATGATTCAGTACTTAGGGCCAACACTGATGTTTGGTCTGGCGGTAGCGCTTTATAATGAGCCATTTGAAGCGAACAAAATGATGACGTTTGGCTTAATTTGGTTAGCGCTAGGGGTATTCAGTTATGATGCCTTTCTCAATTACAAGAAGATTAAGATGCAGCGCGCCATTGATAACGCACTCAACCAACAAACGTCCTAATACAATACACGGTCGTATTACGCTTCGAACAGCGTATTACGACCCGCTTCTTTTGCCTTGTAGAGCGCTTGATCTGCCTGTGTAAGCGCTTTTGCTAGTGTTTGTCCTTGCTCTAACATGACTAAGCCGATACTGGTTGTGACTTGGAGTTGTTTTTCTGGCAATTCAAATTTAAAACTTTCTAAGTGATGACGGAAAAACTCCATTCGTCCAGCTGCTTCAGCTTGTTCGCAACTGGCGATAAATACACAAAATTCTTCTCCGCCTAAGCGGGTAACGAGAATGTTGGGTTCAGGGAAGTGCTGTCTAAGTCGGTGTGCCATCTCTCTGAGGACGGTATCACCTGCATCATGACCATAGGTATCATTCACTTGTTTGAAGTGATCTAAGTCCATTAGCGCAACGGCACAGGCTTGATTAATACTAAACGCACGATCAATCATGCCAGCTGATTTTTCAAAAAATGCACGGCGGTTTAGTAGATCCGTCAAGAAATCGTGCTCAGCTGCATGACGAGCGGTGGCGATGTTCTCTATTGCTTCAACATTGCGAAATACGCGAGTGTAGAACTCTTCTTGGCTGAAAGGTTTGATAAGAAAGTCATTGGCACCATTTTTTAAGAAGCGTGCTGACAGTGACACTGAGCTACTACCTGAAATACCAATGATAGCAAGTCGCTCATATTCATAGGTTTGGCGAGCTTCACTGGTCAAATCAATACCGCTCATTACTGGCATTTCGTGGTCGGTAATGATGAGTTTAATATCATCGTACTGGCCTAATAACTCAAGTGCTTGTTGGCCGTTTTCAGCTTCGGCAATTAAGAAGTTTTGGCGTTTGAGTAAGGTTTTTACATAGTTACGAGATGATTTAGAGTCATCGACAACCAAAATCCGAATTTCGCGATTTTCTCTTAGACGAACCAATAAACGCTGCACGTAATCGAACGATTGTGCTGTTTCTTTGGGAATATAATCAATGACTTGCTTGCTTAGAATACGCTCTCGAATGGTTTCATCCAAATTGCCTGTTAAAACAAATGTTTGAATGTCCTGGCTGACAACAAAGTCGATGGCTTCGCCATTTGGGGCATCGGGTAAGTTGTAATCTACACAAGCACAAGCGAAGTTGTGTGACTGTTCTAAGATGGCTTCTGCTTCTTTTAGTGATGATGCAACATATGGGGCGTATCCTGCTCGATGAGCAACAACTGTGATGATTTTGGTTATAAATTCACTGTCATCTATGACTAAAATTTTATCCATGTTATTGCTCTAAATCACTCATCACTTGGTTACGGCCTGCTTGTTTTGCTTGATACAATAGTTCGTCTGATCGGGTTATACCAGCGTGGATTTCATCAAATGTATTACAAAGTCCAACGCTTATTGTGTAATCGATTACATCATCATCGTGTTTAATCGAGCGCTCTGCTAGGTCCTGTCGGAAATAATCAAGTGCTTCGTATGCTTCTGTACTAGTGAAATCTTTCATTAAGATACAAAATTCTTCACCGCCGAATCGAGCCAATAAGCATTCAGAAAATTTTGTTTTTAACTGTTCGGCAATATCTCTGATCACAGCATCTCCAGCATCATGACCATAACCGTCATTTATGCTCTTAAAATGGTCGATATCTATCATAGCTATCGGCGACATTGGATTTTGTTTTAGCACTTGCTCGGCATGATCAAAAAAGTAACGACGGTTGAATAACCCGGTAAGGTAATCGGTATTTGCCGCCAACTTTATACGTGTAACTTGTTCTAAATGTTCAATATTTTGAACGATTCGACAATAGAACTCTTCGTGACAGAAAGGTTTTTTCAAAAAATCGTTGGCGCCACTTTTGATAAAGCGAGCAGATAGTGATTCTGTGTTAGCGCCAGATAAGCCGATAACAGCTACTTTATCTTTATTAAAGTTTTTGCGCATTTCAGAGACAAAACGAATACCGCCCATTTCTGGCATTTCATGGTCGGTTATCACTAATTTGATGTCAGTGTGACGATTCATTTGCTCAAGCCCTTCTAAGCCGTTTTGGGCTTCAATGACTTGGAAATTATGGCGAGCTAACAAATTTGTTAAATATGCGCGAGCAGAGCGAGAGTCGTCTACAACCATCACTTTGGTTTGTTTATTGATTCTGAGACGTTTAAGTAATTTCTCTAGATAATATAGAGCTTGAGTGGTTTCTTTTGGAATGTAATCAACCACAGGTCGGCTAAGTATGCTATCTCGAATCTCGTCATTCATATAGCCCGTTAAAACAATACTCGGAATATCTTTACTGAGCACATAGTCTATGGCCTCACCTTGAGGTGCATCGGGTAAGTTGTAATCGATAGACGCGATAGCGTATTGGTTCTGAGCGAGAAGAATTTTGGTTTCTTCAAGCGATTGCGCAGAATCGACATCATAGCCAGCCCTTTTTCCCACATGGTTTATAAGCTTGAGAATAGGGACGCTATCTTCGATGACGAGTAATTTTTCAGCCATATAACTGCTTGTTCCGTTACATTCTATTTAACTATCTAGGTTAAGTGATCTTAGTATATGAATAACTAGAACAAATCGCCTACTGAAAATTTGTAACAACTCGGCTCAAAGAACCATAATTGCTGAATTATCAATAGATTAAAACAAGCGGAAAAGTTCTGTCTAGATTAAAAAGTTATAATTTGGCAAATAATGGTTTTTTAGCAAACAGCATTTAGGAATAAATGAAAGCCGAACAAAAAGAGATTCTGTTCGGCTTATCAGAAGAGTTTATAAAGGTTTAAGTTTGGCGTAGGCGACCACTAACCATTTAGTGCCGACATCATCAAAGTTGATTTGGACACGAGATTGCGCGCCTGAGCCTTCGTAGTGCAAAACGGTTCCTTCACCAAACTTAGCGTGTTCAACTCGCTGACCTAAATACAGACCGGTTTCTTCAAAAGCAGATTCTATTTTGGCTGAGCTAAATCGGCTTTCACTGCTAGGAGCAGGTTTAGAGACCTTACTTTGCAAGCGAATTTCTTCAATACACTCGACAGGTAATTCGCGAATAAAGCGGCTTGGAGAATGGTAATTTTCTCGTCCGTAAATACGGCGTGATTCGGCATAAGTTAAGTAGAGTTTTTGCATCGCACGTGTCATGCCCACATAGCAAAGGCGACGCTCTTCTTCCATTCGTCCAGATTCTTCACTGGATAACTGGCTTGGAAACATGCCTTCTTCAACACCGGCAATAAATACTGTTTCAAATTCTAAACCTTTAGCCGAGTGCATTGTCATCATTTGTACAGCATCTTGATGGCTCTCTGCTTGGTTATCTCCAGATTCTAATGCAGCGTGAGATAAAAAGGCGCTCAGTTCAGACATGGTCTCGTCTTCACTGGCTTCGCTACCTTCAAAACTGCGACAAGCACTGACTAGTTCTGCCAAGTTCTCTATTCGGGCTTGTGCTTTTTCGCCTTTCTCTGCCTGATACATCATTTGCAAACCAGACTGCTTGATAACAGTTTCAGCCTTCATGGCCAGTGACACTTCACTGATGTTGTCATCAATAGTTTGGATCAACTCAACAAAGTTGCGAACGGTTGTTGCTCCTCTGCCTTTTAATTGAGCCTGCTCCAACATGGCTGTGGCGCTTTGCCATAATGGCATTTGGTTCGCGCGAGAAAATATCCGTATTTGCGATAATGTTTTATCGCCTATACCACGCGCGGGTGTATTGATAATACGCTCGAACGCGGCATCATCTTGGCGATTATTGATTAACCTAAGGTAAGCAAGTGCATCTTTAATTTCTTGGCGCTCATAGAAACGCAAGCCACCGTATATTTTATAGGGGATTTGACTTGAGATAAGCGCTTCTTCTAATACACGAGATTGCGCATTAGAACGATATAATATCGCAATTTCAGATAATTTTTGTTTGCTAGCATGGGTCGCAATACGGCCGACAATGAATCGTGCTTCATCTAATTCATTAAATGCAGCATAAAGACCAATAGGCTCGCCTTCTACGGCGTCAGTCCAAAGTTCTTTACCTAGTCGTCCTGCATTATGAGCAATAAGTTTGTTAGATGCTTTTAGAATGGTTTTTGTCGAACGATAATTTTGCTCTAAGCGAATCGTTTGTGAATTAGGGAAATCATCCAAAAACTTCTGGATGTTCTCAACTTTTGCACCACGCCAGCCATAAATAGATTGGTCGTCATCGCCGACAATCATCATATTATTATCGCCACCCGCTAAAATGCGCAGCCAAGCGTATTGAATGCTGTTGGTATCTTGGAATTCGTCGACCAAAATTTGGCTAAATCGACCTTGATAGTGCTTTAAAAGGTGAGGGTGATTAAGCCAAAGTTCGTGAGCGCGGATCAATAATTCCGCAAAGTCGACTAATCCGGCACGGTCACAAGTGTCTTGGTAGTTCTGGTAAATGCTTAGCCACGTTTTCTCAATGGGGTCGTTGTAAACCTCAATGTGCTTGGGTCGCAGGCCCTCGTCTTTTTTACCATTGATGTACCACATGGCTTGTTTTGCAGGCCATTTTTTATCATCTAGCTCCATGGCTTTGATAATGCGTTTGAGTAACCTGAGTTGGTCATCCGAGTCGAGGATCTGGAAACCTTCAGGTAGTTTTGCATCTTGGTAATGCAGTCTTAATAGCCGATGTGCTAAACCGTGGAAAGTACCGATCCACATATTTTGCACAGACATATTGAGTAACTCTTCAATACGGCCACGCATTTCTTTAGCGGCTTTATTAGTAAAGGTAACGGCTAAAATGGAATAGGGCGAAACGCGTTCTACCTGCATTAACCAGGCAATTCTATGGACAAGTACGCGTGTTTTACCACTGCCTGCACCTGCTAGTACCAACAAATCGCTAGGAGGTGCACTGACCGCAGCGCGTTGTTTTTCATTTAAAGAATCAATCAGAGATGAAACGTCCATAGAGCCTTAAATATTGCAGTTGATGTGGGGGCGGATCTTGGCACTAAACCTGTGTCTTGTCCATTAAATACTGTATAAAAACTGTATGCGAAAGAGTGTATCGCTAATTGCGATTATTTCTTTTTTGCTCTTGGGTGAGCTGAATCATAAATTTTAGATAAATGGGTAAAGTCTAAGTGGGTATAAACTTGTGTCGTGGATAGGTTTTCATGGCCGAGTAGCTCTTGTACCGCTCTTAAATCTTGGCTGCCCTCCAGCATATGCGTAGCAAATGAATGTCTGAGTTTATGCGGATGCACGTGGCTTGCAACACCTGCTTTGAGCCCCCAGTCTTTTAAACGCTGACGTAAATAACGAGCTGATATACGCGTTCCACGTTGCGTGATAAAGAGTGCATCGACTGCGTCTGATTGAATCTTAACTCCATTATCGCGTATTGCGATGTATCCGTTGAGTGCTTGGACTGCCTTTGTACCAATAGGGACGATACGGGTTTTACTGCCTTTACCTGTGACTCTGACTAATTTTTCAGTCAAGTCACAATCTTGTATGTTGAGTTCAACTAACTCGGTTACACGTAATCCCGCGCTATACATTAGTTCAAATATAGATTTATCGCGTTTTGATATATCTGTGTTGGCATCGTGATCGAGCAATTGATTGACTTCATCAACATCTAAATTCTTTGGCAAAGGTTTCGCTTGTTTAGGTGCGGACACCGCCTTAGCGGGATTGTGTGTTAATAGTTGGAGTTTGACGAGAAATTGGCAAAAAGCTCTTAAGCTGGATAAACGCAAGTTGATTGAGCGCGTTGATAAGTTTTGCTTTCTCGCTTCAGATAATTGATTGCGAACAAAGTCAGTATCTATTTCACTTATATGCTCAATCGGACAGGTTTCAAATATTGCGATTAACTGCCTTTGATAGCTTGATAATGTATTGTCAGCTAAACGACGCTCATATTTAAGGTACTGATAAAAGTCCGTCAGATAAGCGTCGAGTGCTTTAGTCATATCTATTCAGCAGGGGTAAAATCGAACAATATTCGATTGATCAATTTAACCATTGGTTCGAGAAAAACGGTGTCCATCTCTGGTTGGAAGTGGCTGTCATCACTACTGCCAAAAGCTAAAATTCCCAAGTCTTTCTGGTCACCCAAACGGACAAGGGCAACTGAGTGAATGTCTTTTTCTGGGTCGAAAAATAACTCAAGCTCAGATTGTGGCAAGCGGCCAAAGTAATACGTGTCCCGCGATAGACGCTTCTCCAATACATCTAAAAACCGACTTCTTGGCTGAACAAGCTTTGCGGTATTGCTATCGTCATTTGCGATAAATAAAGTGAGTTTGACCGCATCAAGTTGTATTTGATCAATTAACACATCGTTCAATACATAGAGTAGTTGTTTGCTATCTGGGCATTCCAACAAGGCCATGTACAAATTGACAAAGGCCTTGTAGATACGTTCATTTTGCGATGCGGTTTGAATCAATTTTTGGATATTCTGCTCTAGCTGAATATTTTTGTTACGCAGAATTTCTTGTTGTCGCTCCAATAACGAGACAGAACCTCGCTCGTTATGTGGCAACTTTATCTTTGCCAGTGTATCTGGATGCTTATCAAAAAAGTCAGGGTTTTCTTGCAAAAAGTGCACTAAATCTTCTGCAGATAAATCGATTAACTCTGCTTGTTCTGTCATATGTTGATTTGCCCATCAAATACATGTGTTGCCGATCCGGTCATCATTACAGGTTGACCTTCACCTTCCCAGCTGATCACAAGATCACCACCAGGTAAACTGACAGTTACCTTGTTGTCGAGCTTGCCTTGTAAAATACCAACGACAACGGCTGCACAAGCACCCGTACCACACGCAAGTGTTTCACCTGCGCCGCGTTCAAATACGCGTAAGCGCACTTTTTCCCGATTTTGAACTTGCATGAAGCCAATATTTGCTTTGTTGGGGAAGCGTTCGTGACTCTCTAACAGTGGACCAAGCTCTTCCACATCAGCTGTATCGACATTATCGACTGTTAATACACAATGCGGATTGCCCATTGAAGCCACACCACACAAGATGTTGTGCTCACCCGCTTTAAGGATATAAGTTTTTTCTTGTTTATTAGCAGTAAAAGGCACGTCTTGAGGTGCTAAAATCGGCACGCCCATGTCTACGGTGACTTGACCGTCGCGCTCAACATTTAAAACAATATTTCCTTTAGTGGTACTGACCTTAATTTCGTTTTTGTTCGTTAAGCCTTTCAAACGAACAAAACGCGCAAAACAACGCGCGCCGTTACCACATTGTTCCACTTCACTGCCGTCGCTGTTGTAGATGCGATAATGGAAATCTTGCTCTGGCGCATAGGGAGGTTCAACAATTAAAAGCTGATCAAAGCCAACACCAAAGTTGCGATCCGCTAGCTTGGTGACTTGTTCCGGAGATAAAAAAACGTTTTGTGTAACATTATCCAATACCATGAAGTCGTTACCCAAACCGTGCATTTTTGAAAAGTTAAACTGCATTGCAGGAAAGTCTTCCTAAATCGAGAAGAGAATAAGGCTAGTGTAACGTGTTAGCTTTAGCTTGTGTATTAGCAAAAGTGAAATATTTTATCAGCCTGATATTAAGACGGTTTATCATGGTTTTTGCTAGTGCGGGCTTTGTAAATTTAGGTTAATCTAAGCGATAGATTCAAATATCCCAAGTCTAAAAAACATCGCAAAATAGCGATGAAATGGTTAATAATTTTTTATGTTGCGTATTGCTGTTTTTATAACGATTATTTTTGCTTTGTGTTCGAAAGAACTCAAAGCAGATATCTTATCAGCAACGCTGGATTATCACTCTGGGCGATATCAAGCCGCATTTAACGAATTTAATCGACTCGCTGTTCTGGGTAACACTGACGCCATTTACAATTTAGGGGTAATGCATTTACATGGCCAAGGGGTTAAGCAAGACTTACCCAAAGCTTATGCTTGGTTCTCCATTGCTGTTGAATTTGGTTTGACAGAAGCGAGGGCAAGTCTTGATAAAGTGCGAGAAAATTACCACACTCCGTCAGATCTCGATAAGGCTTACAAACAGTTAAGTCGCAGTTTTAACTATGAAATGTACAGCGAGCAGCTTAAGCCTATTTTTCGGCAAGAGCGATTTGTAGCTCAGGAACACACTCCGCCGCGTAGAACCTTAACTGTCACACCTAAATATCCTGAACAAGCATATAAAAAGGGTATAGAAGGTTGGGTTTGGCTCGAATTTGATATTGATGTAAGCGGAACGGTTAAAAATATCAGTATTTTAGATTCCTATCCAAGTAAGCTATTTACTCGTCCTATTTTAAATGCCGTCAGCCGTTGGAAATACGAGCCCTACAAGCTTAATGATAAACCAAAAGAGTACCCACAGCGTTCGGTCATTTTTCATTTCACGACGGTAAAAGGTAAGCGTTATAAACAAAGCTTTTTCCGTCAGCAAAGACAGTATCAGAATAAGATTAATGAGCTCATTGAAGGCGCAGAGCAAGGTAATGCGGTTATTCAATACTATGTCTCGAACTGGCTAATGGCAGATGAGTACAATGCAACCCAGTTGTTAAGAGCCCATTGGCCAGATAAAGGTGCCAGTTTTGATTTGTTGCTTGAATCTTCAATGAACAACTTTCCTAATGCGCAATATCAACTGGGCGCAAATCTGTTGCGCGGAGAATATGCTAAGCGCGATCGTCGCAAAGGATTAAACTGGATCTTGCATGCTGCCCAAGGTGGTTTTGCACCTGCTCAATACCGTTTAGGTAAAGAGCTACTAAAAGAAAATGATCTCGAGTACGACAAGAAAAAAGCGGAAACTTGGCTGCAAACCGCAGCTGAGCAAGGCCACTTTAGAGCGCTAAAAGATATTTCTGCCTTGTTGTTTGAAGATTTACTGCAAGAAAGCCGTTTCCTTCATTATTTAGATTTGGCGAAGGAGATTGACGATGACCATCCTGAGTTGCTGTTGCTCGAGAGCAAATATATGGTCAGAAAAAATGATCGCAAGCGGGCAAAACGCTTGGCTAAAGATGCTATTGATGAGGCTGAATATCGCGAGTGGAACCCTCAGCCTTATGAAGCGTATCTAGGCACTCTTTAATCTTCAGATAACTTTCGCTGTAAGAAAATATCGGTTTCTAACCCTTCAACATGTGAATAAGCAACATGCTTACCGTCTTTTGACGCTGTGATATTGAGTACAATATTTAAATCATGCTCGTGATTACCTAAATCAGCAATATAAGTGTTTTCACCATTTTCATATTGGTATAAATACAGGCTCAATTGATGGCCAAATTTAATCACGTAATAAATACCGATATCAGTTACGGCAGGGCGATATAGCTGCAACGACGGTGCTAGTAAATCTTGGATATCTAGTGGGACTTCGCTTTCAATTAAATAGGCTTTGATTTGTTTTTCGTAATTGGAGTGCCCTGGGTTGATTTGGTCGATATCCGCCAATGCTTTGGGTTCTGATGCAATCAGTTGGGCACTGGCTAACTCTAAATCGTATTGCCATTGCTGCCATTCTTGATCAACAAAACGGCTATATAAGATTTGTTTACCATCTTGTGACCAACTGACTTGATCGAGTTTGTCTTTGCCCTTGATAACCGGCAGCATTCGCTTGCTGAAAATGTTCACTAAATAGACACTGTGTTGGCCATCGCCTAATAGCAAGTTCTCGTTATTAGGTGACCAGAGAATGTAGCTAGGTTTAATACCGGAAGGCAGGTTTACTAATAAACTGGCGGCTTCTTTTCTTTGGTGTTTAAGCCATAACTCTATTTGACTTTTCCCATCTAAACGACGGCGTTGAAAGGAGATAAATGCTGTTTGTGTCGCATCAGCCGATAACGTTGGCAAGATATCAAAGCGGGCAGAGGACGACATTTTTTGTTTTTTAACGATACCTTGCTCACCAAAGTCACTCAGTGTCAGTTGGTACCAATTTACTTTGGCAATACCTTCGGCATAGGCAAGCTGGCCTGTTTTTTTGTTTAAATCTAAATCGGGTATAAAACCCAAAGGTAAGTGAATGGTCTGGCTTAAGCCGTTTAAGCTCATTAGCCTTAAACTCTCATTTCCCAGCCAATAACTGGATTCATCATACCAGCTTAAACCGCGGTAGTTATTGAGCTGTGTTTCTAATACATGGGTTTTGTTGGTTGCAAAATTGACCAGCTTTAACGCCTGCTGATTGTTTTCTTGTTCAACAACCAGCATTTGTTTCCCAGATGGGCTGATATCCATTAAATCAGGCGAGTAGGGTAAAGGCTCTGACAGTAGCTGCTTAGGCAAACCTTGGGTTGATAAACTGATGCGATACAAGATTTTCTTTTCGTGTTCAGCTGACCATTGAACCTTGTAAAAGGTTTGTTGGCTTGGCCAATGCATCTTTTGTTGCTCGAAGCCAGGTGTACAGTCGGTCAAATGAAAGTCAGGGCTTAAGCGCCAAGTTTCAATTGGATTGGCTACAGACATCACGCGGATATCGCAGCGCAGTGGATCGTGTCTGACATAAGCTAGCCAGCGACCATCAGGTGACCAAGTTGCAGCTTCTTCGCTATAACCCGAACGACGTACAGTGTGGATTGATTGGTTTTCAATATCGTAAACGACTAAATCCATCTGTCGTCGATCGCGCGCTGTTTGGCTAAAAGCTAAATAGCGGCCATCCGGCGAATATTTTAATAAGGTTTCAGCACCAGGGACTGATGTTAAGCGAGATTCGTACTGGTAGGCATTGCTTAACGGCTGCTGGTTAAATTGGTTCTCAATGATGATAAACGCAAATATGGTCGCTATTATGCCGCCAATTGCGCTGAAAGTGGCCGTTTGTGCTCGACTTAATTTATCAAAAATATCGAATTTAGCCAGACCGCGTTTTTCTGGTTCTGGGTAATAAACGGATGCGACCAGTTGGTAACCGACCTTAGGAATGGTTTTGATAAATATACTATTTTGGCTGTTGTCACCTAAGAGTTTTCGCAGTTGAGTTACGGCTTGATTGACGGAGTTATCACTGACGATCGTATCGGGCCAGACCAGTTCAAGAATGCGCTTGCGACTGACAGATTGACCTTGATATTGAATCAATACTTTTAATAGGTTGAGCTGCCTCGCTTCAACATGATGGGTGACATTCTGGTTTTCTATGGTTAAAGCGGAAAAATCAACCCATAAATTATTGAGTTTTACTCTGTCTGGGTTTGTTTTTTCCATTAAAAAACTGAATGCAAAAGTTGGTACAGGATAGTTGGCATTCTAAGCTACTGGGCAATTGCGCGCAAACGGAAAAAGTGAGTAATGCTAAGGGCTTAACGGTGCTGTCATCATGTGACGAATTGTTGTATATTCGAACAAACAATAACAGTAGCGCAGGCTTGATTTTTTCAGCCGCTATTTGAGACCTTCGCGGAAATATTCAAGATTTATGTTCAAACCTTCTTATCTTTATTTCTCAATGTTAATGGCAGGCCTTTCAGGTCAAAGCATTGCGGCGATAACACAAGAAGATAAAGCACAGGCTGATAGTAAGTCTGTCGACGCTGAGATTGAATCTAAAAAAAGCACGCCTTTTGAATCCATTCAAATTCGAGGTATTCGAGGCAGTTTAGCGAATTCACTTAATGCCAAACGCTTTAGCAATAGCATCGTTGATGCCGTTACGGCTGAAGATATTGGCCAATTTCCTGATAAAAATGTCGCTGAGTCACTGCAAAGAATAACCGGGGTTTCACTCACCCGAGCCTTTGGTGAAGGAGAGCGAATCAGTATTCGCGGTACTGCACCTAATCAAAACTTAACGTCTGTGAATGGCCAAGCTATTGCTTCTGCTGATTGGTGGATCTCATCTCGCCCTAACCGAGGCTTCAACTACACGTTATTACCATCTGAAATTGTTTCTTCATTAGAAATACACAAATCACCTGAAGCTGACCACGATGAGGGCTCTTTAGGTGGTTCGGTTAATATCAAAACGCGCAAACCGCTAGAAACGCAGGACGACAAATTTGTCGCAATTGGGTTGCTGCAATACAGTGATAATTCTGGTGAAACAGACCCACAACTCTCGCTGTTACACAATTGGCGTTCAGATTCTGATGAATTAGGTATTCTTTGGTCGTTAACTCGGCATGAACGCAATTTAAGACGCGATGGTATAGAGTCATGGGGCTGGCGAGAACAAGACTTTGCAATCGGCCAACAAGGGCAGTTACAACCCAGTAGTCGAAAGTTCGCAGATTATCACGATATTTGGACCCCAACTGGCGGCGGTTCGGCTATTTTCCAACAAGAAAGTATAAGAAGTAGTGCTACAGCGAGTATACAGTGGCAACCCAATGAAAACTGGAACCTATTGGGTAACTTTCTCTATTCGCAATTAAGTGCCGATAACACCAACCAAAACTTTCTCTGGCAACCCACTTGGGTTGTCAATGGTGGTGGCAGCATTACAGATTTTGACATCATAGATAACACCTTGGCTTATGCTAAATTTAGCCAAGTAGAAGATGATGCTAGCTTTCCATTTAGTACTGGCATGGAGTCTATCTGGCGCGAATCGGAAATCGATACCTCTAGTGTCCACCTAGTCGCTGAGCAATTAGCCGGCTTTTGGCAAAATAGTTACCAGTTTGGCTTTACTAAAGGCGGCGGTGGCACCAGCCAAGACAATACCGCGCAGTGGTCGGCTAATACCGCTTATAGCTACGATACGCGTCAAACGGAAAACATCCGCACTTACTATCAAGCTGACCCGAATGATGCGAGTTTATGGCAATTATCGGATATTCGAAATGACAGCTTCGACACCGATGACAGTGAAGTTTATCTGCAAGCTGATTTTGAAAAATCGGTTGAGAAAAACCTTATAGACTCCTTTAAATTTGGCGCCAAATACAAAGATCACAATCGCAGCTTTGTTCGATATCGCTCCAGAAATGGCGGTTATGACGGCCTCGCCGCAGAGCTTAATTGGTCGCTTGCTGATTTTGAAACCGCCATGCCGAGTGATTTTTTGGCGGGCATCGGCGATCAAAATACCCTAAAACAATACGCTTATGCTGATATTGGTCGTTTAGCGCCAGCTCATGATGAGCTGACCTTTATCCGCACTGAAGAGCGCGAAAGTACCTTCGATATTACTGAAAAGAGTTTTGCTTTGTATGGCAAGATCAATCTTGAAAGTACAGCGTTCAAGGGGAATGTTGGCCTCAGGGTCGTGCACACTCGCCAAGACTCTGCCGCTTGGGCACAAACCGATACCGATGAAACAGGTCAGCCAATCTATCAATGGCAAAATCATCAACAAAGTTATACGGATTTCTTGCCTAGTTTGAACTTTAGCTTTGATATTACCGAAGATTTAGTGCTCAGAACGGCTGCTTCACGCGTGATGGCAAGACCTGAATACAGCCAGCTTATGGCATCAACCAATTATAACCTCACTCAAATGCAAGGCAGTGGTGGTAACCCTGATTTAGAGCCTTATCGCGCATTTTTATTTGATGCCGGGCTTGAGTGGTATTTTGATGAAGCTGCGTTGTTATCGGCGACCGTGTTTACTCAAGAAATTGATTCTTTTATCTCGTTTATTCGAAATATTGAAGTGTATGAAGATGTACCTATGGTTATCGATAGGCCGACTAATGGCCATGGTGGACAAATTCAAGGTATGGAGTTTAGCTATCAGCAAGAGTTGATATACGGTTTAGGTATTATTGCTAACTATACCTATGTTGATGGTAAGCGCGATGGGGATATTAATGTTCCTGATGACCGCGTTGCTATTCCTGGCCATTCTCGTCACACCATGAATATTTCGGGTTACTATGAAAATGAATGGTTTAGCGGCCGTCTGTCATACAATTATCGAACTGAATATGACACGGGTATTGGTGAACAGGTAACAGATAAAATAGGTCAGTTAGATGCGAGTTTGCGATTTGAAGTAACAGAGCAGCTATCTGTTATTTTCGATGGCATTAATTTGACCGATGAGATTATTTATAATTACGAGCGCAATAAATACGCGCCAATCGGCATTTATAAAAACGGTCGTCGATTATTTGCAGGCGTTAGATTCGAGCTCTAGAGAGTAATCAACCCTGCATGTATTACAGGGTTGATTAATCGTATTAAGCCGTTTTGATTCGCGCTAAATTGTGTACGCGTTGCTGTGATAATAATGCGGCATAAGTCGGCATTAGGTAGCCCAGCTTCTTCATTTCTAATAAAGTTTCATCAGCCAAGTCATTAAGTGCCTGCTCGTTGATGACATACAAACCATTCAGACTGTATTGTTCACCTGAGATGTTCATATTCAATGTTTGCGGCGCAATTAATTGCTTCTCTGCTAAGTACTGAACATAGCCTTGAGTGATTTGGTTTTGTTCTACAGAGCTAATGACTTGTTCAGCCATTTTCTTACACCACTGTGTTTGCTCGCCATTTTCATCAAATAAGGCTTCACCTTCAGTTTCACTGATAAGTGGTGAATCTTGGTGCAAGCATAAAATAGCTTGGCCTTCTTCTTTGCCCTTAGCCACGACTAAAGGGTAGTTTCTCAGTACTTGCGGGATGTAAGTACCTTTCCATTGTTCACCTACTAAAACATTTTCACCTGGCTTTAAGCCAACAAGTGACATCGCCATAAAGCGGCCAGTTTCGCTATCTTTGATAAAGACAATAGGCGTATCTTGCGACGCTGGTGCAAACTCATGTACGACGATTGGGATCAGATGTTGACCTTGGCTATGAGCAAAGCCCGGGTCTTGTTTAATTTTTGTATTAGCATGTGCTTGGGCGTTAATAGGACTTACTTTGGCCATTGGGCTCTCCAGTTTTTATTCTTATATTTTCTGAAAACTATATTGTTTTAGCTTATTGAGCAAGTCCCTATTGCTCGGTAATTGCTTTTGAAGTTGCTCTGTGAGTTTGGCTGCACGCTGAAAGTAATACTGAGCTTGCATGGTTTTATTGTATCGAGCGCGATTGTGATCCAGTGCTTGGCTAAACTCCATCCCGTGTAAAACATACTGATAGCTATCTAACGGAAAGGGTTCATAAACATTGTCAAAATCATATTGTGAAATAGGGTGATGTTGCCAATGTGCTATTGCATTAAGCAAGGTCTCAGGTACAGTCTCAGGCTTTTTATTGTCTAACCAAAATGCCTCTTGGCGCTTTGATAGGTAGTAATGCAGCTTGATAAAATCGATGCTCTTTTGCCATCTAAACAAAAATGAGCGATTAAATTTATCGGCAACATGCGCCATTGCTGATTTTTGTCGAGGGAATAACTCAGCCAACATATTGCCAGAAGCTTCAATAAGGAAAATGGCTGAAGCTTCAAGTGGCTCAATAAAACCTGCTGATAAACCAATAGCCACACAGTTTTTGTGCCAGAATTTCTCTCTGTAGCCACAGTTCATTTTTATCAAACGTGACGATAAATGATCGGTATTTGCACCTAAATAACGTCTAAGTGTCGCTTCGGCTTCATCATGGCTTTGGTGAGCTGAAGAGTAAACATAACCTGTACCACGGCGATTTTGTAAACCTATATCCCAAGTCCAGCCCGCTTGGTGGGCAGTGGAGATAGTACAGCTGGCAATGGGTTCATTTTCATCTTGGTAAGGAACTTGAATGGTCACTGCATGGTCAGTTAGCAATTTATCTTGGATATTGTTAAAACCAATCCCAAGCGTTTCACCTAACAATAAGCACTTAAAGCCGGTGCAATCGACAAAGAAGTCAGCAAAAAGCTCGCCAGCTGAATCTGTTTCAACTGAAGCAATATCTCCTGACTGATCTTGTTTTACTGCTGTGATATTGGCGCTTAAATGTTTAACACCGAGCTGGTTGCACGCGTGACTTTTTAATAACTCAGCAAATTTAGCTGCATCAAGGTGATAGGCATAGTTTTGTGCACCTTGATATTCAGCTAATGTTAAATCTTTAGGTGCGAGTTTATCTCGGCACAGTGCGCCTTGAGCACTGATGCTGTCGGCAAAGTTTTTTTGCTGTTCAGATAAACTCCAATAAGGTGACAAATTAAAATCACTGGCTTCAACAACAGAGCTAAACAAGTGCAGGTAGTC
Source organism: Marinifaba aquimaris (assembly GCF_013328345.1). Lineage (GTDB taxonomy): Bacteria > Pseudomonadota > Gammaproteobacteria > Enterobacterales > Alteromonadaceae > Marinifaba > Marinifaba aquimaris. The sequence continues at coordinate 23,856 of NZ_JABULX010000009.1, forward strand.
ATTGTCTTTGCCATTTTCGGGTGCCTGCTTCCAGTTGACAAACTGTGTACCTTGCTTAAACGATGCATTGCAATGGCGAACGAATTCACTCTCACTGATACCCAGCTCAGCCAGTGTTTTACGCATTGTCGGCCACGTTCCTTCGCCGACACCTACGGTTGGAATATCCGGCGATTCAATGAGCGTTACTTGAACTGCAGTTGGATCTTGGCTGTTTAGTTGTTTTGCTAGCTTAGCTGCGGTTAGCCAGCCTGCGGTGCCACCACCTACAATCAGAACTTGATTAATATTTGCTTGGTTCATTGCAACCACCTTACACAGGGCTAAAGCCAAACTCGTAAACTTTTTTCAGTAAGTCGCGTTGGCTGGGTAATTCTCTTGTTAATTTGGCAGACAACTTTTCGATGTCACTAAACATGCGCGTGGCCATTTTTTCATGCGGGAAGGCACTGGCATTAGCACTCAAGTCTGTTTGGAAATGCATGCCGTATAAAACATACAAGTAACTATCTAAGTTGAAAGGTTCCCAAGCAAAATCAAAATCGTACTTGGTAGGTGGATGGGTTTTCCAGTGTTCTAAGCGCCACAGTAAATTCTCTGGGATTGATTTAGCATCACAGTTATCAATCCAATACTGGCTGTCGCGCCTTTGCGAAATGCAGTAATGCAGCTTTATAAATTCAATAGTGCGTTCCATTCGCATCTTAAAGTTATTGTTAAACTTGCGTTCAACATAGGCCAAATTATCAAAATTGCGCGGGAACTGATCGGCAATCATGTTCGCTGCGGCGTCGTATAAATAAATCGCTGATGCTTCCAACGGTTCAACAAAGCCGGCAGACATACCGATAGCTACACAGTTCTTGTGCCAAAATTTATCGCGATAGCCCAAACGCATGTTAATTTTTCGCGCTGCTAAGCCTTCTGCTTCTGGGCCAATATACTCTCGTAATAGTGCCTCAGCTCTGTCGTCACTGGTATATTTACTGCTGTAAACATGGCCAACGCCGCGACGATTGAATAAGTTGATATCCCAAATCCAGCCCGCTTCTTGAGCGGTGACCAAGGTATGGCTAGAAATAGGGCGTTCAGGATCTTGATAAGGGACCTGCATAGCCACAGCGGTATCATTAAAGATCACATCGTTAATATTGCGCCAGCCAATATCCATGGCTTGCTCTATGATAATGGCTTTACCACCACTGCAATCGACAAAAAAGTCAGCTGTGATCTTAGGATACTCCGCATTCGCGGTTTCCACTGATTCGACATAACCTGAGCTATCTAAATTGACTTTATTCACATCAGCTTTGATGTGTTTAACACCGAGCTTTTGTGTGCAGTGACGCATTAAGAAATCAGCAAACTTATTGGCATTGAGGTGATATGAATACTCTTGAACAGCGGCAAACGCCGGTGTGGTAATTTTTTTTGGAGCTAAGCCCGACTGACAAACATGTGCCTGCGTTGCGACTGCTAAGTCATATCTTTGTTGTCTTTTATCTTTATCCAATAACCAATAGCTGGCTAAGTTAAATTCATAAGAAGAATGAAAAACGGTATTGAGTGGGTGGTAATAACCATCTGATTTTCCTGACTCAGGTGTTTTAGCAAAATTAATAAATTCAGCGCCTTGCTTAAACGTAGCATCGCATTCGCGCATAAATTCACTTTCATCGATACCGACTTTTTTTAATGTTGCTCTTAAATTTGGCCAGGTGCCTTCACCGACTCCTAAAATAGGTACGTTGGGCGACTCGACTAATGTGATATTAATTCCTTGTTGACCGCTTAATTGTTTGGCTAAAACCGCTGCACTTAACCAGCCGGCAGTCCCCCCGCCGACGATCAATACATCATTAATTGCTCGAGTCATATATCACCACTATTGTTTTTATATCGGTTTTATTTAATCGCAAAACGCTCGCCTTGATAAGTGTTATTTACAAGTTCTTGCGATTAAACAAAAGCCTGGAAAGTAAAAGGGGAAAGACAGGCTTTCCCCTTTAAACCAAACTCTTACGAGGCCTTATTACATGCGGAATGAAGCTTTTAAGTAGTAGTTTGTACCGTTATCAGCTGATAAACGCATTGCGTCGTAAGCTGTATCTAAACGTTGAACCGTTACTTCGCCTAATAGGTTAGTTGCTTCAAAGCTCAGGTCGATTTGCTCTGTTACGTGCCATGTTACGCCACCGTCTAAGAAACCGTGACCGTCCCATAATACGTTACCGCCGATACCAGTTGATTGACCTAGGAAGTCATCACGATATGTATAAGCTAAACGAGCAGAGATTAAGTCATCTTCATAGAAACCTGTTAGGTTGTATGAGTACTTAGATGTACCTGGTAAAGGAGCAGTTTCAACACCTTCTAAAGTTGTGTGGCTTTCACCGTTTTCATCGATGACTTCACCCGTTACATTACGTTGGCCTTCGCCGTCTGCGTATGTAAAGTTAGCAATGACACCAAAGTTGCCAAAGTTTTGTTGGTATTGAAGTTCGATACCTTCAATTTTACCACCTAAGCCTTGCGCCGGTGTGAATACGTCTCTGTCAACACCACCAATATTTTGTGTTGTCTTTTGGCCACCAGAAATGATAAATGATTGGATGTCTTTGCTGAAGATAGTTGCTGATGCTAAGCCATCTTCACTAAAGTACCATTCCACACCTAAATCCATCTGTGTAGCACGGTATGGGTCAATATCTGCTGAACCTTGAGTGTATGTTTGACGTAAATCATCAAAGTCAAATGAAGGTAATAAGAAGGTGTAGTTAGGACGCGACATTACACGAGCTGCAGAAGCACGTAAAATCATCTCATCAGAAATATCAACTGCTAAGTTTAAGCTAGGTAACCAGTCGCTGTAGTCATTTTCGTCTTTAGCTACTACGCGGTTGCCAGCATTTAACTCATCTAAGTCAAATGATGTACCCGTTACGTCTGTTTCAACATAACGCATACCTAAGTTACCGCGATAGCCATCACCTTCAAAGTTACTTTGGAAGTATAACGCCATGATGTCTTCTTCTACTTTACCCCAAGAAGATTCATCTAGTACTTTGTCTACTTTTTGGTTATCTAAGTAGTTAGCGTATTTAAAGCCATCAATACGTGCGATATTGCGAGGAGAATCACCCATTAAGCCTTCGCCCGAGTGATCGAAATCACCATCAGCAAAGTCTGCTTTAGTGATACCGCCGTTTTGTGCGTAATCGAATGTACCTTCTTGGAAAGTCCAGTTGAATGTTTGAGAACTGAATTCGTGGCTACGCACTTTGAAACCAGTATCAACAGATACAATTGGGCCCCACTCAACGTCAACAGTTGCATCTACTTGGAAGAAGCTTTCTTCATCGGTACGCTCGTTCTGTAAAATACCACCGTATGTTAAACGCTGATCTGAGTGATCTGATGCATCAACACTTGGCGATAACAACATGCTGTTATTACCTGTAAAGTCGATGTCGATTGTTTGATTTGGTTGAGCTGATTGCCAACCTGCTTGATAACGACCACCGTTACCACCTTCTGCTTCCGTTTTACCAATGATGCTCTTAATCACGTAGTTGTCAGCTTTGTATTCAGCTTCAAATGAAAACACAGATGTTTCCATAATTGCACGACGTGTATTTGACTCATCTAATGGTGATGCTTGTGCAGTACCATTTAATGCATTGTTAAACTCAGGGCTGAATTGAGTAGCACCATCCACTAAGTCATTACCACCGGCAATGTATAGGTAGTTTTGGTTGGTATTACCTGCATCTAGTTCAATGTCTAGGTAGTTAGCTGTGAAAGCTAACTCTTCTGTTGGGTTGTATTGTGCAACAATGTTGATTGAATCACGTTCACGGTCTTGCTTGAATTCAGCAATACCTGCACCTGCCCAAGCATCATCCATGTAGTTTTCTGCTTTGTGTGCACGACCTACAGTTTCTAATGTTGAAAGCGCGATTAAAGCACCAAAAGTCTCGTCTTCATTTTTCCAGCTGTATAAACCTGTTAAACCGTAACCTTCATCGTCATCAGCGATTGAGTTCATTTGCATTTCAGCTGAAGCAAATACTTGGTGTTGTTCTAAATCTAATGGTTTACGTGTACGTAATACAACCGTACCACCTACGCCGCCTTCGTCTAATTTAGCTGTTGGTGATTTGTATACATCAACACCTGCAACCATTTCTGGTGGCATTAAGTCCATGTTGAATGAACGTGATAATTCTTGTTGTACGAACCAACCTGTTGAAGCTACATAGTTGCCGTTTAATGTCGTACTGGTTAATTCTGGGTTAGTACCACGAATTGATACTTCACCACCTTCACCAGAGAAAGTACGGCTAATCGCAATACCAGGGATACGCTGTAATGACTCAGCGATATTTTTATCTGGGAATTTACCGATATCTTCAGCTGATACTGAATCAACTACTGCGTTTGAAAAACGCTTTGTGTTTAGAGCTTGTTTTAATGAACCACGGATACCGCGTACTTGGATTACTTCAGTTTCTTCTGCCGCACTTTCTGCTGCCATTACAACTGGTGCTGAAACTGATGTGCCCATTACTGCAGCAAGGCTCATTGCTTGTGTGATTTTGTTGAGTTTTATAGATGACATTTCTGTCCCCTTTAATATTGTTATGTGAGTTCTACTCTTATTATTTTGTCATTACCCGACTAAAAACTGAGCTAGGGCTTTTACGCGATCAGGGGGTATCAGCCCTAGCTCAAATACTACTTTCCAACAGAAATACATAATCAAGTCAGGTAATAAGTGTCTTGAGTATGTCTGCGCGTTTACGTAAATACACAAAGCGCACAGCTAATCTATGAATAGACTGCTATGAATAAAAATAAAACGCAGTAAATAGTTGTGAATGGGTTGATTTGTGTTGGGTTTTTGTCGGGTTTTTGGTTTTTTTTATTTTTGTATGTTATTGATATTGTTTATATTGATTTAAATGACCGTTGGTTTTTATTTGTTTTTTCTATCAGGGCTTTAATTGTAAATGATTGTTTTTATTTTGAGCTATTTATGTTTTTTTATTTTTATTTTTGTCTGTTTGGTGTGTTTTATAAGCAGTATGGCATTTTAGATAATTTAAAAATGACGCAATTTGTGCATTAACATTGATAAATTTCAGGTTAGATGAGCTTTTTAGCCGTCAAAAGTGAGCGCTGAATAAAGCACAAAAAGAGGGCTATTAGCTCTTCAATAACGGTAAAAAAACACTGGTTAAAATTAAAAAACTAGGCGCTATGGCGCTAAAAGAGAGCAAAACGATACGTTAACTCAGCTGATAAAGGCTGGTTTTGTAACACTTAGAAAGCTAAATAAGCCAATTATTCGATGAGTAAATAGACTAGATATAAGGGTTTTAGATGGGGAAGCACAGGCTCTTATAGGTTATAAATGAGTACTAAAAACCATTGATGCAGCGGTGAAACAGACATAAAAAAAAGGCTTAAGCGAAAGCTTAAGCCTTTTTAAAATAGGGTGAAAATACTAGAAGAAGAGCGGTCTTTTAACCTTCGGTATTAAATACCTGATCCAGATTTAGGCCTGTATTGCGTTTAATGCTCTTCCAAATGAAATACATAACAGCAAACATCATGATCATACTTGGCAAGACAATCATCGGATAACTCCAAAGCGTTAACTCACCTAATTGTTCATTAAATTCTGTGCTACCTGCAGGGCTTGTGACGATAAATTTCGCTAAAAAGTAATTAACGACAGATGAAAAACAAAAGGTGCTGGCAAGTAGGTAGTTTGCTTTGACTAACGCTTTTTTAAACGCATCTTCGGTGCCATTGTCTTTGAGCGCTTGATACAGTACATCGGTCTTCATTACAGTGTCATTGACAAGTAATTTAGCGACGAGAGGTTTACCAAGCACACCAGATATGGCAATGATAAGCGCAATAATACCCGGAATAGCGGCTTCTTTAATGGCTAACCATTGGTTATCTAATTCAAGTAAACCAATACCACCTGTTAGTAATACACTGACGAAACCGAGAATGGATATAAAGTTAAACTTTTTATATTTAGCAAGCTCGTATGCACCGTAGCTCAAAGGGAAAGCTAGCGCGAGGATTAAACCGTTTACTGCGCCTAAATCTTCAGGACCACTGAATTTCATCAAGATCACAGAAGGTACAATAATATTAAAAATCAGTTCTAATAATGGGTTATTTTGTTTTTGCATAACTCTCTAAAGATCCACCGAAGAACATCATAATGTTTCTTGTGTACCGATACGGGCCATCATTTCTGTAAACATCTGAATGTCGAGATGGAAGTTCTTAATAAATTTAAATTCGTTGGCATTATGCCCCATATATTTTTGTCCGGGTAGCGATGGGCCAAAGTTTATCGCATTTGGTAATTGTTTTGCTGTCGTCGAACCTGCTGTGGCTACTGGTTTTCCAGGAACACCTGTGTTTTGCTCAAAAATATCTAATAGTGTGGCAATCCAGGCGCCATTGGGATTGCGAACCATCCATTGTCCAATCTCAACGGTATGTTGAAAAGGAATGTTCAGCTCTTTGGAATACGAAATAAGTCGCTGTTTAATTTGGTTTTTGGTTTGTTCAATTGTGTAGTCATTTTCAGGGACACGAATATTAGCAACAACTTCTAAATTACCTTGATGCATAGTAAATTGTGTTGGCACCACAGTTAACGGCCCCATAAAGCTATTTCTAACTTGAATCCCCAGCTTATTACCTAGGTATTTTAAACTAAAGATATCATTGACGTAATTCACTGCATGTAGGTAATGGTTGGCCTGAAGAGAGAGTATCTGGTTAGTGTGATGAATAAATGCAGTTAACCTAGGCAGTGGGTTAATGCCTTGTTCTGGACGAGAGCCATGAGCTGACTCCCCAACAACTGTTATTCTTAAAAGTTGGGGATACTTAGCATCGATCAGAATTGAGAACATACCTTTTTGCTTAAGCTTGGTATTAAAAATAAAGTCATCAACCGTATCAATCAGTTGTGTTTTTAGTAAATCCGCATTGCTCGTTACAATATCGACATAAGCAGATTTAGTGATTTGGTTACCAGCCATACTGGCACGCAAATCGGTAATGACATTTTGATCGCCTTGGTTTTGCTCGATAAGAGGGAAAAAGCTGCGAATGTAACCGGGCCCTTTTTCTGCAATAACGGCTGGGTAACGACTATCTAACACTATGTTGTAGTCAGGAATTGTCTCCCTCTGCATGTAGTATTCAATACCTGCGCCTGTGGTTTCTTCAGTCGTTTCAATCATTAAACGAATATCGCGTTTTAAAACAATACCGCTATTAGTAATGGTGCGCATGGCCAGTAATGCGGCAACAATCGATGCTTTATCATCTTCAGTACCTCGGCCATAATACTTACCGTCAATTTCTGTCAGCTGATAAGGTTCGAGCTGGCGGCCATTGCGTAAGCGCCATTTATTGATATCGGCAGGCACTACATCGGCATGGGTTAAGATACCAAAAACATCAGCACTTGATTGTCCATCTGCCTCTGTTCCAGCATCTAAAGTGACTTCAAAAATGCGGTTATCAATATTGCGATACCCCAAATTAAACTCAGCCGCAATTTGCTTTATATACCGACCAAACTTAATAATCTCAGGATTGTGATGAGCGGGGACATTGGCTGAGTTATACGTTTTAATCGCCACCATGTTACTCAACATCTGCCTCGCTTTTTCAGCATTGGCCAAGCGGTTGTAAACGCCAAGTAATCGGTAGATATAGTTTTTATAGTGACGCATTGCTAAGCCACATTCAGCCAGGTAACAACTGATAATTTCACTGGTCGATTGGGGGAGTTTCATTTTCATCAGGCGACCAGAGACCAAATCGCGTAAAAAGCCTTCAAAATCATTGAATTGAGAAAAAGCCTGAGGGTTTTCAGTGTAATACTGAACGATGACTTCGGCTTGGCTGTGATCAAAGTGATGGTATTTAACTTTATTGAGCTCAATGTCTGTTTCGGCAACACTATTGGTCAGCCAGAACAAGAGAGAAAAACCAATTGCTAGTTTGAAGAACCCATTCATAACACATCTCTATAATATGATTTGTTTAGACCAATCTGCTAATGCCTGCTTGTGTTGTTTAAATTTAGCATCGAATTGTCCAACCAACTGCCAAAATGCTCGGCTATGGTCAAGGTGCTTTAAGTGAGCTAGTTCGTGGATGATGACCGAATCGATTAATTCGACAGGCATACAGGCCAAACGCCAATTGAAACTTAGCTCTTTTCGGCTATTACACGCTCCCCATTTCGCTTTATAGTTTTTAACTTTGAAGCTGTGATAATTCAATTTCATCAAGTTAGCGAGTTCGGGTAGCCTGGTTTCGAGGTAAGCTGAGAGCCGCTGGCTATAGGCATCCTGTAATAAAGCGCGAAAATGAGCTTGATGGTTTTCAGGCCGAGTTCTAGCAGACAATATTAGTTGAACACTGAGATTAGTTGGGTCGACAAATACTGATTTTTTACCTGATAAACTTATTGCGACCTTGAGTCGTTGACCAAATAAATACAGCTCAGCATCGTTTGAAATCTTGGGATCAGGTCGCTTACTGATTTCTTCTTCTTGCTCAGCAATCTTTGCCAATATCCAAGCCTGCTTTTCAACCATTAGTTTTTCTATTTCAATTTTGGGGAACCAGCTGGGTACTAAGACGCGAACTTGGCCTTTTTGGATAATAATTGAAACAGACTTACGTCGTTTTGATGGTTTGATCTGATAATCAAAAGGCATGCTTGTATAACTTCCGCTTTATCAATGAGTATCACAGGTTAAGATGGGTAGGTTATTGTAGCTAAACAGAGCTGATAGGACACCATATGCGCGGCATGCGACGAGAATTTACTGAAAATACCCCACTTAATGTAGCGGTCGTAAAGCAAATTATTCCATATTTATTGGAATATAAAACCCGAATTGCATTAGCACTGCTGTGTTTGGTGCTGGCTAAAGTTGCCAGCATTGGCTTACCTTTTTTGCTCAAACACATCGTTGATGACTTAAACGGTAATAGCTTGTTAGTAGCGATTCCTGTTGCCTTGATTTTGGCTTACGGTTTTGCTCGCTTAATGAATACTTTATTAGGTGAAATTCGCGATACGTTATTTGGCCGCGTAACAGAAAGGGCTATGCGACGTCTTGGTTTAAAGGTATTTAAGCACTTACATACTTTGGAGCTTGCCTTTCATCTAGAAAGAAAAACAGGTGGTTTATCGCGCGATATCGATCGCGGCACCAATGGCATCTCGTTTTTAATGCGTTTTATGGTCTTTAATATTATTCCAACCTTATTAGAAGTTCTGTTTGTCATTGGTATCTTTTTTCACCAATACGGCTGGGTATTTGCGTTAGTCATCTTTGTTGCCATTGCGAGTTATATCGCCTTTTCGGTTTTTGCTACTGAAAAACGAACGCGCTTTGTGCGTTTAGCAGCGCAAGCTGATTCAAGTTCAAATACAAAAGCGGTTGATAGCTTGCTTAACTTTGAAACGGTTAAATATTTCAACAATGAGGCGTTTGAAGCGAAGCGTTACGACGAGTCGTTGGCTGATTGGGAAGTAGCAAGAAGAAAAAACCGTTTATCTCTATTTGCTTTGAACGGCGGGCAAGGCTTTATTATCAGTGCAAGCATGACGGCAATTATGTTGCTCGCGGCTAATGAGTTAGTCAAAGGTCATATCTCAATTGGCGATTTTGTATTAATCAATACCTTTATGATGCAATTATTTATGCCGCTTAATTTCCTTGGCTTTGTTTATCGAGAGATTAGAGGTTCACTGGCAAACATAGAAAATATGTTCAAATTGCTGGCTAAACAGCCTCAAGTCATTGATAAAAATGATGTATCGCAAATTGAAATAAGTAAAGGCGAGATCGCTTTTAACAACCTTGAATTTAGCTATGGCGCAGATCGAAAGATATTACATGATGTCAGTTTTACCGTTCCAGCCGGTAAAAAAGTGGCGATAGTGGGTGATAGCGGTTCTGGAAAATCGACGTTAATTAAGTTGCTGTTTCGTTTTTATGATTTAGATGCAGGTCAAATCACCATAGATAAACAAGCGATTGATCAAGTAAGCCAAGCCAGCCTGCGACAAAACATTGCCATTGTTCCGCAAGATACAGTGTTATTTAACGATACACTAAAAGCTAATATCAGTTATGCCAAACCTGATGCCAGTGATGATGAAATTAATCGCGCGGTACATTTGGCTGATTTGAGCGGGTTTGTTGGTGAATTAAAGCATGGCTTAGATACATTAGTAGGGGAGCGCGGTCTCAAATTATCTGGCGGTGAAAAGCAAAGAGTGGCAATTGCCAGAGCGATATTAAAAGATGCTCCGATCTTAGTATTTGATGAAGCAACGTCGAGCTTAGATAGTCAAACTGAGCAAAACATCTTAAAAGCGCTGGCTAAACTCGAACAAAATCATACACGCCTTGTCATCGCCCATCGGCTGTCCACCATAGTTGATGCCGATAATATTATAGTGTTAAGTCAAGGGCGCATAGTTGAGCAAGGGCAACACCAAGCTTTACTTGCGAAACAGGGCTTGTACGCTAAATTGTGGTTAATGCAGCAAGAAGAATAATGTTAATCGACTCTTTTTTGCATATACTGAAACTATCAAAATTATTCAGGTTCTATCTATGGTTAGCGAAGACAAGAAATTAACTGTTTTATTTAGAATCGAGCCAGGTTCACTTGGACCGACGGGGGGCGATCATGTTGAAGCTTTTTGCCCTTTTGCAGAAGATAAGCTCAAAGCACTCGATAGTGAATTTATCATTTGGAAAATCGTACCTCGTTATGACAAGTCATTAGATGAAGTAGAGACCAGTGTCCGTGGCAAAAAGCTCAATATGCAGCAAGTTGATCAATACCTACAATATTTCGATAAAGAATGGGCTGAATTTGAAGAACACCTTGCAGATAAACTTTCTGAATTAATCGACGAGTTTTTTGACTGTTAATTTTTCTGCCATTTAAAATGCGTACACTCGCTCAAAATTAAACCAATATAAAAATTATAATGAAGCGTTTAGCGGCCCTTGTTGCCTTTTTATTGACCATTAATTACTTGGTCGCCCCACAAATTTTAAATTTCAGCCTAGACAAATTACCGCAAGCGATGCAGGTTTCTGCAGCTATGGGGGCAAAAATTGCCTGCTCAGCGCGGTTCGTAACAGGGTTGTCACCAGAGCAAATACGTCAAGATCTCAATTCATATTCACCTGCTAATGATGTACTCGACATTCAATATTTAGACAATCGTGTAACCACGGACTTTTTGGGAATAAAGCAAGCAAGTGCGACTTATAGAAAAGGGATTGGCTGTAGCTTAGATAACCCAAATTCTGAACTTGATGATGTGGTCATTGCTGAAAATGACAATCAAAGTCAAGCAGAATGGCCATTAGGGGGGCTTTCATCAGAGCAATCTGAAGAGTTGAATCAATTATTAGCCGACATCATGCAGCGAGACAATGATACAGGCTTAGATACTCGTGCACTTGTGGTTATTCACAACGACAAGTTAATTGCTGAAAGTTATCAAAAAGGTTTTGATCACAACACACCTTTACTCGGTTGGTCTATGGCAAAAAGTATTACTGCAATTATGCAAGGCCGAGCTGAGGCGCTAGGGTTACTATCGAATCAAGATCAAAGCTTGTTTGAGCAATGGCAAAATGATGATCGCAAAACAATAAAAGCGGCTGATTTACTGACAATGACTTCTGGTTTGGCATTTGATGAATCTTATACGCCAGGTACCGATGCGACTGAAATGTTATTTAATCAGCCTCAAGCGAGTAGCGTGCCACTTGCTCAACCGCTTGAAGCTAAGGTTGGTGAAAGGTTTTATTATTCATCCGGTACGACTAACTTAATTAATTTATGGCTTTACCAACAATTAGGTCAGTCTACTCAGGCTCAATACGACTTTTTGTATCAAGCTTTGTTTAACCCAATGGGCATTGAAAACGCTGTTTTTGAAGCAGATAGCTCAGGCGTGTTAGTGGGTAGCTCTTATCTTTATGCCAATGCAAGAGACTGGGCCAGATTTGGCTATTTGTTGTTGAACAAGGGAGAGATTAACGGCCAGCGCTTGTTAACCGAACAATGGGTTGAGCAAGCCATTACAGCAAACCTAAGTAACAACGATAGTCGCTATGGTTATCAATTGTGGCTTAATCGCGGTTCACAAGATGACGATTTGCGTTGGGAAAATCTACCGGCAGATGCTTATGCAATGCGCGGCAACCGCAAGCAAATCGTTATGGTGATTCCGTCTAGTAATGCAGTTATTGTGCGTTTAGGTTGGACCAAAGGCCCTTACACCTTACAGAAGAATTTCTCGACTATCTTGGCTCATTTACCTAAAGCTTGATCCTTATCTATAGGAGTTGCGCCATTGTGATCCGGCTTGTTACTCCAATCGGCAAAGCTACTCGGTAAAACATCGATACCAACTTTTTGTCCTAGCTTCACAATAAGTGGAATGGTGATAGGAGAGAAAGGCAAAATAACGATAACACCTAGGCCTAGGCTTTTGAGTAAGTCGCCAAATTGCTTATTGGCAAAACGCATTTCTTCTTTAGATGCTTGTTTCATCGTAAAACGACGATAAACATCTAACATAACCTTGGTTTCTTCTGTCTCTTGGGCCAAAGCGGATTTGACTTTGAACAAGTCTGATTTAAGTCTTTGTCCAGCTTGTTGACGTTTGCCTTTTAGCGAGCGAACAAAAGTGACTGACCGAATAAAAATACGTTTCATAATTGGCAGTTTGCCTAGAAACAAATATAAAGCAAGTGAAAATCAGTTAAGTGGTGTTAATGTTGGGGTTAACACCACTAAAATCGCGAAAGTTGCTGGGATGAAAACCAATCAAAAGACTATTTAAACAGCTTTATTTAACCCACAGTAAGCATATGAGTAAGTTTATTTTTTAAAGGTCTTACTATAAATTCAGCAATCACTGTTGCATAAATAATAGTCAAAAAAGCAACCGATGTAGCTTGATAAACATTGTCATGGTTGGTTTGTGGAGACGTTAGCACTGCCACTAAGCCGAAGAGAGTTGAAACTACCCCCGATGAATATAAATATATTATCCATTTTCTCAGTACAGGTAAGTGGCGTTGGAGTAAAGGTGCATCTTTTGGTTCATTAATGAACCAGCGTAGTAAAAACAAAGCTTCAATGGTAGGTTTAATGCCACACGATATAACCAGTAAAGCGAAGGAAAAGCCTAATATCAGTAATAAGCTTATACAATCGAAAAAGAGTGTCCCCTCCCCAGATAATTTAATCATTAAACCTATAAAGAAAGCGCATAAAGACAATCCTAATATTCCACTCCAGTTGATTTTACCTGAGCCTATATGGGTTTTATATTCCGCAGATAACTCTTTTGGAGTGACATTGAATGCTGATGCTATTGCCATAAAGGACTCTGGTGAGCCTTTTCCATCTTTCTCTATTCTTTGGACGGTACGATTACTTATGCCTGCAACTTCTCCTAATTGTTCTTGCGACCAACCGTGCTCTGCTCTTAATTGTTTAATTCTATCTGGTGAAGCTTTCATGTAATTTTCTCAAAAGGTAAATGAAGTATTCTTTATGGCATAAATAGTCACGACATCACCACGACATTTGAGTGACATGACATAGACACACGTATTTAAAGCTTAACAAGCCATTTTTATGGACGGTAAAATTGATTAACGTACACATATTATTATGTGTGTATATTCCAAAAACAAAAAACCGAGCAAGCGCTCGGTTTTTTTAGATATATAAGGACTAGCTTGCGCTTAAACGGTGTGCTCGCCTTTCCATAAATCTTCTAATTGCTCGCGTTCACGCACAACAATCGCTTTGTCGCCATCGACTAAAATCTCAGCTGCTCGACAACGAGAGTTGTAGTTTGATGCCATGGTAAAACCATAAGCACCGGCTGAGCGAACTGCGAGTAAATCATCTGGTGCAATTGCTAAGTCGCGGTCTTTACCTAAGAAGTCACCCGTCTCACAGATAGGGCCTACGATGTCGTAAACGGCCGATTCTCTTTGCTGTTGTTCAACAGCAACAATTTGTTGGTAAGCTGAATAAAGAGATGGGCGAATTAAATCGTTCATCGCAGCATCAACAATGGCAAAGTTTTTCTCTTCACCTTGTTTTAAGAACTCAACCTTAGTCACTAAGATACCAGCATTGGCCATGATAGCGCGACCCGGTTCAAAAATGAGGGTTAGGTTAGGGCGGTCTTTTAATTTCTCTACAATGACAGACGCGTACTCATCTGGGTGTGGTGGTTTCTCATCTGTGTAAGTTACCCCTAGGCCGCCACCAAAGTCTAAGTGAGAAAGCTCAATACCTGCTGCTTTTAATTCGTCAATCAGTGCCAGTACTTTATCGAGTGCGTCAACAAAAGGTTGGATCTCAGTTAACTGTGAACCAATGTGACAGTCGATACCTTTAACGGCTAAATGCTCGAGCGAGGCGGCGTATTTGTATACTTCGATGGCTTGTTCGCGCTCGATTCCAAACTTATTCGCTTTTAGGCCTGTAGAAATATATGGATGTGTTTTCGCATCTACATCCGGGTTAACTCGAATTGAGATAGGTGCTTTTTTACCTACTTCACCAGCGACTTTATTGATGCGATCAAGTTCTGCAGGTGATTCAACGTTAAAGCAGTAAATACCTGCTTCTAAAGCGTATTCAATTTCAGCTTCTGTTTTACCCACACCTGAGAAAACCACTTTACTTGGATCGCCACCCGCTTTGATTACACGTGCTAATTCGCCGCCTGATACGATATCAAAACCAGAACCTAATTGAGCCATGACACTTAAAACACCAATGTTTGAATTGGCTTTAACTGCATAACATACCAAGTGAGGGTGGTTTTTCGCCGCATTATCAAATGCTTTCCAGTGGCGCTCGATTGTTGCGCGAGAATAAATATAACAAGGAGTGTTGTGTTCTTGAGCGATGTTGCTAACGCTAACATCTTCAGCGAATAAACTGTTTTCGCGGTAATTAAAATGATCCAAGGTGCGATCCTCTATTGTTATTCTGTTTCTGTCTGTGTCGTTGTCTCTGTATTTTGTTCTTCAGGCTCAGGCATATATAAAGAGCCTTTTTGGCCACAAGCTGTTAGGCTAAAAAACAAACTAAAAACTGTTACTAGCATATAAATGCGTGCTTTTATCATGATCAGGTCTTAAATTGTCGAGACTTGGGCTCTATAATCGCATTCATAGAAAGCTTAGTAAATAAGGCAATGCACATGAGTTCACTTACTGACATCCAATACCACGAAAAAGTAGACGCGGTTTTATTAGAAATTGAAGAGCGTTTGGACGAAATCGAGGAAGCTGCCGGCGATTTAGACATCGACTATGAATCATTCGGTGGTAAGTTAGATCTAACATTTGAAGATGGCTCTAAGATCATCATCAATAAGCAAGAACCACTTCACCAAATTTGGGTGGCGACTAAATTCAACGGCCATCACTTCAACTTTGAAGCCGACAAAGGTGTTTGGATTGACGAGCGCTTTGGTGATGAGTTTTGGCACTTCATTAATGACGCCGCATCAAAACAAGCGGGTCAGCCAGTTGTATTAAATAAATAAGGAAACACCATGGCCGAGTTATTACCTTTTGTTGCAGTTGAAACGAATAAATCAAAACCAGCAGATGCATTGGTGGTTTGGTTACACGGTTTAGGTGATTCAGGGCACGGTTTTGCGCCGATTGTAGAGCACCTCAACTTACCTAAAGATTTATCTGTACGTTTTGTATTCCCACATGCACCGAATCGTGCAATTACTGCAAATAACAATATGGTAATGCCTGGCTGGTACGACATCTTTTCTTTTAGTGACGGTGATATTGCCAAACGCGCTGATGAGAAAGGCGTTAAAGAATCGGCAGAGCAGATCTTGTCGTTAATCGATGATCAACTACAAGATGGTATCGCTCCTGAGCGCATGATTTTGGCTGGATTCTCGCAGGGTGGGGTAATGGCTTACCACATAGGTACACGTTTGCCTTATCAAATTGCGGGGATTATGGCATTATCCACTTATTTATCCGCGCCAGACAAACTGGCAGATGAAGTGGTTGATGTGAATAAAAAAACACCAATTTTCTCTGCTCATGGTACAAGTGATGATATAGTGCCTTACAGCGCGGGTAAAAATGCAGCAGATACGCTATCGAAATTAGGCTTTAACATTGAATGGCATGATTACCCTATGCAGCATAATGTGTGTCCTCAACAAATCATGGATATCGGCGCCTGGATTAAAAATATACTCGCTTAAGGACTTAGGCTTATGTCGAAACAACAATTAAAAATACAAATAAAATTAAAAAATTCGGCACCTGAACAGGTCAAAGAAGAAGTAAAACCTCCTTTCTCAAAAAGTAAAATTAGCGCAGCATTATTATTTGTTGGCGCTAGTTTAACTGGGCTAGTACACGCCTTTAACACTGAAGAACCCACATTAGCAGCAACGGGTGTTGCACTTAGCAGTGTTGATGCGCCTGCTCCTGCTCGTGCAAGTTTAACCGAATCGGTTAGCGCTCAAGCAACTGAAGAGGCCGCGACTGAAGTAGAAGCTGTCGTTGAGCAGATGACAGATGCACAAGTTGAAACGGCTGTCGCAACAGAGCAAACGCAAGCGGTTATGACTGAGCAGCTTGCTTTAGAGGTAGAAGAAATTGCTACCAATGTAGACGCTGAAGTGGTTAATGTGACAGATGCAGTTGCAGCAACAACAGATGAGGTTAGTGTTACAACAGACAAGGCAACTGACGCTGGTGTGATTGAAGTTGCTACGTTAGAGAAGCCTGAAAGTTTTGATAAAAAGCCAGTCGACCCTATTAAGCGTTTAGTATTAACTCGCAAAATTAAAGACAAAGAGCCATCAGGTGAAGAAGAAAAGCGCATACCTTCGCAGTCTAATACCTTTGTATTGTTCTTATTCACTGAGCTAGAAGGTTATCAAGGTGACTTTATTACGCATAAGTGGATTTTCCGCGACAAGGTCATGGCTGAAACTAAACTTGAAATTGGTGATGATGCACACTGGCGTACTTGGTCTTCAAAACGCATCTTGTGGAAGTGGCAAGGCTCTTGGCGTGTTGAAGTACGAGGCCAAGATGGCGAGTTAATCAAAACTAAGTACTTTAAATACGGTACTTAGATCAAACTTAGTGTAATCAGCATTTAGCTTACAGCCAATTCGCTATATACTTTCAGAAGTCCTTGCTTATGCAGGGACTTTTTTATTCAGCAAAGTAAATACAGATACCAAAAATCATGAGCAAAAAACTTACCATCGCCACCCGTGAATCAGCACTTGCTATGTGGCAAGCCGAATTTGTTAAAGCCGAGCTTGAGCGCTTTCATCCTGATTTAGAGGTGATTTTATTACCGATGAAATCCCAAGGTGACAAAATTTTAGATGTATCTTTATCTAAAATTGGTGGTAAAGGCTTATTTATCAAAGAATTAGAGCAAGCTATGTTAGCAGGAGAAGCTGATATTGCGGTTCATTCGATGAAAGATGTACCGATGGAATTTCCAGAAGGTCTACAGTTAGCTTGTATTTGTGAGCGCGAAGACCCGCGTGATGCATTTGTTTCTAATACCTATGCGAGTTTGGACGAGTTACCTCAAGGTGCAGTAGTGGGAACATCGAGTTTACGCCGCGAGTGCCAATTGAAAGCCGTTCGCCCTGATTTAGAAATTAAATTTTTACGCGGTAATGTTAATACGCGCTTGCGCAAATTAGATGAAGGTCAATACGATGCCATTATTCTTGCTTCAGCCGGCTTGATCCGTTTGGAAATGCAAGATCGCATCAAACAGTATATTGCCCCAGAGGTGATTTTACCGGCTGTTGGCCAAGGGGCTGTTGGTATTGAAACCAGAGTGGGTGATCAAGCTGTATTGGAATTACTTGCTCCTCTCGCTCATTTCGATACCACTATTCGCTTAACGGCAGAGCGTGCCTTTAATAAGCGCTTACAAGGTGGCTGCCAAGTACCAATTGGTGGTTTTGCTGAACTCGATGGCGACCAGCTTACGCTACGTGGCCTAGTGGCGTCTGTTGACGGGCAAACAAAATTCACACATCAAGTAACCGCAAGCATCAAACAAGCCGAGCAAATAGGCATTCAAGTTGCCGATAAATTACTCGCTGACGGTGCAGATAAGGTACTCGCAGAAGTTTATGGCAATAACCAGTAAGGCCAACACAACTATGCTGAGTATTCTCAATCCAAGACAGGGTGAGCGTGCGCTGGCATTAACTGAATTATTAAAGGCGCATCAGTTTGCGCCTTTTTCTTGCCCATTATTTAATATCGAGCCGAGTGACAGTTTCGAGTCATTAAGTACTAAACAACCTGAATTAGCCGCGCAAACTCTTATTTTTACCAGTGTCTATGCGGTGCAGTTTTTGAGTCAAATAAGCTCGTTTGAAAAGGTATTAAGGTCAGGAGCTTGTACTGTTATTGCTATTGGTCAGGCAACACAGCAAGCCTTGTATCAGCAAGGGGTTGCCAAAGTCTTCACACCAGAACAAGCAACCTCTGAAGGTATTTTATCCCTATTGGCTGAGCAACGTCAGTTAACAAAAACGAGTCGTTTTGCCATTTTAAAAGGCGAGCAAGGTCGCACAACCTTGGCAAAGGAGCTAACAAATTTAGGCTATTGTGTTGAAACATATAGTCTTTATCGACGTTGTTGGCTAAAGTTAACGAGTAACCAATTAAAACAAATTGCTTCGTTGGATATTTGGTGGCTAACCAGTGGTGAAATGCTCAAGCACCTAGTAACTAGCTTAACGCAGCAAGCAATTGAGATAGATAAAAATAAACCCTTATTAGTGCCGAGCAATCGTATAGCGCAGCAAGCTATTCAGCTAGGATTTCATCATGTCACTAGCTGTGAAAATGCGACAAACCAAGCCTTAATAGATGCACTAAAAGATAAATTTTAAGTTTGAGAAGCGAATGACAGATAGCAAAAAAACGACAGATACTTCGTCAAAAGCAGAGCAAGCTGACGCTAACGAGCTTGAGAAAAATATTGACAAAAATGTCGACAAAAGCGACGAAAATGCAACAACTTCGACAGCACAATCGAAAAAAGCGTTAGTCATTGAAGCGAAAAAGGTAGATGAGAAACCAGTTGAAGTATCAACGCAGGTGCAATCAGCTAAGGATACGACCTCTGCTAAAGTTACCAAATCTGCAACAGCTTCAAGTGACAAAGCGCCTCGCTCAAGACCTGAACCACAAACCGCAGTAAAACAGAAAATAAGTAAATTAGCGGTATTCAGCCTTTTATTAACCTTGCTATTGGCTGGTGCCACTGCATATGTGGGCTGGTTAGCTTATCAATGGCACCAAGAATTCACAGCGCAACAAACGCAAAATCAACAAGCTTTAACGCAATACAAAAAGGCGTTAGAGAATCAGCTTGGACGTTCACTTAATCAAGCGCAACAAACATGGCAGCAAGCATCTGATAACCAAACACAAAACATCAAAGCCTTGTTAGATCAGTTAGCCAAAAGCTATGTCGATGTTGACCAAGAAGCGGCGTTAATTGACATTAATCATGTACTCAGTGCGGCTAGTCGACATTTGTGGTACCAAAATGATCGTAAAAGTGCATTGGCTTTGGTCGAATTAGCGCAAAAACGCGCGGTAAAATTTGATGGGGTAAAGGATGCAAAGTGGCTGACATTGCAACAGCATCTAGCTGAAGATATTGGCAACATTCAATCTTTACCGCAATTTGATCAACAAGCCGTGTTTTTCCAGCTGTCGAGCCTTGCTCAACAAGTAATGAAGTTGCCGCTCAATCAAGTGAAATTACCAGAGCCAGTAGCGCAAGAAGAAGATTTAGCACTATCGGATTCGGTCTCTGATTGGCGCAGTAATATTGCCAAAGTATGGCGCCAGTTGGTAAGTGACTTTATCAGTGTAAATCGTCGGGTAAGTGCTACTGAGTCGCTTCTTTCACCTCAGCAAGAAGCGAATTTACGACAAAACATCTTATCTAAAATTGTGCAAGCACAGTCTGCATTACTCAATTACAAAGCGGGTGTGTATGAGCGTTCATTACAGGATGCTGCGCTTTGGTTAGCCGATTACTACAACATGGATTTGGCTGAGGTCGCAGCCGCTCACAAAACGTTAACGGACATAGCTCAGTTTGAAATTGCTGCACCTTTACCTAAGTTGCAGCTGCAAAGCTTAAAGTTTGTTCGCCAGCAATTAACCACTGAATTAGAGCGCCAACAGCAACGTGAAGAGCGCATTGAAAAAGAGGTCGAAGCGCAAGTAGAAGCGGTAGAACAGGCAGCTGAACAAACTGAAAAAGTGATTGAACAGGGGAAAGCTGCTAAACCTGAAGCTGCTGGAAATGAACCCGTTAAGCCTGCTGGTACTGAGCCGGAGGTATTATGATTAAATTAATTCTCTTTTTTATTTTCTTATTTGGCCTGTTGTTTATGGGGTCAACTTGGATAGGTGAAAAAGGTCGAGTAATCATTCTAATGGGAGAATGGACAATAGAAACATCAGTTGTTGGTGGTTGTGTTATCTTGCTATTGGCTTATGCACTGCTCCACTTGGCTGTTGTTCTTGTTAAGTACTTATTTCAACTGCGCAATAAAAATCGTCAATGGCGTCATAATCGACTGCAAAACCGTATTCAAATTGCGATTCAACAAAGCTTAGATGCGTTATTTAAACAAAATTACGCTTTGGCTGAAAAACTTAGTGTACAAAAGTTGGCATTAGAGTCAGGTGCATTAAAAGCGAATAATTTAGATAAAGCGCTGAATAAAACTCAGTATTTAATCGCCGCTGAAGCGGCGAAAAATCAGCAAAAATTTACTGAATACAGTCAGTATCAGCTAAGAGCAACAGAATATGGTTCTGAGTTTGAAAAGCAATTAGCCATGGCGCAAAGCTTACAAGCCGAAGGCAAAATCGACAAGGCACTGGCCGCCGTTGAAAAGCTCAAAAACGAGCAGCCAAAAAACGGTTTAGTAATCGCTGCCTTAGCTAATTTATATCAGCAGGCCAATCTCTTTGATGCGTTAGCTGATTTATTACCAAAGGTGATCAAACTGAGTGATTTACCTAAACCAATTTTACTCGATTTTATCGAGTCAACCTATAGCGCGTTATATCAAAATGATGCCAAAGCCAATGATGTCAAAGCTTTAAATAAGCATCACAAGGCTATGCTAGCGTTAATGCCTGAAGCAGAGCAGTTTGAATTTTTGTATATCAATGCCCTGATAAGTGCGGGCGCAAAACAAGATGCTGAGAATTATCTGATCAAGGCTGTTAAAAAAGGCGTGAGCCCAGTGATTTTAAGTTCTTTACGTCAATTGACATTAGCCGAACCTATTAAGTTGATTAGCCAGTTAGAAAAATTAGTTAAACAAGATAATAACCAATATACCAGCCTTGCAGCATTGGGCTATGTAGCCGCTGCTTCAAGAGATTGGGATTTAGCGAAAAAAGCATTAGAAGCGGCAATTAAACTCAATCCAACGAGCCAAGATTACCAGCTTTTAGGTCAAACCTTGGAGCAGCTAAGTTTGCCTGAACAAGCCTTAGCGTGTTATCGAAAAGGTTTATCTATGGCGCAATCGACATAACAAAAATAAGAAAAAAGATGAAATTAGCGATTAAACATTCCCTACTGGCGGCGATCACTGGCCTGCTTTTCAGTAACGCTGCTAGCGCAGTCGACTTAACAGCAAGTGAGCAACAACTTGCAGGACTAAATAGCTTTATTGAAGATCATCAACTTGCATTAAAAGCGGGAGATACTTCGTGGACGATTAACCATGAACCAAGGCATATTGCAGAGGCCACTTTTTCTGGTCAAGATTATGCGAGTTATCGCTTCGGGATTGATCAAAGTACACCTGATAAAATTGCTAGCGTAGAAATAGACATGGGTCGTCAAGTGTGCGCCATCGTGTTAGGTGACTTGGTACTGGCGATTGTTGAACATAATATGGTGCGCCAGCGCATGGCTCCTGAGAATGTTGAAAAAGTTTATCTGAACCACGAGGGAAAATGGTGGGTGACAGATAATCAAGATATGCGCACGGTATTGTCTTCTTTTAGAGAAGACATGTTCAAAGCTATTAACACCCCAGAGGTTTTTGCTGAACTACAACAAAACACTTGTTATCAGAGTTTAAATCGATAGGGATATTGATTGCTTCAATTAAAAAATAAAATCAAGCTCATTGGCACGTTAATTGGTTTTTTCTCTCTAATTATCTTTGCTTTTATTGGGCTTGTTTATTTTTTATTTGCAGGAGATGAAACGACCTTTGATTATAAGGTTAATCAATTCATCAGTGGCGAGTTACAACTCACAGGTAAAATGCGGAGTCACTATGAAGGTGCTGGCTATGATGTCACGGTATCTTATTTACCTGTTATTCCTCCTTATGGCCCATTTAAGATCGCCAATTTTCACTACATATCAAAGAATAATCGCGCTCTAGAAGAGATTGATTTGCAGCAAAATTATCAAATATACAAAGTGGGTTCAGTATGGCAATTAGCGATCTCAGATTCACATCAAGTTTCCAAAGTTTTTGAGTCTGAAAATCTAAAAACGTGGAACGAAGTCGATCCACGTTAATTCAATGCTATTTTGGCTCAGGTAACGATTTAGCAAAATCGGTAATGCCAAATTGCTTAGATAATACCGAACAAGGTGCTTGTGCTTTATTGCTGCTTTGAACCCGAGGGCGATGGGGCTCAACGGCCTTACCATCTATCTTTATCATGTTTTCAATGCCAGGAGGGGTATAGAAAATCATCATTTTGGCTAAGGTATTAGATTCATTTCTGAATCCTCTGGTACTACCGGGTGGGCAAACAATTAAACTGCCTTTTGGTGCTGATATTTTCTTATCGTCATCAAAAAATACCATTTCACCCTCGGTGATCAAAAACGATTCATACTCTCTTTCGTGAAGGTGATATTGGCCACCATCACCCGGCTCGACAAACGCTTCCATCATCGAAAATTGGCCTTGAGTTTCTTCTCCTGTGACGATTATTCGATAAACATTACCCATGGATTCAATATAAGGTCCTGAGTCATTTTTTTTCACTATTACTTCATTTTGCATTTGCATGCTAGTTAACCCCTATTTGCTATCGAGTTTGATAAAAACCAACGACGATATTGTCATTGATCTTTATCATGCAACTTCAAGCTAGCTTGAAGTCAAGGTGCTAATTTGAGTGAACTTAACGCTTTAGAAATGGGCGTGAGGGCCAAATACTTCGTAATGGATTCGCTCATTCGCTACGCCATGTTCTAACAGTTGAGTTTTAGCAAATTGCATAAAGCCGACAGGGCCGCATAAGTAGAAGTTGGCATTGCCAAAAGGCAGTGCTATGTCGGCAATATTCATTTTACCTTGATAGGTTTGCGCTTCACTGTTCACTTCTTCTTGGTACCAAGTATGTGTCTGCCAATTGTGTTTTTCGGTTAGGGATAAGGTCGCTTGTTTAAAACTATGCTGTGCCTTATTTTGGCAAGCGTGTAGGTAATAAACATCGTGCTGATATTCATCTTCGGCTAATTTAGCTAACATGGCTTGCATCGGGGTCACCCCAACGCCCGCTGAAATTAAAACGATGGGTGTTTGTTTGTCAGTAAAGAAAAAGTCACCAGCAGGGGCATGTAAATTAATGCTATCGCCGACGTTTAATTGATCGTGAAGGTAATTAGAAACTACGCCGGGCACACCTTGTGCTTCTCGTTTAACTGAAATGCGATAGGTTTTACCATTGGGTTTATCAGACAATGAATACTGACGAATTTCAGTGTAGGGGTGATCCACTGGGTTGACCTCAACGCCTAAGTATTGCCCTACATTGAAGTCAATCACCGGTTGGCCATCTGCTGGCTCAAACACAAAACTGGTGACAAGCTCAGACTCGTTTATTTTCGCCTTTACAGTAAATTGTCGTGTACCTTGCCAGCCGCCTTTAGTACTCACACGTTGTTGATATAAATCACCTTCGCGCTTGATAAAAATACTTGCTAAAAATTGATAGGCACAAGTCCAAGCCTCTTCAACCTCAGCAGTAAAAAGCTCGCCTGTTAGCTCTCGCAACGTTTCTGTTAAATGGTGGCCAACAATGTCATACATTTCAGGTTGGACATTAAAGCTAGTGTGCTTTTGCGCAATTCGCTCTACTGCACTTTGTAAAATCTCCACACTTTCTATGTTTTTGGCATAAGCGGCGATGGCTTCAAACAGTGCTGCTTTTTGGGTTCCCGATGCTTGGTGACTCATATTAAACACATGTTTTAACTCGGGGTTGTGTTTAAACATGCGGTTGTAAAAGTGGTCAGTCAGCGCTGCACCTGTTTGCTCTAGTAGTGGAATTAAGCTTTTGATAATAGTGATATGTTTTTGTTCTAACATTGAAAACCTCAAGTACAGTCAATTAATTAAATAGAGTTAAAGTCGGCCGTCTTTGCGCGGTGCAAATAAAATGGGGCAATAGACGATAAGAAAGATAAGGCTAGCTAAACACCAAAGTACTATGCTGCTTGTCCAAGCCCATTGTGGCTGGCTTGTGATCGCTAATAGACTGCGACAAATAGCCGCGAGCAGCATCAATAAAAACGCCAAGTTGATTATTTTTTTCGGTGATAAAACTCGTCCTGTATGGCCAAGTGAAACACGGGCCATCATGGCAAGGATCATTAATCCCATTGCGCCAATTGTGATTAAGTGCAAGGCTGCGCTAAATAGTATTGCAGGGGTGAGATAACTGAAGCCAAGTATTATCAAGCCGCTGGCCAGAGCCAAATAAGCAAGGTGTAATGACCAAAGCAAAGGAATGCTTGTTGTTTTGACACTTTGCCAATAACTCAGCCTGATTAGGTGTAGTAAGCCTGTAACTATCATTAATGCTGCAGGGGTAAAGGGCAAAGTGATAAAATGGCCAAGTAGAAATACCGTGCTACCCGCAATAGCACTAAGCAGTATTGTGTTGTCTAACCATTTTGGGTGTGAAACCTGTGTTAATTTTGCTCCCGCTTTAGTGAAGAAGGGAATAACTCGCCCGCCTACTATCGACATCAAAATACCAAACAGTAAGACCATAGTTCGACCCAAGTGTAAGGCCGTTTCGGTATGACCGCTGAGGTCACAAACAACAATGGCGATATTTAACAGCATCATGATGGTCAGCAGTGGAATAAAGAGATAATTCCTGCGGTTTTGAGCGACATACACCATGCGGGCAAAGTGATAAATAGCCACTAACCACCAGATGGTTTGTAAGACTAAAGCCAGTGATACTGTATTGGGTAAATTCAACAAAAACAGTGCTCGAGCAGTTAGCCAAATACCGACCATTATCATTAAAGGCTTACCTGTGATACTCGATTGTCCTGTCCATGTTTGGGCTGCTGTCAGAATAAAACCAACGGCTATCGTGGCACCAAAGCCAAACAGCATTTCGTTTAGGTGCCATACGGTGGGTGTTAACCCTATTTCGGTGAGTACAAACCAAGCGTTTAAATAACTTAACCAAATAACCAGTGCGATGATCGATGACAATGTGCCAAGGACAAAGCTTGAGCGAAAAGCAAGGTGAAAAAACGCTTGTTGATACAATGGCTGCTCAGCTTTTTCGGTCTGGTTATCCGTGCTCTGATAATGTTTAGGCTCTTCAATCTTCAGCATTGTGTGCTCCTAAACTTGCTCACCAAACGCTTTTTTTGCGATACAACGCATGACATAACCAATTTTGATTAAGGCGGGTAAAAATAGGCTGGCAATATGCGCTGTCATTTGCTGTGTCATGCTGAAAAACTCAGCGTATGGATAGCTAACCGCTAAACTAACGATGAAGAAAATACTGGCAAACAGCATGAGCCAATTTCCTGCAACTAAGCACCTTTGAAAGTTAAGTGCATGTGGAATGCTGGGTAAGGTTTGGGGGTTAATTAACAGTTCGCTTTGCATGGCTTTGCCCTAAAAATTATGTAGTTGAATTTTATATAGCAGGCTAGGTGCCAAGTTGTATATTGTTAACTAAATCAATGCTTTAGGTTGTTTTTAATGGTTTTTATAGTTATTTTGAGTCAAATTGACATAGTTTGTTTTTGGGTCATAATGACTCATGTGTAACTTTTTTACTGCAGAGGTTAGTTGATGGATTTAGATTCAAATATCTTGTTAGAGTTTGCCAAAGCGCAAGTGATGAGCCTAGATAATCAAGATAGGTTTGAGTGTTTATTGCAAACCTTAGCTGCGACTATACCCTGCGATGCCATTGCGTTATTAGCGCTGGAAAGAGATGTCTTAAAGCCACTCGCTATCAAAGGGTTAACCTCGGATACTTTGGGGCGACGTTTTATAATTAATGACAACCCGAGATTCAAAGCCATTATCGCAGCAAAAGCGCCAATGAGGTTTGAAGCAGATTGTCCTTTGCCTGACCCATACGATGGCTTAGTTGCCAATGTTCAAGGTGACTTACCAATCCATGCCTGTATGGGGCTTCCATTGTATTTTGCTGGCCAACTAATTGGTGTATTAACCTTTGATAGCCTCAAACCTCAAGCCTTTAGCCATTTACCCCAAACTTCGCTTGATGCTTTAGCTGCTATCGCCGCGGCTACTTTAAAAATAGCCCTGACATTAGATGAGCTGGAATATAAAAATGCACAATCACACTTATTAGTGGCTGAATTAAATAAAGAATCACTGGTTCGAGATGGCTTTGAAATGATTGGGCAAAGCCAAGAAATGGCAAAATTGAAGCAAGAATTAACCATAGTTGCCGCTTCGCCATTTAGTGTTTTGATTCAAGGCGAGACAGGTGTGGGCAAAGAGTTAGTAGCTAAAAGTTTGCATATGCAATCTGCTCGCGCTAATCACCCTTTAGTGTATGTCAATTGTGCAGCGCTACCTGAAAACCTGATTGAGAGTGAACTATTTGGTCATAAAAAAGGGGCTTTTACTGGAGCGGATAAAGACAGAGCAGGTAAGTTTGCGCTGGCTGATGGCGGGACTTTATTTTTAGATGAAATTGGTGAATTACCGCTTGCTGCACAAAGTAAATTATTAAGGGCATTGCAATCAAATGAAATTCAACCGGTTGGTCAAGATAAGATCCAGCATGTAGATGTTAGAGTCATTGCTGCGACTAACCGAGACTTGATACAAGAAGTTGAGAAGGGCGTATTCAGGTCAGATCTTTATCACAGGTTGAGTGTGTACCCAATTAAAGTACCTGCGCTTAAAAATCGTATTGGCGATATTGAGTTACTAACGGGTTATTTCTTAGAGTTGTCGCGTCGCAAGTTGGGGTTACAACAACTAAAGTTAGCAGTAGGGGTAATCGAACATTTAAATAGCTATGATTGGCCTGGTAATGTAAGAGAGCTTGAGCATGTGATCAGTCGAGCTGCACTTAAAGCGGCTGCGCAGTATCAACAAGGTGAAATCGTACAGATTGAAACGCTGCATTTGGGTTTACTCAATAGTGAAATAAAAACTGAGCAAACCGGTTCTATAAAAGAGCGAGCAGAAACGGGTGAACTGCAAAAAGATAGTCAGTTTAACCCTGATTTGACCTTAGGTTTAAAAGCCGCAACTGAAGATTTTCAAAGGCAAGCTATAGTCACGGTTTTAAACGAGTATCAGGGTAACTGGTCAGCTGCGGCAAGAGTGCTAAAAGCAGATAGAGCCAACTTAACGCGTTTAGCGAAACGGCTGGGGATTTCGGTGACCAAGCAAGTCACTCGTTAGGGTGGCGTAAAAAAAAGCCTGCAAAAGCAGGCTAAAGTGAGGATATAAACAGTTTTGCAACTACAAAACAAGTGTAGTGTAGAAGAGATGAGGTGCTGCGCCTATCCCTAAGATTAGGGGCAGTATATGTATAAAAAATAAGGTAAAGAACTGATATTACTTGGTTTATTAGTTCTTTTTAAAGGTAGGTACACGTATGTCGAGTGATAAAAACAAATCCAATTGGAGCAAACCGCTGCTGTACTTATTAGCGCCACTACTGAGCGTGTACTCCACGTTGAGTGTCGCGACTGAAAAGCTCGATTATGTTTTATCTGATAAAGGCCAACCTCGCGCTCAGATAGCCAGTGTGCCAGAAGATAGTACAGAGATAGCTGAGCTAGATGTATTGTTTGTGTATGCTGATCCACTTGAGCAAGAGCACGGTAATTTAATTGCTCCTAGAGTCGATAACCTAATTAATTTTAGCAATCAGGTTTATGCTGATAGCCAAGTTCATATTCGCCTCAATAATGTTGGGGTACGCAAGCTCAATTACCCAGAAACTAGCAGTACTCCCTTTCAAACGATATTAGAAGATTTAAATACTGCGGCTCATTGGAGCTTAGTGGATGCCTATCGCGCCAAAGGTATTTTAGGTGCAGATATGCTGGTGTATTTACGCGGGGATGTGACAGGTACCGATTCTGATATTGCCGGTTATGCCTATCTAAATAGCGATGTCGCCAGTAGTGCCGATAGTATGGTGAGTATCGTGATGCTTGGCACGGGTAATAATGATACCTTGGCGCATGAGCTTGGGCACAATTTAGGTTTAGCGCATTCAAGATTGCAGGGTGATATTGGGGCGACGTTTCATTTTGCTTTAGGGCACATCGAGCCTAATGTATTTAATACCGTGATGGCTTATCAGCAGGACAATGAGCGCCAAGCTTTAGTCTTTTCCAACCCCAACTTAGATTGCTTTGGTTTACCTTGTGGTATTGATAGAAATGACACTGAACACGGTGCAGATGCTGCCTATGCTTTGAATCAAGTGAGGTTTGAAGCACAAGATTTAGTAGCACCTCGAACGCTAGATAATGTAACCAGTAAGATTGTAGATACAAACTTAAAAACGTGTATCGAAACACAACTGACGGCGTTAAACGCTCAGTCTGTTGCACCTGTGGTTTCGTTATCTTGCCCTAATTTAGGTATCAGTGATCTAACTGGGTTGGGCCAATTTGTTAACTTAACGGCTTTAAATTTATCGTCTAATGCGATAACTGATATTGGCGAGTTGGCAACTTTGACTCAATTGACGACGCTGAATTTAAACAATAATAATGTGAGCTCAATTGCAGCTGCACAAGGTTTAACTTTACTGACTAATTTGGATTTGGTGAATAATCCTGTAGCGTGTTTATCGGAAGATGAAAACTTAGCTTATCAAGACATCAACACCAGTTGTTTTAATGATAACTTAATTAGCCAAGCTATCTTTGCCGACCCTGTTTTGACGCAATGTGTCAGTGAAGCGACTGATAGCAATAACCAGGCTTTAACTTATTTACACGAAGTGACCGCTCTCAATTGTCGTTCCAATGGCACCATGACAGATTTATCTGGCGTTGAACAGTTGACTAATCTTGTTGAATTTTCTTTTAACGTTGTGCGACAAATTGACTATTCACCACTGTCTACGATGAATCAAATGGCTGAGCTGTCGATTTCTCAAACCGGTACTCGTCGTGAAACCATCATGGCCGATCTCAACTTCCTGACTGATTTGACCGAACTCCAGAGTCTCTCACTTGATGTAAATGGCAGTTACAGTGATTTATCACCACTAGCCAATTTAGCTAAGCTGGATTTACTTGATCTGGATTCAAGTGCTTTAATTAATCACACGCAGTTACAGTTCTTACCTAGCTTGAGAAATTTAACCATTTACCATCCGCTAACCGATATCAGTTGGTTGTCTTCGATGAGTCAGCTAAGCAGTTTGTATTTGTATGACTCACGCAATAGTTTTACTAGCCTATCTGCTTTAAGTGCCGTGACACAGTTACAGTTTTTGGGCATTGAAGCACCTATTACGAGTCTAGTGCCCTTGGCAAACCACTCTGCATTAAGCCGACTTTACTTGTATAACACGGAAATTGACTCGGTAGTGAGCTTGGCCAGTGTGACTAATTTGGATCAAATTATCTTATTCGGCAATGGTCAATTAACGGAACTAACCGGCTTGGCGAATTTGAATTTGGTACGTTTAGACCTGCAATTTAATAACCTTAGTTGCATGAACAACGATATCTTTATGCAGTTTTTAACTGTGGCTGATATTGATGAAAGTTGCTTTAGTGAATTGGCGACTGAGACGATCACCGATTTAGCAACAGACACTGAGTCCGATACAGCAACGGATACGTCGACAGAAACGGATACCACAATCACGATTGAAACAGAGACTGAAACGGTAACTGATACTGTAACTATGACTGAAACAGATACGGAGGATGTCACTGAAACCGAAACTGAAACACAAACTCAGGTTACAGCAACGCCAACAACCCCTGCTGCTGCAAGCAGTTCTGGTGGTGGTAGCATTGTTTTTATCGTAGGTTTTGTATCTGCGCTACTGTTTATTCGTCGAAAACGCACAGAAAAATACTAAGTTTATTAATCACCTAGTGTTTATTTTTACTGGGGCGTTGAGGTTTTTTCACGACCCCCCTAAGTTAAGGGATAGCTGAACAGGTGTTTCACACTAATAATGTTAGAAGGTTTACTTCTTTCAGATGTTGGTTAGGGACTATGCGGTGTTGTTTCTTATTTTTACTGATTGTGCAAACTCTGTTGAATACAGCAGGAGCGAGTGAATATCCTGCTGCAACTGAATTATTGCAGTCTTCAGCACCAGTTGCTCAGCAACTGGTTAATGGTTTTACCAGTGTTAACGTTTCGATTGGTTTTCAATTGCTCAATCAATTTGAAATCGGTCAGTTTATCAGTTTACCGACTGATTCAAGTGTCAAACTTTCATTAGATTTTAGCAATGATGCGGTTTGGGAAAATACGTTATTTATTTTTACGATCGGCATCGCTGCAACTTTGATCTTGGTTAATTTTATTGTCGGTCTAGGTACACGTGATCGCGCTTTTCTCTACTGCTGTCTATTTACGTTAAACGCAGCCCTAATCTGGGGCTACTTCTTTCATTGGCCCATTGTAATGTGGGATGCCATGGACCCAATTTTATACTGGTTTGGCATTTTATTATTTTCAGTTTTTCTAAACTTACTATTATCTCATTTATTAAAATTACCTGAAAAAAACTCAGGTCAATTTAAGACGCTTCTCGGTTTAACGTTATTAGGTGTAGTCGGTTTGCCTTTGAGTTTAACTGAGCCAGCACAAGTTGTGTTTTGGTCATACTTCTACATTAGTTTAATTTCGAGTTATGCTGCCTACGTCAGTTTTTACTGGCACAAACAAGGTAAGTCATTTGCGATTTATATGTTGCTGGGTATGGTAATACTGGCTATCCCTCATGCCTGTTTTCTGTTTATTCACTTACAAGCCCCTAATGCATTAAGCGATGACAAACTATGCCATGTTTACGGTTTATGCAGTGCAACGCTCGCGGGTTTAATGATGTCGTTAGCCATTGCTAAGCGTTATAAAAGCTTATTTAAGTCGCGTGGCCAGTACACAAAAAGTTTGAAGAAAACACTTAAAGAACGAACTAAAGCGCTGGAACAATTACGGATTCAGTTAAGTAAAAAACACCTCAACGAAAATCAGGTACTCAGTAGTATGGGACATGAAATTCGTACACCTTTGATGGCTATTTTAGGTTATGCCGAGAGTTTAAAAGCCGGAGATATCAAACCTTGTGAGCAAGCACATGCAACGGAAGTGATTGCTAGAAGTAGTCATCAATTGTTATCAATCGTTGATAGTATTTTGGATGTATCGGAAATTGAAGCCGGTCATTTACAACTCGAAGCATCAGTGACTAAATTGCCTCAGCACATGGAGTTGATAAAACATTTACAGGCGCAAAATGCGATTGATAAAGGTCTAGAGTTCAATATTAATTATCAATTCCCTATGCCATCTGAGGTGATGATTGATGCGCCGAGATTAAGGCAGGTTCTACTGAATCTTACCAATAACGCCATCAAGTTTACTTTAAAGGGCCAGATCGAATTACATGTCAGATATACCAATGATGCGTTGCAGATCACAGTGACAGATACCGGTATTGGTATGTCAGAACAACAGTGCCAGCGCATGTTTGAAAGTAGACATCACGATGATGATTTATCGGATACATTACAATTTGGCAGCTCAGGTTTATATCTGTGCAAAAACATAGTAAAACAGATGCAAGGCGAAATTAATGTCGAAAGCCAAGTTGGGCAGGGCAGTGTGTTTACTGTCAGTTTACCTTGCTCTATCCCTCGATCTAATGAATGGATTAAATCAGCCAAAGAGCTGAATCAAAACCTCGATATGAATGAAAATCAAAACCAAAGAAAACTATCAGAAACGGGTAAAATTTTAGTTGTTGATGATCAGTTTGATAATCGTATTGTTGTGCAAACAATGCTTGAAGCGATTGGGCATGAAGTAACTGCTACTGATGATGGCTATCAGGCTATTCGATTGGCTGAGCAAGACAGTTTTGACTTGATCTTGATGGATATTGAAATGCCAATTATCAATGGTGTAGAGACCATGTTGATGATGCGCAATAACGGTTTGTCATTACCTATTTTGGCCTTTACTGGTAAAACACTGGACTCGGAAGTCAGCAAATTAATGCGCCATGGTTTCAGTGACTATTTAGCTAAACCTGTCAGTCGTGAAGAGTTATTAGTCAAAGTTGCGGAATATATTAAAATTTCGAAAAAACAGCGCGCAGTCGCTATTAATACCGATATTAGTCTGTATCAAGATAGCTTTATTGAAGGTTTATCACAAACACTTGCTGAGCTCAGTCACGCGCTCAAAGTCAAAGACTGGCAGTGCTTGCAAAAGCATATTCATAGTTTAGTTGGCGTAACAGGGTTAATGGGATATCAGGAAATTAGTCAATTAGCGCACAAGACTGAAAAGCAGTTAAAGCGCGCATACGATGATAGCGCCCAACAAGATGTTGAGCATTTATTAGCAAGACTAAAATTATTGGTGATGGCTGAGAAATAAAAGCGTGATGTGTAAGCGATGATATTTAGTTGTCACCGTGTTTGACGGCAAATTGAATCGCTTCTGCGCTTGAATTCACATTCAGCTTTTTATAGATGGCTTTGACGTGATCGGACACAGTATAGTTCGAGATGTCTAGGAATTTAGCGATCTCTTTGTGAGTAAAGCCTTTTGCCATCAGTTTAAGTACGTCTTTTTGTCTGCCAGTTAAGCTTTCATAAAGACGATCTTGCTCAATTTCGTGCTCGATTTCTCGTTCAGGTTTGTGCAAGTAAGAAAGAATCTTTTTCGTCACTGACGGTGTAATGGCCGGAGAATCAGATACGCGTTTCGCCAATTCACTGATGATCACATCGATGTGCTGATTTTTCAGCAAATACCCCTGCGCGCCGTGTTTTAGGCAGTCAACGATGACATCACGCTCATCTTCTACCGTTAGCATAATACATTCCGCTTTGTGCGGCTCAGCATTCAATAGCGGCAATAATTCAATGCCTTTGCCATCTGTTAAGTTGATATCGATTAAGGCAATATCAAAAACCTTGGTCTTAATAAGTTGTTTGGCTTTCGCGACTGAGTCAGCCTGAACGACTTCTTCTATATCTGCGAAGTTTTGTTGAACACCTTGTGCGATCAATTCAAGTGTCAAAGCGTGATCTTCAACAATCAAAATCCGCGTCATGAGTTTTTCTCCGAACATGTATAAGACGATTCTATGGGGGTTAGCGCGATAAAACAATGACGAAATTTATAATGTGCGGCAGATGACTTAAAATGTTAGAAAATATCTAGCAGGTCAGATGAGTAAAGGGCTAAACCCCTGGTGCTAGTTGGGATTTAGCCTAGTTTTATTGCAGTTTTATTACGGTTTTTTAGCTATGGGCAGCTGCCACTGACAAACAAAGGCACACCAATTTCAGGGCTAATCGGTACTAACTGTTCACCGTGAGAATGAGCATGTCCCCAATACTCCTCAGGTAGTTCTGCTATTAATCCTGATGCTAATGGGTAATCGCAAAAGTTACTGTCATCAGTTGGCGGCACTTGGGCAAAATCTGCAAGAGAGATGAGTGCTTC
This sequence comes from Marinifaba aquimaris, assembly GCF_013328345.1. GTDB lineage: Bacteria > Pseudomonadota > Gammaproteobacteria > Enterobacterales > Alteromonadaceae > Marinifaba > Marinifaba aquimaris. The sequence goes on from NZ_JABULX010000009.1 coordinate 58,054, forward strand.
AAAGAGTGCTACACGATTGATGTGAATTTGTCTTTTTAAAAAGCTACCTTCAGATAAATGTGGATTAACACTGGTGACTGGTGAGCCTTTGATAACGGCGATCACATCGGGTCTCAGTACTTTGGCGAAATTAACGGTTTCCCAGCCACCCGCGGCGATACCGATATTTTTATAACTGCCAGTATCACCTGCTGCGATATTACCTGTACCCAGTTGAACTTGAGAGAATCGCCCAACAGAGCCGACAAAAGTATTGTCGACTTTTTCCATAACTGCTACGGCTAAACTTCTAATCAAGTGCTCTTTTGCTGAATGCGCTGGCGCCTCAGCAAAAGGGCTAAATATTCTCAGATTCTCACCTTCATGGTCATCATGGCAATGACCTGTTGGTAATACCCCTAGTACTTGGTTGGCTTGAATACTGGAGTAATCTAATTGGCAATCAGATTTATGCATGTCGCCGTGTAAATCCAAAATAACTTCTGGCTGAAATGCTATGGTTGCCGCGACTAAAGCTTGAGTTTCTACCGGGCGAATAGGGTGGTTTAAGTCGCCGTGATGATAGCGATTTAAATCATAACCACGGCCAACTATACCGGCAAAATTGGCCTCACTGCTTCGTATATAACCGCCGCCAGCACTGGGATCGACATTTTGTCGGATAAAGGCGCAATCCGCATCCATGATTCCACCGACTACAGGCTCAATTTCACAGTTTTCAATATCAGGCTCACCACCATCAGGGTTAGCACGAACGACAAACAGAAGATCTAACTCTTCAAGTGTGTTTCTGGCAAGTGGGAAAGGAGAGAAGCTTAACCATCTAATAATACTGAGGGCTGCTTCTGTGGCAGCCGGTTCATTACCGTGCTGTTGTGTGATCACCATCACGCGTTTACCTGCCGGATTACCTGCTCTAACTGCCAGCAGCGTTCGCCCTTGAGTTGAAAAGCCAATTTTATCGGCTTGAGTATTACCACCTAAGCCATCTTGATTAGTGCAAATAACGGCTTGTCTTATTGTAGGAGCTTGATCTTCACCACATACTTGGTGGTTTAAAGTGAGCGTCGGATCTAGGTTGATATCTATATCAATGAGGCCATTATTGTCATTATCGATAAGTGGTCCACTGGTTATGTCGTTCAGTGCCCATCTTTGCCAAAGCGTTAGCTTGTTATTAATTTCATCGTATTTGGTGAGGTAACTCAAAGCGGCGAGGTTTTGTTGATATACCTCATTGAAAGCTGAAGTGGTGGGAGAAACAAATGCAAGTACAAGTGGGAGAGCCAATTTTACTAATGGCCGTTTAAAATTCAACATAACCTAATTCCATCTGGTGAGTACATATACTGAGTTTATTTAGCCAACTCAGTGCCGAGTAAGGCGGAGGTTCCTAGCCTTACCACTTAAAAAAGCTTAGTAGATAAGCGAATGAATCGTATCCCTAGAAATAGGGACTGATTCTCAGTTTGGCTAAATTGCGTAAATATGGTTTAGCATGACGAGTTATGGTGGAATTAATCAGCTGCGCTACACTTTAATGTCATCTGCTATATTTATACTGTAGTAAAATATCTTGTTGATAAGTTTGTGGTTAACTTGAGGTTATCTTGTATCTATCCTGTTGTTATCTAAATAATTGTGGGTAAAGGTGTAAATAACTAGAGTAGACTTGTGTGTAAAGAACTGTTTATAAAATATCCATAAATCTCAGTTTGCTATTTATCTTTCAACTTAATTCAGTAAAATACGCCGCTATTATTGGGCTAGGAAGCAACCTACAATGACAATTCCCTTTTGTCTCAACAACGATGAGCTACTGCAATGGTTTGTAAGCCACTGTACTCGTCGTCATTACCCTGCAAAAAACATCATCATTCATGCGGGTGACAAACCTACTACCTTATATTTCCTTGTCTCGGGTTCTGTATCTGTCAGCATTGAAAACGAACAAGGGCGTGATCTCGTTTTAGCTTATTTGAGTGGCGGTGAGTTCTTCGGTGAAATGGGCTTATTTGACGGTCAAAGTCGAAGTGCTTGTGTCACAGCACGAGCTGATTGTGAGATTGCTGAAATTGGCTACGCGCGTTTTGAACAACTGTATAATGAAAAACCTGAGCTATTGTCTCGAATTACTAGCCAGCTAGCGCTGAAGTTAAGAGATACATCGCGTAAAGTAATTGATTTGGCATTTCTTGATGTCACGGGACGAGTGGCGCGTGCCATTATGGATATTGCACAAAAACCAGAAGCAATGACGCACCCTGACGGTATGCAAATTAAAATTACTCGCCAAGAGTTAGGGCGCATTGTAGGCTGCTCACGTGAAATGGTTGGCCGTGTGATTAAGGAATTAGAAGAGCAAGGTTTAATATCTGCTCACGGTAAAAACATCGTCGTATTTGGTGCGCGATAACCTCATATACACATCTTGTTTTAGCCTGACTGTTTAAGTCGTCTGTTAGGCTAATTGCTGAATTATCATCAACATAGAAAAGATAAGCTACACTGATATACAAAACATTTAAAAAGTATTTAGTGTGTTAACTGCTTATATCGATTTTAATTGCCCCTACAGCTACATATTGCACGAGCGCTTATTGCAATGTACTGAGTACAGTTGCATTGATTGGCATTATGTTGAACACAACCCCACTTTAGATCCTGCCTCTGAGTCTGATCAGCCATACAAGTTGTTACAGCAACAAGTGGCTGATATTGAAAAACAAGTCGTTGATATTGACGTTGTCACGCCTCCGTTTTGTGTTAATAGCCGTTTGGCCTTGTTATCTATGATTATGGTGGAACGTTTGTGGCCAGATAGAGCAGACGACTACCGCAGTTTTTTATTTCGCAGTTACTGGCAGTTTGGTGTCGATATTTCAAGGTTTGATGCGCTACAGGCGATTTTGGCTAGTTTGCAGTTAGCTTGGGTTGACTATGATCAAGTCGCAGAACAAACACTGTTTAATCATCACAAAGATTGGCGAAATTTATCAACTGAGTTGCAAACACCTGCACTTGTCAGAGTGCCTGATGATGTCTCTTTTGGATTAACTCGCTACAGCGATTTTGTTGAATTTATAGAAGGGACTGAAGGGGCCGAACTTGCCTCTAAATGGAGCAGTGATTTTAATGACTGCTACAACATCGCTTGTATCGACTTAGATGGTTTTTGCCAGAGACTGCAACACGATGCTTTTGGCTTTGAAATATCGAGTTTTACCGATTTGGAAGGGTTTATTCAATCCAAAGAAAAGCATGAATGTGATGCGATCTTGATTAATTTTTCATTGCAGCTTGATAGCCACAAACGCAATCACGATTTAAATGAGCTCAATGCGTTTAAAAGAGAGCAGTTAGATTACCCTATTTTATGTGTGCTAGAACGGCCAAACCCAGCATTGGAGAGTTTGGCTTTTAATTTAGGTGCCAATGATATTCTTTACCAGCAAGGGCATTTAATTGCGCATGTCGCGCGCATCAAAAAACGTATCCACACCTTCAAGGCCATTGATTTGTTGAGTCAACATGCACACATTGATGGTATGACAGGCTTGATGAACAAAGAAACTTTCTTACACGTGTTACACAGAGAGTGGCGCATTGCCGTTCGCGCGGAGCAAGCACTCAGTGTATTAATCTTAGATTTTGATTTCTTTAAACAATACAATGATAACTATGGCCATATTAGAGGTGATACCTGTTTAAAAAAAATGGCGAAGATCATTCAAGACAATGTTTTTCGACCTTCTGATATTGTTGCTCGATTTGGCGGTGAAGAATTTATTTTATTATTGCCTAATACCGCGCAAAAAGAAGCTTTACTCGTGGGCGAGCGAGTTCGACAGGCGATAGAAGACACCGCTATTGAACACACTACTAATCCGCAAGGAATCGGAATTGTGACCATAAGCTTAGGTTTAGTCAGTGGTACTATTGAGCAGTTGAGCAGCATTGATCATATGCTGGAGCAGGCTGATAAAGCACTCTATCAAGCCAAACAGACTGGTAGGAATAAAGTTAGTCATCTGGAGAATTAATTGAGTCGGTTTTTGAAAAATGGCGTAAAATAGCGGCAATTTCATATTCAGGAACCCATTCAATGAGCACAACTACAGAACAAGTCTTAGCCGACTTTTATCAGCAAGTCGCCTCTGACTTAAATTTGTTCACGATTAGAGATGAGCAAGGTATTCCTACCCCCAATAACAGTGAAAATATCAAGGCCATGCCTTTTTGGTCTAGCCAAGCATTGGCACAGGCTTACCTAGAGCAAGCTGAAGGCTTTGCCAATTTTGAAATCTTACCAATTAGTTGGGCTGACTTTTCTGAAAAGTGGGTTCCGGGTATGTGGCGAGATGGGTTATGCGCGGGTATTAACTGGCAAGCTACAGCTGAATCACAAATTGATGTTGAGCTCGATGAGTTAGTCGAAGCAATTAAAGCTTTAATCCCTGCTGAGTAGTCGTAAATGGGCGTTTGACGTCTTCACGCTTAACGCCCAATTTCTTTAAGCTTTATTCTATGGGCTTGTTATTTTTTATTAGCACCCGTTAAAAAGAAGAATTAGGTTGTGCAAAAAAGGTTAATTCTTCTTCGCTCGATTGCCTATTCAAAATAGCATTACGGTGCGGATAACGACCAAAACGCTCGATAATCGCTTGATGCGCTAACTCAAACTGATAGTTGTTTTCCAAACCTTGCTGATTGAACAGTTTAACCGCTTGTTGATGGATAAACCGTGATTCAGAATGCATAAATGGCATGTAGAGAAAACTTTTTTCTTCAGGTTTGAGCATTTGATCAAAACCTTTTTCAATCGCAACTTGAGCAAGCGTCAGCGCCATTGGATCTGACGCAAAACTGGCTATTTGATCGCGATAAATGTTGCGGGAAAACTGATCCAGCACTATGACTTCAGCTAACGAACCTTGCGCTGTTGCACGCCAATGTGCACATTCGCCTTGTGCGACCATTTGATGTATTTTGGCAAAGCGCTGATGAATGAGTTGATCAAATTCATCACTTTTTTTAAACCAATCTGTTGGCGTGCATTGCTCAAACCAAAAAATTAATACGTCTTGATAATCCATTGTTGATCGCTCCTTAGAAAGTCTTTGTGGACCGCCATAAAAAAAGCAGGTTTGTCGACCTGCTTTTTGCGCTTAAGCGGATGAGCATTTAGCGGCTAGAAGTGTAATTGCACACCACCAAATACACCGGTTGCATCTAAATCAGAGTTGATGCCATCTAAGTCATCTAGCTCTAATTCGAAAGCGCGGTAGCCTGCGTGAACACTGATATCAAATGCAATATTATCAATTAGCTCGTACTCAACACCGATTTGATAATCCGCTAAAGTATGACCGTCATAGCTGGCATAGCTAAAATCACCAAATACGGCTAAACCCGTGAAAGGCAGGCCAATTTCAGCTGAGGCATATGCCATAGGTACAACACCATCAAATGCTTCTGTACCTGAAATAGGGTTACCCGCAATATCCTTACCTTGTACTGTTAATTCGCCATCAATGTGCTTGCCATTAATACCTAAATCTAGACTAACAACACCGTTATCTAATACTTCGTAATACAAAATGTAGTCTGAGTTCGTTAGGTCACCAGAGGTCGCTGCGGTATCTGTGAATGTCACACCATCAAAGTTAAGTGTACCTTTTACACTACCTGAGATATCCATATCGTTGTTACGGAATTTGATATTAGGTAGTAATGGTACCGGGTGCTCTAAGGCGATATAAAAAGACGTGGCTGTTTCATCGTCATAGCTAAAGTCTGCCGATGTTGGCGTTAAGCTGTTTTGATCTGATTCGAAGCTACCTTCCGGTCCTACATTCCAACCTTGTGCGCCAAGATAAAGGCCGTAAATGGTGTCTGCTTGAGCAACGCTGCCTGCTAATGCTGACGCGAGTAAACCGGCTTTAGCCATTGATGTGATTTTCATGTGCATCCCTAAAATTTTTATATGATCGCTCACTTCAGATATGTCTCGAACGAGATAAGCGAATTAAGGTCTAGTCTAACGAATATAAATGCTGATTAGCAAAACAAAATCGGCCAATCTTGATATTTCTCGACAAAACCAAGTTTGCACAGAGCAGGTGGCGTTTTTCATCGTTATGGTTATTGGTTGCGAAGAAAAAACAAGCTACTTAAATAGCCAATCAGCCAGCTGACAATAAACTGGCCAGTAAATAATAAGGTGAATTTGGGCCAAAAATTAATTTCTTCAGTAAAGCAGGCTAAAACTAAATTTCCAGGCAGCAGTACATAGTAATAACCAGGTATTCCGCCTTTAAAAACATGCCAATTGAGTACAAAGGTTAATAAACCGATAAGCACTGAAATGGCAGCAACTGCAGTGGCAAGTTTTAAACGTTTAGGATTGCAACATAATGCGCTAAAGCAATAGGGAATCATCGATAGGGTGATATTGGCTAGCAGAGTTGGTTAACGCTAACGCACTGAGTTGCTCAACGCCATAAACATCTACCTCAATTTGATATTTTTGCCTGATGGTATCCACGAGCAAGGCAAAATCGCCATCCCCCGATACCAAAATTAGCTTATCTACTTGTTGGGCGGCAAATAGCATATCTATTGTTATGCCTACATCCCAATCACCTTTTGCCGTGCCATCAGCGCGTTGGATAAAGGGTTTTAGTTTGACATCAAAGCCGATGGCGCGAAGGATATTTTGGAATTGACGCTGTTTTTCATCTCCTCTGTCTATAGCATAGGCATTAGCGACTGTTATCTCGTGGGTTTGTGAAACACGCGCCCAAAATTGGTTGTAATCAAAGTTGCGTTTAAAGGCACTTCTTGTGGTGTAGTAAACATTTTGCACATCAACAAATATGGCTGCCGTTGTCATCGTTTGATCCTTAGTTTAATGCCTTCTTTAAAAAGTAACTGGTGTGTCCTGGAGGCATATCGGCCAATTCGCCAAAGACTTCAAAGCCTTGTTTAAGGTAAAACCCGAGGGCCTGAAAGCTGGTTGTTTCAAGCCTAATATTTTTAATACCTTTGGCCTTAGCATCTGTTTCTATTGCCAAAAGCAATTTGCTGCCCCAACCTTGTAAACGCAAGTTATCACTGATCCAAATACCTTGTACATAAACCCAGCCCCAGTTTATTTCGGCAAGAATACCACCGTGCACTTGGCCTTGCTCATCTTCTATAAAGCTAGCAATTTGTTCGCGTTTTAGCTCGCCTGTTGTCTGTTCGTTAAAGCCATTTAAACCCTTTTTTAAGGCTTCAAATTGTTCGTTAGTAGCCGCTTTTGTCGAGGTAAGTTTCATTATTTGGGTAACCATAATGAGCGAACCACAGTAGGAGAAAGCACCACTTTGGTCACAATGTTATTTTGTTGGTTTTTAAATCTGACGATGATGTAAACGTCATAGTCAGTAATATTCTGCAGGAAAGACTTACCGAGTAATTGCACCGCAAATTTTTGTAGCTCTGGTTTCGGTGTTTGGATGAAATCATTGACTCTATTATCAGGAACATAAAAATCCCAAATAACACCTGCGCCATCAGGGTCTTTAATCGCCTGCGTATGGGTGAATAAGGTAGGGTCTAAGGTGAGTTCTGCTTTGTTAATATTATCACTGAGCTGCTCGGCAATACTATTGCTGTCTCGATTGAGCTTAACGACGGTGAAAGCCAGTGAATAGAACACCAAAATTGAACAAATACAGACAAATGCGACCCGCCAATTTGATTCAAAGTAGAAATGCTCTGATGCCGTAATTTCATCTTTACTCAAGTACTGCTTTTGCAGCAACAGAGCAACAGGAACCAGATAAAGCATAGGAATAACTGTGCTAGGCATTTTTTCTGGTAAATAAGGTAAAAGCAAAATAACAACGACGCTGAGCAGTATACTGCCCCAGAGGGTTTGCTTGGCGAGTGTATTTTTACCTATGCCTTTAAAAGCTTGATGTAGCAGGTATGCGGCGGCAAGGGGGCCTGCGAAGAAGGTGGCAATTTTGATTTGCTTTGGTGAGTATAGGCTGATCATTTTGTTCTTATAATTTTAGGTTTGAGCTGAGTTTGTGCCATTAGTCGTATTTAGCCAAGTGGCATTAAAAGCGCAATTTTATCCAAATAAAATAGCGACTTAGTTTGAAAAGACAAAACAGCATTATGTAATTTATTATCTTATTGCTGCAAGTGTTGTTTGTGATGAATGGACTTTAATTTGGACTGTTATTGAATCAAGTTTAAAAATTCGGTTTGAATTTGCTGGTCAATTTGCCCGGTGAGCACAAATTTGGCCAGCATGAATTGAAAGCCAATCGCAACTAAAACAAACAACAGTGTGTTTAACAGTTTTGCGTTGTCATCAAAACGACGAATGATCACTACAATAGAGGCAATACAAAGAAAGTAACCCAAAGTGCCATTAAACAGATAACAAAGCGTCATAGGAATTGTCGTTAACAGCAGGCATCCAAAGAAGCGAATATCGATATTCAGTACTCTAGCGCCCATAAATAAACTTAAAATTTGCAGACAAAAGGTGAGGATCAGTCCGTGCATTGTTCTTCCTTATTGGCAAATAAGTGGGGAACAAAGTCAGCAAGTTTGAACATTGCCGAATGCACTTTAAGCGGTCCCTGCTTAAATTTTATTATTGTGGTTAAACCACATATTTTACTTGTTAAGCAGTATAGGTGTAGATTAAATTTTGTACAATATACTGAGTGGATTAATTTAGTGGTCAGGCCAGCAATGACTATGCTGGCCTTTTTAGCTTGAAGCTATGCATGCTTAAAGTGGTTTTACGCCATAGGTTTGCATGGCAGAAGCAATTTGATCGCTTTGTTTTGTTTCAGGGTTAAATAAATAACTTGGCGCTAAAATCGCTTTACAGCTATCGATAGAGACCTCGATGATCGCCTGAATTACAAATGCATCTCCTGCTAATTTATGTAATTTTGGCAATGCTTGCTGATATTCAGCTGAACCTTGTGTTAACAGTGTCGCTTGTCCTTTAACCTTGTAACCTTTCTGTTTAAAGACATCGACAAAACTGACACAAACCTTGGGGTTTTGCTTAATATTTTTAATGCTATGTGGTGAAGCGATGTGCGCAATTAACAATGTACTCTCGCCATGAGCAACAAAGATTTCTTTGGGTGAGACATTCGGAAACCCGTCTTTATCTGCCGTGGCTAGCCAGCATAAAACGCTGTCTTCAATTGCTGTCAAAACGTCATTGGTTAACATGGTTCTCTCCTTTTCTTTGTGCTCAATGTGGTTGATTTCTAATCGCTGTTACGGTTACTTCAATTAATACATCACCTTCTAAATCAACGCCCAAGCATGCGCGCTGTGGCCAATGTTCAGGGTTATCACCTATCCAATGTTGCCATACTTTATCCATCTTATTTTTATCTGCCATGTTGGCGATGTAAACTTGTGCTGAGACAATTTGTTGCTTATTCGAGCCAAGCTCAAGCAGGTTCTGCTCAATGGTTGCTAGGGTTAATTCAGTTTGTTGCTCAATATCAACTGAGGTATCACTTGATGTCGCGACTGTCCAAACTAAATCTTTATAGGCAGATGATTTATTTCTGCCCTGATAAATGCCGGGTTTTCTCTCTATCATGTTGTTCAATGTTATTTTTGCATTAAATCGATATCGGCTATTTCTACAGTGGGTGATAATTCACAAATGTATTCAATACTGGCGATAATATCTGCAATTGGAATCGCTTCTTGCGGCGCCATTCGGCCTTGGGCAATATCTTCTAATACTTCTGGGGTGGCGACATTACCAAGATTAAAAGTTGTAAAGCCGATACCTTGGTCTTTAAGCGCTATGCGTAGGCTTTGAATTGCGCCTCTTAATCCGAACTTACTGGCGTTGTAGGCCACTTGATCCGATGCCCGATTTTCTACACCGGATAATGCACCTAAGTAAATGGCTCTTGGGTTATTCGCTGTGGCTAGATTGGGAGCTAGATGTTTAGTGATTTCTATTGGCGCAACCAGATTGACTTGCATAATATTAAACGTCTCAGCGGCCGTTGTTTGGCAAAAATCAAAATCTTCAGTAAAGCCGAGTGTTTCCCAAATCCCACTTGAGTAAACTAACAAATCAACTGTTTTTTGCTGAAGTATTTGCACTACAGTCAAAATCCCATTTTCGTCAGTGATATCTGCTTCAATCCATTGCCCGTATTCTGAATAGGTGCGCGAAACACTGTAAACCTCATGGCCTTGTTGCTGAAAATATTGCGCTATCTCTGCACCAATCCCTCTACTTGCGCCTACTACAACTATCCTACTCATTTATTGTTCCTTGTTCGTATGAATTGGTTCTACAAAGATGCACCATCGAAAATTTCATAAGGCATGGTGCTAGCAGCTATGCCCTTGATACAACCTAAATTGACACGGTATTGCCCAGGTTTTCTCAATGTTTGATGAAACGTATAGATGCCACACTTTTTACAAAAATAGTGCTTGGCCGTTTTGCTATCGAATTCGTATTTACCTAAGGTGTCATCCTCAGCAATAATTTCCATTTCTTCTGGTGGCACAGTATATGTAGTCATCACTGCGCCTTTGCGCTCACACAAACTGCAATTACAACGCAGACCCGATTTAATTTCTTCACCAGAAAAACGAAAGTTAATAGCACCGCAATGGCAGCTTCCTTGATATAACATCTGCTTTCTCCTAGGTTTGCGTTATTTGGTCGCTTTAATTGAATAGACTAAAGGGATGGGCTGACCTTTGTGTAAAAGCTGATAGCCTTTTCCTGCAACGTAATCCAGACCATCAAAACAAGGGTAGGGGCTATAGGCAAACTCATTCATTGCCTCTATTTGCAGGCCCGCTTGTATTAAAGCGTTGATCACTTCACTAATTGGGTGATTCCAAGTCGCCAGCGTTTCTAATTCATCGTTAGCATTTTCTGTGTAAGTCGCTTCGGTTTCGATATCGGGTTCGTCGCTTGGAAAATAACGATAACCGCTTAGTACATCGTTAAATGGGTGGAATTCAACGAGGTGGAATTGACCGCCCGGTTTAAGCGCTTTGAAGATTGTTTGCGCCCACAGTGATAAATCAGGTAACCAACACAGTACCCCATAAGAGGTGAATACACGATCGAACTGCTTTTGATTGGTTTGACCAAATTGATAAATGTCTTGAGCGATAAACTCGGCAGATAAGCCAAGTTCTTCAGTGAGTTTTTTGGCTTGCTCGATGGCCGTTGTCGATAGATCAACCCCTGTGACGTCTGCTCCTAATCGAGCCCAAGATAAAGTATCTTGGCCAAAATGACACTGTAAGTGCAATAGGCTTTTGTGTTTGATATCGCCAACTTGGGTTAACTCGATTTCATTTAATGAATTACGGCCGTTTTTAAATGCAGCCAGATCATAAAACATTGACTTGACGTGAATTTTTGTTCGGTTGTCCCACGCTGTTTTATTTAAACTGAGGTAATCCATAAGCTACTCCAATCAGTATTCAATTTATATAAACAAATTTTGCTCAAGTTCGAGCAAGCGCTTTTTCATTGGTAAGCCACCACCGTAACCCGTTAATTCGCCATTAGCGCCGATAATACGATGACAAGGCACAATAATAGCGAGTGCATTTGCACCATTGGCTGTGCCTACTGCTCTGACCGCATTTTCATTATTGATGGCAACGGCTAAGTCTTTATACGTGGCTGTTTGGCCATACTCAACATTCATTAAAGCTCGCCAGACGGCCTGTTGAAATTCAGATCCGACCATGAGTAAAGGCAAATCAAACGATTTCAATTCCCCTAAAAAGTAGCGATTTAACTGGCTTTGTGTCTCCATCAATACGTCATTACTTTGTTCTACAAAACTGGCTTTTAAATATTGTTGCAGGCGTTTATCGACGGTATCGCGCATTTTTCGGTAACGAAAGTCACACAGGCACAATTGATCATCGTAACTACCTAGGACAAATTCGGCATAAGGATGCTTAAAGTAACGAATACTGATTTTATTCATATCGGTTTTGATCACACGTTTACTTGGTAAGTTAAGTCTTGCACTTCATCACCTGTGATACCGCGAAAGCCCCAGCAATGAGCAGGTTGCTCTTGAATGGTAATTTCGATATCTATTGGCGAAATGGCTAGTTGGGATGCTATGTTGTCAAAAAGTGTCTTGATTAACGCTTTTTTAGTACTGATTTGCCTACCTTGCATCATGTTAATTTCAATAACAGTGTAGGCAGTTGAGCGCCCAGCCGGCGCAAAAAAATCGTCTTGCGCCATAGGGAAGAAACGATGAGCCCGTTTGTCTTCCGGTAACCCCAAAACTTGCGTCATTGATTGTTGAATAACATCAGATAACTGGGCTTTAATCGGGTCTAAATGGCTTTTGATACCATAGATAAGAACCATCTTTCATCCTTGATAATAAAAACAACAAACTAACGCTTTTGTGGTGAAAAATCTGCAAAAAGCGACTTAGTTTGCAATATTTAAGGTGAAAGGGGTTTCTCCATTAATTTATCAATAATTAGCTGACCGTTAAACTCCTCTTCCAACTGTCCTGATGCAAAAGCAAAGCCGTGTTTTTGGTAAAAGCGAATGGCTTTTTCGTTATTATCGAGCACGTATAGCTGAAGATGAGATACGGCCAAATCTTTAGCAATAGCGTCAAATTTTGCCATTAATTTTTGACCAAGCCCAAGGCCTGCATATTGAGGTAAAAGATAGAGCTTATTGAGTAACAGCTTATTGTTTTGGGGGGCAGGGTAAGATAAAAAACCAACGACTTGTTGGCCTATGGTCGCTACCCATACGGTTTCCGTTTGATTGTCGAGTATGGTTTGCCATTCTGCTTGTCTTTTTTGTTCGGTAAAGCCTTTGATGTAATCATCAGGCATTAAACCGTCAAAGGCCCAATACCAAGATTGAACATGAATGTGAGCAATGGCGGCTACATCGGTTTGTTGAGCTAATCGAATTGTCATTGGGCCGTTACTTGTTATTGATTAAGCCTATGGTTTTAAGGAAAAAACCTAACAAGCAGGATACTAAAAAGCCATAAAACAAACTCAAGCCAACTACCATCACCATCATACTTGGCATATCCGCAGATTCGGCATTATTGGCAAACAGACCATCCATAAATGCGAATGCACTGACTAAAGTCACCACAACGAATACAACAGCAGATAGGCTATTGGCATACCAAAAGTTTTTTGGGTATTTGTAATGAAATACGTAGGCAATGATAAAAGATAAGGTAACGAGAATATAGGGGAGCAAAGCTCAGATCTCCGATGCTATTTGAATGGGAGCTCAGTATAACCTTGTCATTCACATCGCGCTATTTATGTTGTTTCGCTTTTAAATACAGATAAAGTGGCAAACCAAAAGACACACCCACAGTGAGTGTGCCAACAACAGCAGCATATCGATATCTGATTTGATGCTGAGCGCCATCTATGATGATAAATAAAAGTAAGCAAATTGCGGCGATAACAACATCTAGCCAAGCAAATATACTGATGGGGTTATGCATGGCTTGTTCGATAAATAGCGCAATGGCCAAACCACTGTCGAACACCCAAGGTACAAGTGCAGCATAGGGCACGGCAATACCTAAGATGGTAAGTACTAAATAAAAATTGGCTAAATTATCAGGTGCTGTTTTGCTTGTGGTGGGAGACATGAAAAGTCCGTTTTCAATTGCTAAAGCTACATTTAAAACAACCTCAATGATGATTTCAAGTAAGTTATTGTTTTAGTTGTTATTTAGCTTTTAAATCGTGTTCCTCAATGACGCTGATAATTCGATATTGAGGCACAACAGGTGAATCGTTTATTTATCTTCTTTTTTGAATAAGCAGTGTTTGGTGTAGTCTTTAGCTTCAGTCGCTGTCCAGTCGCCCTTTGGTTTTTCTTTTAAATCATTACACCAGCCTTCACTACCTATCTCAGGTGCACAGGCTGAAATTAAAAAAGCGAGCGTAATTACATTTAATAATGGCTTCATTGTTGTTGTTTCCGTTATCAGAGATTAAACGTTAGCATAACCTCAGGTTGAGCAGATAAAAAGTGACAGTTAAAAGATGCTAAGCCGTTGCCTTAGTTGGCACTGATTCAACTGCTTGCGTCTGTGTTTGTCTCAGCATGCTAATACCTAATGCAATGAACCAAACAATTTGACCTAAACCAAAAATCGCTGTCGTGATTTCAAAAAATGGATTGGTCGCTAAAAATGACAAGCCAGAAAAGAGTGTCAGCACACCCGCTAGTCCTACCAGATAACCCCAATAATGTAGAAGGGCAGAGTACACTTTGCCTTTTAAGCCGACATAGCTAATGGCTATTACCCAGATTGCCCCGACCAGCTCTATGCCACCGCCTAGTGCATCCACCACTATGGTAATGGCGCGATTAATTGCTAAAGCCTGCTCGGGGTCAGTTGCATGGTATTCGGCAAGTGCAGCCAAGCTGGTTAAAAAAATCATACTGCTGGCTAGCACTATACCTACCCACAAATAGCCCACTACAGCACTAAAGCGCATTAAATCAGGCGCAATGTGTTTGAATGTTTGGTAAACAGCTTGCACAAGCACGATTAAAGCAAAGCTGAATAAAAGGCCAATGACTAAATAGCCAACAAAAAAAGTATCTCGGTTTTCTATTACAAAGCTGAGATAGCGTGCTGGTGTGTCATAACCTGTGGCATCAAGTACACCAAAAAACAGTACAAAACCAAATAAATAGGTACACGCTTCGGTAATGGCTGCTATGCCGCCCCATTTTTGAATGCTCACCCTTTGCTCCTTATTGTCGATTTAGCTATTAAGGTATAGTTCAAAAATGACGCTAGATGTTAGTTATCATTACTTCGCATCTAATTGCAGCGAGTTAAGCTTGCTGCGTATTTGCGCTGACAATTTATCTTGCTCTTGTTCCAATGTGTTTGCGCTTAGTAAGTTTTGTTGAAATTGAATCTCTAAATCAATGATGGCCTCAGTTTCTTGTAATAAAACAAAGTACATATCGATATTGTAATTAAGGCTTTTTTTCAGGTTAATTTGTGCTTCAGTCAGCGACTCTAACGTTTGTGCAGATAAATTTTTACTGATGATATCTTGTGCTAAAAACGAATCGAGATACTCGGGATAGGGTGGTTTGTTTTTGACATAAAAGTCAGATCTATCTGGGCTGTCATCTGCGAGAGTTTCATAGTAGTTATTGATCTTTTCACTGTAATCAATACTGGTCGAGACCGACACCTTGGCCGCGCCGAGCAACTTAATTAAATCTTTCTGCTCTTTTTTCTCGGCTTCATAGTTTGAAATATAAATAGCCATTAAAACGCCAACTAAGGTCGCAAATAACGTTAATATAAAATTAATGCCTAGGGCGTATTTTTCAAAAGATGCTTTGAATTTAGGAATAAACATCAATAAACCTAATAGGCTTAACGTGACGATTACCGCGATGTAAATCATAGTATTCTCAGTATATTATTTTTGTGGCTTAGCGCCCTGGTTCATGGGCTTGGTATCTGGGTAATTTAGCATCTAAATCTTCCCAATTGGCTTTATAGGTAACAAAGTTGTGCGAGATAGGGCGCTCGCTAATATCAGTGTCGAGCGAACCTAAACGCAAACGATAACGCCCCGGTGATTTATCATTAGCACTGTAAATAGGCGAGCCACATATTTTACAAAAGTACTTTCGCTTACCTTCACTACTTTGATAAACCGTCAGCGCTTGCTGTTTATCTGTTAGGTTTAAATCTTCAGCATTGATAAAACCATTGGTCGCGTATGCACTACCGGTTGCCTTTCGACAACGTGAACAATGACAATGAATAATACTGTCGATTCCACCTGCTAAGGTGTATTCGATTGCACCACATTGGCAACTGCCTTCATACATACTGAAAACCCTTATTTGTTATTTTTTGCCAAGCGTGTTTGTTGATTTTATAAAGCACATGTTCTTGCAGTGGATGCCCATTTGCAATGTCTGGATG
Organism: Marinifaba aquimaris; assembly: GCF_013328345.1. GTDB lineage: Bacteria > Pseudomonadota > Gammaproteobacteria > Enterobacterales > Alteromonadaceae > Marinifaba > Marinifaba aquimaris. Next base: position 74,088 of record NZ_JABULX010000009.1, read on the forward strand.
AAAGAAATTTTGCTGGCTGTTTTGCATCCCTATTGTTTGCATTACTGCTTGTGATGGTATGTTGCTGGTCGCTGTGAAGGAAACAATTTCATCCAGCTTGAGCTGCTCAAAAGCATGCTTAAGAGAAGCACGAGCAGCCTCTGTTGCAAAACCTTGGCGCCAATGGGCTTTGGCAAGTCGCCAGCCAATTTCAACACAAGGCGCGAAAGGCAATGCTTCATTTGGAGTATGTAAGCCAACAAAACCAATAAACTGATTTTCGCTTTTGGTTTCTACAGCCCAAAATCCCCAACCGCGTTTCGCAATCAGTGCATGAATACGAGCAAACATTTTTTGGCATTGCTCCTCATCCAGCGTGTGAGGAAAATATCTCATCACGTCTTTATCTGCACACATTTCAGTAAAAGGCGCTAAGTCGCTATCAACCCATTGCCTTAAAATCAGCCGTTCTGTTTCTATCATGAACTCTCCGTGTTTTTACATAAAGTGGGTGGCACATAATTTATTGCCAAATGGGTCTCTGAGATAAGCCAGATATAAATCTCTTTCCGGGCTAGTGCGCACGCCAGGAGGTTGCTCGCAGCTGGTTCCACCGTTGGCAATACCAGCTGCATGCCAAGCATTAACCATTTCGGGCGATGACGCTTTAAAACCAATTGTCATACCATTTCCCGGCGTGGCTGCTTCACCATTAACCGGGTGAGTTATTCCCAATATTCCTGTTTCGTTTAAATATAAACAACGACCTTTGCTATCGATGACGCCTTGGGCAAGCCCAAGTACTTTCATTAATGCATCGTAAAACTGTTTTGACTGTTCAATGTTGTTCGAACCTAACATGATATGACTGTACATTATTCGTCCTTAAATATTTTTAAATGGTTATATGGATTTAATTGGGCTGCTTTATCTTATTTTGTAAGGCTTGGAGCTGGTCTAATATATTGATAAATTGGGTCCCTAAATCTGTGATTTGATATTCCACTTTGGGCGGTACTTCTGGGTAAGAAATGCGCTTTAAAATGCCAAATTCTACGTTTTTCTTCAAACATTGATTGAGCACTTTAGTGGTTAAGCCTTCAACACTTCTGACCATTTCACCAGGGCGATTGATATCATTTTTTAATAATTGATAGACAGTCATCGACCATTTACAGCCACAAATGGCTTCAACCATCTTTGCACTTTCTGTTGGTGCATATTTTCTTGAAAGTTTTTTTTCTATACTTTTCATAAAGATGTACCAAAAAGTACCTAGCTAACCGATAAGTACTTACTTTTTAAGCTTTTATTCATTCTATATATTGCTAGTTATACAGCAACGAAAAATATATATCACAGCAAGCAGTGGGTTTTGGCTAACCCTATTGTTGTCGTTGAACGTAAAACACTAACAGCCACCTTCTTTGGAGAATGATGTGAGTACACGAATTAATGCTGACTTTGAACAACGAGTCGTTGTTAGGCCGAAGGACTATTCATGGGTCCCATCACCTATGCCAGGGGTTGAACGTATGATGTTAGATAGAATTGGCGATGAAGTTGCGCGAGCGACTTCAATTGTACGCTATGCCCCAAATAGCGAATTTTCTGCGCATACACACACTGGCGGTGAAGAGTTCTTAGTATTGGAAGGTGTATTTAGTGACGAGCATCAAGACTATCGGCAGGGGAGCTATGTTCGCAACCCAATTGGCACGGCACATACCCCTAAAATTGGTGAACAGGGGGCGACTATTTTTGTAAAACTACAGCAATTTTCTAAAGCAGACCAAGAGCAAAAAGCGATTGATACGACTGCACAAACTTGGCATTTAGGTTTAGTGGATGGTTTAACCGTTATGCCGTTACATGAATTTGAAGGCGAGCATGTCGCATTAGTTAAATGGGCGCCCAATACTCAGTTTAAACCTCACCAGCATTGGGGCGGTGAAGAGATTTTAGTGCTTGGTGGTACTTTTTACGATGAACACGGTTGTTATCCAAAAGGCACTTGGATACGCAGCCCGCATCTGAGTCAGCATACGCCCTATACCAAAGATGATGGCGCGTTGATTTATGTTAAAACTGGGCACTTAGCCTAGAGGTGTTTATACAATCGGAGCATGTCTTTGTGCTGAATGCCATTTTCAAAGATGGCTTCATTGTAATGGTCGAGGAAATGATCTTTGATAACGGCATCAACTCTAAAGCCGGCGCGTTGATAGAAGTTCAACTGGTAGCCAAACGTACCTGTACCTAACACGAGCTCTTTAAATCCCATTGCAGCTAACTGCTCTGTTGTGAATGTCAGTAACTGACTGCCAATCCCCTTTTGTTGGTAGTCAGGTTGTGTCGCGATGTTAACAATTTCTGCAGTATCATCATCAAGTGCACAGACAATACAGGCTGCTATCACATCATTGTTAGCTAATGCGGCGAAACACTGTGCATTTTTCAGATAGCCATCAATTTGTTTTTCACAAGGGTCTGCCAATAGCAAAAGAGACATAGGTATTTGCGCTTTGCAAACGGATTTAAATTCAATATTCATCTGATAAAAGCTACAGGGTTTAATTATTTTTTGCTGATTTAAAGTACCACTTAAACTCTGAAATATGCTCAAAACCAAAAGACTCATAAAGGCTTTGCGCTTGGGTATTGGTCTGTTGTGTGCACAATACTAAGCCTTTGCTTTGTGTTTCCTTGGCGTAAGCATCTGCTTTTTCTAGTAGTGCTCGTCCTGCGTCTGATTTTCTTGTTTCAGGTGCGACAAATAAGTCGTTTAAAATCCAGCTTCGCTCCATCGATTGCGAAGAAAAACTGGGGTATAACTGGCAAAAACCAATCATTTTTTGATTGTTCAAAGCGATAAAAATAACGGACTCTTTTTGCGTTAACCGGGCTGACAAAAAGTCATGAGCACCATGTAGGTCAGAGGTTTGTTGGTAAAACTGGCGATAGCCATCAAAGAGCAAAACTAAGTCAGTTAAATCACCTAAGGTTGCTTGTCTTACTTCAATATTCAAAAGTATATCCTTTACTTTAAAAGTGATAGTTATATCAGAGTGTTATAAAAAATATCGAGGGGTAATGTAATCTAATCATCAGCAAACGTAATGGGGTATTCGGCAGGTGACAAGAAAGATAAGACTGAACAAAAGAAGATTCATTCAGCCTTAATTGAGTGCTTTAAGGTGCGTGCTATTTAATAAATTTAATGGTCATTGGATAATCCCAGTACAAGCCATTTTTCGCTTTGATGGCTGCCACTACCGCAAAAATAAAGTTAAGTAATGCTAGTACTGCAAAGCCAATTGCGCCAATAAAAATGAGTGTCAGTACCCCACAAATTGCTGAGTAGATAAGTAAACTAATAATCCAGTTAACGGTTATTTTACCGTGTTTATTTATCTCTTCATTTTTATCTTTATTGGTTAGCCACATCACTACAGGCATGATTAAACCTAATCCAGGTATGATAATGCTGGCTAGTTGACTTAGATGAATGAGCATACAGTATGTGTGTAGGGGCATCCCCCAGTATTCTGCGTGATGATCTTGCATAACTATCCTTCGCCTTATTGATTGTGTGATTTAAGCTTGGTTTTTACCAAGTAATATATCTGTTGTAGCGTTTTTTTATGACGCTTATTAGGTTGAATTTCAAACTATTTATATTGTGCGGCAGTAATAAACTCGCCAAAACTCTCGCACCAAACCACTACTGTATTGAATCGTGCTAAGTCTGTCCCCGTTGGAACGTCGACGATAAAGTTGGTAAAGGTATTTACATCACCAATGACTTTCATCGACGGCTTTAACTGCTCAAATTCGGCTTCGGTTTCGACAAATTCAGGTGATAGATAAAGTTTAAAATCAGGTCCAGGAGACAATTTCCCCATCAAGGTAATGTGCTGATTGCTCAAAGATACTTTACCTTCTCCCCAGTGCAAAAAATCACTACCTTTTAAATTTTTGGTAAATTCTGTGATATAGCGACTATCGGCTGACATCTTATTAATACTGGTCAGAGTAGGAGAGGGGGGAGCGGTTAAAATGGGCAGCATGTAAATACCTAACATAAAGCCGATAAAACCAACAGCCGCATGCGTACATAACAGTAATACTCGCTTTTTAATATTCATCACTTACCCCTTTTTATGCCATTGTATTTAGCTGACAGATTGCTGCCATTGATATTCCATTTGTCTGGCTACCGTTTTAGCTAAGTCTAAGCTTTGTAGTTGAGAGACTAAAAACAAACTCATATCAATCCCAGCAGAAATACCACCAGATGTCGTGTACTTATCTGTATTGACCCAACGCTTGTCATCAATCACAGTTAACTCAGGAAATTGACCGATTAAATCGGGAATATCTTCCCCATGGGTAGTCACCGGTAAACCTTTTAGTAATCCGGCATTCGCTAAGATAAATACACCCGTGCAAACAGAAACGACATACTGAGCGGTTTTATCTGTAGCCGCTATCCAATTGAGCACTTTAGTGTTGTGCATTTCTGTGGTGTGTACGCCACCCACCACCACGATTACATCGATGGGGGGATGATCATCAATGCTATAGTGTGGCAATACTTGGTAACCACCGCGAGCAGTAACGGGTGCATGTTTCTCAGCGATAAGAAACACATTCCAATCTTGAGCTGCTAGTCGCTTAGCTGTGCTGAATACTTCAAAAGGGCCTGAAAAATCGAGTACCTCTGCTTGCTCATAGATATAAATGCCAATATTCATTATTGCTCCATGCTAAAGTCTGAATTAACTCATTGAGTTATTCTGTTTTTGTGCAGATAGTAAGTTTTTTAATGACGCTGTGTTTACGCGGTTCACCTTGTAGTTTAGTCGATAGTTCAATTTGCGAACCTTTCTTCGTCGTAAGCTGCTCTTTATGCTTGCCCTTGGTTTCACCCTTTTCTGAAATAGCCCATAGCTTTTTTGCAAATTCTCTTAAGCTCTCAGGTGAACCATGAATAAAAATTTCTTCCGCTTTTGCATCTTTTTCAATGGTGATCATATCAATCCTATTTGGTGTTCATATTCGATTATTGAGTAAGTTAACACATTAGCTATGTTTTTTTAGCAATCAAAGGTGATAAAGAAATTAACCTGTTTTAGAGAGCGATGAAGGAAAACACGACAGTTCTAGTAGATAATGTAGGTACAGAAAAAATGGAAAATACAGTTTAATCTACTGTATTTTCCCAGGGTATTTATAAATTAAGAGCTACAGTTCCCTTTTGTTGCCATGCCTAATTTTGCAACAGCTTTTTTACCTTTTTCTTCTTCTACAAGTTCAACGCCTGCACCACCGACAAAGGCCCCCATTTTGATGTATTGGTTTACAAAATAGTTCTTACCACTTTCCGTTTTCACTAATAAGTCATTTGGAGAGAATTCAGACTCAGTCGATACTTTATGTTCTTTATTTCCTTCAACTTCCTCATAGAAGAATACATTTGGTGCAGTTTCACCGATGCACTTACCATTGATCCAAACATCCTTTTTCAATGCACCACCGAAATGGCCTGATCGATAAACATAAACGCCTGCTTTACCATCAGCAGGGGCATTAAACTGTTTAGCTAATTCGCTTTTTTCTTTTGGTTCCATTGGAACACTTGTACAACCTGTAGCTAGGGCAGCAGTCATTGTAATAACAGCTATAACTTTATTCATGGCTTTTCCTTTTTATAATAATGAGCTTTTTATGCTCTTTTTTGTTGAATAATGTCAGATTAAGTGGGTACAAATTTACGTCAAAAGCTATGACGGTGTTTGTCCCTCATATTTGTGAGTTACTTAGCCCGAAATAAACGAATTATTGAGCTAATAAAGATAAAAGAAGGTACTCTCAATGATCAAAATTGATAACCTTCAACATTGGTATAACCACAATTTTTTATTTTAATTATCTGCGGCTTTGTCAAGACAAAACAGAAGAGTTGTATTGAGTCTACAATTATTAAACGTTTAAATAAATACGTAAAATCCTGATTTTTAATTATATTTTATTGATAACTGACTTCGAAGTTTTTAACCCAAGTAATGCCAGAGCCTTTCATAACTTCATTTCCTAATTCAATATCAGCAATATAGAGATTATTTGCGAGTAGGTTGTTATCTATGGCGTAGTTGAGTAGCTGTAAAGCTGGAATAGTGGCTTTCATCGACGATTGTTTGGCTCGAAATGCTAAATACGCCCAGCGGTTATCGTGTTCGCCAGACATATCATACCAACTACTTTTATACCAAACTTCCCATACTTGCCCGCCAATTTTTATTTCACTGTGCTTGCGACCCGCAGGGTTAAAGTGACCTGATGTTTCGTAAGTCCAGATCATCACTTCTGCTGCAATCACCGATTTGTTTGCTGTAATACCTTGATAGGGTTCATCCATTAACCACATGCTGGTCGCGGTGTTGTGCTCGCCGTTGGTGTCAATTTCCAATTCATGCGAGATAGTCAGTTCAGATAATTGCGCAATTTGCAGCGGAAAATCAGCATTGTATTTAGGCTCGGGTGCCCAAGGCGATGCACCTATTCTTATTTGCGGGTAAGCATAAATAACGCTTTGATCACTTGGCCAAGACCACGACCAACCCTGTTGAATTTGCTTATCGACTACGCGTTGTTCGATACATTGTGACCATGGCTTGTCATGAGCGGCATTTTTATTCCAAACGTTATTTATCAATACACCTAGTTCGCTGCTGTGACTGAAGTAATGGTCACAACTGAGTGTGGTAGATTCAGGTTTTATCCAATGCTTTTCATCGTTTTGTTTGGTTGAGCAGGCGGTTAATAAGACCAAAGTACCAAGTAGCAAATACTTCATTTCTATTCCTTGAAATAACGGTAGTTTTATCCCTTTTTAATTTAGCTGAGGAGTAACTGCAATAGCCAAGAGTTGGATTGGTGTTAACGCAGGTCAAAATCCTGCCAACGATAATAAGCTTGATCGGCGCATTTGAGCATGGGGATATCTTCAGGTGTATCGCCGTAGGCGTAAATTTTATTATAACGGCTTAAATCTATCGCTGATTCAATCGCTTTGACTTTATTGTTGCCACTGCAATCGAAATTGGCATATCGGCCTGTGTATTTCCCTTTGCTGTGTTCCACTTTAGAGCACAACAAGTTAAGTTGATTTTGCCTACACCAAATTCGCAAATACACATCTACTGTTGCCGAGACAACATAAAGCGTATCTCCTCTGTCTTTGTGCCATTGCAATTTAGCGAGTGCGTTTTGTCGCATCACCTGAGGTAAGTAGCTTTGTACAAATTGTTCAGCGAGTATTTCGATCTCTGCTGTTGTGCGATTAAATAGTACAAAGTTAGCAATGATGGGTCTTACTGTTGGGGCTTTAAGTAAGCCTAATTTGTATAAAATAATAACTGGGCTTAGTAAAACTAAGCCCAGTATTAATCGTCTTTTGTTGGTCACAAAGAAGATAAATTGAGTAAAGGTATCTTCATTGGTGATGGTGCCATCAAAATCAAATAACGCTAAGTTCATTCCTTAAACCTTGTTGTTATGCCATTACGCAAATGCTTTAGGCATGAGTATCATCCATTTTTTTCGCCAGCTGAATGGTTTCAACTGGCTCTGTACGGTTAGCTCTTAGTTTGATATTCATCATTTCGACAACAAACGAGAACGTCATTGCGAAGTAAATATAACCCTTAGGTATGTGAACATCGAAACCTTCGGCAATGAGGGTAAAACCAAGCAAGATTAAAAAGGACAATGCCAGCATTTTAATCGTGGGGTTCGCCTCAACAAATTCACCAATGGCTTTAGCTGCAAATAACATCACGCTGACCGAAGCCACAATGGCGATAACCATAATACTCAAGTGCTCAACTAAACCGACGGCTGTGATCACTGAATCTAATGAAAAGATCAGATCTAACACAGCAATTTGCGCTAAAACGGTAAAAAAGCCCGATGTAGCCAGCTGAGTTTTACTCGGTTCCACTTTTTCAAAGCTGTGATGTATTTCATGTGTTGATTTCACCAATAAAAATAAACCACCAAGCACTAAGATCATGTCTCGTCCTGAGATCTCATGTTCAAAAACGGTAAACAAGGGTTCAACTAACCCCATGACCCACGCCAAGCTAAACAGCAGTAATAACCGTGTGGCCATTGCTAAAGACAAACCAATTTGTCTGGCTTTGTGTCTTTGGCTTACGGGGAGTCGAGCAACCAATATCGATATAAAAATGATATTGTCGATACCCAATACGATTTCTAGTGCCATTAACGTTGCTAATGCAACCCAAGCTTCTGGGCTGCTAAACCACTCAAACATTTTATCTAACTCTATTTGTTATCTAAAAAAGAGTAAGTACTTTCAGTGCACTCACCCAAGATGCTTAAAAGCGTGTTTTAGACGTAGCGATATAAAATTAGTTCTTATCGAGAGGATAATTTTTTGCTTATTTTAGTAAGCCATCAACGACAGCACCTTCGAGCTTAGCTTTGATCACAGACCAAAGCGCCTCACTGCCTTTTTCGATTCTTTGATTAACAGCAAAGACTTGTTCTTTGGGGACGTTATGAGTAGACCAACTGTGGCCATTACCATGTAGGTTATGTAGTAAAGGCGGTACCCTATCTATTGCTTTGGCAAAACGAGCATCGGCGGTTTCTCCTGCTTCAAACTCATACCAAAGCTCGATTAAGTCTTGGTCCATAGCATTGGGTAATAGCGCTAATACACGTTTTACGCCTTGTGCTTCTTCCTCTTTGAGCGCTTGGGTTTCACTGCCATAAATAATGGTATCACCTGCATCTATTTCACCTAAGTCATGAATCAATAGCATCTTAATGACACGTAATATATCGACAGGTTCATTGGCGTATTCTTTTAGCATCAATGCGGATAAACACACATGCCAACTGTGCTCGGCAGAATTTTCATAGCGACTTAAGCCGACAGGTTTTGTTTTGCGGATAACATCTTTTAGCTTTTCGGTCTCGACCATAAAGCTGAGTATTTTTTCAATCGCTTCCACTTATCTCTCCCACTTATTTCTTCAAGGCGGTTGATGGGATAGGGATTATATCGTTAAAGGCACAGCTAAGATGCATCTTAACTGAGCCCTTTTTTCAAATGTCGTTATGGATGAGCAGCTGCCCCGCCAAAAGTTTGGGCTAGGTAATTAATTATCCCGACAGGGTCGGTTATCGTTTCTTTGTCGTCCAGTACTAAAACTGGTAGCCATTGATTGTCTTCTCCGAGTAACTCGACAACTTCTGCTCTGGGTTTAGGAAAATCGATACGGCGGATATCAAGGGCCGCTTGCCAGTGTGGATTAAAAGCTAAAGCGCCCTCAATCATGGCGCAGTGAGAGCAAATCCACATTTTTCCGGGACCATCCTCAAATGGCATCTTTAAAATAAAAAGTATCGGTTTCATTGTTGGGTATTTCGCTTTTTTAGCTAGTGCTAGCTGTGTTCTTCCAATCTGTTGCAACGCTAATGGCTTGTTGTAATAGTGGCCAGCTCAGTAAGCTTTGCTGATATTCACCGGCTTTGCCTGTTAAATGAATGCCATAACTTTGCAGTCTGAACGCTAAAATAGCGTAAAAGGCATCAACGGCGCCGGCGTTCTCAAACATAAAGGGCAACTTAGCTGAGTTGAAGATTGCAGTGACTTGAGCCAACTCATGATTCATTTCATCACCAATGGTGTTAAGTTGCGGTACCGTCTGTAACGTAAAAGGGCAATTTGCCCTTAAGTTCATAAAACCCGCGTGCATTTGTGCGCATAAACTTCTCGCCTTAGCTCTTTCTTGCTGATTATTTGGATACAGTGCGCCGTTTGAGCATTCATTGAAATATTCAGTAATGGCTAGCGAATCATTGACCTGCAAGGCACCATCAACAAGAGTCGGTACTAAACCCGTTTGTGATAGTTTATTCAGTGTTGTTTTGTAATCGGTCGCATTCAAGTTAATGACCTTTATCTCACATTCGATACTCGCTAGTTGTGCGCATATCCATGTTCTGAGCGACCACGTTGAATCTGTACCAACGATTAATTGCATAGGTTTTTTAACTCCGAGAGGTTGAGCTGAGAATGGCTTCAACTTATGTGGACGTTAACGATAAACCAAGCCTTTTGCGGTTATTGACCTGATCTAGACGCTTAGCCCAATCGCAGCGCCCAATTGCCTTGATGTTGGCTTTCACAGCTTTCTTCTGTGTCATATTCAACGTGCTTGGCAATGTTTTTCAACTTTAGGTTAAGCGGCTGTAACTCAGTTTGTAGCAGAGATAGTAAATAGTCTTTATCATTAGATTGTAAGTACTGAGCTAAGTGATCGTTGCTATCAAAGATAAACACAATTCTCAGGCTACTGGGAAAGTTATTGTAGTTAACCAAATGCGTGAGCCATTGAAAGCCATCGAGTTGTTTTAGTGCGGTTTCACATACATCCGTCAGTGCTAAACGCAATTGGTTATCGAGTTTTTTATCAGATTTTCGCATCGATTGAGAGCATGCTTTTTCAGGCTAATTAGATTGTCTATTGTATTTCTATCACTGCACTATGCAATGGGTAACGCGTGATTGGCGCCCCATTCAGACCAAGAGCCATCATACAACACCAAGTCTTTATAACCGGCAATGTGGGCGGCCATTAAAATAATGCAGGCGGTAATACCAGAGCCACAAGAGAAGATCAGCTTAGTTGTATTATCTGTCACTAAAGGTTCAAAAATAGCGGCTAATGCAGTATCTGTTTTAAAACAGTTGTCATCCAATACATGGGCAAAAGGTAGATTGACTGAATTTGGAATATGGCCTGCGCGCAGGCCTGCTCTTGGTTCACTGACCGTACCTGTAAAACGAGCACTGGCCCTGGCATCTAAAATACTGACCGCTGGGTTATCAATACTCGATAATACGGCACTTGCATCGCTGACTAATGCCTGATTTAAATGGCCTACAAAAGTATCTGAGTCAGTTAAGTGCGCAGGTGTTTTGTGCTCGCTGACTACATCTCGACCTTCTGCTAACCATTTGGGCAAACCGCCATCTAAAACAAATACGTTAGCAAAGCCCATCGTTTTAAAAATCCACCATGCACGCGGTGCAGAATAAATCCCTTGGTTATCGTAAATCACCAAAAGGTTATCTTTATTGATACCCAGTAATTCCATCTGTTTGTTAAAAATATCTGCAGACGGAAACGCATTTGCACTGCTTGCTTGGCTATCACAAAGCTTAGTTTCAAGGTCTAGTTTTAGACTATTGGCAATGTAAACCGGTGCATCGTAAATGATGGGCTCTTTACCCACCACTTTGGCCATACTGGCATCGAGTAAAACCGTGTTAGCATCGTGTAAATTATCGGCTAACCACTGGGTTGAAACTATGATGTTGTCCATAAAAAGTCCTGACTATTTAACCTAAGAGGTCTTTAACGTGTTTTATCATTTTTAGTGATTAACTCACTAACGCTGCAAACACGCCATTTACTAATTTACTCAAATCATTGGCGTTAAGCTCTATTTCTAAACCGCGTCGCCCAGCACTGACATAAATGGTGGAGTAGTGTGTTGCCGTGTTATCAATAAAGGTTTTAAGGCGTTTCTTTTGGCCTAATGGGCTGACGCCGCCCAGTACATATCCGGTTGCACGCTCGACATCTTGTTGTGCTGCCATTACCGCCTTTTTTGCCCCCGCTGCTTTGGCAATAGCTTTCATACTGAGCTGTGTATCAACGGGGATGATACCCACTGCTAGCTCATCTGGGGTTAAATTGACCACCAGTGTTTTAAATACACGGGCAGGCTCTATTGAGAGTTTAGTTGAAGCCTCTAAGCCATAAGATTCTGCAGCGGGGTCGTGCTGATATTCATGCACGTTAAAAGTGATTTTAGCTTTTTTAGCCGAGTTAATAGCAGGTGTCATCGCACTCTCGCCTTTACCGAATACCTATAAGCCCTAAAACTCCAATCGGCAATAAAAGTACCCATTGTGGTAGTTTGATAAATGTTTGCAGTTTAAAAAAAGACCAGCCAACAGCAATGAAAACGAAAGAGAAAATAACAAAGCTGACTGAAATACCCGCCACCACATTTTGCCAACCTGTAAGGTTATACCAGCCAATATAAGCAAGTGCTGACCCTGATAGCAGCAAAATGGCTGAGACCATATGCCAGCAACCTAATAATGTTGCTTTAGGAACCTCAGCTAAATCTGATTTGAGAAAAGGCCTGACGGGGTCAACTTGACCGGCAAAAATATGAACGAATGAAGTAAAAATACCGACAACACCCGCGGAAAAAATCCAAGTATTCATTTAAACTCCCTTATTTGTTAGTGCTATTTGTGCGATTGTTTAATTAAACGCAACAATCACACTTGCCTTGTGATTACCATATCAGTTGCGGCATCTTACGGGCAATAAAAACAGCTATGCCGCATTAATTATGGGTGACTCGTAATACGAGTTAATAATTGAATAACTTCAGCAACCACCATTTTGGGTTCATCATTTTGAGGATAGTGATAACTCTTGTTAGTGAGTACCGCTTTGCCTTGCGGAAATGCTTGTGCCCAATCTGTGTGTAATTGGCCCCACATTTCACGGCCTTTGTCGGTGAAAAAGAGCACGGAAGGGTTTTTAAATTCTTTGGTTGAGGCGATGACGGTTACAGGAATATCAGGTATCTGCGGGTAATCGGGGAGTGGGCGTTTTGACCAGAAGTCTAAATATTGGTTAGACATGCCATTAGCCAAGTCATCGAGTTTGATTTGTGCGATCTCTTTTTCAGCCTGCTGCAAATCAATTTTTCGCATAATATCGACATCGTGTTCAGATGCCGGTTCAATTAACATAAGAGCCGATACTTTATTAGGGTACATGGCTGCAAATACACGGGCTACATGTGCGCCATAAGAATGCGCAATATAAACAATGGGCTTTTCAATTTTAAGGGCGGTTAAAAATTGCTGGGTTTCTTGAGCGTAATCTTCAGCACTGTAGTGTTTTTTGATTGGCTCTGAATTGCCATTACCCACTCTAGAGTAGCGAATCACTTTGGCATTTTTTGTTAAATCTTCAAAAATTGGGTCCCAATCAGATAAACCTGCACTACCACCTGCTTCAAGTAAGATAGTATGTTTGCCTTGGCCGCTTATTTCGTATTCCACTTTAGCGCCATTGACCTGAGTAAAACTGACCGCAGCAAAGACTGGAAAAGTGCATAACAACAAGAAAAATAAACTACCTAACTTCATCTAAACACCTTAAAAAAATACAGTTAAAGTAAGTCAGATAATATTCGTTTTAAGCCGGTTAGATAAGGGATAAATAAAAAAGAACAGCCGAAATAACCTCACTTTTTTCTTGACGTAAATTTCGGCATGTATGCGTTATTGACGGTGATTTACTTCGCCTTTGCAAGCATCTACTCTGGGGTAGCTGCCACTGTAACTAATTGCTTTGACTTGTTTTTCCCAGCGTTTTTTCTCCTCTTTACTTGCTGATATTACCGAGCCAAACAGGTTTACTTCTGCTTTTTCATAGCCACAAAACTGCAGGGTATAAAGGTCGAGTTGTTTAAGTGCTGGGTCGGCCTGTTCAATAGCATAATCGGCCGGCGCATCCATAGTGACAATGATTCTGGCGGTTTTTCCGGTTAACAACTGAGTAGGAAGCAAATTGTCACCTTCATATTTAAAAGCAAAGCCGGGCAAAAATGCTCTATCAAACAAGCCTTTTAATTTTGCTGGAATACCGCCCCACCAAATAGGCGTAACGATGACAATATGATCGGCCCAGAGTATGGCTTTTTGAAAATCAGCTAAGCAAGGTTCAAGTGCTTGTACTGCGTTGTAGCCAGTATTCAGGCTTGGGTCGAATACCATGTCCGCGAGATTAAAACGCTTAACTTCAAAGTATTCATTCGCTTCAATCTCGTATACATCCGTTAAATGGTGATCATAACTGCTCGATTTCGGGTTACCGTTAAGTACTAATATCTTCTTCGTCATCTTGCTTATTTCCTTTGTTTTTAACAACGATGGCGATTCTAATGTCTTCCCCTAGGGGGAGAGTCAATACCTTTTGGACAAGATTCTATCGATACCAAACACTGATCTATTTTGTTGATCTTATTGTTCAGTTCATCAATTTGTTGGGTTAACTGACTTTTCATTTCAGTGAGAAATTGACCAACGCGAACCCAATCTACTTCGCCATCGGTATAAACGAGTGCATCTTTTAATTGAGCTAACGTGGCCCCGGGTGATTTTGCTTCTTTAATCAGGCTTAGTATCTCGATATGCGACTCGTTATAAACGCGGTAACGCCTTTTTCTTGGCAGCGGAATGAGTAAACCTTTCTTTCATAAAGGCGAATAGCCTTGATGGACAACGCGGTTTTTTCTGCCACTTCACCTATGTACATATTAATCCTGTCTTGTGCCGAAAATAACGTTCATACCAAAACGGTAACTATCTAAACTATTGGCTGAGTGGGTACCATTTTCAATCGTCTTAAAATGAATGTCCCACGGTGTATTAGCGCGTTGCCCCCATGAGCTATGCCAATCAAGTGCTGCTTGTCTCAAGGTTGGGTAATCATGTGAGCCGCTTGAAACCACTAAATGCAAATCCTTTCGTTCAGATTTAGCCGGTGTTCCATAAAACTGTTCTTTATTTGGCATAAATGTTGGGTTACTCGCGATACGACCCCAAAATAAGTCTGGGTCTGAAAATGCAGAGTAAAGCACCATATATCCGCCTCGGCTCTGACCAAAGATAATTCGCTTGTTTTTATCGGCTTTATATTTTTGTTCAACTAAGGGAATCAATTCAGTTTTCAAAAATGTTAGGAAGTCTTTTGCTCCGCCCAGATCCTTATCTGAATTTGATGAATGGGTCGAAAAATCAAAACCTCTTTTATTTATTTTGGGGTCAAATGAGCCATACGAAATACCTACCACAATAGATTCAGGTAACTTGTCATCATAAGTCAGAAATAAATGGTTAGCCGCCAGAATAGGAAAAAGAGAATCTCCATCTAGTAGATAAGCGATGGGGTATTGAGTAGCCTGCGCTTTTTGGTAGTTTTCTGGCAGTCTGATATAGATATGAAATGCCCGGCCAATAACCCTTGAGTCCAATTTAAAGTAATCGCCTTTTATTGCAGGTAAATAGTTTAGGGGGATATTTTGATTGTCTTGACCTATTTCGGCGGTAACCGAAGAGACAAAAAGAACAGTAATTAATATAAATAATTGTTTGGGAATAACTCTTAACATATTTCAATCCTTTGTTTTTAATAGTTAAAGTAATTAGTGATGGGGTAGCATCATAAAATGGCAAGAACCAGTGCAAGCCAAGCTTGATATGTTTTTATAGGGCACTTAGCTTCTTTATGGTTTTGTAGCAAATTCGCTAAGTGATTACTACTACGGCAAAAGTATCACTCACATCTATTTTGGGGATAAAAGTGAGCACATCGTTCAGTTTCTCAATAGGTGAGTACGTTAGTTTTTGTCGCGAAAACCTCATTGCTTTTTACGGATTAGGGCAATACCAATAAGGCCAGATAAAAATAGCAATATGGTTTCAGGCTCGGGTACTGTTTGTATTTGGGTTAAGTCTTGTGTGGGTGCAAAGTTGTTAAAGGCAAGCCCTATACCTGATTGTTTGGTACCAACAAAAGTGACTTCAATTTTGCTGATATTCGGTTGATTGTTAAAGGCAAATGTCCAAGGTTTAGCATCTAAACTCATATTGTCCCCCATTGGTGAATAAATACTTTCGAGTAAAGTGTTGCCATTAAAAGCTTGTACTAAAAATTGCTCAGTACCTTGGTGCTGCGAGTGGTCGATATCCCAAATTTCACCCGATGCCGCCATTACTGGGTTAGCTGCATCATATAAAATGGTAAAAACACCAAAATTATCATAAGCGTTCGATTGTCTGATAAAAAAGTCACCTAGTTGATTTTCGTACCCCGGTGCTGCGGTATCTTTACCCCAAGCGCCCCAAAAACCAGTGTTTTTGTCATTGTTTCCTGCTTTTTCAAACACTGCTTGCATATCAAGAATGTCGTCGTTATCGGTATCAAAACCAAAGCGTACTTTTACACCACCCGCCATAAAATAATCTGTAAGAGCAATTGTTTGGTTATCAACAGGTTGTTGGTTATTGGCTGTTTGCTCAAAGGTGATAAGCCCTGCATTACTAAAGGGAATGAAAACAAAGCTAGTGGCTAAGACAAGTATGGTTTTTAATATTTGAATACTATTCATTATGAGCACCTTTAAACTGGGGATATAGTTCTGCTATTACAAGAAGTGTGCTAATTGTTAAAAGTGATTAATTATCAGTGGTTTAGATTTAGTTATGGTCACTGAGGTGATTTGTTTATTTGCATTTTGCAAATGCGATTGAGGATGAAGTTGTCTCGGATTTTTGCAATTTGCAAATATGTTGAAAGAAAAGCGGCCTGCACCTTGCGCTTTTCAAGTAAGGCAAAGTGCAGACCGAAGGGGCTGTAAAGTTAATTTACGCGTTCAAATACAGTGGCAATACCTTGGCCTAAACCAATACACATAGTGGCTAAGCCTAGCTCGACATCTTTGCTTTGCATTAAGTTAAGCAAGGTGGTGCTAATACGTGCACCTGAGCACCCCAGTGGGTGGCCAAGAGCAATTGCGCCGCCATTTAAGTTAATTTTTTCATCCATCACATCCATTAAACCCAATGCTTTAATACAAGGTAAAGATTGTGCGGCAAACGCTTCGTTCAATTCAAATAGGTCAATATCTTGAATTGTTAGTCCTGCGCGCTGTAATGCTTTTTGGGTTGCGGGTACTGGGCCATAGCCCATCGTTGATGGATCGCACCCAGCTACTGCCATCGATTTAATGCGGGCAATAGGTTTAACGCCTAAAGCTTGTGCACGTTCTTCAGACATCAATAATACGGCAGCTGCTCCGTCTGATAAGGCTGAAGATGTACCTGCCGTGACGGTGCCATGAGCAGGGTCAAATACGGGTCTTAAGTTAGCCAACCCCTCAACTGTGGTTTCAGGGCGAATCACTTCGTCGTGGTAAACGTTAATGAGTTCACCATCAGCGTTATGGCCAAGAATAGGCCAAATTTCGCTATCAAATCGGCCTTCAATAGTTGCTAAATGGGCGCGACGGTGAGAACGCGCAGCAAACTCATCTTGCATCAATCTATCTATACCATGAGTTTTTGATAGTAACTCGGCCGTTAAGCCCATGCTACCTGCACCTTTGGCTATGTTTTTAGCCAGTAGGGGGTGGAAGTCGATACCATGAGTCATCGGAATATGCCCCATATGTTCAACACCACCAGCGATCATAATTTCGCCTTGGTCGCACATAATTGCTCTGGCAGCATCGTGAATAGCCTGCATCGCAGAACCACATAAACGGTTAACTGTAACGGCCCCAATATGCGCTGGCAGGCCGGCTAGTAAAGATGCATTTCGCGCTACGTTAAAGCCTTGCTCAAGGGTTTGCATTACACAACCCCAAACAATGTCTTCAACTTCGTTTACATCAATGTTTGGATTTCTTTGAACTAGTGCTTTTAACAGTTCAGCAGATAAATCTTCACTGCGTACATTTCTAAAAATACCGCCTTTTGAGCGCCCCATTGGGGTGCGTAAGCAATCAACTATCACTACTGATTTCATCTTGCTATCCCCTTTTATTGCGCTAAATAGCTTTGTTGTTCAGCTGTTTTTTCAGCTAAACCTTGCGTGGTTTGGTAAATCGCACCTAAGTGCTCAAATGCTTTCGCTTGTTCAATGAACTGTGCCATGCCCATTTGCTGTAAGTAGCGGAATGGACCACCTCTGAATGGCGGGAAACCAAGCCCCAGAATCAACGCCATATCGGCTTCTTCTGCGCTGGCAATAATGCCTTCCTCTAGGCAGCGAATACATTCATTGATCATAGGGATCATCAAGCGAGCGATGATCGTTTCACTGTCTAGCTCGGTTGTTTGTCCGGCTGATTGCTCAATAATTTGTTGGCTAATTTCATCAACTGATTTTTTCGGGCGGCCTTTTTTATCGACGCCATAGTGATAAAACCCTTGGCCATTCTTTTGTCCTAAGCGCTCAGCTTGGTAAAAGACCTCGAGTAAATTATTTTCGGGTACTGGCATACGCTCAGGGAACCCTGCGGCCATGACTTTTTGTGCATGGCACGCGGTATCAAGCCCGACGACATCAAGCAGATAAGCGGGCCCCATAGGCCAACCAAATTGTTTCTCCATGACTTTATCAATAGTCGCAAAGTCGACACCTTCAACTAACAATTGGTTGAAAGCTGCGAAGTAAGGAAACAGTACTCGGTTGACAAAAAAGCCCGGGCAATCGTTTACCACTATGGGCGTTTTACCCAGTTGTTGGGCGTAACTAACCACTTTATTTATACTCGCATCGTCGGTTGCTTTACCGCGAATGACTTCTACTAATGGCATTTTGTGTACAGGGTTAAAAAAGTGCATGCCACAAAAACGCTCTGGCGCGTTTATAGATTCGGCTAATTGGTCTATCGAAATTGTCGATGTATTTGTTGTTAGCACGGCATTTTCATTCAAGTGCTCGCCAGCTTGAGCAAGTACTTTCGCTTTCACTGCTGGGTTTTCTGTCACCGCCTCGACGACGATATCGGCCGTGGCAACCGCTTTGTAATCCATTGATGGGGTAATTTGGTTTAGCACTTTCGCTTGTTTAGCGGCATCAATACGACCGCGCTCTACTTGTTTAACCAATAATTTAGCTGCTTCGGCTTGTCCTAAGTCGAGTGCTGCTTGGCTGACGTCTAGCATAGTTATCGGTGTGCCTTTGTATGCTGATTGGTAAGCAATACCGCCACCCATAATGCCTGCACCTATGACCACACTGCGCTCGGTTTTATCAACCGTTTTCGTCGCTTTTTTGGCTTTGCCTTTGACTAATTGGTCGGCCATAAAAATGCCAACTTGTGCTTCAGCTTCTGGTGTTTTCGCTAAGCGGACAAAAATTTCATTTTCAATAGCCATGGCTTGTTCACGGCTGTGATCAGCTCCGCGTTCAATACACTCAATCGCTGCATGTGGAGCAGGGTAGTGATTACCTACTTTGGCAAAGACCATGCCTTTTGCCACATTAAAGCTCATGGCTTTTTCTGTGACGGATAAATTTAACGGAGATAGCTTTTCTGCGCGCTTGGCTTGCCAGTTAAATTCGCCGTGAGCAAGTTTTCTAGCTAAGTTAAGCGCTGCCGATTCTAATTTATCGCTGCTAACTACACTGTCTGCGAAGCCAACGGCTAAGCACTCTTGTGGTTTGTGTGTTTTACCTGTGGTGATCCACTCCATCGCATTATCGGCACCAATTAAGCGCGACAGGCGAACGGTACCACCAAAGCCTGGCATAATACCCAACTTCACTTCAGGTAAACCAATTTGTGCGGTTTCATCCAGCACGCGATAGTCTGTCGCTAAGATCGTTTCGCAACCACCACCTAGAGCGAAGCCATTAATGGCAGAGATAGTGGCAAAAGGTAAATCTTCCAACGCATCGAAAATGTCGGTGGCGTTTTTAATCCATTTTAATAGCTCGGGGTCTTCGAGCTTAAAAGTTTGGATAAATTCAGTGATGTCGGCCCCGACAATAAATGCGGGTTTGGCACTTCTGAGGATGAGCGCTTGAATTTGAGCATTGTCTGCTAAGGCATCAATACACTGTTTAAATTCTGCTAGCGTTGTACGGTCAAACTTATTTACTGAGCCAGGATGATCGAGAACAAGTTCTGCAATTCCTGCTTCAATAAAGTCAGCCTTAATGGCTTGGCCTTCAAATATCATTTAGAGCTCCAAAGCGTTGGAGGGATTTTCCCTTTTATTATTATTTTTAGCTTAGTGTTAAATCGCTGATTTTCAAACGCATGTTTGAAAATCTTTGTTCACACTTTTTGTCTTTAATTTCGATGAATTCTGCCGCTTAGGACTTGATCCAAATTCACCTTCATATAAGTATGTAGTCATACTAAGCTTAGTTAATGAACAAATCAGGACTGAATGCAAAAAGCTCTCATGTCGATCTTGGCAATTGCAGTTTACGCAGTGTCAAGTATTGCTACCTCTGCCGTAGCATCAAACGATTCTCTCGAAAAGCAACGCAAATTATTTAAACGAGCTGAGTACGATGCGAAGAAAGGACGCACCAAAAGCTACCGCCAAGCCGTTAAACAGCTGGGCGATTACCCGCTTGCGCCTTATGTTGAATTGGCCTATCTGAAAAAGCACCCTTATTTAGTCAATAAAAAACGCATTCGCCATTTTCTCAAACTCTACACAGGTACGCCGCTTGAATGGCCACTGCGTAAAGCTTGGCTTACTTATTTAGCAAAAAAAGGCGAGTCGGTACTGTTCTTAAATGACTACCGACAAACCGAAAATACTGAGCTTAATTGTTATAAATTGCGTGCAGACCTAGCCATTGGGGCTAAATTCCATACTATTGCTGACAATATTGAAGCGCTTTGGGTAGTAGGCCAGTCACAGCCAAAAGCATGTGATGTGTTATTTAGTCGTTGGGCACGAGAAGGTTATCGGACCACTGAACATGTTAAAGCGCGTATCAAATTAGCCGCTGATGGTGGCAAACATACCTTGCTACCCTATTTGATTGGTTTATTGCCGAGTAAAGACCAAGCTTGGGGTAAGTTGTGGCATAAAACGCGTCGTGATCCTAGTTATATCAGCCGCCTAAGCCGAATTAAAAAAACGGATCGCGAACATACTGACGTTTTAGTTTATGGCTTAAAGCGTTTAATTTGGCGTGACCCCAAAAAGGCGCTGGCTACTTGGCAACAAGCACAGGCTAAGTTTAGTTTTGATCAAGGCGATCGCTTTATTGTTAATCGCGCTTTTGGCATTGCGTTAGCAACCAAAGGCGATAAACGCGCGCTGCGTTACTTTGAGCAGATCCCACGCTCAGAAATTGATAAAAGCATCGCGCATTGGTATTTAGCGAGTTATCTACACCAAAGAGATTGGGTGCAAGTCGCCCGCTTTATTGAAACCTTACCTCATCCATTATCCGAAGAATTGATTTATCAATATTGGTTATCTCGGGCGCAAAGCGAAATGGGCATGATGCAAAGTGCTGCCAGTAAAATGCAAAGCATAGGACAAAAGCGTCATTACTATGGCTTTTTGGCTGCTGCTAAAGCCGGCCAGAAGGTCAATATGAATGATATTCCTTATGTTACGCGACAATATGTTTTAGATACGTTAGCACAAGCCCCCGCAGCTCGACGTGCTAAAGAGCTTAGGGAGTTGGGCAGGCTGACACAGGCTCGACGAGAATGGTGGCACTTTAAGCGCTCGTTAACTAAAGAAGAAGAAGCCGCTGCGGCGTTAATGGCAGCTGAATGGGGTTGGCATGACCAAGCATTGAGAACGATCTCACAGGCGGGCTTTACCGATGATGTGAAAATTCGCTTCCCACTGGCTTATCAAAAAGAGTTTACCCGTTACGCAAAGCGCAATAAGTTACCTTTGACATTAGCTTATGCAATAGCACGTCGTGAATCGACATTTATGCATGATGCGAGCTCTAGCGCAGGGGCGAAAGGTTTGATGCAATTAATGCCGGGAACCGCTAAACAGTTAGCAGGTAAGAAAATCTCGACACGCAAATTACTCGACCCCAGTACCAATATTAATTTGGGTACACGGTATTTGTCGGATTTAATCAGACGTTTCGATGGCCAAAAAACACTTGCGATTGCCTCGTATAACGCAGGTTACTATCGCGTGATAGAATGGCTACCTGAAGAGGAGCCCGTCGACTTAGATATATGGATTGAAACGATTCCGTATAAAGAAACACGTGAATACGTAAAGAGTGTATTGGCTTATCAACAAGTCTATGAATATCTACTTGGCACCAGTACAGATATTTTTTCACCCGTTGCAAGCGGTAAAATACAGCTGGCTAAATAATTAGCCATAATTTAGTGTTTTTGACCACTTTTGTTTTGGTTGTTTTTGTTTTGTTTTTTAATTTATTGATTTTTATGGTTTTTTAAATTTGGCACGGTGTTTGTAGCTAATAGGTTGTATATGATTAAAATAACCAATTAGGAAGATGACCATGTTTAAGTTTAGCCCAGTTAAAACCGCAATCAGTGCTTTTGTTGCTACTTCGGTATTAACCCTGTCAGGTTGCGTAGTAGTGATAGGCCACGATAAGGACATGCAAACACAAACGCATGAAAAGACATATCAAGCGGCAGACGTACAACAAGTCAATATTAATGCTGGTGCGGGAAGCCTAGCCATCACAGGCGCTGACACTAACCAAATTAAATTAAGCGCTGTTTTATACTCGGGTTCAGGCCAAGTTGAAGTGGTGGATAATTTAACGGTTAAACAAAATGGTGACACCGTAGAAATCAACAGTAAAGTTTGGCAGCCTTTTCAAAACAGCTGGCAAGAAGCAGAACGCATCGATTTAAAACTGGTTGTACCTAACTCTGTTTCATTGGATATCTCTGATGACAGCGGTGATATTGTTATTCGCAATATGAAAAATAGCATTACTGTTGTCGATGGTTCTGGCAGCATTGAGTTAGACGAAATTCAAGGCAATGTGAACATCGAAGATGGCAGCGGCGATATTGAATTATTAAATGTATCGGGTCGTTTAAATATTGAAGATGGCTCTGGCTCAATCGAATTAGTCGCGATTGATGGCCAAATTAATATCGAAGATGCTTCAGGTGATGTGGATGTAAAAAATGCATCAAGCAACATCAAAATCAACGATTTAAGTGGTGATATCAAGCTATCAGATGTTGCAGGTAAAGCGGAAATCTCTGATGCCAGTGGTGATATCAAGTTAGTAAATGTTAACCAATATCAATTATTAGAAGATGGTTCTGGTTCATTACAAGTGATTAACTAAACTTATAATGAAAGCAAAAAAGCGAGGCTAAAGACCTCGCTTTTTTTATGCCTGACGCTCGAGCAATTTGGTTAATTCGTCGAGTTGATGTTCGTTAAATACTTGTATCTGATGTGCTGTCAGCAGTTTAGCTGTCACACCTTGACCTGCAATTAAACGGCCTTCGAATTGGCCATCGTATATTTGCTCATTACCACAAGACGGGCTATTGGCTTTGAGTACGGCATATTTAATGTGCTCTGCTTGACATAGGGCTAAGGCCTTTTTTGCACCAGTGGCAAATTGTTCGGTGACATCTATTCCTCGATGGGTGATCACTCGGCCATCTGATTGTTGCTCTGCTGGTGGTCTCGGTGTCGGTAAGCCACCTGCACACTCTGGGCAAAATGAATGAAGCAGATTAAGGGCTGAAAGCGCGGTAAAAAGTGGGTGGGGGTAGGATTTGGCCTGCCCGTCATAACGCACGGGCTGGCCTAATAAACAAGCGCTAACGAGAACTGGCTCTTTAGCGATTTTCATCTTTGTTTATTTTAAAGTTGTTAAGTGATTAACTAACTCAATGTATTCTTCAGTTGTAGCTACACCGCCTAATACGCGGTACTTACCGTTAACGATAACAGCAGGTACACCACGGATTTGCGCTTCTTTTTGAGCTTTAGCCATCTGACCGACTTGGCCGTTAACCATGAAGCTGTTGAAAACAGAAGCGAAGCGTTTCTCATCAATGCCGACAGCAGCAAACATGCCTTGAATACCAGATTCTGTGAAGTTTTGTTGTTTTTTCACGTGAATCGCTTCAAAGATTTTTGCACTTACTTGCTCTTCAACTTTTAATAATTGCGCACTGGCTAACGCTTTTGTTAGTAAGTTCGCTTGTTCTGGTTTACGCGGAGGTAAGAAGTTAACGTGAACTTTGTCTAAGTTAACGCCTTCAGGTAATTTTTTCTTTAAGTCTTTAATGATTGGCTCAAACTGGAAACAGTGTGGGCAGTAGTATGAGAAGAACTCTTTTACTTCTGGTTTAGCTGTCGCAGCTTGTGCGATCACTTCATAGTGTTTGCCTTCTTCGTACTTTGCAGCCAGTGCAGCGAAAGGTAATAAACAAACAGTAGCGAGTGTTAAAAGTAATTTTTTCATTCTTGATCCTGAAATTTGTATCTCAATTATCTGGCTTTAGCTTAACATTTAAAAACCAGACAGCAAACGTATAGGTTTTTCGTTTAACTCGGCGACTTGCTCTTTTAACGCGAGAATTTGTCCCTCCCAGTACTTTTGCTCGGCAAACCAAGCAAAGTTTCTTGGAAATGCAGGGTCTTGCCAGCGGTTTGCGATCCACCCCATGTAATGCACTAAACGTAATGCGCGCAAAGGTTCGATCAGTTTTAACTCACTGCTATTGAACTCGGCGAACTCTTGATAACCTTCTAACATCACATCGAGTTGTAACTCTTGTTGTTGCCTATTGCCTGATAACATCATCCACAAATCTTGGATTGCTGGGCCTGTACGTGCATCATCTAAATCAACAAAATGTGGGCCGGCATCTGTCCATAAAATATTTCCTGGGTGGCAATCCCCGTGTAAGCGAATTTCTGGTGTCGTGACTTGATAAGCTTGTTTGGTATCACTGATCAGTTGATCCAAAATGGTAAAAAAGGCGGTCTCAATTTGCATCGGCACCATTTGGCTATCTATGATGCTTTGTCTGGCGAGATCTAGGTAATCTGTTTTGTTGATAGTAGGTCTGTGTTTGAATGTACTTTTACTGCCAACAGTGTGAATGCGACCAATAAAGCGCCCCATCCATTCGAGGTGATCGAGATTGTCATTTTCAAAAGAACGTCCCCCGCGGCATGGATATAAGCTAAAGCGATGACCTTGATAGTGAATGATACTTTGGCCATTTATTTTTAATGGCGCCACCATAGGAATTTCAGCATCACTTAATTCAAAGGCAAAATCGTGTTCTTCTTGGATTTGCTCATCGCTCCAGCGAGCAGGGCGATAAAACTTAGTGACGTATTTTGCCTGATTGCCTTCTCTGTCTTCTGCGTTAAATTGATAGACGCGGTTTTCGTAACTATTCAGAGGGAGTAGGCCTGATGTGACATAAATGCCAGTACTTTCGATGGCATCTAAGATCAATTCAGGTGTGAGAGTGGCAAAGGCAAAAGCCGATGAAGCATCGGCTGAACAAGAGTTAGACACTAAGCTATTTCCGTCAATTAAATTACTCAATAGCTTAGCATGATTAACGCCTAACGTTTAAAGAAACGACTTTCCTGCTCTATGCTATCACTCGTGCCATCGGCAAATTCAGCTTTGATCACAAAGTTAAAATCGTTAATCGGCATATCGAGTAGGTAAGGATCGACCACTAAGCTGATCGGCAGTGTTGTGACGTGGCCGGGTGCAACTTTAATGGCGTTATCACCAAGCCACTTTGCTTCTGGCAGTTCACGGGTAGAAAGTGTAAATACTGCCTCTTGTTGAGATTTATTTAAGATCTTCAGCGTATAAGTATTTTCAATTTCGCCAGTAAATGTTTCGCGATAAAGCTGACCGCGATCGCGTAAAATGTCTAACTCAAATGGTACGCGGCTGGCTATGTTATAAATGAGCCCTGCTGTCATCACAGTTAAGATAACCAAATAGCCCATTAGCTTAGAGCGAAATAGTTTAGTCGGTTTACCTTCAAGTGCATGCTCTGTGGTGTAGCTAATTAAGCCTTTTTCGTAGCGCATTTTTTCCATTACACCATCACAAGCATCGATACATGCGCCGCAATTAATGCATTCGTATTGTAAGCCGTTGCGAATATCGATACCAGTAGGGCACACCTGAACACATAAATTACAGTCGATACAGTCGCCCAAGCCAAGGTCTTTAGGGTCTTGTTTACGTCCACGTGGGCCGCGGTTCTCGCCTCGATTGGCGTCGTAAGAAACAGTAAAAGTATCTTTGTCGAACATTGCTGATTGAAAGCGCGCATAGGGACAAATGTGCGTACACATGATCTCACGCATCCAGCCTGCATTCCCGTATGTACAGAATGTGAAAAACAGTACCCAAAAGGCATACCAGAAGGTCGAATTGAATGTTAGAAAATCAACAAACAGTTTATCGATTGGCGTGAAATAGCCGATAAATGTCAGTGACGTAAATAGAGAAAAGCCTATCCAAGAGGCGTGTTTAGCGGTTTTGCGCCAAACTTTATTAAAGTCGTTGGGCTGCTTATCTAGTTTCATCCTTTGGTGGCGAGAACCTTCGAGCTTTTCTTCAAACCACATGAAAATAAAGGTCCAAACCGTCTGGGGGCAGGTATAGCCGCACCATACTCGACCTAAAAAAGTAGTCACCACAAACAGAGCAAACGCGGCGATGATAAAGATAAAGACAAGTATGGTTAAATCTTGCGGCCACAAGGTCATTGAGAAAATATGGAACTGTTGCTGTTCAATATCGAACAATAACGCTTGGCGGTCGTTGTATTGCAGCCATGGCATGACCATAAACAATGCCATAAAGATAAAGCCAATGCGCTGCCTTAGCTTTTGATAGATGCCTTCGACTGCGCGCACATAAATGCGGCTGCGACTTGCGTACTTTTTACTGACGAGATCCACAGGTTGCTGGATCTCAATTTTGTGTACCTGATTGTCTTTCTCGTGGCTCATAATTAGCTCTTTAACGGCAAGCGTATGAAAGCGTGGATTGACACTATTACACCTTATTCAAAATGTTAAAACAGTGATTTATTTTGCTGTTTGCACTGAATACGGTAAATTAGCTTTGTCCATAGTTAGCTTTTTAGTTTAGCTTAATTATAAGTTGTTCTAAGCTAACAAAAAACATAAAAGCAGTGAAAGACTGTTTAAGATCAAATAATGCAAGGTGTTAGCTGTGTTAAAGAAATTATTTTATTTAATTATGATACTTGCAGGACTTCATTATGCATGGCAGCAACCCGAGTTTAGAGAGCCAGTACAAGGTTGGCTTGACGGTTTAGTGGATGACACGTTAGAAACCG
Organism: Marinifaba aquimaris; assembly: GCF_013328345.1. Classification (GTDB taxonomy): domain Bacteria; phylum Pseudomonadota; class Gammaproteobacteria; order Enterobacterales; family Alteromonadaceae; genus Marinifaba; species Marinifaba aquimaris. The sequence continues at coordinate 101,100 of NZ_JABULX010000009.1, forward strand.
CAAAAGACAGAACACAAAAGTTGAAAGACTTTTCATATCAAGATATCAAAAAAACCATTGGCAACGAGTGGCCAAATTTCAGTCGCGCCGAGTCTAACTTTGTCAATGACCTAGTCCAATCAAAAACGGGCTTAATGGCTTTTTATCAAGACTATTGTCAAGGCAACAAAGGTCACGGTATTCTGAGTACAGAAAATACCAAAACGGTTTGTGGCCGTATTGACCAAGCTAAAAGCATATTTGCTTTCTAAATTTAGGCTCTTTGCATGAGTGATATGTTTGACGATTTACCTTTTGAGGGCGACGCATCGGCGCCTTTGCCTGAAAAACTCTTTAAAAAAACGCCCAAACTCATCGCTTACACGATGAAAATGGCACAAGAAGATGAGTTTCAATTAGCTGAATTTGATAATCGTATTGCTCAATATATTGCGCTTGGCAAACCTAAAGATCACGAACTCGATATTGAAGCTGAGCTAGCTCAAGAAGAGGCCAATCGAGTCCGCTTAGATATTGAAGTAGAAGCCATTCGCAAACGTGCAATTGAGAAAAAACGCAGACAAGAGCAAATCGATTCGGTTTACCACAGTATTGATTTAATGCTAGAAAAACAGCTCGATAAGGTCATTACCAAACCGCTCAAATACCTTGCTGACGGCAAAGATCTCTCTTATTTAAAACCCATTTTTGCTGATTTAGCTTCCTCTACACTTTCTACCAACCAACTTATTGCACAAGTCACACCGTGCGAATGGTTGGTTAATGACTATATTCGATTAGCCAATAGTGCGTCGGTCCGCAATGCGATGGGCTTGAATATCAATGGTGAGTGTAAAGACGTTAAAGCAGCACTCAATATATTCGGCACAAAAGGCGTGAGCCTGCTACTACCGCACTTAATTATTGAGCACAGCTATAAACTTTACGCAGGAATGATGAAGTCAGTTTGGGGGCGATTATTACAATTCCAAAAAATGACAGCATTCGCGGCGTATAAGTTAGCTAAATCGAAAGGCGAAGACGCGGTAAGTGCTTATTTATATGCTGCGATGGCTATTTTACCCGAATTTGTTTTTACCCATTTATATACGGCGCAAGCCAAAATTGTAAAAGCTTCAGCGCAAGAAAAAGCCATGCAGCTTAGAGATGATCTCAGGTTGTCTTTAGTCACGGATTATCAGCCAACACCTCATGCTTTGGCCAAGCTCTTTAACTTTTCACCTAGCTTGCTGCCACATGTCAGCGCCACCTTAGACACACCTAATCTAGATTTGGTTGATGTGGTACAAAATACGGGTGAACAACCTATTCAAGCGAGTATTTACATGCAAGCTCGCGGCTTTTGTATATATAAAACACTCGCTTCGGCTCAAATTTTAGAGCCTGGTCAGGCAAAAGAAATCTTGCATGCTTATCAAATGGACAAAAATAGCTTGAATACCTTACAGGCGATCAACTTTACGAAAGAGAACGTATATCACTTGTTGTCTGAATAAAATCACGTTATAAATCAGACCTATTTCGTCAAAGGTAGATCAAGTTGAGTCGATTAAACGCTATAAAACGCATGCCACTGGGATTAAAACGCTTCCCCGTTCTAGTTGTTGGTTTGACGTTATGGCTAATTACTTTATTTAGCATTCCCAATACTTTCGACGTAATTTCAGACTACTTTTCTTTTCTATTCCTCGGTGTGCTCGGCGCTATTTTTGCCAACTCGACGGGTGCGGGCGGGGGAGTCGTATTTATTCCCATGTTTAATCAACTGGGCTTTACCGAGCTGCAGGCTGTTGCAACTAGCTTTACTATTCAATGTTTTGGTATGACTGCCGGTGCGCTAACTTGGTGCGCTTTTTATCGCCGAGAAAAAGCCTATGATGAACATTGGCAAGCTTTTAAACCCATTGTTCTTGTGACGCTATTACCGACCATACTTGGCTTGTGGAGTGTTTATGGCTTTGATCTCGCCTCACCGTCGTCTCTGCACCACGTTTTCAGTATTTTCTCCATTGTATTGGGTGTGGGCATCTTATTTTCGGTTTATAAGATCAAGCATGATAAAGCGCCTGACTTATTGAAGTGGTATGACGTCGTAGCGCTAATTTTAATTGGCTATTTTGGTGGAATTATCACTGCTTGGTTGTCTGTCGGTGTCGGTGAAGTTATGGCTATTTATCTGATTTTACGACGCTTTGATGTAACAATGGCCGTTGCCTCTGCAGTTGTGGTGTCTGCCATTATCGTATGGACATCAACACCACAACATTGGCTGTTTGAACCCAATGTATATTGGCATGTGGTGTTATTTGCTGGCCCCGGCGCTGTGCTAGGGGGGCTATTGGCTCGTCATTTAGTCGCGCGGTTATCTGCGCGTCGCCTGAAGGTATTTTTTGCGCTTTGGGTACTGATTGTGGGGATTGCGACCTTATAAGTCGTCATCGGCCAATTCACTCAGTAAGTTAAGTGGTGCTGCGATGGCATTAACGTGTCCTGCATTGGCAAGCTCTTCTATTTCTCCTGCCAGTTGTGCCACTGTTGGCATACCAAACGAGGCAGCACTGCCTTTAATACGATGAGCGTGTTTACTCATTGCTGTCATGTCATTTTGTGCTAATGCCATTTGCATCGCATCTATATCTGCTGTTAATTGTTGGCTGTATTTATCCGCATATTCGCCAATATCAATTTGAATATCAGGCTGCTGATCAATATCCATTGCTAAATGTTTAGATAAAACCTGACTCAGCTCATTTTGCTTTAACGGCTTGGCTAAATGATCACTAAAGCCAGCTGCTAAGTATTCTGCTATTTCGTGACTCATCACATTCGCGGTTAAGGCGATAATGGGCGTATCAAGCCCCGTTGCTCTGAGTAATTGAGTTGCACTGATGCCATCCATTTTGGGCATTTGTACATCCATAAAAATCATATCGAAATGTTCAGCTAAGGCTTGTTCTACGGCTTGTTCACCGTCGTCAGCAGTTTCTACAGACAAGCCGTGTAATTCAAATACTTCCTTAAATAAAGCTTGATTATCTTGGTGATCTTCAACTAAAAGCACCTTGGCATTGACGTTGAACTCTTCTGCCGTTGGGTGTTGCATTTGCTCTTGCTGTTCAAGCCAAATGGCTTGGTTCAATTGTTCGTCATTTAGCGCTGGCGCTTGGCAGTAAAAAGTAAAGCAACTTCCTAAATCAACTAAGCTTTGAACCTTAATATCACCTTGCATCATTTTGGAAAGTTGTTTAGAGATACTTAAACCCAAACCTGTACCACCGTATTGTCTGGTGGTACTTAAATCAGCCTGTTCAAAAGGTTTAAAAAGTCTCTCAATTTGGCTTTCTGTCATTCCAATGCCCGTGTCCTGCACGGCTAGTGATAAGGTACTTGCTTGGTATTTGACTGATAGTTTAATTTTCCCCTGGTTGGTAAATTTGATGGCATTACTTAGCAAATTAAGCACGACTTGTTTTAGTCTGACGTCATCTACTAGAATTTTGGCTGGTAATGGAAAGTCTAAATCGAGTTCAAAGCTGACGTCTGGGTTTTGTATTTGAGGTTCGATTAAATTCAGGATGTCATGTAAAAGTTTGCAAGTACTCACTTCTGTATTGTGTACCTCTAATTGGTTGGCTTCCATCTTAGAAAAGTCGAGTACATCATTAATAATGTCTTTAACAAACTCTGCATTGGTAATGATTTTGTCCGCAGCGTTTTGCAAGGTATCTTGGTCAACGTCTTTTTCTAGCAATCTTTCTGCATAACCCATGACTGAGGTTAACGGCGTTCTAATTTCATGGCTGATATTCGCGAGAAAACGCCCTTTTGCTTGACTGGCTTGATTAGCACTATCGAGTGAATTCTCGATTTCTTGAGTCGCGATGTTGAGTAAATTAGTCAGCTTTTTCAGTACTCTGACATGTTTTTCGGCATAGTAATCGCTGGAGCTGGGCAATAAGCTTTTTTGCTGAAAAGCCATGGTTGGCTTTTCAATCACGTTGTGGTTTTGGTTTTGGTTTTTCTCCGTCATGCCGACACACGTAAATGCTAGGTTCAGCATGTCTTTATTTTGGTTGTGATTAAAAAATTCACCTGCGGTGAAAAAGCCAACTGTAGGGGCAATTTTCTCTAAATCTGCTGATTCTATACTGGTACCTTCTTGTAAAAAGAAACGCCGACAACCACAGCTGTAAACAAAAAAGCTTTCAATTTTTTGATGACTGTATTGATCAAACCTCTGCAAACTCGATTGTTTAATCCAGTCAACATTACCAAACCCCAACTGTACCGTATCACCTGTTTTTACGTCACTGATAAAAGACAAACCGCCGTTTTCATTTGTAGAAACGGGGACACGGGCAAGTGTGGTATTGCCTTTTTCAATTAACAGCGGAAACTCAAGTGCTTCAGCAAAAAAGCTGTCTTCAAAATCTTTAATGCCAAGGTAATTTTTGTAGATGTCGATGGCCGGTTTGTGATCGACCTCTTCAATGCATTGTCCTTGAGTTTTGGTGATTGTCATTTTGCGACCAACGGGTTGCCAGTCTAAGTGGGCATGGGGAAAGATACTGAGTTGTTCGCCTTCGAACATGACTACTGCTATAGCTTGGTCGTGATAACCTTTTTCATCAAATAAGAAGCTTTCAAGCATCGCGCCATTATCGCCAGCGCCGCCGCCAAATAATACCGAGTCTGTTTTAGCTGCCAGTATCATTCGCATGGCTTGATCGCTATTTACTGTTAGCGGCGTGGTCAATAACAAGACACCGGCTAATTTATCGGGTGTATTGTTGAGGATTGAATGTAACTGTTGCTCGCAACTTTGATTGGATTCAGTTTGCTGGATCAGGTGAAAGTGTAGGCAGGTGTGTTCAAAAATAGTGATGCTGATGATACTGGTGAGTGATTGCGCTTGGCCTTGAAATATTTCACCAGCTGTAGTCATGCCAATGATATGAGCATCGGGGAAAAAGCCCCTAAGTAACCGGGTAATTTGCAAATTGTGATGACTTTGTATCACGCCAGAAAATACTTGAATTAAGCAAGTATATCCATGTACTTGTGACAAAATGTCGAGTTCTTCTAATTGCTGAGTAAAGTGTGAATTAGATTGATATTGAAAAGTCCAAGTGTGCATTAAGTAAAAACCGACCTGTAAACAACGGGTTAACCAAGTAAGGTTAGTGAAAGTCTATAAGAACTATAGTTGTTAGTGGTAAATACTCAAGCGAGCAGGCAGGTTAAGGTTTTAAAAATTAAGCGCGATTAGTTTTGCATGAAGGTCGTAACGGGTACATCAAAGTATTGTGCAAATCCTTTGATTTGCTCAACAGTCATACGGCGCTTTTGGTTCAAAATTTCTGAAATGATGCTTTGAGTAGCAATATCAGCTAAGTCTTTTTGTTTAACCTTGTGTTCCTTCATTAGTGCCTTTAGCGCAAGGTGAGGTTCTCTTGGTAAATTGACTGACTCATAGTCTTCAACTTGACCCAAAATGGCTGTACTTAATTGCAATAATGCAGGAGCTTGAGAAGAGGCATTATCTAAGGCTTCGATCATTTCGGCGCGATCGACAAGGTCGGATTCGTCTTGGATTTTGGTAGCGCAGGCAGCAAAAAGCTTTCCTGATTCTTCCTGGTAACGACTAATAAGTTCTGATAAGTCTTGTATGAAGCGATCCATCGTCTCAATGTTGGTTAAAAACTGCTAATACCCCTATTTTGCCTAAGTTTTTATCTGATTCAAGTCTTAAGTGGCTAATTGAGATGATTTTTGAACATTTTTGTGACTTTTTTGTCATGTTTTTTTACAAATTTCATTTTAAATGAGTGGTTTTATTGTTTTTAGTGTTTTGACCTTGAATAGCACGTAAGTCGTTGCCATATCTAAATAAAGCCTTTGACGATAAGAAAAGACCATGACAAACCCACTATTATCAGATTTTCATTTACCACCGTTTTCAGCTATCAAACCTGAACATATTCAACCCGCCGTCGAGCACGCTATTGCCGATTGCAAAAAGGTGATTGAACAAGTTACGCAAATAGATGAGCCTACCTGGGCTAATTTTGTAATGCCGCTTGATGAGGTTGATGAAAAACTGAGTCGATTATTTTCACCTGTTTCTCATATGCATTCAGTTGTGAACAGTGATGAATTAAGAGCCGCTTATGAAGCGTGTTTACCTCTGTTGTCTGAGTACGGTACGTTTGTTGGTCAACATCAAGGCTTGTATAAAGGGTATCGCAAAATTTCTGAAGCTGTGTCATTTACCGAGTTAAGTACTGCACAGCAAAAATCGATTACCAATGCATTAAGAGACTTTAAGCTTTCTGGTATTGCTCTTCCTGAAGAGAAGCAGCAAAGATACGCTGAAATACAAGTGCGTTTATCAGAGCTAAGTAGCCAATTTGGTAATAATGTACTGGATGCTACTCAAGGTTGGAGCAAGCTGATTACAGATGAAGCTGATTTAGCGGGTTTACCTGAAATGGCAATTGCTGCCGCTAAACAAACGGCTGAACAAAAAGAAAAGCAAGGCTGGCTCTTTACGCTGGAGTTTCCTAGTTATCTACCCGTAATGACTTATTCTGATAACCGAGAGTTAAGAGAAGAAGTTTATAACGCGTTTTGTACCCGTGCATCTGATCAAGGTCCAAATGCTGGTACTTGGGATAATAGTGAGATTATTAACGAGACATTAGCACTGCGCCACGAACTGGCACAGCTACTGGATTTTGATACCTTCGCTGATAAGTCATTGGCCACTAAAATGGCAGAGAACCCATCTCAAGTTATTGCCTTTTTAGATGATTTAGCTGCTAAGAGTAAACCTCAAGCTGAACAAGAATTAGCGGAGCTAACCGAATTTGCTAAAAATGAGCACGGTGTCAGTGAGCTAAAAGCTTGGGACATGAGCTACTATGCAGAAAAACTTAAGCAGGCTAAATATCAAATATCTGATGAAGAACTGCGCCCTTATTTCCCAGAAGATAAAGTGTTAACTGGCTTATTTACAACAGTTGAAAAATTATTTGGTATCAAGGTTGTTGAACAACGAGGTATTGATACCTGGCACCAAGATGTGAAGTTTTTCAATATAGAAGATAAAGCTGGTCAGCATCGCGGTAGCTTTTATCTAGACCTCTACGCCAGAGAAAATAAACGCGGTGGTGCGTGGATGGACGATTGTAAAGGCCGCCGTTTAACTCAAGCGGGTCAAATTCAAGACCCTGTTGCTTATCTAACCTGTAATTTCTCAAAACCAGTAGGTGGTAAACCTGCTTTATTCACGCATGACGAAGTGGTGACTTTATTCCATGAGTTTGGTCACGGTATTCACCATATGCTGACGCAAATCGATGTTTCTGCAGTATCGGGGATCAGTGGTGTCGCTTGGGATGCGGTTGAGTTACCAAGTCAGTTCTTAGAGAACTGGTGTTACCAAGAAGAAGCATTGGCGTTTATTTCTGGCCATTTTGAAACGGGCGAGCCATTGCCAAAAGCCATATTAGATAAAATGCTAGCAGCGAAAAACTTCCAATCAGCGATGATGATGGTGCGTCAATTGGAGTTTTCATTATTTGATTTTCGAATGCACTTAGAGTATCAGCAAGGTGCTGACGCAAGTTATGTGCAAACGATCCTAGATCAAGTCCGTGCGCAAACAGCAGTTGTTATTCCGCCAAGCTTTAATCGCTTCCAACACGGCTTTAGTCATATCTTTGCCGGTGGTTATGCCGCTGGTTATTACAGTTATAAATGGGCTGAAGTTTTATCCGCCGATGCATTCTCGCGCTTTGAAGAAGAAGGTATTTTCAATGCAGAAACGGGTCAGTCTTTCTTAAATAATATTTTAGAAATGGGCGGCAGTAAGGAACCTATGGACTTATTTAAAGCGTTCCGTGGTCGTGAGCCTAAAGTGGATGCGTTACTGGTTCACTCTGGTATTCATGCGAATTGAACTCATAACCGCTGAGTATTGATAGTAAAAAAGCCTGCATTTGCAGGCTTTTTTATAGTGATTGTGTCGCTTAAAAGTAAAACGCGACATCCAGTTGGATGAAATCATCTTTGCGAACGTTGTAGCTTATTTCTTCTGGGTCGTCACTGGTAAAGAACCACGCATCTAAGCTAATGACGGTCGATTCACCAACACGGGTACTACCTTCAATAAACAGGCTTTGCGTGTCGCTGTAGTCCAAATCTTGGCTAAAGCCCATTAACACTTCTGTTGATTCGGCATCATTTAACACCCAACGCGTACCTAAAATTAGGTCGTTTTGATTAGCAGTGACACCTGCATCATCTCTATCATCATAGCTGTATTCAGCAACGAGGCCTAAGTCCATATCGCTGTCAAATAGGCCAACAAGTGTGTATTCAAAGCCACCAATTGCCGCAGTGTAATCAGTAATTAGATCACCTGTGCGATTAATCGCTTCTAGTTTCCAAAGCCAGTCACCAGAAACCATTTGTGCATCTAAGCCAGCTTGTTGAATTTGAGGATAAAAGGCTTGTAGGGCTAGGCCGTCTTTGGTCACCGTTGGTAAGAACTCTGCTTGGCGGGAAGTACCGTCGAACAATGATAATCCGACATCCCAATCACCTAGAGTGTGAGACCAACGAAGTGCAAAATCTATGTGATTTTCTTCGTCATCATCCTCGTACTTCGCTTCATCGAGTATAGGTAAAGGCGCTCTTAGTCTTCCTTCTGCGCCTGCAAAATCAGCTTCGCGAAAGTAAGGTAAAACAAAGGCTTCTAACACACCCCAATCTCGAATTAAGCTCAGTTGTACCATAGGCTGGCCAAGCTTTTCTTCGCCATCAAAGGCCGCTAATTGATCAGTCTGGTTGATGATATCAACCAAGTGAAGCGTTTCGGTTACCCCCCAAAAAACTTTACCAACACCGGCTCTTACTTCCCAATCGTCTCCTACATGTAAATACATGGCTTCGCGGATATCGATAAGGTGCCTTTCACTGTCTTCACTATCGGCACGAAAGTAGGGTTTGAAGATAAAGTTATTGCCGTTTCCACCGAGATCCCAATAAAACTCAAATTCGCCTCTTATGGCGCCTTGTGTATCGGTTTGCTCGGATTGAGCGGGGTCTTGAGTAAAGTAGCGAGCTTCAATGCCAATTTGGCTGTGCAGCTCGACTGCTTGGCTGGTGAAGCTTGTGCTCGCTAAACTCGCCAAAGCGAGTGTGATCAGATTGAATTTTTTCATAATATGCATAAAAAGAAGGGGCAAGTAACTTGCCCCTGTGCGCGTTATCGAATGCGTTTTAAAGTGTTTTTATCAAAGTCTTTATCGGTTAAGCCTGTATTAAAACGGATATTATCGGTTAATAACACTGTGCTTTTACCCGTTTGGTGGTTGACCATAGATAGCTTATGAGCACGCCAGTATTTGTCTAAATAAAGTTTATATTCACTTGATTCTAGCGTCTTTAATAAGTCTTTTTTCTTATCATAGTACTCAGCTTTGAACATGCGATATTCTTTGTGATCAATCCAAACGATGGTTTTGCTGTAGCCAGAGAACTTATCTTTTGGATTAGACTCAACAACATAACAAGTGAGCTCAGGTTGCACTGGACACGCTTCATCGCGAAGGAATTTATAGTCATATTTTTCGACTTCAAACGAGCTCATATCTTCATAAGCAAATTCACTGCCCATAAATGGACCTGATTTATTGCGTGAAGAAATGCGTTTAACGCGTTTAAGCGCAGGTAAATACAACCATTGGTCATCTGGCTCTAGCGTATGAGAGAAAGATAAAAAGGCAGTGCCTTTTACATCTCTTGGCTTATCAAAAATAGTTAAACCTTTATCGCCGTCATTGGTTATTTCTAACGCACGGCTACGCATTTCACGAACACTTTCGTTACCTTGGGCGTTGCGCAAGATCATTTTCATGTCTTGTTCGCTGTTATTCCAGCCTCTGTCGGTTGCTTTACGCGTTTTTGCAATTTCTAAGCCTTTTTCTTCAGGCGTTTGTGCCTGTGCAAACGGGGCTAACGCAGCAGTGAGTAAACCTGCGGTTAGATAAGTAGAAATTCGTTTAGTTTTGAACTTGAATAGCGGCATGCGCAGACTCCTTGACTGGATATTGCTTTTTATCCGTTAAAATTAAAAATGCGGGTAAGAATAGAAAATCAACAATAAGGGCTAGGACGATAATCACAGCGGTTAATAAGCCCATATTGCCATTCAAAGCGAATGCTGATTGTGCCAACACCATAAAGCCCGTAGCTAATACGAGTGTCGTGATCCACAATGCGCGTCCAACACGACTAAAGGCGTAGCGAACAGCATCTTCCGCCGTTTTTCCTGCTTCTCTTGCTAGTTTATATTTAGCTAAAAAGTGCACGGTATCATCAACAACAATACCTAAGCTCATACTGGTTACAACCGATAAACCTAAGTTGATATTACCTGAATAAAGTGCCCAGAAACCAAAACCAAGGCCTGCAGGTAGTAAGTTAGGCAATAAGCTGATTGTGCCGAGTTTTAATGAGCGCAATGCGACGATTAATAACCCTGAAATCAAAATTGTCGCTACCGTTGTGCCAATCAACATGCTCGACATGTTGCGATCACCTATGTGACCAAACATCAGAGCAGGGCTTGCGCCTCGGACTGTTAATTCGGGTGCATTATCTTTAAACCAGCCCAGTACTTTTTGTTCCATTGCTAGGATTTCGTCAGAGCCAACGTTATCCATAGCGAGTGTTAAACGGACGGCTGATTTATCGATATTCAGCTGGTTATTTAAATCTAAACCGTAAGGTAAAGACATTTCATACATCAGTAAGTATTGAGCCGCTAACTCATTGTCTTCTGGTAGGCGATAGTAAGCTTGATCATCACCATGCATACTCTTGTTTAAGCGCTTAAATGTATCTGATAGGGTGAACACGTGATCAATTCTATCTTGCTCGCGTAACCACAAAGAGAAGTCATCGAGTTGTTTGATAAATTTAGGCTTATTGATACCGTTTTCTTCACCTGAGCTGATTTCAATATCAATAGTTGAAACGCCCATTAAGTGTTGATCCATAAAGTCTGAATCTTGACGGAAAGTAATACTTTCATCGAAGTACTCAATAGGTACATCGTTGACTTTATTCTGTGGCACTAATGCAATCACGGCGACAATTAGTAAGGTCGAACCAATTAAAATCGGTGTGCGTTTTTCGATAACAACTTCAGCAAAACGCTCCATGAAATTAGAATTGTCAGTTTGCTTGATTGCTCTTGCAGGTAATAGTTTTAGCAATGCTGGTAATAGTGTGATGGCTAGTACAAATGCCAGCATTACACCCCAAGCAACCATGTTACCTAAGTCTCTTAACGGTGGAACATCAGAGAAGTTGAACGTTAAGAAACCAATTGCCGTGGTTGCACTTGTGATAAATACAGGCGTGATGTTGGTATTAACAGCCTCTGTGATGGCTGCATTTTTACTTAAGCCTTTGCGTAAGTAGTAATGCATCGACGCAATAATGTGCACACAGTCAGCTACGGCGAGTGTCATGACCATTACTGGTACGTTAACTGTTGGTGTTGAAATGTAGAAACCGGCTAAGCCTGCACCTCCTAAAGTGGCCACAATCGATGTGATAATGACGATAATCGTGGCAAACATGCCAGTGAATGAGCGCAACATAAGCAATAGCATGATAAATATGGCTAAGAACATGCCAGGGATTAAGGTTTGGGCATCGCTTTGCGCTTCTTCGATAAAGCCGTTGTTCATCATGACGATACCGGCTAAATGGAAGTCTGTATCTGGATACTCTGCCTTATATTTATCAACCATGTCTCGAACGTGCTTTACTACGTCCAGTACTTCTTGGTTTTTATCTTTTTCTGGTAGTTGTACCGTGATGTTGATCATCGCAACATGGCCTTGAGGCGCAATAAGGCGATTAACCAGCATAGGTTCGTTGAGTACAACGGATTTGGCGTATTCGAGTTTTGCAGGTGATAAATCGGCTGGATCTAATAAGATATCTTCAACCAGTAAGTCGTCTTCTTCTGCAGATGTGTGTTGGTAATTCGTTATTGAATCAACGCGGGTAGAGTATGGTGTTTGCCATGAATCTTCTGTGATTTTAAAAATCAGTTCGAACGTTTCATTAGTAAAAACATTTTCATTTTTTGGTGCAATCACAATCGACACATTGTCGTTTTTATTGAAGGTTTTTTGCATTTCCTCAAAACCTTGCAATTGTGGGTTATTGTCACCAAAAAAGACTTTGTAATCACCTCTGAATGTGAGGTAAGACGTTCCGTAGCCAAGCCCTGCTACAATCAATATACAACATAAAATAGTGATTATTGGGCGGCTGAGCACTGCGTTGATAAAGCTCAGTTTCATCACTGTTCTCCCAGTTAAGTTTAAAGTTTAGTATTTTTTGTAAGTTCTGTAGTCTTTTTATACATAAATGACGTTTCGTCATTTGTTGGTTAAATTTTTTATCTTTCTTCTAATAGCTTGAGGTAATCAGCAAAGAATAATTCGAGCTTTTTCCAGGTATCGTGATAATCAAATTCACTTGATAATGGCTGCCACTGCATGCCATCTAGTAGAAAATTAACGTTGCGCAACAGCGCGTATTTTTGTTCTAGTCGAGAAACGCCTTCGACAGCTTTTGCATTTATCAATAATGCGTTGGTGCCAAAGCCGGTTGCCCAACTGGCAAAAACTAAGTCGTGCATGGCAACGCCAGTCGAGAGTTTTAAACTGCCATCGGCTAAGCCTTGTTGAAAGGCATGGTCACACATTGCCGTGACTTCTAATTCTTTTTTCTTGATGATGGCATTGCGCTCAGGAGAGGTTTTTTCCATCACCGCAGGGGTTCTAGCGCTTAATACACATAGGAATAGCGTGGGTTCTAGCTGACAATACAATTGATATGTAAAGTGGACGGCGAGCACGTGCTCTCTTGAATTGCCGTCGAAATCTTCAAGCTTTTTGAACATTTCAATTAATAAGCTCAAAGAATGAGTGCTTAGTGCTGAGATCAAATCTTCTTTACTAGAGAAGTGGTTGTAGATGGTGCCTTTGGAATAAGGGGAGGCATTGACGAGTTTATCCATCGTCAAACCTGCGAAGCCATCCTTGGTTACAATATCATGGGCAATATCAATGAGCTCCGCTTCGCGCTCAGCCACCTTCTCTTGTTTGTGTTTTGAATTCATACACAAACTCAGTGGACATTCTCGGTGCGGATTAAATTTTAAAAGTTGCTTAAACCATTGACCCATAATTGACCAAACCTAAAATTATACAAAACGTCAAATTTGACGTATCGTCATTTTAGTTAAGTTTTGTAAATTAACAAGCTTAATTTTTAACTAAATTCACTTGGCTTAATGACATTGTGTCTATACTGAAGGTTACATTTAAAACCACGCAAAAAGAATGTTATGTCATTAGCTGTTTTATATAGCCGCGCTAGAATCGGCATTGAAGCACCACAAGTTAGAGTGGAAGTGCATTTATCACCAGGGCAGCCCGGTTTTAACTTGGTTGGTTTACCTGAAGCCTCTGTGAAAGAGTCTCGTGACAGAGTACGCAGTGCCATTATCAACAGCGGCTTTATATTTCCCGATGATAAGATTACCGTTAATTTATCGCCTGCTGATTTGCCCAAAGAAGGCGGGCGATTTGATTTACCCATTGCCTTGGGTATTTTAGCGGCTTCAGCTCAGCTTCCGCTGCCTGCTCTCGACGATTATGAATTTGCGGGGGAGCTTGCTTTAACGGGAGAACTGATGCCTATTGTTGGGGAAATACCACTAGCGATGGCCGCGGCAAAACACAATCGGCAAGTTATATTACCCGTTAAAAATGCCCAAACGGCCGCCAAAATAAAACAAGCAAAGGTATTTGCTGCACAGCAATTAAAAGATGTATTTTTTCATCTAACCGGTCAGCAGCTTTTATTGCCCTTTGAAGCTGATTGCAGCGAATATCAGGCTGTATTCCAACAAGATATGCAGGATATTATCGGCCAACCCTTTGCTAAAAGAGCTCTGGCTATTTGTGCCGCCGGTAATCACCACTTACTTATGTTAGGGCCTCCCGGAACAGGTAAGACAATGCTTGCATCTAGGCTCGCCACTATTATGCCACCGATGTCCGATGAACAAGCGCTAACAACTATGGCTATTCATTCGGTTGTTGGGTTGGCGGCAGAGCAAGATAATTGGCGACAAAGGCCCTTTAGAGCACCACATCATACATGCTCTGCGGTCGCATTAGTTGGAGGAAGTTCAAATCCACGACCAGGCGAAATCTCATTGGCTCACAACGGCGTTTTATTTTTAGATGAGCTACCCGAATATGACCGAAAAGTGTTGGATGTGTTAAGAGAGCCTTTGGAGTCAGGGTCTGTGGTGATTTCTCGCGCGGCAAGACAGGCTGAATTTCCAGCTAAGTTTTTATTGGTTGCCGCACTGAATCCAAGTCCTTGTGGCCATTATAATGATGAGAAAATGCGTTCAACACCTGAGCAAATGCTACGTTACTTAAGCAAAATATCTGGCCCCTTTCTAGATAGAGTTGATGTACAAATTGAAGTGAGTCGACTCCCAAAAAGGGCATTATCTTCGCAATCTCAAGACCGTGGGTTATCGAGCGCAGAAATTCGTCAGCAAGTAATTAACGCTGTTGCTGTGCAACACAGTAGGCAAGGCAAGCTTAACAGTGAGTTATCAAATAGAGAGCTCAATCAATATTGCCAACTCACCCCAGCGGATGGACGATTTTTAGAAAATGCGATGGAGCAGCTGGGTTTATCAACACGTGCTTATCACAGAGTGATTAAGGTAGCGCGCACCATTGCAGACTTACAACAGCAAAACCAAATTGCACGGCAGCATTTAACTGAAGCTTTGGGATATCGAGCTATGGATAGATTATTACTGTCATTAAAAACCCATTAAATGCCCTCAGTTACACTTTGATACAGCATCTTAAATCCACATCACCCAAAATACACTTAAAGCTGCAAGGTACTGGTCATAAAAATGACAATACTGACCGCAAAAATGAGCATTTGTTGTGTTCCAGTACTATACTTGGTGGTTACTATTTGATGTAAACGATTCGATAAAATCGAATTGTATGATCGATTTAATGCCATGGACGTAGCAGCTAAAACGGTCAGAATAGGGTTATTTCAACGAGTAATGATGGGAGCAAGGAATGATGTCTCAAATCAAATTTTTATTAGCAAGCTTGTGCTTGTTATTCACCAGTCATGTGGCTTTGGCCAATCAAGCGCCACCTATTGAAGTGGTCGAAACGACGGTAGAGCAATTTATCGAAGTGATCACCAACGAGTCTTTATCTGCCGAAGATAAAAAACAAGTTTTTCACAACATACTTGATCAAAGAATGGACCTTAAAGCATCCTCTCAACGCGTGCTTGGACGTCATTGGCAACACGCAAGTAAAGAAGATAAAAGCAAGTTTACTGATTTATTCCAGCAAGTTTTGGTGAAAACCTACTTTGGTTTATTAAATCAATATACAGATGAAA
Source organism: Marinifaba aquimaris (assembly GCF_013328345.1). Taxonomy (GTDB): domain Bacteria; phylum Pseudomonadota; class Gammaproteobacteria; order Enterobacterales; family Alteromonadaceae; genus Marinifaba; species Marinifaba aquimaris. The sequence continues at coordinate 116,664 of NZ_JABULX010000009.1, forward strand.
AAGTGAGTTTTGAAAACCAGAAAATTAACAAAAAACGTTACGCTGAAGTGAATACCAAAATAGTTATCAAGGGTAATGATGTACCTGTTAAGTACCGTTTAATCAAACGAAAAGACAACTGGCGCGTTTACGACGTTCAAGCTGAAGGTATCTCTATGGTCAATACCTTCAAACAAGATTACAAATCAATATTGCGCAACCAAGGTTTAGCTCAGCTCAATGCCGCGTTAGAAAAAAAGCTCGCTAAGCCAAACCCAGAGGTGATGGCCAGTAATTAATTTTGCTTCTCCAAAGCGAATATCGGGCTATTGAGTAGTTAGCCCATTTTTTCTTGAGCCTGCAAGGTGTGATATAGGTACTGTGCTGCAGGCCCAAGTAATTCGGTATCTTTACAGGCTAAAACCAAATCTCCTTTGCTCTCGTTTTTGTCCCTAATATTGAGTACTTTTAATCGCCCTGCTGCAATTTCATCTTCGGCCAAATGCATAGGGATATTGGCATAACCCAATCCTTTTTTTAGTAAGCGCAAAGACGTTAGGATGTTATCAACCGTCCACCTCTGCTCTGCGCCTAACCAACCCGCATTTATTTCTCTGTTGGATGCAGAATCTCGAACAACTATCTGCCTGTAGCGTTTTAGGTCCTGGTAACTGACCGATTCTAAATCAAATAATGGATGGTTCGGTGCAGCAACGCAGAGAAACTCAACCGTGCAAAGCCGAGTCGTTTCAATATCTTCATCAATATGAGTTGCAATGGCGATTGCGACTTCATCTTTTTTTAGCATTTCATTACTGCCGCCTAATACCGTTTCAAACAACTCAATACTGGTTTGCGGGTAGCGCTCCGATAATTGCGTTAAAGCATGGTGAAGCTTGTTATCTGGGTAGGCCATATCAACGGCAATCCTTATTTCTGCTTCTACCCCTTGCCCTAGGCTTGCCGCGACATCTTCTATTTTCTCGGCATCAGCGATTAACATTTCAGCTCTTCTGAGCAGTAGTTTTCCTTGTTCGGTGAGCACCGCTTTTCGCCCTTGAACCTCAAGTAGTCTGACACCTAAAGTATCTTGCAGCTTGTGCACTGCGGTATTAATACTCGATTGGCTTTTATAAATTGCTTCGCTGGCATGAGCAAAACCACCGTGGTCGATCACCGCTTTGAGCATGCGCCACTGTTCTAATGTTGTTCTCATTTTTCTGATTTTATGGCTGTTTTGGTTAATTATAGCCTCAACAGTACTAATTAAACGAAGATATAAAGTAATAAGTCTATGGCTTTTGTGGTTTAAACCAAAGCGGATTGCGTTTTGAATCTTGCTTGGGCATGGTTGGGGGATGTGCCCTGAATTAGGATAAAAAATGGAAATTAGGCAAATAGACTTAACCCAGACAAATGATGCCCAAGCTTTACTGACTTTACTTTCTGCTTATGCTTGTGACCCTAAAGGAGGTGGCGAGGATTTAAGTCTTGATGTCAAAACTAGGCTCATTGATGAGCTAAAGCAGCAAGACATCTATGTAGGGTTTATAGTCTGGCAAGGTGAGGAGCCTATCGCATTGGCCAACTGCTTCAGAGGTTTTTCCAGCTTTTATGCTAAACCTTTGCTCAATATTCACGATTTTGCTGTTATGCCAGGTTACAGGGGGCAGGGTATTGGACAAAAGTTAATGGCACATATCAATGAATATGCCGCTGAACAAGGGTTCTGCAAAGTAACACTGGAGGTACTTTCTAATAATACAGCTGCTAAGGTGGTTTATAGCAAAGCGGGCTTTGCACAATACAAGCTAGGAGATGATGTGGCAGAGTTTTGGCAAAAGCCCTTGTAAAGGCTTAACAAAACATTGGGCATCTGATCCAGCTTTGATACACTGAGCCCAATAAAATAGATTGAGTATTCCCTATGACTTTTCCTGATGATGAAAACGGTGAGATCTTAGCAGAGATGGCCGAAGCAGGTATCGACTTTGAACAAACCTATCAAGTCGATTTTTTTGCTGCATTCGAATTTGAAGATCGCGCTAATGCCGCCATTGATACCGTAAAAAAACTAACAATTGACGGCTTAAAATTTAGCGAAGTCAGTGTTGGTAAACCAGAAGAAGGCGGTGGGTTTGAATTAGTCGCATCATTGTCAATTAAGCTCGAGCACGCCGTTATTACAGCAATTGATGAAGCGTTCACTGAATGTGTAGAGAGTGTGCGTGGTTATTCAGATGGCTGGGGCGTATCGTTCGAATAAAGTTAACTATCTAAAAAATATTAATTATTTTTTGAACTTATTAAAAAGAGGGCAGTCGGAATACATGTGATTGGAATGTATTTTTGTTAAAAATCTCCCTTAGCTAGAGATAGCGAGCCCACTTGATTAAGTGGGCTTTTTTTTGCCCGTTATTCAGAAAATTCAAAAAAATAAAAATAATTTGAACTAATTGTTATTACGAGCGTCTGAATATATGTAATTGGAATGTATTTTTGTTTAAAACCCCTGAGCCAATTTATAGCGAGCCCGTTTCCCGACGGGCTTTTTTTTGTCTGGAATTTACCCCGTAATATTGTAACGTCCCGGTTTGTGATTAAGTGCGATATGGACATTAAGGACAATTGCGCCTACTACAGAAAGCACTAATAAATAAGGGCTGACCAAGAAAAATGAGGCAACAAGTATCATTACATCAGCAGCCATCTGGAACTTTCCTGCGCGAATACCAAATTTATCTTGTAGGAATAATGCTAATACACCTAAGCCGCCTGCACTTGATTGATGCCTGAATAGCATGATCAGGCTAATCCCCATCATAGAGCCACCCATTAGTGCGGCAAAGATAGGGTCAATATTTTCTAGGCTAACCAGAAAATGAAGCTGATCCACGACAATTGAAATTAATACGACACAAATAACGCTGTTAATTGTGAAGCGTTTACTCATTCTGAACCAAGCAAGAATGTAAAAAGGTAAATTAAGTAGAGCGAATGCTTGGCCAAAAGATAAATTGGTGAGTTGATCAATAATCAGGGCAATACCCGCGGCTCCACCGGTTAATAAGCCAACTTCTTTGAAAAACATAACGCCTAAAGCCATAAGGAAACTGGCACAAACACAGGCAAGAAAGTCTTCAATAATAGGGTGTCTTATCATTTTTTGTTCAGAGACAGTCGCTGACATACTTCACTCCTCGTTAATGGGGCGCAAAATTATACTGATTGAATGAAGTGGTGCCAGTTTTAGTGGAAATTTATCTTTACTGTTGAGAATCGATCTGTATGTAAATGGTGTAAATTTATTTTTACACCATGATTTACCTGAAGTGTTATCTCGATTTTTTGGTGGCTTGTCTCAATCTTTAGAACTTATCTAATTTAATTTAATCGGACTAGTTCAATGTTTAAATGGAATAGATACAACCTATGGGCAAGCTAATTAAGCAAAATTTATCTTTTATTGTACTGATTACATCAATGTTGATCTTCAGAAGTGCTATCGCCGATTGGAGTGATGTACCTACAGGTTCAATGCAACCAACAATTAAAGAAGGCGATCGAATTTGGGTCAATAAAATGGCTTATGATTTACGTGTACCTTTTACTCATATCTCATTAATACAAACAGGTCAGCCAAAGCGAGGTGACATTGTTATTTTTGATTCTAAAGTTTCTGATAAGCGCTTAGTTAAAAGAGTGGTTGGTTTACCTGGTGATCGCGTTGCCATGAAACAGCATCAATTGTTTATTAATGACCAGGCTATTGCGCTATCTGAAATGCAAATGGCAGATGACCATTTAGTAGTAAAAGAAAAAATGGCTGGGCATCAATATAACATTCGCTTAGAGCAAGCGAACACGTTGTCAGCTAGTTTTGCCGAAGTTGAAGTACCAGCCAACCATTATTTAGTGCTAGGTGACAACAGAGATAATAGCGCTGACTCGAGAATGATAGGCTTTGTGCCAAGA